>JAJCZV010000206.1 GCA_029262175.1 Gemmatimonadota bacterium
GGTAGTGTTTATGATCTATAGCCTGAATGGGCAACGTTGTACTTCCAGTAGTAGACTACTTGTTCACAATTCCGTTAAGGATCGCTTTATTGCTGCATTAATTGAGCGTATCGCCAAACTCAAAGTAGGGCATCCATTGGATGCAGAAACAGAGATTGGTCCACTTATCCACAGGGATCACCTGCAAAAGGTACGTGGATATGCAGAATTGGCCAAGGCGGATGGCGCAAGTGTTGCGGCAGGTGGGGAGATACGTTCAGACCTGGGACCGGGTAATTACATGGCGCCCACGCTGTTTACCCAGGCTCGAAACGATATGCGCATTGCCCGCGAGGAAATATTCGGACCCGTGCTTACGTGTATAGGTTTTGATTCAGAAGAGCAGGCTATCTCTATCGCTAACGACAGTGAGTATGGCCTGGCTGCCTACGCCTGGACTCGTGACACTGGTAGAGCCATGCGTCTGGCGGAAAAGATTGAAACCGGCATGTTATGGATAAATTCCGAAAACAACAGAAATTTGCCGTCACCTTTTGGGGGGGTAAAAATGAGTGGAATTGGCCGGGATGGCGGTGAATTCAGTTTCGACTTTTACATGGAAATAAAAAACGTGTGTATTGCTAACGATTCCCATAGTGTGCCAGGTTTGGGTAAATAACTAAATAACGGAAAAGAGCAGGAATATTTGTGCAGGACTTGAAAAAATTTAGACAGTGTCTTTCAAAATTTGCTACCGGAGTTACGGTGGTTACGTGCAGCAATGAACAAGGCGACTGTTTTGGTATAACTGCGAACAGTTTTAGTTCGGTTTCACTGGAACCTCCACTGGTACTTTGGAATATTGCAAAGGTATCCAATTCCTTGCAGGAATTTTTGGATACCCGGCATTTTGGAATAAACATATTGGCTGCACATCAGCAGAAGGAATCGCAGGCGTTTGCAAAATCGGAACACAATATATTCGACGGTATAGATTATTCCATCGGCGAGAATAGAATACCGCTGCTGAATAATACGTTGGCGCATCTTGTCTGTAGGACCCACGCTGTACATGAGTGTGGTGACCACTACATTATTGTTGGAGAAGTAACATCCTACCAATCCAATGATGCGGAACCGCTGCTATTCTTTGATGGTAACTACCAGGCTATTCAATAATTTGCCAGGGGGTAATTTTGGTAGTGGCTTCCTGATTCGTCCACAACGCCTACCCGAATGCCGTACTCACCGCTGGCAAGCCAACTATAAACCTGTCGAATTTGTGGCTCTATGGAAGGAAATGCCAGTTTTTCCCACGGTGCATCTTCTTCTGTAAACCAGCCATGATTAGTGGCTTCCGGGGTTTCCTGTACTGTTTCTATCTGCTCAAGGTGACAGCGAAACACCAGGTGAGTCTGCGCCATATGCAGGATAGTACTAACGCTAACAAGAATCATCTGTTCAGCAGCGATTGACAGGCCGGTTTCTTCAATAAGTTCCCTGCTTGCTGCCTGTGCGGGAGTTTCATCACTCTCCATGTACCCTCCGGGGATTGCCCAGAGATTTCTGGCAGGCGGGATACCCCGTTCGATCCAGAGTATTTTGTCGCGAGTGCATACATAGCTGGCTACCAGCACGTTGGGACTCTGGTAGTGCGTTAGGCCACAGCCAGTGCAAACAAAGCGATCTCGATGATCTCCTTCAACAACCTTAAGTGTGACGCTGGCTCCGCATTCTGAACAATATTTCATTTCAAAATATTATCATTAACTGGTGGCGGCTTAAACACAGTATGCTGTGCCATATGGCTACTGCTGTTGAGTTTAAATCTGTTTCAAAGGCTTATTCCGGACAGGAAGTACTTTCCGGGCTCAGTTTGCATCTTGAAGCGCACGCCACAACTGTTGTCGTAGGTGAGAGCGGCAGCGGCAAGTCGACGCTTCTCAAAATGATTAACGCGGTAGTACGGCCAGACTCAGGCGTTGTACATTTGTTTGGAAAAGATATTTCTGAATTGAATGGGCCGGAGCATCGTCGGAATATTGGCTATGCGGTTCAAGGTGCTGGCCTGTTTCCCCACCTTACCGCGCGTGAAAACGTAACCATGCTGGCAAAACTCGAAAACTGGCCCATCGAGAAAATTGAGAAACGCTACACGCTACTCGCCCGGATGATGAATCTTGACCAGGCCATGAACGATAATTTTCCACACCAGTTGTCCGGTGGTCAGTGTCAGCGATTTGGTTTGTGTCGCGCTTTTATGCTCGAACCCTCCATGCTGCTGTTGGACGAGGCTTTTTCTGCGATAGATCCTATTACCCGAAGCTCGATACACGATCAGTTTATGGCTCTGCGCCAACACGAGCCGGTAACAACGTTGATGGTGACTCATGATATGCGTGAAGCTGTAAAACTGGGTGACCAACTTGTCATTCTTCGGGGCGGCAGAATATTGCAATCTGCTTCAGTAAATGAAGTGGTGGACAATCCTGCAGATGATTACGTTCGCCATTTGCTGGAAACGCAATTGTGAGTTTGCCTCAATGTATAAAGGCTCTTCTGGTTCTGGTGATAGGAGTCGTCACATTGTGCAGTGTGAATGCGCAAACGTTGCGCGTAGGAAGCAAAAATTTCAATGAGTCCTACATTCTCGCAGAGTTGATGGCGCAGGCACTTGAAGGTGCCGGTTATGATGTGGAGCGCAAATTTGGTCTGGGTGGCACGCTGATTTGTTACAGCGCACTGCTTAAAGGTGAAATTGATATATACCCTGAGTACACGGGCACCCTGACACAGGCGATACTAAAAAGGGAAGGCGAGTTTACCCGGTCCGAGCTGGATGAGCTAATGTCTGAAGAGGGCTTACGTGTATTGCCTGGTTTTGGATTCAACAATACTTACGCTTTGGGGTTGGCGAAAGATAGAGCTTTTTCCGATCTAAAAAGTATCAGTGACCTTGTTCCCCGTACAGACCTGAAGCTCGTTTTTAGTCATGAATTTCTGGAGCGGCCAGACGGTTGGCCCGGGCTGGTGCAGAAATACGGCTTCAAGGGCAACCCCACTGGAATTGAACATGGGCTTGCGTTTCAGGCCCTGGCAAACGGAGAGATTGACGTAACCGATCTCTACTCTACCGACGGTGAAATTCGTCGCTACAATTTACAGATTCTTGAAGATGATAAGGGTTTTTTCCCGCGTTATATGGCATTTCCTTTTGTCAGGGCTGACCTGCCTGAATCTGTTGAAAGCGTATTACTGCAATTATCGGGGTCTATTGATAATACTTTGATGAGCCAGCTAAACGAAGGGGTGATCTTTGATGGTAAGAGTTTCGCGGAAGTGGCATCAGATTTTCTTTCATCTCGGCAAGTCAAGTTTAAAGCCTCAACTTCTGACTGGAAAACAGACCTCTTGAGCAATACTGCGACACATCTAAAACTTACCGGTATTGCACTTGGACTGGCCATATTCTTTGGGCTGTTGATAAGCCTTGCCATTTTCAGAGTTAGCTGGCTGACACGTAGCACGCTTACGATTATTGGTTTGTTACAAACTATCCCATCCATTGCACTCCTGGCATTGATGATTCCCGTGTTTGGAATTGGGCAGGTGCCCGCAATTATTGCCCTGTTTTTGTACTCGTTGCTACCTATTGTTCGAAATGCAATTACCGCCTTAACCACTATTGATCCGGTGTTGCAGGAAGTA
>JAJCZV010000207.1 GCA_029262175.1 Gemmatimonadota bacterium
AGTTGGTTTTTCGGGTCCCATGGGGGTTCACTTTCTACTTTTGTTCATCTTGGGTGGCTGCGGTGTCGGGGTTGTGGGTATTAATGCCCGAATTGCGCAACATTGTTGGGGAGTCGTTCGTCGGATTGTGTCGGGTGTGGCGTGAGCGCGTTGTGGTTGGGTGCGAAGCTGGGTAGGCTTTTGGGCGAGGTTTGTGTTTTTACTGCGACTTGCAGATTAGGAGATTTCGGGATGAAAGGTTTGAAGATGCGAGCTGGGTTGTTGATGACGGTTGCTTTTGCTTCTGTTGCTTCGGGACAGGATGTTCAATACGAAAAGTACCAACTTGATAACGGTATGACGGTCATTCTTCATGAGGATCATTCGTTGCCGGTCGGTACGATTAACCTCTGGTACCGGGTTGGTGCGAAGGATGAGCCTGTTGGTCGGAGCGGGTTTGCGCATCTTTTTGAGCATTTGATGTTCATGGGTACCAAGCGCGTTCCTGGCAGTCAGTTCGATAATATTATGGAAGCGGGCGGGGGGGCTAACAACGCTTCGACTAGTTCTGATCGAACAAATTACTTTTCAACTGGACCGAAGGAACTTCTTCCTACTTTGCTATGGCTAGATGCGGATCGGTTGGAAGATCTTGCGCGAATGATGGATCAGGAGAAGCTTGATAAGCAACGTGCTGTTGTTAAGAACGAACGTCGTCAGAGCTACGAGAATCGTCCTTACGGGAAGTCGGAACTTAAGATTCAGGATCTGATGTATCCGGAAGGTCATCCTTATCACATTCCTGTGATTGGTACGCATGAAGATCTGACGGCTGCGACTGTTGGGGATGTGAAGGATTTTTTCGCGACACATTATGTTCCGAACAACATGTCACTAGTAGTTGCTGGTGACTTTGAGTCTTCTGAGATGAAGCCTCTTATCCTGAAGTTGTTTGGGTCTTTGCCGCGTGGCGGTGAGCCGCCGCATCGGACGGCTGAGCCTGTTCGACTTGATGGGGTGAAGCGGGCGACCGTGGTAGATAAGGTGCAGCTGGCGAAGGTCACGATGAGCTATCATAGTCCTTCGATATTTGCGGACGGCGATGCTGAGATGGATTTGATCGCTGCGGTTTTGACGGATGGGAAGACGAGTCGGTTGTACAAGCGTTTGGTTTATGACGACAAGCTTGCGACCGAAGTTTGGGCTTATCAGGGGTCTGAGATGTTGGGGTCTGAGTTTCGGATTGCGGCGCTTGTTCCTGCGGGGAAGGACCTGGACGCTGTTGAGCGTGCGATTGATGAAGAGGTTGCGCGGCTCGTTTCTGATGGGCCTACTTCGGATGAACTTGATCGGCATAAAGCTTCGACGGAGCTTGGGATGTTGCGGCGATTGCAGAGTGCGGCAGCGAAAGCTGATCGGTTGAATTCGTATGAGATGCATCTGGGCGAGCCTAACTCTTTCAAGTGGGATCTGGATCGATATCGAAATGCCACTGCGTCTAGCGTTCAGAAATGGGCGGCGGATGTATTTACGCCGGAAGCTCGGGTGATTGTTCGGGTGCTTCCGCAGTCGCCGGAGGCTGTCGCGTCGGGTCGTGACGAGCAACCTGGACCTGCGACGGCTGGTTCTTTTTCTCCGCAGCTGCCGGAGACGTTCACGCTTGCTAACGGGATCGATGTGATGCTCTGGCAGAAGAGCGAGCTTCCGCTTGTTGCTATGAATGTTGTTTTTCATACTGGCGGTTATCTGGGAAGTGTTGAGCGGGCGGGAAGCATTGACTTGATGGCGAATATGCTTGACGAAGGTGCGGGGGATTTGAGCGCGCTTGAGTTTGGTGATTCGATGCAGGCGCTTGGGGCGCAGTTTGGCACTCGTGGCGGTCGCGAGAGTGTGAATGTTTCGCTGACGGTGTTGAAGCGAAATTTTGAGGCGGCCGCGGCGCTGGCGGTTGATGCGATTCGTAAGCCTCGGTTTGACGCGAAGGAATGGGAACGGGTTAAGCGTCTTCATCTTGATGGGTTGAAGCAGCAGGATGATAGTCCTACGGCGGTCGCTTCGCGGGTTGGGGCTTCTGCGCTTTTTGGTGCGAAGCATCCTTATGGTGTTCCTTCTTCGGGGACGAAAGAGACGGTTTCATCCCTTACGCTGGATGCGATTCGGGCGGAAGCCTCGGATGTTGTTGGTCCTGAGCATGCGACGATTCTGATAGCTGGCGATTTGTCGGCGGGGGAGGCGCGGAATACGCTTGAGAAGCTCTTGGGCGATTGGAAGCCGACGGGGCGGGGCAAGGCGAAGCTTGGAGAGCATCCGTTTCCGATGCGGAGCGAAATGGGGGTCTATGTTGTTGATCGTCCTGAGGCGGTGCAGACTGTGGTTCGTTTTGTGATGCCTGGGCCTATCTATACGGATGGGGATCGAGTTTCGTATCAACTTTTGAATACGGTTTTGGGTGGTAGTTTCACGAGTCGGTTGAATATGAATCTTCGTGAAGAGAAGGGGTATACGTACGGGGCGAGGTCTTCCTATTCGATGATGCCGCGTGTTGGGTATATGGTTGCGTCGTCTAGTGTTCGGGCAGATGTTACGGGTGAGTCGGTGAAAGAATTCTTGCATGAAATCTCCCGCACGCGCGGTGGGGATCTGTCTGACGAGGAAGGTCGTAAAGCTCGGGAGACGGTTCGTACGAATACGATTGAGTCGTTTGCAGGACTTCGGGGAGTGCTCCGTGAGGCGAGTGCGCGACTTTTGGCCGGTGTTTCTTTCGCAACACTTGAGGATGACATGGCGATGATGGGGAAGGTCCATGTCAAAAAGCTAAACGCGATGGCGGAAGCGGCGATTCCGCTGGAGAAGGGTGTCTTGATTTTGGTTGGGGATAAGAAGACTATTCTTGAGCAGGTGAAGGGGGTT
>JAJCZV010000208.1 GCA_029262175.1 Gemmatimonadota bacterium
CGCTTATCCATGCGGTAAGGATCACCAAAGTTGTTGTTCCAGATCATGTTCCAGTCAGTCGTCGCCCATGACGAATGCGCGGTATGTCGGGATTTAGGAGTGACACAGTAGAAACGATAACCCTTCTCCCACAAGAAGTTCTTGGTCGTTCGCACTGAAGACCAAGGTTTCTTGATGTTACGGACATGACGGAGATCAGGATCCTGCTCGGATTCCGGAATCCCGTAATCATCCGGTCGGATGTAGGGGTTGGTTGAAACAATGACGTTCGGCAGGTAAGGCGTGGCTTCCGGGCCTTCTCTGTGAACGATGAAGTTCTCACCGTATTCAATCGCTTCTGGCTCATCGTTGTAGAACTGGATGCGGCCATTAGGCGTATAGAAAGGTTTGGACTCCGTGTACATCTCCCAGAACGGAGACCGTGGGTAGGTACGGAACAGCAACAGACACGCACCCGGCTCGCCGTACTTGCCGTTGATGATGTCATCGATGTTGTAACCCATTCCGGTTGTAGAAGTCGTGAACAAACGACGGATCATGGCTTTCGTTCGGTTAGGAGCTTCACCCTCATATACTTTCATATGATCAGCGAAACGCTTATCACCGGTTACTTCAGCCAATCGTCGAGAGAACTCGCGATGGATCAAGTTATCATCAATGGTGTCGAAAATCGGCTTGATGCCGGTTCCGCCCCAGATCTGATGAAACGGATTCGAACACGCTGACGTGATCTCGTAACTTTCGAACTCGGCCCATGAGTTCGGCGCGAGCACGATATCGGAGTACTCACAAGAACCCGTGAACTCGATGTCCTGAGCCACGATCATGTCTACGTTGTTATTGGTGTTGAACACCAACTCGTAGAACCACTTCGCGTTGTTGATGACGTTCACGTTAACGAACCATACCAGCTTCGTCGGTGTCGGCATATGAGAACGACCCGTGAATACTTTACGTCCATACCGAGGGGTATTGACGATCAGCGCTTTATCACGATGCGCCCAGTAGCTGACCTCCTCACCCTTCAAGTAACCCTTGACGTTCTTCCAGTCGATGTTCTTGGAAGAATCGAGAACGGTGTTGAAAGGATCTTCCGCAACCATCGCCGCAAACCCGGGACCGGACCAATGCGATCCCTGGTAGTTGCCGGCTTTGTAGTTACCCGCCCAGGTATGAGACCCGGAACCTTTGGGACCTACGTTACCGGTCAGCATCAGGGGCACATAAGACGCCCGGTTATGCATGGTGGCGTGGAAGTAATGACAGATACCCTCGCCGTAATGGATCTCGACAGGCTTGATTGTGCCAATATCGCGAGCCAAACGCAGGATCAGGTCTTTAGGTGCATGACTGATCTGGTTGACGGTATCAATATCATAGTCCTTCAGATGAACTTTATACATCTCGTAAAGAGGCATGACAGTGATCGTCTTGCCACTCACGAGCTTGATGTCATAAACACCGTCCAATGCAGGGTCGATGTTTTTCTTTCTCATTTTTGCGCCGATGTCCTCACGGGTGATCGCAACCGGTTTGTCGGTATTGGTATCCCATACGGTAAAATCGGGCATCTTGTCGCGGTTGAAGTTCTTCATCCACTTGGTGGTGAAACCATCCTTCGGCAACGGCTGAACCTTGTAGCCAGGAATGAAATCTTCCGGATGCAAGCGGATCAAGTTGTCCGTTCGTACCAGAAGAGGCATGTCGGTGTAGTCTTTAACGTAATCGACATCGACCAGGCCTTCATCCATGATGATCTTCGCACAACCGAGAAACACAGAGGTATCAGACAATCCCGCTCGCACCGGCACCCAGTAATCGGCTTTCGTTGCAGGAGGATTGTATTCCGGCGAGACCGACACCAACGTGCCGCCACGCTCCATGATCTCTGTGTACCAATGCGCTTCAGGCATCTTGTTCTCGATCAGGTTCTTACCCCACTGAATGGTCAACTTCGCATAACGATGATCCGCGAAGTCAATATCAGAGGCCTGCATACCATGCGTCCAGGAATGCCCCGGAGCCTGATCGCCATGCCAGGTGTAGTTGGACCATGCGCGTCCGCCCAGCACCTTGCCAGGACCCCGACCACGAATGATCGAATCCAGAAGAGCCACCTGATTGGCCAAACGGTAAATACCATACTTACCAACAACGCCCAACAGACCCATGCCGCCGCGATATTTCATAACGCGTGCGCCAGATCCACCCATGGCTTCGATCATCTCAGGCTGATAGCCTTCGTTTTTCAGACGCTGGGCACCGCGGGTGCCACTATAGGCTTTACCAACCGCGACATGACCCTTCGCCAGATACGTGAAGGTTTGGTCCCAGGTCATACGAACGAACTCGTCCGTGCCTCGGCTCGTGAACTTATATTTTTCCCGATTCTCTTTATCCAGATAAGGAAAACCGTCATCCGCCCACTGCTTCCAGCCCACGCGAATCATCGGATACTTATTCCGATAAGGACCGTAAGCACGTCGGGGATACGTCATGCCACGCAAACACATGCGAGGATTCCATGCCGCGTCGGCCTGGTTTCCATAAAGATCCCGGATCTTATGATGATCGTAGTTCTGCTCGATACGCATCAAAATGCCGTTACGAACGAATCCACGAACACGACACTGATGCGTGTCGTTCGGAGAACAACAATAGGTAAAAGACCGCTCATACTTGTACTGATCGCGGTAAACTTCTTCCCAACGTCGATCCGGATACGAATCCAGAGG
>JAJCZV010000209.1 GCA_029262175.1 Gemmatimonadota bacterium
GGCGGATTCCGGGGATGTCGTCACCTACGGCATGCACGGCGCGGACGAGAAGATCGACTCCATACCGGTGGGTGATGGTGCCGTGGTAGAGCACTCGCCAACCGCCATTGCAGGTGCTGCGGTCGCGCGGTGCTGGTGCGAACATCCGCTGATCGGCCAGATTCATCACGATGGTCACCTTGCGGGCCGGCACGCCTCTCTCGATCAGCGTGCGTTCCCAGCGTTTGCTGACGGTGATGACCTGATCGGCGAAGGCGCACGACAGCCGTTCCTGGAGCGCGACAACGCGCACGAGCGGATGCCCGAAGCCCCGTTTGGTCTTCGCGGCGAAGAACTCCGGCATGAGGTCGTGCAGATCGAGTATCACCTTGGCCCCGCTGAGTTTGGGGACAAGGGCACAGAAGACCAGGAAGTCGGGGAGGTTGTGCACCTGCACACTCTGGTACCGGCGTCGCATGTGCCGCCGGGTGAGGCTGGCGCCGGCCAGAACGAAGAAGACGAAGTATTCGACGAGCTGCCACGCGAACCCGCGATCGCGGTGGCGCTTCACCGGGAGGCGCCGGACGGTGACGCCGTCGACGACTTCATGTCGTGGTTCACCGTCGCCACGCAAGCACAGCACGTCGACTTCGATGCCGGCATCGATGAGGGCCAGCGCCTGGCGCTGAACGCGCGTCTCGCCGACCGGGTAGTGGGCGTGTACAACCATGCAGTGCCGGGTCATGATTGCACCGTCGCGGAACTGCCGACGACCAGCTCGACGAGACCGTCTCGGGCTGCGACCCACTCTGTCTCCACCTCGTCGCGCAGCTCGATGATGTCGTGTCGATGCCGGTCGATGTCGTCGCGCAGCCGAGAGATGCCGCGCTGGATTCCATCGGCGGTGTTCTGGACGTGCACGGTCCCCTTGCGGAAGTAGTCCACGAGGAGTGGCCAGTCGGAGGTGATGATCGGCGTGCCGACCGACAGCGCCTCGCACGCGCCCCTCTGCATCGTGTGATCCCGTGTCGTGAGTGCCATGACGGCATCGCTGTGACGAAGGAGACCGCGATACTCGTCGATCGACAAGAAGCCAGTGAGCTCGACGTTGGATGGGAGCGCGCTGGGAATGGTGGCGTTCTCGCGGTTGGTGTCGCCGGTGATGCGGAAGCAGACATCGGGGAGCGACCGGGCAGCCGACACGACTTCCTCAAGGGGCTCGTCGGGCGCGTAGGTGGCGACGACCACAATATTGAACTCCGGACCGAGTGCACATGAACCAGCATCGAAACGGCTGGGGATGTCGCGGATCACGGTCGCATGAGCGCCGGAGTCTCGAATGGAGCCTGCGAAGTGTTCGTTGGTGACGATCGTGGTGGTGGCCCGTCGGGCCACCCAGCGGTAGAGTCATCTCGGCCGACTCCAATGCCGTGCGGTGAACGCATCACTGTGGGCATCGACGACGAACCGGGTCCGGCCGAACAGACAGGTGATCGCAACGACAACGGCGGCGAAGCTCGGCGGATTCTGTACGAAGACGACCGCAGGCCGATTCCTCAGGAGGTATATGAGGGTCTTGAATGCCTGGTACGGGTACTTGATCGGAGCCGCGAGCGCTCCCCGTCGGCGGGTTGAGTAGATGTGCTCCACCGGGATACCGACGGCGGCAGCCAGCAGGCGAGTTCGGTTGGCGTAGGCGGGCGGACCCCAGACAATGAAGACTGATTTGGCCGCCAGATCGAGCGGCAGTCCGGTGGTGGTCATGACGTCGTGCCCGCGCCGACGAATCGGTCGTACAGGGCCCCGATGTTGGTCTCCGCATCGAAGCGCGCGGCCACCGCGGCACGTCCGCGGACACCCATCGCGTGGGCTGCCGAGCGGTCGACCAGGAGGCGTTCGAGCGCAGCGGCGAGGGCTTCGACATCGTGCGGCGGCACCAGAAGCCCGGTTTCGCCGTGCTCGACTGCCTCAGGAATACCGGAGTTCGTGGTCGAGACGACCGGGAGCTCCATGGCCATTGCTTCCAGAATGACATTGGGGATGCCGTCGCGGTCGCCGTCGTCGCCGACGACGCTCGGGAGGACGAACATCGACGCCCGTCGGTAGGCATCAATGACCTCGTCGTGGGGGAGTGCGCCGCGCAGCACCACCTGCTCAGCGAGTCCGAGCTCGTCGATGCGACGCTCGAGTTCGGCCCGTTGGGGGCCCTCACCGATGATCTCGCACCGGAAATCCACACCCGCCTGGACAAGGGAGTGAGAGGCATCGAGGAGATGCACGAAACCCTTTTTCTCGCGCAGCTGACCGACAGCAAGGACCGTTGGTCGAGGTGAGCCGTGCTCTTCGCCGGGGACATAACGGTCGAGGTCGAGTCCGTGATAGATGCGCGTGACCTTGCCGTCGGCGGCCTCGAACTCGCGGACAAGATGTGACTCGTTGTAGCCGGTGCAGGTCACGACGAAGTCGGCCCCCTCGATCTTGGCGTTGAGCAAGACCGGCGAGACGTAGATGTCGCTGGCGTGGGCGGTGACGCTGTAGGGCACATCGAGGAGGCGGGCGGCCACGAGCGACACGACCGCGGCCCGGTCGATGAAGTGGGCGTGGAGCCGGTCGGGGGTCCCACCATCAAGAATCTGGCCGGCAACGTGCACGCCGAGGCCGAAGTGGCCGATCGTGCGGGCTCGATCCCGCATGGACTGGCCTCGGCCCATGGCGAGGCGCAGGAGCGTCGACGCATAGCGAATCGGCCGGCGAAGGGCGAAGCGGACATGGTGGCGCACGAGAGCGCTCAGCTTCACCGGCCGTATGTAGGTGGTGTCCTTGGCCAGACCGGCCTGTTCGGGCGACAGCTCGTGGGTGGGTTGGCGTAGCGACACGACCTCGACCGACGTGCCCCGGGCCCGGATGGCGCGGATCTCGCGGTCGATGAACGTCGTGGTCAGCAGTGGGTAGGTGCCGATGATGTAGGTCACGCTTTGTGCGACGCGATCGGACTGTTGGGTGACGTCGGTGGGGAGGACGCTGGTCATTTGATCTCCACAGCCAGCCGGCGTTCGGGAGGAGTGGCTCGT
>JAJCZV010000210.1 GCA_029262175.1 Gemmatimonadota bacterium
TCGTCCCCACGTCGAGTAGTTCACGGCCTCTCGACCCTCCCGAACGTCCTTGGCCACGAGCCACGATGCGGGCGCGATCCGGCTATACAGGGGCCACGTCGTTTCGTTCGAATGGCAGTCGTAGCAGGACTGACGCAGCACCGAGATGACTTCAGCGGGGGCAACCACCTCGGCGCCCACCGGAGGGTTGGTCCGGTCGACCGGCACGAACTGGATGATCAGGAACAGGACCGCCACAACGGCCACGCCCCCCTTTAGGGCGCTCTTCAGCTGTGTTCGTTTCATGGCTCTATCAGGCTTTCTGGAGTTCGGTTTGCTTCACGGCTGCTTCGGGCAGGTCCTTCTTGCAGAGGTACCAATCCACGCACTCGTAGTTGGCAGCGTCCGCCTCGCCCATGCGCTTCGACGCTTCGGCTGATGTGGCTGGCGGAGGCACGATGACCTTCTCGCCCGGCGTCCAGCCCTCCGGCGTCGCGACCTTGTACTCGTCCGTGGTTTGGAGCGCGCGAATAAGCCGGAGGATTTCTGAAATCGAACGACCGTTGTCCTTCGGGTAGTAGATCATTGCGCGTAGGATGCCCTCGCGGTCGATCACGAATACGGCACGTACCGCTGACGTTTCGCTCGAACTCGGATGGATCATCCCATAGGCGTTCGCGATCGTCATCGAGAGATCCTCGATGATCGGGAATGGGATCGTTACGTCGAGCTTCTCCTCCATATTCCGGAGCCAGGCCAGGTGCGCGAAGTTGCTGTCTATGGATAGGCCCAGCAGCTCTGCATCGAGCTCCTGGAAGTCGTCATAGTGATTTGCGAAGGCGACGAACTCCGTCGTGCAGACCGGTGTGAAGTCCGCCGGGTGTGAGAAGAGCACCAAGTACTTGCCCTTGTAATCGGTGAGCTTCCGGCCACCACTCGTCGTCTTCGCTTCGAAATAGGGCGCAGGTTCGTTGAGTCGTGGAAGACCGTTGAGTCCCGGGGTCGTCCCTAGGGAGCCGTTCTGTTCTGGTATCGTTGCACTGTTCGTCGTGGTCTCGTTTGACATGGTTTCCTCTACTTCGGTTCTCGGGTCGCTGTGACCCGCTCGTGAGATGGGCCTACTTCGTTGGTGCCAGGAAGACGGTGCGAGGTTCCCTCGTAAGGGCGGGCGCCGGCTCGACATGCGGAGGGACTAGAGGCACGGCCTGGTCCAGGCGACCAGGACGGCTCAAGAAGGGGCGCGATGCGACGCAGCAGTTGAGCTGGCGGCTCTTCACCGCTCGAGCGAGAAGTGCTTCAACGGGGCACCCTGGCACTGAGGAAACCCGAGCGATGGGGCGAAGTGTCTCGCTCGACTGGGACATCTTTGAACCGTATCTCCAGAAGTCGCTCCCTTACCGATGCGTCGGGTTCGTGCGAGGGAACGCACGCCACGAGATGATGGGAGAGGCATGGCTACCAATGTGTGGCTCGCTTTGGTCGGGGTCTTGGTCGTCGGTCTACCGCTCGCGATCAGCGTGGGGGCGCGATTCCAGCAACGAGGAGCCGACGATCTCGTGGATCGGTTGGTCGGATCCGCCCGGCCTCGCTCAATCCGCTCTAGGGCAGACGCTAGGTCGACGGATGTCCCGGCGCCTGTGATGAAGTATTTGGGCTGGGCGCTGCCGGAGGGGCGGGAGATTCATGGTGCGCGCCTCAAGCAGAGGGGTACTCTGCGCACCGGTACCGACACCGACCGCTGGATGAGTTTCGAAGCCGACCAGGTCGTCGCGCCCCATGCACCCGGGTTCGTCTGGAACGCGCGGGTTACGATTGCACTGCTGGTTCATCTCGCAGTCCGCGATGCCTTTGTCGCAGGCGCCGGCTCGGGGCAGATCGCTCTTTGGGCAGCGTTCCCGATCGCGTCCGACGGGGGCACTCCGGAGATGAACTCTGGCGCCCTACACCGTTTTCTGGCGGAAGCGGCCTGGTATCCGAGCGCTCTCCGTCCGAGCGAGCATCTGCATTGGCGTGCCATCGATGACTCCGCCGCGCTCGCCACCTTGTCCGTCGGCGATCTGGAAGTGTCCTTGGAGTTCCGTTTTGGAGACCCTGAAATCACCGCGGTATATACTTCAGCTCGTTGGGGCTCGTTTCCAGATGGCTACGACGAAAGGCCGTGGGAGGGACACTTCCGGAACTACCGCCTCATCGATGGTGTCCGCGTTCCCACCGAGGGCGAGGTGGGGTGGTATGTGAACGGAGAGTGGGCCTGCGTGTGGAAGGGGACGGTTGCCGACATCACATACGAATTCAGTGAGTGATCGATAGACGGGTTGATGGTGAGACCTCCCGGCTCGGCCGTACGACTCTGAACGCCACGCTTCATGAAGCTGGTCACAAAACTGCGCTCGCACCCGATGCCACCCGGGCCAAGTTGCCCGGGTAGCACGCAGATGGTTCAGTCGCTTGGTGGAGACCCTTTCCTAAGGTGCGTCTCCTCCTGGACCTCCTGAAACTCCAGGAACTGCTCTTCGCTTAGCACCTCGCCGAACCGCTTCATCGTTTCCGCCCGGATCTCCTGCATCGCGGCATGCCTCTCCGCCCGGCCGGCGGGTCCTTCTCCAGCCCTGGACATCCCGCGGTGCTTCCCGGCCTGCGTCTCGATGATCTCGCGAACCGAGAGCGCCTGCGCCTCGGTGAGTTCAAGACGTTCCGTGAGCATGGTGACTCGCTCGTCGAGGTTGGGTTCGGTCCCAGTCCCTCGGCGCGAACCCTGTGCCTGGAGCGGCGCGACGGCCGCGAGCGCCGTCACTGCTAAGGTCAACGCTCCCATCGTCCTTGCTTTCATGTTGTCCCCCACTACGTAGGTGGGTCCCACCACGCCTAATGTCACGAGCCTCGCGGGACCTCGTACGGTTCATTGTCAACTTCCCACACCCTTAGGTGACATGAAGCGAGATCCGGGTTCCCGGGTCTGCCGACCTCTGAAGCCCCCTGGAGAGACTTGCACGCCCAGGTCGGAGGCGGCTCGCGGCGACGTTGCTGTCAGTGTTCGGGCCGCAATTGTCCGATAACAACGGTGACGTTGTCGGTGCCCCCAGCCTCGATGGCTCGGTCGACGAGCGTGTGGCACATCTGCTCGGAGTCTGTTCCGACACCTAAGACGTGTCGTATTTCTCGGTCCGTCAGGTGGTTCGTCAGACCATCGGTACAAAGCAGAAGCCGATCTTCCGGCTCCAGTCGCACCTGTGTCGTGACCGGCGACAGCTGACCACCGATCGCGCTCGACAACACGTGGTTCAGTCGCGAGCCGTCAACTTCTTCTTTTGGGATCCCCTGATCGACAAGTCGCTGCGCGAGCGTCTGGTCTGTTGTCAGCTGCTGCAGGTCCTGTCCGCGATGGAGATAGCATCGGCTGTCCCCAACCTGAATGATGTTCGCCCACGGCCATACCACGGACACGAGCGTGAGCGTGGTAGCCATCCCTGCGAAGTGGGGTTCGCGCTTTCCTTGCACGCAGACAGCTTCGTGACACTGGTCGACCGCTGTCTCTAGCTCCTCGAGGAACGCTTCCCCGAAGGTCGCGTCAGGCTTGAGACAGGCCTTGGCCGTGGTCGACACGTAGTGCGCTATGGCTTGCGTGGCCAGCTCACTCGCTCGACGCCCGCCCGCGTGTCCCCCAGCCCCGTCCGCCACCATCATCATCAGCGAGATCGATTCGCTTTCACCGATACTCATTCGACTCTCGGGCAGGCTGGTCCCCAGGACCCTCATCGCCCGATGA
Organism: Gemmatimonadota bacterium; assembly: GCA_029262175.1. Classification (GTDB taxonomy): domain Bacteria; phylum Gemmatimonadota; class Gemmatimonadetes; order Palauibacterales; family Palauibacteraceae; genus Palauibacter. Next base: position 3,746 of record JAJCZV010000210.1, read on the forward strand.
AAGGAAGCCACGAGAAACTGGTCCTGATTCTCATCGCGCACGCAACCGATGTCCGTGAGGCCGAAGACATCAATGTCTCTCTCTCCCGGACGGTGACCACCGGGACCTTCCTCGCGATATTGCCGTGGAGTCATTTCTTTGGGCTCCTTGAAGACTCGGTGCTGCCGGGGCCGGCCTGGCCCAACAGCTCGGTTGCGTGTCGCGAGACCGTGGTAGCCTGCGCGTATCCTGTTTGGTGACGGGTCAGGTACGTGGGGTTCCCGGGCCGGTGACAATGCTTGACGCCTGGGGAGGCTTCACTCGGTCAGATGGGGGCGCCGCAAGCCTGCGCGAGGGAGCTTCGGAGATCGTCGCGCATCGAGTCTTCACGCAACGTCACGCATACACGCTCTCCCCAATCAGCACACGGGCCAAGGAGCCTGGGAGTTCGGGAACTTCCGCTCCCGGCCTGGTCACTAGTAAGTGAGAGAAGAGCTGAAAACGACCTGATGCGGGAGAGGGTGGAACCCCATGTACGACGATAGACGAGTTCAACGCAGGGACGGGATCCGGGCGCGGCAGGCGAGGATCGTGACGCGACTCCTCGTGTCTGCCCCACTGCTCTTGGGGCTTGGCGCATGTTCAACGATGAACGTACACAGCGAACTGATCCAACCCGGCCCGATCTCTCAAAACGGAACGTACGCGTGGGGGCAGGGGACCCTCCCGGGGGACGACTATCCGGCTCTCCAGGGAGACTTCGTAGAACAGACGATCCACGACGCGGTTGACGCCGCGCTAGGCGGTCACGGTTTCAACCTTGTGCCGGCCACGGACGCAGAAGTGCTTGTAGATTTTCACATGGTTGCCAGCGAGCAATATGAGACGATCACGAGTTACCACGAAGAAACGCGTACTGAGCAAAAACGAGAATACACGTACACGCAAGGGGCACTCGTCATCGATATCCTCAGGGCTTCAGACGACGCCTTGCTGTGGCGCGGCACGGCCTTCGGCGTAGTCGAGCGCCAAGAGCCGGCCTGGATCCGCAATCGGATACGCGAGGCCGTGACCAAGATGTTCGCCGACTTCCCCGGGCGAGACGTCTTCTAGTGCGTAATGGATTGCTCGAGCGCGTCGCCTTAGCGCCGAGCAATCGGCGTTCGGAGGCGGGCTCAAGTGGAGGCTGGAGCTCGAGGCGCACCTCCGTGATGCCGGCGGAGACGCTGCTGCTCAGCAAGCCACTGTTTCGGAAGACCGCCAGCATTCGGAAGTTGCTCGACATGGTGTCGGCGACGAGCGCTTGGATCCCATTCGCCTTCGCCACAGGTGTGAGGCGAGCGACGAGGGCCGAACCGAGTCCGACACGGTCCGTTAGAATGCCCACCAGTATCTGGAGGTTACGTCGATTGGCCGAACCGTACTTGCAAGAACTGGGCGAATTGGTGGACGCTCTCGCTCTGCCAGTGCAAACACCGCGCAAGCTAGAGTCGCGACACTTCTTCAGCGGAGCCGCATTGTATGTGGACGGCGCTATCTGCGCGTCACTCTCCCCGGCCGGTCTGGCCCTCAAGCTCCCCCGAGACACCTGCAACGATCTCCTGACCACCGGGGGCGCTCAACCGCTGCGGTATTTCGATGGAGGACGGGTAAAGAAGGGATACGTCGTGCTTTCCAGTTCCCTCCGCCAAGATCGAGATGCTGTCCTCGAGCTGTTCCGCGCCAGCTTCGATCACGTAGCCAAACCGTAGCTACGGCTGGTTGACCCGTTAACCGTTTTCCGGCTGGCGGCTGCCCGCAGTCACAGGACCGCCACCAAGAGCTAGACCCCATGATCGGGCTTCCACGCGAGCTAGGGTCGCAAGTCTACGTTGGAGCCTGAGACGGGGTGAACCAGCAGCCGCTCCTCTTGATACCGCGTCTGAGACTCCGGTAGCCGTTCAGGCAGCCGCGCGCGGACGCGCGTTCCTTCCCCGAAAGCGCTAAGTACCTCTACCGAGGAGCAGCGAATCGTGGCGTCCGAGGCCTGCCTCGGTGGTTGACGCACGCGTGCCAATCAAGCACTCGACGTGGATGCGCGAAAGCCCACTTTATCCGTGGGCTTTCGCTAATCGGGGCGGCGAGATTGGCTAGGATCGTTTCACGATCCGCCGAGCTCGCTCACTTCGTTCGACTCGGTTCGAACTCGCGACCTCGTGAACCCCATTCAGGCGCGCTACCGGGCTGCGCCACGCCCCGAGCGTGGACGGGCAAGCTACGTCGCCGGAGTCTGCGGTCAAGATGACGAGCCCCGGTCGGGGGGTGGAGAGGCACCGAGACGTCTCCGCGGAGACGTCCGCAGCGTCAATTATGCTTCTGAGATCCTCGGCAGCACCCCCCCCGGAGAGCCGAAGTGTGGGACGAGCCCAGCGGTATCGAGGTCGGTCTCTCGGTTAGGCGCGGCGAAGTCCCCCGTTTCCGACGAGTAGTAGAGGCAGCCCACCTCGTCGGTCGGACCCGAGCGCGCAAAAGCCTCCGCGTCCTCGAGGGCCTCCGTCCACAACGCCTTGCTTCTCGCTGGGTCGTACGGCACGGCAAGGTTCAAACGGGCCACGTCCTCGGGTCGGTGTCGGCCTCTCCTACGGAGCAGCTCCACGAGGGATAGGGGCGTAAATCCCGGGTCCTTCCCTACCGCCGCCCACACGAGCGCGCTGAGCGGAAGCACCTGCTCGTGAACGAACAGGATATCCACGAAATCGCGGGGTTCGTCCCTCCCGGCGAGGGCGAGGGTCTTGTTGATCGCGAGGTCGATCGGGTGAAGCACGAACCCGCCCAATTCATCGCGAATCGGCGGCATGAATCGCCACGCTGAGTCATGAGCCCAATCGATTCGGGTCGACTCTGCGTCTCTGGATACGACCGCCCGAATGAAACCGGGCTGACTGATCTGCACGTCGAGATCGAAGCCCGCGCCGGCGAGAAGCGGCTCGTCCTCCGCATAGGCGGATGCTACACGCTCGGCGGAGTCATGGAAGAAGTCTAGATCGTCGCTGTATCGCAGGGAGTTGGGCGCAAAGTGGAGCGCGGCTCCGCCCGCCAAATAGCTGTCTGGGGCGCGCGTCTGGGCGAGTAACGCAAGCACTTGGCGCTGCAAATCCGTTAGCGGCACAAACGCCGCCCGACGAACCACGCCTCTCGATTGCCGTTGCGCATCAGTGTCTCGGCGACCCACTCGACATCATCTGACCCGATCACGAGGTCTGGACGGTAGGACCAGAAGCAAGACGTGCGGAACCTCCGGTACGCTCGACGTGCCTCGCGCACTCGCACCATGTCGCGCGCGACCTCGGGATCGAGCGTCCGGCGGCTCTTCTGTCCCCCTCGGCGCCCGATTTCAGCCAGGTATTCTTTGATCGTGTCGGCCATGCTATAACATAAGCCGCTTATGATAGATAGGCAATAT
>JAJCZV010000211.1 GCA_029262175.1 Gemmatimonadota bacterium
GGACGACGTCGGGACGATTACCCCCGGCCGCTGGGCGGATATCGTTGGTGTCGACGGGGATCCGCTCGAAGACATCACGGAGCTCCAGCGCGCCACGTTCGTCATGAAGGGCGGCGAGATCGTAGTCGAGAAGGGCGTGCGCCTCAGTACGTGAGCCTCAGTACGTGAGCGGGCTCGGGTTCATCTGCTAGATCGTGACTGCGCTCGATGAGGTCAGCGCTCGCCGCTGGACGCGAACCTGGCTTTCGCCCCCTCGAGTCGCACCCTGGGCAGGATCACGTTTTGGAACCGAGGCGAATCCCAGATCGGCGCCAGGGCGGGGTCCCAGATGTCGTAGGGCACCCTGAACGGCATCGCGAACACCATGTCTTCTAGTACGTCCAACGCGCGTTCGGATTCGCCGAGCAACACGAGCGTTTGAGCAAACCCGCGTCCGGCGCTCTCGGGGAGGAGGGACGTATCGCGGGCTTCGAGAGCCGCGCCCATCATGAGGAAGCCCTCTCGGTCGGGCATGTAATCGGCGAACCGGTCGAGCGCCTGCCGATATCGGCCGTCGAGCAGCATCTGATTCGCGAGGATGCCGCGAAGGAAGTGAACGTCCCCCGCCGTATCCATGGCGATTCCCTCTTCCAACATCGCCTCCGACTCATCGAGACGACCGTTCATGTAGAGATTGAAGCCGTGTATATCGAGCCTGATGGGCGTCCGATCGAGGGCGAGCGCCCGGCCGCTTTCCCTCAGGGACTCGTCGAGACGACCCATACCCCAGAGTAGCTCGGCGTACTGCGTATGTGCCTCGTGGTTATCGGGGTCGATGGCTAGCGCCTGGAGGAGCTCCCGCTCACCGTCCGCCCACTCCCACCGGTGAGCGTGGACGCTACCGAGCGCCACTCTGGCCGACGCGTTCCGTGGGTCCAATTCGAGTGCGCGACGGGCCGCATCCTCGGCGTCTTCGAAACTACGAGCCCACACGAGAGAATCCGTCGACTCGCCCCCGAGGCCCGTATATAGGGGACGTATCGCGTTCGCCTCCGCCAATCCTGCCCAAGCAGGCGACCACATGGAGTCTCTCGCGACGGCGGCCTCGAACAGCCGAATGGCCTCTGCGACACCGGCACCTCTTCGACTCATGGCCGCCCGCCCGGTCAAATAAAGATCGTGGGCGCCCATGTCGAGCGTGGGGAACACGAGCTCATCTCTGCTCAGTCCGAGCGAGACGCGGAGTGCCTCGGCGATCGCTTCGGCAATCTCCGTCTGGATGACGAACACGTTCTCGAGCTGGCGATCATACGTGTCTGACCACACCGGAAAGCCGTCCGATGCGCTAATGAGTTCGGCGGTGATCCGCAGCTGCGCCCCATCCTTTCTGACCGTTCCATCGAGCAAGTACGGCACGCCGAGTTCCGCGGCCACCTGACGCACATCGAGGTTCCGATCTCTGTAGGCGAAGGCCGACTGCCTGGCCGCAACTCGGATATCGCGAACCCTCGACAGTACCGTACGAACTTCCTCGGAGATGCCATCGCTGAAATATTCCTGGTCGCCATCCGGGCTCATGTCCTCGAAGGGAAGCACGGCGATGGCCGGCCGGGGGTCGTCGGCCAGATCCAGATAGGCGATGGCCGGGCCAGCCGCAGCTTCCGACGACGTCGCCTCGTCGGAGGGACCCGCGGTCGACCGCCTACCTCCGAAGAAGGCGGCGGCAAGAAGCGCCATCCCTCCCAGGGCCAGCACGCCGGCCGGCCATCGGGTCCGGACCGGGGCGCCGACGATCGAGTCGATCTCCCCCGGCGCGGCAGCCACCGTCCGCCGCACGCCCTCGGGCGTCACCTCGAACACCCACGCGACCGCGATCGCGATCGGGAAGCCGCCGAGCAGCAGGTAGAGGACCAGGCTGATGGTCCAGTCTGGCAGCGGGATGGCGGGGAAGATCACGTCTGCCGCCTCGAGGACCACGAACGCCGCCGCGCCATAGCCGGCGATCACCCGGAAGACTTTTCGCCGCTTCAACTCGGCGAACCACCGCTGGTGCGGAGCGTGTGTCTGGTCGCTCGATTCGGTCGGGTCAGACATGACTCAAGATGTGCGGGTCTCGTTCACGCGCAACGCCGCAACCGGCCGGCGGACGAGAAAGGTGACGAGTTCCTACCGGGCCCGTCGGCTCTAGAAGCTGATCCACACACCTCCGTTGAACGACCGGCCTTCCAGCGGGGCCCACACATCCGTGATCCACCGACCTTCCAGGGTTTGACTGGGGCGGAACAGCGGATCCGTTCGTGTCTGCCGGGTGTCCAGGATGTTCTCGGCGTTCAGGAACAGGCGGAAGCGGCCGAACCGCCGGTCCACGAGTAAGCCGAGAATGAGGTGCGGCTCGGAGCGATCCCGGTACGGATTGTCGTCTAGCTCCTGGAGTCCGGTGTAGTAGATCTCGAGGCCGATGCGACCCCGGCCCTCTTCTTCGAACGCCCCCACGATCCCGACGGAGTGACGGGGTGTGAGGGGGACCTCGCGACGGCCGCTCGCCTGCGGGTCGGGCTCCGTCGACCGCAGG
>JAJCZV010000212.1 GCA_029262175.1 Gemmatimonadota bacterium
ACAGTCGGAACTGGTTGGCCACAAACCGACTACAACTCGTGCGGTCGGCGTACAAGTATAGCTGTTGCTCCTTGATCCGATTCTCCATGTCACCGCGCTGCGTGTAGATGCCGTCGTAAATGTCAGCAGGGTCGCGGTCGATCGCTCCGCATATTCGGCGCTCAGGCGGGAGGGAAAGAAGCGTCCTCATGTCTGTCTTGCCGAGTTTTCCATGGGCATTATTGATGAGTTGCCTATCCAAGAGGGAGCGTGTGAGGGGATCGACGGATTCACGGGCTTTCCGCCAACGGGCAACGTGTTTCGGAGCAAGCGGTTCGAGTTTACGGGCGAGGCGTTCGATTTCCATCGTGGAGGAACAGGAGTGGAGAATTAAGGGGTTCGACTGAGATGCGCGGAATCATTGAGTGACATACGCATGCAACGCCTCGAAAGGCGCAAGCCGTCGTACTGCTTCCCGTTTGGACGGTAGCCCGCAGCGAGTATATGATTGCGTTGACCACAGAGCCCTGAGAATTCTTTCGCGATCGTTCTTGCTTGACATACGATCACAATGGCCAGCAGTGCTGCAGGAGGAAACTACTGTTCGGTACATGATATGTGGATCCACTTGTAACTCGCCACTTCCCATTCAGGAGCCGTTGATCATCGAAAGTCCAGCGCCAATGCAACGAATTCCTAGTAGAATCTCGAATTTCCTTTCTCAATTCGAAAAATTCACTCTACTCACCGGAGCCGGGATCAGTATTGACCCTCCAACTGCGATGCCAAGCACAGCATCACTCATGGAGATGTTAATCCAACGACTTGGGATTCCACAACTCCACTCAGTATTCCGGCGCGCGATCGACACCGAGAGACAGACCGATTCGCTGCGATTCGAAGCCCTCCTATCTATCATTCAGAACGTAGTTGACAGTGATCTCGGCTGCCTAGATTTCTTCAGCACTCAACGACCACCAAATCTCAGTCACAAAGCTTGCGCGCGGCTGCTTGAGAAGGGATGGCATGTGATCACGTGCAACTTTGATACATCGATTGAGGATGCGAGACGGACCCCTTCGCCGGTTCTTGTTCACACAAAGGACTATTCGACTTGGGACGGCCGACCGGCACTTGGCAAGATACACGGAAGCGTTCGCGACAAACACGGCCGTAAGTCGTATCGTTCGATTCGCGCGACGTTGTCGGCTGTTGGCCGGGGTGGCGAGGGTTTCTTGTTCGATCGCTTCAGGTTGCAGTATTTGAAGCAGGTGCTAACCACGAGCCCGCTGCTCGTTGCCGGCTATTCTGGCAGCGACGACTTTGATATTGTGCCTCTGCTCAAGAAAACGCCGTCTTCGCAAGACATCATCTGGATTCACCATTCCGAAACTCCCGCACGATTGCTCCTAGGTCCGAACGATTCATCGCTTCCTGATCGCGTACGACGCTTGCTGGGCGCTCTGGCACGAGGGCCTCGGCAGGAAGCCAGCGTCATCGTAATTAGAGGCAATACGGGTGCTATTTTGTGCGAAATCGCCCGATTGCAGGGATTTCGCTTGTCCGCTCCACACACGGCGAACACGAACGAGGATTGGGTGGCGAAACAACTAAATACTTGGACCGCGCATTTAGACTTAGATCGGCACGTTAAGCAAGCATTCTCCGCAGAGCTCTTGTTGTGCCTCGGTATGAATCAAATGGCAAAACCACTACTTGAAAACAATGCACGCGCAAAATTGAAAACTAGCTCAGCCGTCAGATTTGCTAAGCTCGCCAAAGTTCGACTTGCAGAGGACTCGGCCAATATGGGTCAATACCCAATAGCCATCCGGCGATTGAAGCGAGCTCTGGAAATCCGCGATCTCCCCGGTTCCAAACTGAACGGGCAGATTCTACATAATATCGGAAACTGCGAATTTGATCGTGGAAATTATACCGCCGCCAAGAAATACTATCGACGCGCATTAAGAGATTCTCAAAAGAGGCAAGATGTTCACGGTGTAGCGAGCGCAAGCTTTCAGCTTGCGCGAGTGTTGCAGGATCAAGGACACTTGCGTGAAGCGCTCGCGAACTGCACTCGAGCTATCCGACCGCTACGCAGGATAGGTGACCTGCAGAGACTGTCTATCGGCTATGCCTTCCAAGGGGCAGTTCATGGTCAACTTGGCAGGCCCAAACTTGCCCAAAGCTACCTTTCAGACTCGATGTCACTCAAGAAACAGTTTGGATCCAATTCGCGTGAAGTAGCTATGAGCTACAATCTGCAAGCCATGCTCTGTGTTTTCCACAATGAGTGCTTTTCCCATCGACGGTGCCTCGAAGATATTCGAGCGGCCCTTTTAATCTACAGGCAAAAGAACGATGTGCTCGGGCAAGCCAAGAGCTACTTTATTCGAGCCCGAATACATGAACGTCTTGGAAGGCGGAAGCTGGCGCAGACCGCATTTGAGTTGGCGCGCAAGTACGCTCGTGCGGTTTCAGCAAGAAAGGGCATAGGGGTAGCTAGTCTTGGATTGAGTCGAGTTCACGAAGATAGGAAAATGAGATCGAGGATGGCGTCCAGCGCGCAAGGGATTCTCGAGGGGCTAGGGTTGAATCCGAAGGATGCCAAGATCAACACGTTTTTCTGAGTATCGCAAAGACTAGCCTTTGCGACGACGGCTACTGCCCGCTCAAACTATAGTTCCGATTCATTAGCACCATTAACCGATCGTGCAGCGCTTGCAACTTCTCCACCTCCATCAGCGCCAGCCGCCTTCTCTCCTGCCCAATAGCAAGCAACCTTGCTCGCAGCATATCTCGCTCGGCAATTCGTCGATCAGCATAGACCGGGATGCGCGGTTCACGCTGAATGATCTCGGTTTCGATGTAACACTCAACTTGAAGCAAATCGCGGCGCAACCATCCATGAAGTTGTCGAACCGGACGAATGTGGCCCAAAGCGAGCGCGAGATCGCGTTCGACAGAATCAACGACTGTATCAGAGGTGTGGCGTTT
>JAJCZV010000213.1 GCA_029262175.1 Gemmatimonadota bacterium
TGATAGACGGACCGTCCGCCCGTGGGTCTACGAACCACGTCGACCCCCATCTCGAGCTCAGACCGTGGACGACCCAGCAGTTGATCGGGCGTGGGTTGATTGCGACCGAGCGAAAGACACCACGGCTCCCAACCGTAGAACCGGAGCGCGATCTGGCCGGGGCCGACGAGCTTCATGAGGGCGCGGTCTCGAGCCATATTCGTCGCGCCGTCCGCAACGGCGTAGTCGATCAGTAGGAGATCGTGCGCCTCGGCACGGTCGGGGGTCACAACTCGAGCTCGCCGCCCGGTTCGAGAATCTCGACCTCGGCCGCTGCGCCCACGGCGTGGACGAAACGCGCCGGGTCCACGGCGATCATCTCCCACGTGCCGCAATGCATCGGGATGGCAATCTTCGGTTGGATCATCTCGATCGCGCGCCCGGCGTCCTCGGGCCCCATGGTGAAGTTGTCTCCAATGGGGACAATCGCCACGTCGACTTCGCCCCGGAGCAACTCCATGTCCTTGGTAAGGGCGGTGTCACCCGCGTGGTAGACGCGCGTGCCATCGAGCGTGAGCACGATGCCGGCCGGAGTCGTGGTGTATCCCTCGGCACCTTTTCCGTCGACCTTCCCGCCGTGGTGCGCGATGGTGAATTTCACGCGCCCGAACGGGAAATCGAAGCCGCCCCCAATGTGCATCGGGTGCGCGTTCTCGACGCCTTTTACGTCACTCGCGTACGAGACGATCTCATATGTCGCGATCAGCTGGGCGTCGGTCGCGTCGAGAATGTCCCAGGTGTCGCCAATGTGATCACCGTGCCCGTGCGTGAGCAGTAGATAATCGAGGCCATCCTTGAAGAACTCTGGGCCGACGTCCGCTACGGGGTTTCCGGTCAGGAACGGATCGATGAGGATGCGCGTGTCATCATCCGTCAGAAATTCAAAGCAGCTGTGGCCGTGAAAGATCAGTCGCGCCATGGCTCAGCTCACCTCGGTGGTCTCGTAGCTTTCGATCGGCGGGCACGCGCAAACCAGGTTTCGGTCGCCGTGCGCATTGTTCACCCGACGGACGGGCGGCCAGAACTTCGACTCACGCGTCCACGCCACGGGGTAGGCGGCCTGTTGTCTCGTGTATGAATGATCCCATTCATCGACGGTCACCATTGCGGCCGTGTGAGGCGCGTTCTTCAGGACGTTGTCGGTCTTGTCCGAGAGGCCGATCTCGATCTGTTGGATCTCGGCGCGGATCGAGATCAACGCGTCGCACAAGCGATCGAGTTCGAACTTCGCTTCGCTCTCGGTCGGTTCGATCATGATGGTACCGGCCACGGGGAACGACATCGTCGGCGCGTGAAATCCATAGTCCATCAATCGTTTTGCCACGTCCTCGTCGCTGATGCCGGTTTCCTTCTTGAGCGGACGAAGATCCAAGATGAACTCATGCGCGACACGGCCGTGCTCGCCGCGGTACAGGACGTCGAAGTGCTTGCTGAGACGGGTCGCCATGTAGTTCGCGTTCAGCACCGCCGCTTCCGTGGCCTCCCGCACCCCACGCTGACCGAGCATGGAGATATAAGCCCACGAGATGAGGATGATGGATGCGCTTCCCCATGGCGCCGCCGACACGGCTGGAATCGCCTTTTCGCCCCCCACCTTCACGACGGGATGGCTGGGCAAGAACGGAGCGAGCTCCTCCGTCACGCAGATCGGACCCATGCCTGGACCGCCACCGCCATGCGGAATCGCAAACGTTTTGTGAAGGTTGATGTGGATCACATCGGCACCGTAGTCGCCCGGGCGACACAGACCCACTTGGGCATTGAGATTGGCGCCGTCTAGATACACCAGGCCGCCGGCTTGGTGGACAAGCTCGGTCACCTCGCGAATCGCCGACTCGAACACCCCATGGGTCGAAGGATACGTCACCATGATCGCAGCCAGATTAGCGGCGTGTTCGGCGGCTTTGGCTCTCAGGTCATCGATGTCGATGTTGCCGTTCTCATCGCACTTCACGACCACGACCTTCATCCCCGCCATGACCGCGCTGGCGGGGTTCGTCCCGTGCGCGGAGGACGGGATGAGACAGATGTTGCGGTGGCCTTCTCCCTTGTCACGGTGCCGCGCCGCGATGACGAGGAGGCCGGTGTACTCGCCCTGCGCGCCCGAATTGGGTTGCAGAGAACAGGAATGAAAGCCGCTGATCTCGCAGAGCCAGCCTTCGATCTCTTCGAAGACCTGCTGATAGCCAGCGGCCTGCTCGACGGGGGCGAAGGGGTGTAGCGAACCGAAACCGGGCCACGTGACCGGAATCATCTCGGACGTCGCGTTCAACTTCATGGTGCACGAACCGAGCGGAATCATGCTCGTGTTGAGCGACAGGTCGCGCGTCTCGAGACGGTGAATATATCGAAGCATCTCCGTCTCGGAGTGATAGCGTTGGAACACCGGGTGCGTCAGATAGTCGCTCGTCCGAGCCACGTCTTGGAGGTAGAACGGTTCGTCGATCTCGGCAGCGACCGATTCCGCCGTCGGCTTTGCGCCCCCGCCTTTGGGACCGCCGCCGCTAAAGATCTGGAACAGGTCGTCGAGGTCTTCTGCCCGCACGGTCTCGTCGAGCGCGATCCCGATCGTACCGTCTCCGCCGTCGCGCAGGTTGATTCCGAGCGACAGCGCGCGTCGCATGATGTCCTCTACGGAGGTGCCGGCCGGTACGACAGAAATCGTATCGAAGAACTGCTCGTGTACGATCGTATGCCCGAGTTTCCGAAGCCCTTCGGAGAGAACCCAGGTCATTTTGCGGACGCGCTCGGCGATCGCTCGGATTCCCGCCGGTCCATGATACACCGCGTACATGCCGGCCATGATCGCCAGCAGCACCTGCGCGGTGCAGATGTTCGAAGTCGCTTTCTCCCTCCGGATGTGCTGCTCGCGCGTCTGTAGCGCCATCCGAAGCGCGGGATTCCCGTCCGCGTCTACCGAGACACCGATGATTCGACCGGGAAGCTTTCGCTTGAATTCTTCGGTCGTCGCCAGGTAGGCCGCGTGCGGTCCCCCGTACCCCATCGGCACACCAAAGCGCTGTGTATTCCCGACTGCGATGTCGGCGCCGAATTCGCCGGGCGGCGCGAGGAGTGCCAACGCGAGGAGATCTGCCGCGACGACAACGCCACCACCGAATTCATGAATCTGACCGCAAAACCGACGATAGTCGACGACTGCGCCATCGGTGGTCGGATACTGAATGAGCGCGCCGAAGACACTCGCTCCCCAAGTCTCGAAATCGAAGTTGTCGTGGGCGATGATGCGGACTTCGATCGCCAGCGGCGCCGCGCGTCCCTGCACGACCTCGATGGTCTGGGGGTGACATGCTTCCGAAACGAGAAAGGTGTTCTTCTCTTCGGTGCCCCGATCGTTGTAGAGCATGAGCATGGCTTCGGCCGCGGCGGTCGCTTCATCGAGCAGCGAAGCGTTCGCGATCGGCAGCCCCGTCAGGTCGATGACTACTGTTTGGAAATTGAGCAGCGCCTCCAAACGACCTTGAGCAATCTCCGCCTGATACGGCGTGTACTGCGTGTACCAACCGGGATTCTCGAAGATGTTTCTCAGAATTACCCCGGGTGTGATCGTCCCGTGATAGCCGAGACCGAGGTACGAGCGGAACGTCTGGTTCTGCGCGGCGAGGTCCGCAGCGCGATCCAGGAACCGTCGCTCGGAGACGGCTTCGGGTAGGCCGAGCTCGCGGCCCAGACGGATGGATTCAGGGACCGTCTCCTCGACGAGTGTCTTGATCGAAGAGACGCCCACAACCTCGAGCATCGCTTTGATCTCATCTGGAGAGGGACCGATATGACGGGCCGAGAACTCGGCCGAGGGCTCCATCTCAAACTGCATAATTTAGAAAGGGGGGTGAGAGCGTTGTCTTAGGCCTCGTCGCCAATTACCGATCTGTACTCGTCGGCAGAGAGAAGCTCGTCCAAGTCTGCACCTGGCTTCAAGCGCATGCGAATCATCCACCCCTCGCCATAGGGGTCGCTGTTGACCAGCGAAGGATCCGCTTCGAGTTGGTCGTTGATCTCGAGGATCTCGCCCGCAGCCGGGCAATACAGCTCTGAAACGGTCTTCACGGCCTCGACGGTCCCGAACGGCTCCATGTGGCTGAACTCGTCGCCGGGGGAGGGGAGTTCGATGTAGACCACATCGCCGAGCTCCCCCTGCGCATAGTCGGTAACCCCGACCACGACCACGCGATCCTCGTCGGTCTCGCGGATGTACTCGTGTTCGGCGGTATATCGAAGCGCGTCAGGTATATCGGACATGTTTCCTCTACGTGTCAGGGCTGGAGACGGGGGGAGAATACCCGAGCCCCGAGGTGAGCGTCAAGCAAGCGGGTCGTCGAGTCCGGGGCCGAGTTTCCGACGAGCTTTCCGGGTCGCCCGCAGGCGCTTCTTCGCTTCTCTGGCCGTCTCCCCTCGCTCACGCTCGACCACTTCGACGCTTCCCATACAGACGAGGCCCGTGATTTTGATCACGGGGGCATCGGGGCCCGGCGGATCGACCGGGTTCGCCACGGCGACGCCCCCCATGATCGCGATCCCGTTCCACTCCACGCGGACACCGGGGGGAACGATGATTTCCGCGCTCCCCATCACGGCCAAGACGCGGACCGTCACCTCGGCGGTGGCGAAAACGACATCTCGAAAGTCCAGCTCGGCCGCGCCCATGACCGAGATCGATGTCGTCGTGCGCGCGGGCGTCCAGCTCCCGCTGCGCTCGGTGCCGCTCATGATCGAAGCGATGAAGTCGCGGTCCGCGACCGCGCGGCTCGGGTCGATGCGCGCGACGGGAGCGGCCAGCGGGGCCGTCACTTCCCTCGGTGCGGGACGGACCCCCAGCTCGGGAAGGTCGCTCTCGAGAACCATGAGATCGGCGCGGGTTCTGGCGCCGTAGGCCAGGTCCAACCGTCGCTCGAGTTCGTCTTCGGCGAGGTGGTCCTCTGCGAAGTGCGTGCAAAGCCGATCCACCGTGGCTTCACGCTCTTCGCTACTGACCAATCTCGTCGGCAGGTTTGGGTCCGTCATCGGCTCGTTTCGAGTCCAACCGTCTGAAGGGGCGGGAAAGATCGAGTGGTCCACGTGGGCGGAGCAAGCCGGCCGCACGAGAGCAGAACTTGCCGGACCAACCGTCCGCTCGCATCATTTGTCCCTCTTATGGTGCCCTATCGTTAACTCTTGGAAGGAGGTGATCTAGTGTCTGATGGGTCTAGAAACGGGTCTGATTCGGCACGGGCAAACGATCGCCTCGAGGTAGCGTAACCGGATAATTCTTCGGTGGCGCTATATATGTGCGCCGACCTGAGCCGTAGCGGTGCTTCGTAATGGCGTCGCGTCGAATCAGGTCCGTTGTTTGTGAAGTCGGCCGTGGGCTCTGCTCGCGGCCGACTTCTTTTTGTCAGTGGGACTCACGAAAGGGGCGATATGCCTCTCTTTAGCAAGTACAGCGGTGCCGGGAACGACTTTGTCATCGTTCGAGCCGAGGAGATCGGACTACGCGACGCGGGGGCGCTCGCCGAACTCATGTGCTCGCGTGAAACGGGCGTAGGCGTCGACGGTTTGATCTTGGTGCGCAGCCTCAGCGATGAGCTGGTCCGAATCCGTTTCATCAACCCGGACGGTTCGGAGTTCTCGACCTGCGGCAACGGCTCTCGGTGCGCAGCCAGATACGCGGTCGATCGTGGGATCGTCGGAGCCGAACATGTCTTGGTCACGGATGATGACGAAATCCTCGCTCGGGTCACCGCGGCAGGAGTCTCGCTCGACTATTCGCTCGACGCCGCGGTTGAGCGACCGATCGCCGCGATGCTCGGAGACGACGCGGCGCAGGGGTGGTTGGTCCGGATGGGCACGCCACACCTCGTTTTCCCCGTCGATTCCATCGAGGTCGAGGCGTTCGATGATGTCTGTCGGCCGCTGCGGCACTTGGAGGAGCTCGGCGACGCGGGCGCGAATGTGCACCTCGTGGAGCAGACGGAGGGGTCGCTTCTGATCCGAACCTTCGAGCGGGGGGTCGAGGCGGAGACCCTCGCCTGCGGGAGTGGATGCATGGCCGCCGCCTTCGCGCTCCGTGACAGCGGAGCGGTGGGGGAGGGTCCCGTACTCCTGACGACGCGTTCTGGTACCGAGTTGTCGGTGGAGTTTCTCGAAGCGGAGCGAATCCGACTGAGCGGACCCGCCATCCACATCTTCGATGGCGTGTTCCCCGACCCCGACGTGTGAGCGAACAAACCGCCGATCGTTCGACCGTTCTGGTCGACCGCCTGCTGGCGTGGTTCGATCAACGCGACCGGGACGTCCCCTGGCGAACGGAAGCCGATCCGTTCGCTATCCTCGTCGCCGAGATCATGGCTCAGCAGACAAGGATCGAGACGGTCCGTCCGTACTACGCGAAGTTCCGGGCGCGGTTTCCCACGGTCGTCGATCTGGCAGAGGCCGATCAGGACGAGGTCCTCAGGTTGTGGGAGGGGCTCGGGTACTACGCGCGGGCCCGCAACCTACACGCGGCCGCAAAGGCGATCGTCGCACATCACGGGAGCGAGCTTCCTCGAACCGCCGAAGGGCTCCGCGGGCTACCGGGCGTGGGCCCTTACACGGCCGGAGCGGTCGCGAGCCTGGCTTTTGGGGCGGTCGAGCCAGCGGTCGATGGCAATGCGCGGCGTGTGTTGAGCCGGGCCTTCGACCTCGAGAACGGCGGCCCGACCGCGCTGGATCGAACCGCGCGCGAGTTATTACACGTCTGCCCGGAACGCCCTGGGGCGGTCAATCAGGCGATCATGGATCTGGGCAGCGAGATCTGTGTCCCGAAGCGGCCTGTCTGCGACTCGTGCCCGATTTCATCGGTCTGTCTCGCCCTTGGTCGCGGCACGATCGCGCTTCGGCCGGCGCGTAAGACGAGGCCGAAGAAACCTCTACGACGAGGCGCCGCCGTCATCATCGCCAAGGGGACCGATGTGTTCGTGGTTCAACGACCTCGAAATGGTCTACTCGGTGGTTTGTGGGATTTTCCCAACGTGTCGTTGCCGGTGGACGAAGGGGCGCCAACGGACGCTTGGCTCGAAAGAGAGATCGAAAGCGCATTCGGGCTCGTGGTCTCCGTCGGCCGGCCGATCCATACGATCAAGCACACGTTCACCCATTTCTTCTTCGAGTTGAGTGTGTGTGAGGCCGAGTGGCGTCGGGGCGAAGCCTCGACCTCGACGCAATGGCTTTGGGCGGGGCCCAGCGACCTACAGCGTTTGGCGTTCCCCGTGTACCACCGCCGGATGATCGAGTGTGGGCTCGCCGAGCCGGGCCATCACTCGAGGCCGGTCGGGACCTCGTGACCCTCCTCGTGCAGGTACGCGAGGTAGGCCTGGATCGAAAGTTCGGCCGCGGCATGATGCGAAGCGGGGAGCTCCCAATAGACCGTTTCCCGAATCGCTTCGATGGTGCTCGCCCCGCCTTTGACCGCTCGGAGCACGTGCTTTGTACGTTCGATGCGATGGACGCGGCATGCCTCGAGCCTTTTGCCCGCGGCGGTCACCACCCTTCCGTGGCCGGGAAGGAGACGGGCCGGCTGAAGTGCGGCGAGACGCCTCAGACTCGACAGGTACGCGCGCACCGACCCGTCCGGGTGCACGATGATGCTGCTGCCCTCGCCGAGGACGAGGTCGCCGGTAAAGAGGTCGCGGGTCGAGTCGATCAAGTAGCAAAGGTGATCTCCGGAATGGCCCGGCGTCGAGATCGCTCGGAAGGAAAACGCGGCTCCGAGTTCGATGACGTCTTCGTCTGCCAGCGGAACCCCATCCACGCCGACTCGATCGAGCGTCTCCTCGGAGGCGCGTAAGGGACCCCACCGGTCGGCAGCCTCCTGGGCTCCCGCTGTATGGTCGCGGTGTGAGTGCGTCAGGCACACGGCGCTGACGGGCCGCCCGGCGATGACTTCCTCGACGCGGTCCAGGTGAGCGGCATCGAGGGGGCCCGGATCCAACACGACGATCGCCTCGTCCCCAATGACGTAGGTCTGCGTTCCGGTGAGGGTAAGCGCGCTCGGGTTGTCGGCGCGGACGGCAACCACACCGCTGCCATGTTCGATCACATGTTCTGAGCTCATAGCGCTAATACGATTGTTCGTACCCGGGGTCGCCAGGCATCAGAGGTCGAATCCGTTCCCCGCGCATATCGAGTTTTGCGAGGATGGGCTCGACGAGCTTTCCGCGCAGCGCTTCGAACGCCGTTTCCAACGATTCAAAAGCGGACAGACGATCCAGGGTCTTTCGAGTCGGAAAGAGCATGGGAAGCTCGCCTTTTCCGCACATCTCCAGCGCAGCATTGGGGTCGCTCCAGATCGCGGAGTCATGTTCGGCCGTAAGGCTCACGTCGACGGGACCCTCGTCCAGAACCAGGAGAAAAAACCGTGTGTCGTAGCGGCGTGAGAGCCTGCGAGGCGTGATCCAGCGCGAGAAGTAGGCGACCCGCGCGCGGGAAAAATCGAGCTCCAAGGTGCGCGCGATCTCGCTGAAGCTGCGCGTGCCGTCCAGGAGTCGCCGGCGGGCTTCTGCTACCTCGGGCGCGGATAGGCGGTCGTAGTTCGGGATGGGGAGAATCCCTGTCTCCTCAAACAACTCGCGGAGGGCCGCCGTACACGCGGCCGGTTCACCCGTCGCGGGGAGCCGCTCGTTCCACTGTTCGTCTGCGTCATCCTCGTCCGCCACACCGCCAGGGAAAACGAACGCACCCGCCGCGAACCGTGACGCTTGGGGTCGTTCCAGGAGCAGTACCTCGAACGAAGCCCCTACGGTTGAAGCCCCGATAGTTGAAGCCCCGATGGGTTTCGCGACGACGATGGTGGCTGCGTCACGGGGGTCCACGGGCGGCGTCCCCTCGGGAACGTGGCCGCGCTGAAACTCCTCGCGCTCGATGCTGACTTGAGGGTTTTCTGCGGTCACAAACCCATCGAAGCGATGGCCGCAAGCAGCACGATAAAGACCACGAGAATGAGGCCGAAGAGCAACGCGACCGGCAGTAACACGATGGCGGCGGCGGCGCCGGTCGTCGTCCGATGTGCTTCGCGAATCCCGATGATGGTCAGGACGAGACTCCAGATGCTACCGACGAATCCGCCAACGAAGGGGACGATCCCGACAATCAGGGGTCCCGTTGCGTATGAAATGACGCGGACCGTGGCTCCGACGGCGCGGCGTTTCTTGGCGAGCATGAGGACGAAGAGATGCAGGATGCCGGTCCAGACGATGAGACCGATCACGGCTCCGAACGGTGCCAGGAAGAAGTTGAGGACCGCGCTGGCGGCTGCAGACCCTCCCGCGCCGGCGAGATCGAAGCCCTCCATGTACTGGCTCATCAACCCGAGGTTTGCGGTGGCGAATATCGCATTCCACCACAGGGCAAACATCGCCGCGACAAGCGAGATGATCAGGTAGTAGAGAACCGGTCGGGTCGCGGGTCGATCATAGGGCACGTCTCGAAAGAACGCGGTGGGCTCGAACACGCTCCGGCGCCAAGTGTGAAACAGATTCCGCGGGAAGCTGTGCGCCGAATCTTCCCACTCCGGCCAGTGTCCGACGTGTCCGACCGGTGCGAGCGATCCGGCCGATTGCGCCGCGCCCGGGGCCACCGTTGCCGTTCCGCACAACGGGCAAATGGAGGCACCCGAGTTTTCGTAACCGCAATGTGGACACGTGGACATCGGGCCTCCGTCAGTCGAGGAGTCGAAGCGGCATCACCAGACAGAGGTATTCCGGGTCCCCGCTGGCCGGTGCAAACGTGGCCGCGCGTTCCGGTGCTTTGAACGTCATTCGAACATCCTCGTCCGGCATGTATCGAAGAATCTCGAGTAGATAGGTCGCGTTGAATCCGATCTCGAGCGTCTCGCCTTGATAGTCCAAGGGGAGTTCGTCTTCGGCCTCGCCGAGGTCCGGCGTCTGGACGCGGAACTTGAGCGCCCCTTTGTCGAACTTCAGCCGAACTCTATGCGTCTGATCGCTGGCGACGACCGCCATCCGGCGGACCGCAGCTTCGAGTGCCGCCCGGTTTACGATCGCTTCCTTGTCGTTGTCTTTCGGAATGACCTGATCGTAGTTGGGGTAGGGGCCCTCGATGAGTCGGGTATACACGTTTCGATCTTCGCTCCGAAACGCGAGGTGGTTGTCGGAACGAGCGATCTCCAGTTCCGCATCCTTCTTGAAAAGTTTCTGTACTTGTTGGAGCGCCTTCGGCGGAATGATCAAATCCGCTTCAGGAGGAGCGGCCCCTCCGTTGCTGCTTTGATGCATCTTTGCGAGGCGGTGGCCGTTGGTCGCCACCATGAGCGAGCCGTCGGGCCGGAGTTGCCACAACACCCCGTTGAGAATGGGGCGGCTCTCCTCGTTGGAGACCGCAAAGCTCGTGCGCTCGATCAGGGTTTGCAGGTCTCCGGCGGACATCTTCCACGAGCTGGAAAAGTCTACATCCGGGAAGGCTGGAAATTCGTCCTCGGCGAGGCCGTAAAGCGTGAACTTGCTCCGGCCGCACTCGAGTTCCACCTGGGTCCCGTCGGTAGAGATCTTGACCGGGGCGTCTTCAAGAACCCGTGAGATCTCCACGAGCTTCTTGGCGGGAACCGTCAGTGCCCCTTCCTGGGACACATCGGCCGGCACACTCAATGAGACCGATATATCGAGATCCGTACCGGAAAGCCGAACGGCGGTTCCCTCGGCCTTCATCAAGATATTAGAGAGTACGGGAAGCGTGGTACGCGTCGGGACAGCCGATGCTACCGCCGCCAGCCCTGATTGCAGGGCCTCTCGTGTAATCGAGAATTTCATTTCATCTCCGGTAGAGCTTTATGCGGTTTCCCACCGTGGTTACTGGAACGACCTATGATATATCTATCATCGTAGTAGTAGTAGGGCCTGTTGGAATGTGGACAACTGCGCTTCCGCCCGTGGTAGCTCGGTTTTCCATCGCGAACGATGTGGACTTTCCTGCGCGACCGTCGAGACCTCGGGGACAGAACCGGGTCGCCGAGGGGATGAGTACCCGGGAACCCCCGACGCCAACGACTTGTCCACACGGGTACCCCTCAGCGCTGAAACAGTGCTTGCTGAAGTTGTCGAACCCGCATCCGAAACGTCGAGTCCGAGGCCATGTCGGCCTCGACCTTGTTGACCGAGTGGATCACCGTCGAGTGATCGCGCGACCCGAATAGCGCCCCAATATCGGTATACGGCAGATCGAGGTTGGTTTTGATGAGGTACATCGCGACCTGGCGCGGCACCGTATAGGAGCGATTGCGACGCTTTGAGATGAGCGCCTCGACCGAGACGCTCCACGCTTCGGCCGTCTGCGCCCGGACATCTTCCGGTGAGGCGAACGCTGCGGGATCGACGAACGCGTCTCCCTCGGACCCTAGGGCATCCTGGGCCATCTCTAGCGTAATCTCGCGACGCGTGAGCGAACTGAAGGCGAGAAGCTTGATCAGGGCCCCCTCGAGCTGTCGAACAGAGGTTCGTCGGTTTCGCGCCACGTATTCCACCACGTCGCCGCCGATGTCGATGCCGTCCTCACCAGCCTTGCGCTGGAGGATTGCGGACCGCGTCTCGAGGTCGGGGGGTTGGATGTCCGTGACGAGGCCCCACTCGAAGCGGGAAACCAAGCGTTCTTGTAGACCCGGAATGTCCTGAGGCGGTCGGTCGCTCGTGATGACGATTTGCTTCTGAGCGTCGTAGAGCGCGTTGAACGTGTGGAAGAACTCTTCCTGGGTGCCTTCTTTGTTCGAGATGAAATGGACGTCATCGATGAGCAGAACGTCGATGCGCCGATACCGCTCCCGGAACTGGGCGGTCTGGCCGGTCTTGATGGCATCGATCATTTCGTTGGTGAACTGCTCGGACGGGACGTACGCGACCTGGCGTTCGGGGAAGTTCTGGATGATCGCGTTGCCGACCGCATGCATGAGATGGGTCTTTCCCAGCCCGGTGCCGCCCCAAATAAACAGGGGGTTGTAGGCGGCGGCCGGCGCCTTTGCGACCCGATCGCAGGCTGCCGAGGCTAGGGCGCTATTCCCGCCGATCACAAAACGATCGAACGTGTAGCGCTCGTTGAGCGCGACCGAGAATGGAAGGGCGCGGTTAGGCGCCGGGGCGGGCACGAGCTCCGACGCGCCCTCCGCTGGAATTGCCGGTCCCACCTCCGGAAAACCGACTCGCTCGTCGCCGCCCTGGTGCTCGAAGCGGAGCTGTAGAGGAGACCCCATCTCTCGCTGCGCGATGTCACGGAGCAAGTCGCCGTACTTATCCTCTACCCACTCCACGGCGAACTTCGTGGGGGCGGACACGACGAGGGTGTCATCCGAGAGCGATACAGACTCGGTTGAAGCGAGCCATGTCCGATAGGTCTGCTCTGGTAGAACCGCCTGTGCTGACGAGCGGATCTTTGTCCAGGCTTCGGTTGCAGTAAGCTCCATCACGTCGCGGCTGGCGGAACAAGAAAAAGGGGACCGTGATTCTAGATGGGGGCACAAACACTGTCAACGAAAGGACGGGCCAGCGCACGGTTGGCGCGGCCCCACCGGTCTGGTTTGACACCTTTGACCGGCGTGTCTACACTTCTTGGCTACTTTTTAACGGCACTACTGCGATAACACGAGACTCCGAAGAGACCGATGGGCAAGCCCACATACAACAAGCCGACCACCCGAAAGCGCGTCAAAGATCATGGATTTCGCGCCCGGATGAAGACCAAGGCCGGTCGGGCTGTCCTCGCCCGACGCCGCAGGAAGGGTCGTTCAAAGCTGACCGTCAGTGACGAGTTCAGCAACAAACGGCGTAGCCGCTAGGCCCGCGGGGTCAGATAGCCCTTCGGGGTGCCAGCCCTCGGGTACCGGCTTCCCCGCGCAGCCAGACTGCGCCGCGCCAACGACATCCGTCGGACAATGCGCCGCGGTCATCGAAAAACGAGCTCCCTCGTCGACGTGATCTGGATTTCCTCCCCCCTAGGACGCCCGCGTGTCGCAGTCATCGTTCCTCGCTACGGACATAGCGCGGTCGATCGGAATGGTGTCCGTCGTCGTGTGCTGGAAATCGTCCGTACGGGGTGGATGCCCGAGATTTTTTCGCAGGGTCGGGGGGTAGACATCGTATTGAGAGCGAAACCGGCCGCGTACCAGGCCTCGTACGAAGCGCTACGCGAGTCCCTGACGCGACCCATGGAGGCACTATGCGCGCGGTGATCATCGCGGCGATCCGAGGATATCAACTGCTGATATCGCCCTGGCTTCCCACGGCCTGTCGATACAATCCATCCTGTTCTGAGTACGCCCTAATAGCGGTGCGGCGTCACGGGGCCTTGCGAGGGGTGTTTCTGGCCGGCCGTCGACTCCTGCGCTGCCGACCCTTCGGGGATCACGGGTATGACCCGGTGCCGGGGCGGCGAGCCTAATGGAACGTCGTCTTCTAGCGGCCATCGGTCTGATGGTCGGCGTCATGGTGCTGTCGAACGTCTTGTTCCCGCCGACTCGAGTCGTCCCTGGACCGGATACGCTCGGCAGCGACTCGTTGTCCACCCTGCAGGGGGCGCCGTCGATTTCGGGTGCGACTCCGAGTCCTGACGCGCCGCCGACTATCCTCCCCGACGCGGACCGGTCTCCAGCGGAGATCGGCGTCGATCCGGGACAAGCCGTGGTGAGCGCCGCTGCGCAGAGCCAGATCGTGACGGTCCGCTCCGATCTCTACGAGTACCGGTTCGACACTCGTGGAGCCCAGTTGGTCAGCGCCTCGATGCTCCAGTACGCGAGCTATGCATCCGACGAAGTTCCGGAGGGTTTGCGCGGGGGAGACGAGATCGTCGAGCTGATCCGCGACGGAGATGCGCTGCTTTCCTACCGCATCCCAACGGGACAGGACACCCTGTCTCTGGCCCAGACGGTCTTCACGCCGTCGAGGACCGACATCCAAGTTACGGGTGGCGCCGAAGAGCTTCGGTTCACCGCGCCGCTGGGTGGCGCCACGTTCGACATCGTCTACCGGTTCTACCCCGATGACTACCGCATCGAAACCAGCGGTGGGCTGCGTGGCCTCGGCGACCGGGGGCACACGGTGTTGATGGGTCTGGGTCGCGGGCTCGCCATGAACGAGGCGAACGAACGCGAAGACGTGACCGCGATGGCGCTCGTGACGCGTCAGCGAACGGGAACGATCGCGCGTTCGGATCTGCGCAAGATCGATGTAGGCGATTCGGGCCCCGTTGTCGGGGGGCCTTTTAGCTGGGCCGCGTCGAAGTCGAAGTATTGGCTGGCTGCCGTCGTTTCGCCGGAAACCGGACCGGGCTTCGGGGGCGTGGTGGTGCGAGGCGTCGCCGAAGATGACGCGGCGGAGATGGAGGTCACGTTGTCGGTGCCGGCGGGCAGCGGCGGGTTCGAGTACGTCGCCTACATCGGACCCCAGGACTTCGGTCGTCTGCAAGCGATCGGACAAGAGCTCCACAATGTGAACCCCTACGGCTGGCGCTGGCTGCAGTGGTTTATCCGCCCGTTCGGGAATTTGGTCGTCACCGTACTTCTCTGGATGCACCAGTCGTTCGCGCTCGGGTACGGGTGGGTTCTGATCCTGTTTGGTGTGGTTTCGCGGATCGTCCTGTTCCCGTTGTATCAGATTTCGATGCGGCAGCAGATGAAGCAGATGGCGATCCAGCCAGAGCTCAAGAAAGTCCAAGCCAAGTACAAAGAAGACCCGACGAAGCTGCAGCAGGAGATGATGAAGCTGTACAAGGAGCACGGCGTAAACCCGCTCGGCTCCTGTCTCCCCATGCTTCTTCCGTTTCCGATCCTGATTACGCTGTTCTTCGTGTTCCAGAACACGATCGAGTTCCGCGGCGTCCCGTTCATGTGGCTGCCCGACCTGTCGCTCAAAGATCCGCTCTACATTGTCCCGTTCCTGATGGGCGGATCCATGATGTTCTTGAGTTGGATCGCGCAGCGAGGTATGGAAGCGACGCAGCAGACAAAGATCTTTACTTACGTCATGCCCGTGATGATGACGTTCATGTTTGCTCAGTTCGCGGCCGGTCTCAACCTCTACTACACCGCCTCGAACATCGCTTCGCTGCCGCAGCAGTTGTATCTGTCGCGAGAGCGCAAAAAGGCGAAGTCGAGTGTCGGGCCTAGTCCGGAGGAGAAGACCGGCGAGAAGACCGGCGGGAAGTCGGGCGGCTCCTCGAGCGCGAAGAAGAAGCGTTCGAAGAGGTCTGGACCTGGCAGTGGTGGAAGAAGGGGTTCCAGCTAGCGCAGGTACGAGACCGACAGACCGAACACGCGCTCGTTCTCGCGGAAGAACTGTTCGGCCCGAGACGGGCCAGTGCCTGCGAGAAAACCCAGCCGAGTCCGTGTGCCCAGAGCCAATCCGGCCTCGATGGAAATGCTGGGATCCCAATCCAGCTCTGACCAGCTGAAGAAGTCCGCGGAAGCATAGGGCCGCAGCCCCCGGGTTCGAGGGGATTCCCAATCCGCTCCGCCCCGCACCGACAACGTCCGAAAGCCCTCGGTGCTCCTGAGTACCAATCCGGGCCCGCCGTAGAGGACGAGCCCTGCGATCGGCGAACCTTGTAGGAGGAGGTCGAGCCCCTCTCGGCTCGTGCTGATCGGAGCCCTTCCGGTCGCCACGAGAACTTCATCGCCGAGGTGCGAACTCACGTGGTAGAGTTCGGCTCGCGCCGCCACTGACCCGATCCGTGCGCGAAGCTGAAAACCGACGCGATAGTGGACTTCAATGAAGTCGTTGTTGGGACTCTCGAGATCGAAGCGCGATTGGGCGCCTCCGAGCACGGCGCCAGCCAACTCGAACGTTCCGGTGGGGTCACGCCGGACCCAGAAACCCAGACGGTCGCCGAGATCGGCGAACGCCACGGTTCTGCGCTCGCCCGCCCGGTCGGTGGATACGACGGCGATCCGGTGGATGGGGTCGAGCGGTGAACCGGCCGGGGTTCGAAACGGGTGCCCGTTCTTGTCGAACACGTCGGCGTCCGCGCGATCCATCTGCGCGGAGAGTTCCGGCACCGCCGGGCCAACGAAAAGCGCGGCCGCCAGGAGCCAAGAACGAGACGGCCGGCGAAAAGACCGATGAAAAGACCGGCGAAAGGACCGGTGGGAAGCCCAATCGGAAGCCCAGTGAGCGGTCGAGCAGGGAGCGTGATTCATGGCGGGCAACGTACCGACGCGAGCGGGACCATGCGTTCAACCGAGTCGAGCGTAAGTTGACCCCCATGACCTCTCCCTGGCATGACACGATCGCGGCGGTGTCGACCGCGCCCGGTCGCGGGGGTGTGGCGCTCATTCGGATCAGCGGAGATCGCGCGCCGGAGATCGCGGCCAAGCTCGGCGTCGACGGCATCGAGGCGCGTGAGTCCAAGCTGGCGATCGTGAAGGATGCGAGCGGCCGGCCGCTGGACCGCGTGCTCGCGACCCGTTTCGAGGCGCCGGCGTCCTTCACCGGCGAGCACGTCGTCGAGTTGAGCTGTCATGGGGGCGCGCTCGTGCCCGCGCTTCTGCTAGATGCGGCGTGCGCCGCAGGAGCTCGCGTAGCAGAGCCGGGCGAGTTTACGAAACGGGCTTACCTAAACGGGAAGCTCGATCTGATCCAGGCCGAGGCGACGCTCGATCTAATCGATTCGACCAGCCTCGCGCACCATCAATCCGCCATGGCCCAGCTCCGTGGGGTCTTGTCCGAGCGGGTGGAGCGGCTACGTCGGGTCCTGCTGGATCTGCAGGCGGCGCTGAGCTACGACATCGATTTTCCGGAGGAGGATGACGGTCCGGTCCCCCCGGACCGAATCCTCAGCTTGGTGCGTCGCGTCGAAAACGAACTCGACGAACTTCTGGCCACAGCGCCGGAGGGCGAACGACTAAGGAACGGTGTCCTAACGGTGATCGCGGGAGCGCCAAACGTAGGTAAGTCCAGCCTGTTCAACGAGTTACAAGGTTTTCAACGAGCTATCGTCACCGAGGTTGCGGGGACGACTCGCGACGCGATCGAGGTGGATATTGCGATCGATGGTTATCCGTTTCGACTGGTGGATACCGCGGGGATCCGGACCGATGCCGAGCCGATCGAGAAGATGGGCATCGAAATCGCCAGAGGGTTCCTGAACCGAGCGGATCTCGTCCTCTTGTGCATCGAAGCCGGGGCTGCGGCGTCGCCCGCCGACCAGGAACTCATCCGTGAGGCGGCGGGGCTCGGCGTGACGGTGTGTGTCGTGTCGACCAAGGCGGACCTCGACCGTGCGGATACCAACCCGTTCGAGGGCTGGTCTGGCGCCCCTTCAATGGCTTTGATCCGCACCTCGACCGTGACGGGGCAAGGCATGTCCGAGCTCCGCGAGGCACTAGTGGAGGCCTCCTTCGCCGGCCTACGCGCTGCGGGCGAGCCCGCGCTGGTGACCCGCGCCCGACAAGTCCGGGCGCTCGAAGCGGCGCGCGCCGAGACGCGTCAGTTCCGATCCGGGTTTTCGGACGGCTATCCGGCGGAGGTAGCCAGTACCCACATCCAGACGGCCGTCGTCACGCTCGAAGAGTTGATCGGCGCGACCGATGTGGAAGACGTTTTGGAAACGATCTTCAAGAGCTTCTGCGTCGGCAAGTAGTCCGAAGCTCGCCCGGTTAGGCGGCCCTTTGGCACCGAGGGCAGATCACCGTCTTCCGGCCCGTGACGCGCAACGACTTCAGCGCATGGCTGCAACGCGGACAGGCGTTTCCCTTCTCGCGAGAGTTGATAAGCCAGCCCGGGTCGGAATGGGCCGCGCTCCAATGAAGCGTTGCCCGACGAAGCACTCTACGGAGATACCGATGAAGCTGTTGGAGCTGCTCAGGTAGCAACTGCGCCACTTTTTGGTCCGGTCGAACCCCCGCTTGGAAGCAGATCTCGTCGGCATAGTCGTTCCCGATGCCCGCGATCGCCTTCTGGTTTAGCAGAAAACCCTTGAGCGTAAGCCGGGCGTTCTTGGAAGCCAGGGAGGAGAACTTCTCGGGCGTGAGCTCCTCGCTGAGCGGATCGACGCCGAGGCTTTCGAGCGCGCCGGTGTCGCTGAACTCGCCCTCCTTGACCGCGGTCACGACGCCTTCAGAGCCCTCGGAAGAGAACCGAAGCTCTCGACCGGCCGCGAACTGGAGTCGGATCTTCGTTCGCTCGGTCGCCGGAGCCGTCTGCGACTCGAGCCGCAGCTGACCGTTGTCACCCATGTCGAACATCATGCTATACTCGGACCGGAATTTCAGCACCACATAGCGACCGTGCCGCTCGACAGAGTCGACGGCATGGTCCTCTAGGTATTCGGTGGCAATCTCCGGCGGAATCTCAACTATGTCGGCATCGTCGATGAGAATGGTCGAGATGGTCTTACCAGTCGTGTAGCCGGCAATACTCTCGATCATCCGCTCGACGTCGGGAAGTTCTATCATCAAGCGACTCCGGTCGGCAATCGTAGGGTGGAGGCAGGTATACCCCCGTACGTAGGGAAAGTGCCCTGGGGTTCATCTGGTTCCGCTAGTTCCGCTAGCCTCGGACAAGGACAATAACCCGGTGGTCAACCCCCAAGGCCGGCTCTAGTTTGGTCGTATGCGATATGACGTAGTTGTGATCGGAGGGGGCCACGCCGGATGCGAGGCGGCAAACGCCTCGGCGCGAGCGGGTGCTAAGACGTTGCTGGTAACGAGCTTCCTGGCTCGCGTGGGCCAGATGTCCTGCAATCCGGCGGTGGGAGGCGTGGCCAAGGGGACGGTCGCGCGCGAGGTCGATGCGCTCGGCGGCCTCATGGGTCGGGCTACGGATCGGTCCACCCTGCATTTTCGTATGCTCAATCGCTCGAAGGGCCCCGCGGTCTGGGCGCCGCGAGCCCAATGCGACCGCGGGCTATACCCCCGGGAAGTGCGGCGAGAGCTCGAGAAGGTCCGAGATCTCGAATTTTACCAGGGGACTGTCGAGCGTCTGGAGCTCGACGGGGATCGCGTTTCCGGGGTGGTGTGTGCCGATGGCACCCGGTTCGAGTCTTCTCGCGTCATTCTGACGGCCGGGACTTTCTTGAGGGGGGCGATCCGGATCGGCGTGGACAAGAAGCTGGGCGCAGGCCGAGCCGGGGACGCGCCGGTGGTGATTCTTGCGGAACAGCTCCTGGGCCTCGGGCTCGGCGTCGACCGGTTCAAGACGGGAACTCCGCCCCGTGTGGATGGCCGCACCGTCGACTACGCTCGTCTGGAGCGACAGGACGGAGACGCCGAACCGGGACGATTCTCGCACTGGGAGCGTTCGGGCGGACTTTCGCGCTTGCCTTGCTGGTTGGTGCGCGCAGGGGTCGAGGTGAAGGAGGTCGTGGCAGAGAACCTCGAGCGCTCAGCCATGTACGGGGGCGCGATCGGCTCTCAAGGGCCGCGGTATTGTCCGTCGATCGAGGACAAGATCCTCAAGTTCCCCGACGCGGATTCGCATCAGGTGTTTTTGGAGCCGGAAGGTCTCGAGACCGATGAACTCTATGTAAACGGACTCTCCACCTCCCTACCCCCCGATGTTCAGCGCGAGTTTCTCCGCCGCGTCCCTGGGTTGGAGCACGCGCGCATGACTCAGCCCGGGTACGCGATCGAGTACGATTTCTTTCCACCACAACAACTTAGCCGAACGCTCGAGCTCAAGATGTTGGGTGGACTCCATTTCGCGGGCCAGATCAATGGGACGACTGGCTATGAGGAAGCGGCTGGACAAGGTGTGGTCGCGGGCATCAACGCGGCGCGCGCAGCCCAGGAGTTGGACCCCTGGATCCCCAGGCGGGACGAGGCTTTTCTCGGCGTCCTGGTAGATGATTTGGTCACCCGTGGGGTGGATGAACCGTATCGGCTGTTTACGTCGAGGGCCGAGTTCCGACTTCTGCTCCGACAGGACAACTGCCTTCAGCGGCTAGGCCCCACCGCCGAGCGTCTGGGTCTGCTCGATGAGACACAACGGCGCGCCCTGGACGGACACCTCGAGGAGTTGGAGCGGGTGAGACGGTGGTCCTCGAAGCAAAGTGTGGGCGGGCCGGAGGTCGGTTCATACCTCGAATCGGTCGACAGCGCCCCGCTCAAACACAAGGGCCCCCTCACGAAGTTGCTGCTCCGGCCCGAAGTCCGTTTGGCCGACCTGGTGGGCCCCTCGGGTCCGTTCGCCGGTTTGGATTTCGACCCCGATGCGGTCGCCACCGTCGAGATGGACCTCAAGTACGCCGGCTATGTCGAGCGGGACCGGGAGCGGGCGGAGATCTTGGCGCGCCGCGAAGACCTGGGGCTCGATGACGACCTCCCCTATGCCGCGTTTACTTCGCTGTCGGTTGAAGCTCGACAGAAACTGGCAGAGGTCCGACCGGCCACTCTAGGCCAAGCCGGACGGATTCCTGGCGTCACGCCATCGGATTTGCAGAACTTGCTCGTCGAGGTCAGAAAACGGAGCGACCGCCCCGCAGCGGGGGTCTAGAGACCCGGATCTAGGCCGGGAACAGCGCCGCGATCCGGTCCTGAATGGCCTCCGCAGCATGGCGCGGGTCAGGGGCGTTGCGAATCGGACGTCCCATCACGATATGGTCGGCACCCCGCCGGAACGCTTCTTCTACATCCACGGTCCGTTTCTGATCGTCGCTCCCAGAGACGGCCGCCGCGCGGATCCCAGGCACCACAACCCGGAACGAATCGGAGACCGCCTCGCGGATCGCCTTGGCCTCATGCCCCGAGGCGATGACGCCCGCACACCCGATGGCTTCCGATCGCTTCGCGCGGGACAGCACAACGGCCGAAACGTCTGCCTGGAACCCTAGATCTTCCATATCCGCGCGATCCAGGCTCGTGAGGACTGTAACCGCGAGAATCCCGAGGGCCCCATCGGCGGCCTCGGCGGCGGCGCGGAGGATCGCGTCGTTTCCGTGCACCGTCACGTAATCCACGTCTCGCGTGCGGAGTTGCTTGACCGCCGAAGCGACCGTCTGTGGAACGTCAAACAGCTTAAGGTCGGCGAAGACGCGCTTTTCGCGGGTCTTGAGCCAGTCCGAGAGCTCGAAATAGCCGCCTGAAAGAAAAAGCTCGAGCCCGATTTTATAGAACTGGACCGAATCGCCGAGATCCTCGACAAGTCCTCTCGCTTCGGCCGCACTCGGGACGTCCAGCGCAAATATCAGTCGTTCTCTCGTCGGGATCACAGGGATGAAGTCCTCCGGCATGTGGGTGGGAGAGGTCCAAGCTATTCGATCTCGTAGCGCTCTTTCATCTCGGAAAAGCGGCGGAACGTCTGCCCGTCCAAGTCCACGCGCAAGTGCGCGTTGAGCAGAGGCATCAAGTGCTCTCGCAAGTGGGCACCCCTGGCCATCCACTGATAGTAGTCTCGGCCCCCATGGTGGTAGGGACCGTAGAGCTTGCCGCCAAAGTGCTCGACAATCCATTCGAACAGCGCCTGATGCCGCGTATGCATCCGGAGGGTGACCTGGGGTTGTCGACCGTCTCCCCCGAAGTGCCCCTCGCCAATGAGGACTCCGATGAGGATCCCTATATCTAGGTCGGTATTCTGACTTAGGTCCATGGCAAGTCCCACCTCAAGGTTGTGACCCTCGCGATCCCGATGCGGGGCCTCCGATCGCAGGTTGCGGGGCACCTCACGTTGCACGGGAAACATGACGGTGAAACAAGCCTAGTGTTGTTTCACCGTCAAGTTTCCCGTGAAACACCGCCGCTCAGGAAACACCGCGAAACCGTCCACCCGTGCGGCGCTTTGTGCCCGCGTAAAGGGCGCGATCCTCGGCACGCGGTCGCAGGATGTCAACGCGCGTCATATATTCGGCTCGCCGGTTCGAGAGACGCGACACCAGCCCAGATCTTGATGTGGGAAACGCGGATGTTGAATCCTGTAACTATATACACAATAACACTTTACACGAATTCCACAGAGGCACATGATCACGTGGAATAAGGAGCTGGGCCGTATGGGCCGAGTCATTGCGATCGCGAACCAGAAGGGTGGGGTCGGCAAGACCACGACCGCGATCAACCTGGGCGCCTCGTTGGCGATCGCGGAGCGCCGGACGCTCGTCATCGACTGCGATCCCCAAGGAAACGCGACCTCGGGTTTCGGGATCCGAAAAGACGGCGAGGCACCGACGGTCTACGAATGTCTCGTCAACGGCCGCTCGTTGGAGGAGGCCGTCCGCGAGGAGGTTCACTTCCCCTTTTTGTCGGTCATCTCGGCGAGTCGCGACCTCGCCGGGGCAGAACTCGAACTCATCGAGCGAAAAGACCGCGAGCGAGTCCTCCAGAGGAAGCTCGAGCCACTGCGGGACGCTTACGACTTTATCCTGATCGACTCCCCTCCCTCTCTAGGGTTGCTGACTCTCAACGCATTGGCGGCAGCGGACTCGGTCCTTATTCCGATTCAGTGCGAGTTCTACGCGCTCGAGGGTCTGAGCCAATTGCTCAACACGATTCGTCTCGTTCAACGGGGGATCAATCCCAAACTGGAGATCGAGGGCGTGTTGCTCACCATGTACGATTCGCGTCTCAACCTCGCCAAGCAGGTCGCGTCCGAAGCGCGTGAGTACTTCGGCGGCAAGGTGTTCGATACCATGATCCCGCGGAACATTCGACTCGCTGAGGCCCCCAGTTTTGGCAAGCCGATCGCTCTGTACGACGTTCTTTCGAACGGCGCTCGGGGATACCTGAGCCTGGCCCGCGAACTGATCGACCGAAGCGGAGTCACCGCCGATGTCTAACGAGGATCGTCGACTCGGCAAGGGTCTTGCCGCGCTGCTCGGAGAGAACCTCGATGAGATGCCGGAGCAGACGGATGGATCCGTCGAACTCGCCCGCATCCGACCGAATCCGTTTCAGCCGCGCGTCGAGTTCGAGGACTCCGCCCTCAAGGACCTCGCCTCATCGATCCGCGAGAACGGTCTCCTCCAGCCCATCGTGGTGCGGCCTGTCGGCGAAGTCTTTCAGATCGTTGCGGGTGAACGCCGCTTTCGAGCGGTCGAGAGCCTCGGGTGGGAAGAGGTGCCGGTCGTCCAACGCGGTCTTACGGACGAGCAGATGCTCGTGGTCGCGCTCGTCGAAAACCTCCAACGCGAGAATCTCTCGGCGCTGGAAGAGGCACGCGGCTACGAACAGCTCATCGATCAGTTCGAACTGACCCAAGAGGAAGTCGGTCGTCATGTCGGGCGTGATCGTTCGACCGTCGCGAACTCGCTTCGCTTACTGGGCCTGCCCGCCGCCGTGCAAACCCTTCTCGCCCAAGGCAAGCTGAGCGCAGGGCATGGGCGGGCAATTCTCGGTCTCGATGATCCGGTCGCGCAACTGCAACTCGCGCAGGCCGCCGCTACCGCCGGTTGGTCCGTCCGAGAGACGGAGAAGCGCGTCCGCTCCGCGAAGAAGTCTCCTTCGCCTCGCGTCGCGCAGCGCAGCGCGAGGCGCGCGACGAGCGATCCGGTGACGCGCCGCGCCGAGCTCGTGTTGGAGCGCGATCTCGGCACGCAGGTCAAGATCCAAACTCG
This sequence comes from Gemmatimonadota bacterium, assembly GCA_029262175.1. Classification (GTDB taxonomy): domain Bacteria; phylum Gemmatimonadota; class Gemmatimonadetes; order Palauibacterales; family Palauibacteraceae; genus Palauibacter. The sequence continues at coordinate 23,548 of JAJCZV010000213.1, forward strand.
ACCCGACGGTGGCGGGGACGTCGTCATCAATTTTCACGACGCGGACGATTTTCTGCGTCTTGTCGAACACATCGCGGGCGAGCTGGTCGCCGGCGAGCTCCGTGGATGACAAGGTTCGATAACTGGACGGTCCACCTCGTCCGAAAAGACGGGTTGGAGTCTCACACGGTGAACCTCGGCCAGCGCCGAGTGACGCTCTTCGCAGCGGGCGCGGTCCTGGTTCTGCTTGGGGTGGGGGTCTCGGCCGGAATGTACTGGGCGGCTCGAGAAGAGTCGGAAGCCACCGAGAATCTTCGCGCCGAGGTGGCGGATCTACAGAGCGAGCGGGCCCGTGTCGTGGACCTGGCGAGTCGTCTCGAGGAGGTCGAGGCAGGCTACAGCAGGCTTCAATCCGCGATTACCGGGGGAAGACCCGTGGCCGAGTCCGGCGCTCCACTCCCCGTCGCGGGTCCCAGCGGCCCGGCTACCGGGCCCGAGCTCGTCGCCACAGGCCTTGCCTGGCCGCTAGCCCAACGAGGATTCGTGACTCGCACGTTCGGCTCGCGCGGCGACGCAGGGCCGAGCGGCCACACCGGGGTCGACATCGCGGTGCCGACCGGCTCCTACGTCCGCGCGATCCGCGCGGGCCGGGTGGAGAGCGCCGGTGAGGACCCCGTGTACGGGATGTTCGTCCGGATTGCGCACGCCGACGGGCTTACGTCATTGTATGGCCATAACTCTTGGCTGTTCGCATCTGAAGGCGACTCGGTCGAGCGTTTGCAGGTGGTCGCATTGTCGGGCAACACAGGCAGGTCGACCGCGCCCCATCTCCACCTGGAACTCTCGCAGGAAGGTTCTTTAGTAGACCCGCTCGTCCACGTCACCGGCGAGGTAGTTCCGGCGACGACTGGAACCAACGAAGAATCGCAACCGAGGTAAGGATCGGATCCCCATGGCAAGAGAAACGAAGACGGAAGCTCCCGCCCGCGAACTGAGCGATGTCGTCTCGGTGATTGGCCCAGGCATGGAGATTACCGGAGACATCAAGTGCGACGGAACGGTCCGGATCGAGGGCCGAGTCAACGGCGCGATTCGGGCGACGAAGTCAGTGGTGGTCGGAAGAGGCGGTCGCGTCGAAGGAGACATCGAAACCCAAGATGTCGTCGTGGCAGGTGCGGTGACTGGCACCGTCGTGGGTGCCAGCCGTGTCGAGCTGCAGGAGACCTGTCGGGTGGAGGGTGACATTCGAAGCCGTCGCATCAAGCTCGACGAAGGCGGACAGGTCGAAGGTCGATTCCAGATGGGCAAGGTCGCCGAAAAGGGTGCGGCGAGCGCGCCGTCGGGCGCGGCGGAACGTTCCAAGCCAGTCACGGGACCCAGCCTTACCTCGGCAAGCAAATAAGATCCTAGTAGTCATTCAGCGGACCGCTGATGCGTGACGTCTTTCTTTTTAGCGTCGGCCTCACGCTCCTCATCCTGGGTGCAGACTGGCTGGTTAGAGGTGCGTCCCACCTAGCCGGTCGCCTCGGCGTGAGCCCGATGATCGTGGGCCTTACCGTCGTCGCCTTTGGTACCTCGGCTCCCGAACTCGTCGTCACCGGCGCCGCTTCCCTCGCGGGTGATGCCGGAACCGCGATCGGCAACGTCATGGGTTCGACCGCGGCCAACGTCGGTCTTATCGTCGGGATCGGCGCCCTGATCAGACCCATGGACGTACACCGCCGCCTCATCGTGCGAGAGACACCGCTCGTCATCTTCGTTTTGACGATCGTGATGGTCCTCTCGCTCAACGATTCCCTGGGTCGCCTCGACGGCTTGGCGTTGATCGCCGGGTGGGCTCTTTATCTTCTGTTCTTGCTTCGGTGGGGTTCTTCGGACTTCCAACCCAAGATCATCGGGACCATCAAATCCGAGTCCGTCTCCGATGCCCTCACGGAGGCCGCAACGACGACGCCCGTGGCCGAGGCGGCCAGACCTGAAACGGAACGAAGTCTCGCGTGGGCGATCACTCGCATCGCGGTGGGTCTGCCCTCTCTGATGTTCGGAGCGAAATGGCTCCTCGATGCCGCCGAAGCGATCGCGTTTCGCTTTGAGATCCCGGAGCCCGTGATCGCCGCGACCATGATCGCGATCGGGACATCCCTGCCCGAGTTGGCCTCGACGCTGGCCGCCTCGATGCGCGGCATGGCCGACATGGCGATCGGAAATATCATCGGCTCGAACGTCTTCAACCTGGGTCTGGTCTTGGGCACTGCGGCGCTTCTGAGACCGCTCCAGCTGCCACCCTCGCTGGTCGTCCAGTACGTTCTGCCAGCCCTCGCCTTCTCGATCCTGCTCATCCCACTGGCCCTGACCGGCGGGCGAATCAATCGGTGGGAGGGCGGGTTCTTATTGGCCCTTTACCTGGGGTTCGTCATCTGGCTCCTCACGCCATAATCTCCCGAAAACCCTTGTCATCCGTTGTAAAGCGTCGACGTAAAGGGTAGTTTGGCTGTCAGAGGAGGTGGGCCATGGCGGTCTCCGTAAAGATGAGTAGCAAAAACCAGATCGTCGTCCCCAAAGTCGCTCGCGTCGCGCTGGGTCTGTCGCCGGGCGACCGGCTCGCCGTCGTGGTCGACGGCGAGTCCATCCGCATGGAGAAGGTCCCCCCGGACTTGGAAGATCACCTCCGAGGTACGCTCGGCGGCCTCGGATTTCGCGACGAACTTTGGGCTGAGCTGGCTGACACCTGATGACCGAACCCGCCGACACCTCCCAAACGCTCCTCGAGAAGCTCACGGCCGCATCCCTCGTGCACATCGACGCGCGGGTGCTCGCGCTACACCTCTTAGGCGACGAGGCCGCGCTTTCCAGCCAAGTCGACGGGGTCATGGAGGCGCTGAAGTCGGGCGCGATCAAAGCGCAGACCTCTTCGCTGTCGCTCTACCAGATCCTGGCCGAGGTATATCGATCGGGTAAGCCCGGTCTGGCCGGCGAAGTGGCGAAGGCGCTCCAGGTCTACACGGGACTCTCCATGGTGCCTGCTACACCGGATGTCGCCGTGCAGGCCGCCGAGGTCCGCGCTCAACTCGGAGGTCGACCAGAACGCGCCCTGCAGATCGCGACGGCGCTGGTGGCCGATGCGGAGGTCTACCTCACGACGCGGTCCGGTCTCAAGCGGATCGCGGGCATGAGCGTCTTGAACCTCGAGGACTATCCAACTGGCGGTCGGAGCCGGTGACGTGCACGCCCTCGCTGGCTGGCGCTGCGCGCGGGCGGTCGGAGCCGACGGCGTGCACGCCCTCGCTGGCTGGCGCTGCGCGCGGGTAGCGAACGGGGCCGATGGGCCTCCCGCCGCGGGGCCACTGTTCGTTCACCGACGTTGATGACACTTCGCGAGGCTGGCGCGAGGGCGTGCACG
>JAJCZV010000214.1 GCA_029262175.1 Gemmatimonadota bacterium
TGGCTGGGCTTGGCTCGTGGTCAGCGGAGGCAAACTCGCCGTCTATTCGACCGCGAATCAGGACAGCCCGTACATGAAGGGCGATACGCCGATCCTCGGCGTCGATGTCTGGGAGCACGCGTACTACCTGAACTATCAGAACCGACGACCGGTTTATCTGGCGGCCTGGTGGGACGTGGTCGACTGGGACGCCGTCGCGGCCCGCTACGTCGCTGCGACCTGAACAAGTGCCCCCTGTAGTTGGAATTCTGGTCGGGGGCGGTCCCGCCCCCGGCCTCAACAGCGCGATCGGATCGGCGACCCTCAAGGCCGTCAATGAGGGCTGCGAGGTGATCGGAATCCGACAAGGCTACCAGCACCTGATGTCGGGAGATACCAGCCAGATCATGCGCTTGGGGCGGGACGAGGTCTCTCGTATCCACACGCGAGGCGGCTCCATCCTGGGTACATCGCGCGCAAACCCGACGACGAGCAACGAAACGCTCCAGCGGTCCGTCGAGACGCTCCAGGAGCTCGGCATCACGCGTCTGGTGACCATCGGCGGTGACGACACGGCCTTCGGAGCGCGCCGCATATCTGAAGTGGCCGGGAGTGCCCTCCGGGTCGCGCACGTCCCCAAGACGATCGACAACGACCTGCCCCTTCCCGGCGACACGCCCACGTTCGGCTACGAGACGGCTCGGCAGGTGGGGGCACGACTGGTCGAGAACCTCATGGAGGACGCGCTCACCACGCTCCGCTGGTTCTTCGTGGTCTCGATGGGACGAAAAGCCGGTCACCTGGCGCTCGGGATCGGGAAGGCCGCTGGCGCCACGCTGACCCTCATCCCCGAAGAGTTCGACGACGACAATCTCGATCTGGCGCATGTGTGCGACATCCTCGAAGGCGCGATTCTCAAGCGCATGTGTCAAGGTCGCCCGTACGGAGTTGCCGTGATCGCGGAGGGCATCGGAGAGAAGATGGACCCAGCGAGCCTCGAGCGGCTGCCCGGCGTGGAAATCGAGCACGATTCCTACGGAAACCTCCGACTCGCCGAGATCCCGCTGCAGTCGATCCTCAAGTCCGAGGTGCGGCGCCGATTCGCTGAGCGGGGTCAAGCCGTCACCATCACGGAGATGGACTTGGGCTACGAGCTTCGCTGCGCTCCCCCGGTCCCGTTCGACATCGACTACACCCGGACCCTCGGATACGGAGCGATCCGGTTTCTGCTCGATCAGGACGTACGGGAGGATCTCCGCGTGGGAGGGATGGTCTGTCTCGGCCCCGCCGGACACTTAAAGGTCATCCCGTTCGATGAGATCGCGGACCCCGACACCGGGCGCACGAAGATCCGGCTCGTCGACACCGCGTCGGAGGTCTATCGCGTAGCTCGCGAGTACATGCTGCGTCTCGAACGCGAGGACCTAGACGACCCGAAAGTCATGGGTGAGATCGCGTCGCTATTGGGAGTCACGGCCTCTGAGGTAGCCGCGCGCTTCGGACCCGCACTCGGACGCAGCCCCAGCCCGAGTTGAGTCTGAGGTCGCCCGCGGGGCCTGGTCGGGCGCTCAATCCCCGAAGCTCACGCCGAGCGCGCGGGCCGTCAGCACGGCGTCGCCGTCCACGGGCACGGTCTTGATGTTCTCGAGCGACTGGCTCAAGGGGACGGGCCGTATGTCCGGCGGATCGAGCGCGACCATCTTCCCGAAATCTCTACGTTCTACGCACCGCACCGCGGCCGTCCCAAACCTGAGCGAGATCACGCGGTCGTAGGAAACCGGAGTCCCCCCACGCTGCAGGTGCCCGAGGGTGAGCGAACGCGTTTCCTTGCCGGTGCGATCGGCAATCTCACGCGCTACCACCTCGCCGATTCCGCCGATCCGTGTTTGCTCGCCCGTCCCGTGCGGCACCGTCTTCATGACCACCTCGCCGTCGATCTGCGTCGCCCCTTCTGCCACGCAGACGATGCTGAAGTGTCTCCCCCGGGCCTCCCGTTCTCGGATCTTCGCGCAAACCTTGTCGATGTCGTAGGGGATCTCGGGGATCAGAATCACGTCCGCGGTCCCCGCCAGCCCGCTAAACAGGGCGATCCAACCCGCGTTGCGTCCCATGACCTCTACCACCATGACCCTCTGATGGCTTTCGGCCGTCGAGTGGAGCTTTCCGATCGCGTCCGTTGCCGTCTCGACCGCCGTCAGAAACCCGAACGTCAAGCTCGTCGCGCTCAAGTCGTTGTCGATCGTCTTGGGTACGCCCACCACGGGGAGCCCTTCTTGGTGGAGCTCATTGGCGATGTGAAGGCTCCCGTCGCCGCCGATGGCGATCAGTGCATCGAGATCGTGCTCATGGAAGGCGGCCACGACTTCGTCCGCGCGGTCGCGTGCTCGGGGGGCAGCGTCCGGCCCCTCGACGGGCCACTCGAACGGATTGCCTCGATTCGTCGTCCCCAGAATCGTTCCCCCACGGTGCGTAATCCCACGCACGTCCTCCCGATCGAGTCGGATCAAACCGCCCGGTTCATCGGACAGGAGCCCTCCGTAGCCGTTCTCGATCCCGAACACTTCCCAGCCGCGGTGGATCGAGGCGAGCACGATCGCGCGAATCACCGCGTTGAGCCCCGGGGCGTCGCCGCCCCCCGTATTGATCGCCACGCGGCGAATCGTCTTTTCATCGGTCATGGCGGCAGTATCGGTTTCTTCTGGGTTCGCTGCCACCTGCCGTCGCTTGCCCGACGGCGCCAAACCCATCACCGTCGTGCGATGCCGACCACAAATCTCGATACGATCCTGTTCGACCTCGACGGAACGCTCGTCGATTCCGCCGAGCTCATCCTCGACTCGTGGCGACACACGATGCGAACGCATCTGGGAGCAGTGCCGGCCGACGAGGTTTGGCTGTCGACGCTCGGTCAGCCGCTCCGGACGCAGTTCAAGGCGTTTGTGGACACGCCCGAAGAGGTGCAGGAGATGATCGACATCTATGTCGAACACAATCTGCGCGAGCATGAACGTTTGATCCGGCGGTTCCCCGCGGTCGACTCGACGCTGCTCGCGCTCCGTGAGCAGGGGTTCACGATCGGGATCGTGACCAGCAAGGCACAACGAGGTACGGCGATGAGCCTCGAGGCGTGCGGTCTGGAAGCGGCGTGGTTCGACGTCATCGTGACGTCCGACGAGCCGATTCCGCACAAGCCCGATCCCGCGCCGGTTCGACTCGCGCTCGAACGCCTGGACAAAACGGCGAGGCAAGCGGCCTTCGTGGGTGACTCGATCTGGGATCTACGCGCCGGGCGCGGCGCCGGCGTCCGAACGATGGCGGCGCTTTGGGGCCCATTTTCCGAAGAAGAGCTCGCCGGCGAGACGCCCGACGTGATGCTCGACCTCATCACGGATCTACTGCCGCCCCTGGACTGATCGCGTGAAAACCGCCCGCGCGACGTTTACGCGTCTACGGGCGGCCCGGTCCTACTCGAATCGAACCACCATCCAGCGCACGTCTTCGACGCTCGACCAAAGCGGGAGGACCCATGACCCGCCCCCGTGCTCGACGTACGCATAGCCGAGAGATCCGGCCGGGCCTCGGATCGTGACGCCGGACGAACGGGACTCGATCTGACCGGACGGCACAAAGCTCGACCCGGGGCTCTCGCGCCACGCGTCCAACACGGCCGGATTGCTCAACTCCGCGACGTAGACCCGGTCATCGATCGCATTTGAGATGGCGTACTCGAGCATCGCCGCGGTCGGGTCGAACCCGGGCCAGGGCGACGTCAACCGCTCGGTGAGCCCGAGACCGCCCGCGATCCCGGCCATCGGTCCGAACCACCCCTCCAGCGAACCTCGCAGCACCCCCTGAAGCGCGGCGTCGTAGTCGTCACCTCCGTTCACCGCGCGGGTAAACAAGTACCTGAGCATGCCTGCGCTTTGGCCGTATCCGGCGCGCACCTGCCCGCTCGCGGCCCGCAGGTCGCGGACCCAGCGATCCAAGAACGGATCGGCCATGGGGGCTCGCGCGTCCCGATTGCCGTCCAGCGGTTCCGCCGCCAGGCCACGCAGGATCTCTTGTCGTACAAAGTCGGCCCCACCCTCCACCGCCCAAACCGTGTTCGGGGCCAGATCGACGTCGGGGTCGAACACGCGATCGGTGTCGAAAGCGTGCTGCCAAGCATGAGCCAGCTCGTGAGCAAACAGACCGACCCGGTGGGCTTCGAATTCCGGACCGGCGGGAAGTCGGAGACTGATCCCGGTCACGCTCGCCCCCTCCGCGACGGTGCTGATCGCCACGCCGCACACACACACGGGATCGAGATCGAAGGTCACGTCGATGAGGATTTGCCGGGACCCCCGCGACGTGTAGACCGCCCGGTCGACAAAAGAGCGGCGCAGAAACGGGAGGATCCGGATGTTCCCGACGATGGCCAGTCGCGCGAGGATCGTCCGCAACTGAAGACGATCCTCTTCGTCGAGGTCGCGACGGACGGCGAAGGCGAACGGCCCACGCACCGCGAGGATCTCCGTCGCTCTCGAGGCGTCGCGCGTCAGCGGACCGAACGGCGCCGGTAGGGTAAGCGTGTCCCCCACTTGCCAGGGCCGATTCTGACAGAAGAGCGAGAGGGTCCCATTGGCGCGACACGCTTCCTCGGTGGACTCCGACTTCGAGGCCTGTCCGGTATGCCCCACGGCATCGAGGGGGTCGCCCCCGCGAGACGCCTCCAGACGGATCCACTCGTCACGAAAGGGGATTGAAGCGTCCAGATCGGGGAGGGGCGCGACGGGAACCGATGCGTTTCTGGGCCTCTGCTCGCTCGCGCCGATCGTGACGGAGTACTCGTCCAGGTCGGGTGCGAGCCCTTCGCTGCTGGTTCGTGACCCCTCGACGAATCGGGGGTCGAAAAACGCGACCGCGTATCGACCGGCAGCGGGGCCCAAGTTGACGCACGTCGCGCCTGGCGGAAGAAGCAGGGCCTCACCGAGTTCGACGGGCGCCGAGAGCTCGCAGGTGGCGAGGGGACGAGGTGCCGTGGGCTCGCCGCTGCTGCACGCGAGCGACGTCAGTACACAGACGAGCGCTGCGCGACGAGCGTGCCGGTACGAGCGGGGAGACGGCGGCAACCAACCCTCCTATGGGTCCAGCGTTCGTCGTCCTGATGCGACACCGCCAGCTCCGTCCCCGCGTCTGCCACACCACCCCAAAGTGCCCGGCGAGCGCCGATTAGGACGAAATACAGTCCACACGGACACTTTCAGCGAAAGCCCTGAGGCGCAACATCCATGCGCCGCCGCGGGCTCCCCGAGTAGTCGCGCTACGGAGTGGAAGTCTCCAGCACCTCACCCGATACCGGCTCGACCTCCGGCTCGGAGGTCTTTTGCGATTCGACCTCGCTGTCCCCGCTCGTCGCGCGTCCGTTACGAGAGAACGAGAGATTTCCGTCCTTCAACTCGACACCGACGAGCGCCGCCGCCAGTGCCTCGTGCAGATTCTCGACGAGGTGGAACTGAAGCTGCTCGCACACGTGATCCGGCAGATCCTCGAGATCGCCTTCGTTGTCCTTTGGCAGGATGATGCGGTCGATTCCAGCGCGGCAGGCGCCGAGCACCTTCTCTTTGACGCCGCCGATGGGAAGCACCCGACCGCTGAGTGTAATCTCTCCGGTCATCGCCACGTCGTGGCGTACGGGGTGGTTTCCGAGCGCGCTGATGATCGCGACCGACATCGCGATACCGGCAGACGGTCCCTCCTTGGGAATGGCACCAGCGGGGACGTGGATGTGGATCTCGTGGTCACGAACCCGTTCCTCGGAAAGTCCCAACTCCGCCGCGTGGCTACGCGCGTACGTAAGCGCAGCCTGCGCGCTCTCCTTCATCACGTCGCCGAGTTGGCCCGTCAGAACCAGCCCTTCTTTCCCCTTCATCACGCTCGTCTCGACCAACATGATGTCGCCGCCGACCGGCGTGTAGAACATGCCGGTCGCAACGCCAACGGCGTCCTTCTCCATCTTCTTCTCGGGGTGGACCTTTGGCTGACCGAGCAACTCGCGCAGGCTGTCGACCCCGACCTTCACCACTTCCGCCTCGCCCGTTGCAATCTTGCGAGCGGTCTTTCGACACACCGAACCTATCTCGCGCTCGAGATTTCGGACGCCGGCCTCGCGTGTGTAGCTCGTGATGATCGCGCGCATCGCCTCTTCCTCGAGCTCGATTTGCTCGGGCAGAAGCCCGTTCAAACGAGTCTGTCTCGGAAGCAGATACTTGTTGGCGATCTCGAGCTTCTCCGCCTCGGTATAGCCCCGGAACTCGATCGCTTCCATTCGATCTCGGAGCGGTCCCGGGATCTGGTGGTACACATTGGCGGTCGCGATGAACAGCACCTGCGAAAGGTCGAACCCAACGCCCAAGTAGTGGTCTTGAAACGAGTCGTTCTGCGCCGGATCCAAGACTTCCATCAGGGCCGCGGAGGGATCGCCCTGGAACGACACGCCAAGCTTGTCGATCTCATCGAGAAGAAACACCGGGTTCTTTGTCCCGGCACGCTTCAGTCCCTCGAGGATGCGACCCGCCATGGCCCCGACGTACGTCCTTCGGTGTCCGCGAATGTCGGCTTCGTCTCTCGCGCCACCCAGCGAGACGCGGACGTACTTGCGCCCCATGGCGTCCGCAATCGAACGGGCAATCGACGTTTTACCGACGCCAGGAGGACCAACGAACAATAGGGTCTGCCCGGAGCGGTCGTCCTCGTACCCCGGGACGTGTACTTTCTCTTTTTCGGGCTCGTCGACCTCGACTTCGATGGCTGCGTCTCCCGAGCTCGTGTCGGCGTTCGCTTCGACCTCTCCATCATCATCCGCTTCAGATTCGCCGCTCGCAGCATCGTCAGAGGCGAGATCTTTGGCCTCCGCCTCGGCTGCCGCGAAGGCTTCCGCCGCCACGATGGCTTCGGCGGCCGCGATGGCTTCGGCGGCTACGGCGGCTTCGGCCGCCACGACGGCTTCCGCCGCCTCGTCACGCCGCCGTGCCTCTTCTTGGAGCTTTCGAACCGCCAAGAAGTCGAGTACGCGATCCTTGACGTCTTGCAGACCGTAGTGATCCCGCTCTAGGGCCTCTTCGGCCTTTCCGATGTCCAGCTGCTCTTCGGTGGTTTCCGACCAAGGCAGATCGGCGACCGTCTCCAGATAGGTCCGAACGACCTGGCCCTCCGCCGACTCGCGCGGAATGCGCTCCAGTCGACGGATCTCGCGGTCGACCTCCTGACGCGCCTCATCCGGAAGCTCCAAAGCCGCGATACGCTCGCGGAGGTCGTCGATCTCCTGCGAGTCGATGTCCTCTCCGAGTTCCTTTTGGATCGCCTTCATCTGCTCGCGAAGAAAGACCTCTCGCTGTCGGTCTCCGAGTTCCTCCTGCACCTGCTCGCGGATGTCTTCTTGGGCCTCGAGTAGTCCGATCTGCTTCTGAAGGTGGATCAACAGCGATCGCAGCCGCTGTTCTACAGACAGCGTCTCGAGCAACTCTTGCTTCTGGTCCACTTCGAGCTCGGTGTAGAACGACACGAGATCTGAAAGCTCGCCAGGGGTCGACACGCCTCCCAGGAGGTGGTCGACGATCTCCTTGGGTACCCCGCGCAGACGACTGACCTCGGCCGCGCGCTCGTTCACCTCTTTGTAGAGCGCGCCGAACGCGGGCTCCTCCGGGTCCAGCGGCTCCATGTCTTCCATCCGCCTCGCGACGACTTCGAGATATCCGTCGCGCTCGGCGTATTCGAGAGCGGCCGCACGAGCATCGCCCTGAATGACCATCTGCACGCCGCCGGGGACCTTCTGCATCTGAGCGATTCGGCAGATGACCCCGACCCGGTAGAGCGCGTCGGCGACGGGTTCCTCGACCTCGGCGTCGAGCTGAGCGACGGCGAACAGGAGCTTGTCTCCCTGGATCGCCGCGTCGATCGCCTTCATGGTCTTGTCGCGTCCGGCAGCGATGGGCGCCGCGACGGCCGGAAACACGACCGTCCCACGCAGCGGGATCACCGGTAGGCGCAACCGATTCTGTGATGTGGCGTCGACCTCATCGGTCTCCGTTGCGGCGTCGACCTCCTCGGTCTCCGCTGCGGCGTCAATCTCGCCCGCGTCTTCTGTCAGCGGTGCGTCGTCTTCGATCGGGACGTCACGTCCGTTGTCTTCGGTCATTCCAGTTTGCCTCTATTTCGTCAACCGGGACGCCCCTACGGCGTCCTCGGGGTCTACCCGCGCCCTCCTCGGGATCTACCCGAGCCCTGCTCGAACGATTCGGAGCAGACTTCGAGCGGTGCGCCCTGGGGTGCACGTTCCGGACCCCGTATCTGCCACATGATCGTCCTCGAAACCGGCCTATTTGGCACGCCTGGGCTCATCACTGCCTGCCGCGAGGAGCCAGGTCGGTCAACGCGGCATGGCCCGAGTCAGACCGGCATAGTTGGACCGCCGGACAAAACTGGCGCCCGGCCGAGCGCGTCCCGATCTTCCATCCTAATGACTAGCCCCAGGCCCAAAACACCCGACGCTACAGAGAAGCCCGCCCAAGAGCGCTATTTTCGCCGCGGTCTGGGTCTGAAAAAAGAGATCCAACCCGTTCTCGAGTCCGAGTACGGGAGCACCGTCGTTCCTCTGATCCGCGAGCGGAACAACGAACTCACGGTTGGACGGCTGCACTTTCGGCTCGCGAAGAGTTTCGGTTTTTGTTACGGCGTCGACCGAGCGGTCGAGTACGCCTACGAGTCGCGCGAGAAGTTCCCCGACCGCAACATTTATTTGCTGGGCGAGATCATCCATAACCCGCACGTGAATCGTCGCCTGCAGGAGATGGACATCGAGTTCCTCTACCCCACCGAGGACGGGACCTTCGATTTCTCCGTGGTGACAGAAGAAGATGTCGTCATCATCCCCGCGTTTGGCGTCACCCTCCACGACTTCGAGACCCTTCGGAAGCTCGATTGCATCTTGGTCGATACGACCTGTGGATCCGTGCTCAACGTGTGGAAGCGGGTCGAGAGTTACGCGCGAGAAGGTTTTACCGCGATCATCCACGGCAAGTATTGGCACGAAGAAACCCGGGCCACGAGTTCTCAAGTAAAGAAGTACGAAGACGGTCGCTACCTCATCGTCCTTGACATGGATGAGGCGTTGATCGCATGCGAGTACATCCGCGGCGAGGGCGATCGAGAGGCGTTCATGGAGCGGTTCGAACGTTCTCGCTCGCGGGGGTTCGATCCCGATCGCGATCTGAAGCGCGTCGGTGTGGCGAATCAGACGACCATGCTCGCGTCCGAGTCTCTCGCCATTGCCGCCAAACTCGGCGAAGCGATCTCCGATCGATGGGGCGCCGAGGAGGTTCCGGATCGGTTCCGGAGTTTCGACACCATCTGTTCGGCGACGCAAGATCGTCAGGACGCCGTACAAGAGATGATGGTGAAGCCGCCCGACATCATGATCGTGATCGGAGGATACAACTCTTCGAACACGACCCATCTGGCTCATCTCTGTGCGCAACACACCACGAGCTTTCACATCGAGGACGCCTCGTGTATCGATCCGGAGAACGGTACGATCGCGCATAAACGGATCCACACCGATGAGGTGGTGATAGAAGAAAACTGGCTCCCGGATGACGGCGTCGAGATCGGACTGACGGCTGGCGCATCCACGCCCGATTCGAAGATCGGCGAGACGGTAGAGCGTGTGCTTCGAAGCGCCGGATACGACCCCGCCGAATCGCTCGGACTGCTAGGGACCGAGCCCGAATAACCCGAAGACTGCGCGACCCGTTGCCCAGAAAGCTCGAGAGGCGTATCAGGCGTTTGTCGAAGCTGGGGGCGAAGCAGACCCGGAGCTGCAGCCGTGGGTGGTGGAGGCCGTCGAAGGGGTGGCAAGAACTCGGGACTGGCCCGACACCTAGGTCACATGGGCGTCGCTAGATCGCGTCCGCGAGGGCAGCGCGAAAGCGGTGATGAAGCAGAGGCCCTTCACGGGGTGGAAGCGACACCGGATCCTCACCGAGTCGCACCTTTGCTACGCCCAGGACTGGACCCTCTTCATCTCGAACCCGGGCGACCAAGTCGGATAGCTCGTCGGGCTCTCGGACCGTGAACGCCCGAGCAATGCCGGCGGCGCTCGCAATGGCCGCGAGGTCGGCGGCGCCCGCCGTGAGGCTTGGTTGCGACCCCGTCTCCCCAAACGCTTCGTTGTCGAGCACGAGAATCCCGAGGTTGGGCGGAGCCTGTGCCGCGATCGTTGCGAGGCTACCGATTCCCATCATCATCTCCCCATCGCCCGTGATGACGATTACGCGGCGATGTGGTTGTGCCAGCGCCACGCCGAGCCCCAACATGGCGGCGCCGCCCATGCCGCCCCACAGGTAGAAGTTGAGATCGGAG
>JAJCZV010000215.1 GCA_029262175.1 Gemmatimonadota bacterium
GGCCGTGCAGTGCGGACGAACCGACACCGCCCGCAGCACGGCCAAACGCTGAGCCGTGACCTGGACACCGCGTTCGCGAAGCAAGTCGGTCGGATTGTCGAGCATGATCTGAATGTGCGGGCGAGTTCTGGACTGTGTCAAGAATTGTTACGAGTCCAATTTACGCGGGACGCCACGGACGTCCGACCTTCAAAAGGAGAAGCCTGAGGCTGAGCAGCAGCCTAGGTCCCCAAATCCCGAAACCGGCCGGCGTGCTTATCCCAGCCTTCAGACTCGAGTGCCGCCAGCGAATCGGAGAGCGTTTTCTCCGCTTCGCGGGTCAGCGGATGCCTGCCTTCCAGAGCGTCGAGATGGTCCTGGACGAGCTTCTCCAGATTTCTCAGGGCTTGTCCCACGCCATCGGAGTTTCGTCTTGCTCTCGCAGTATCGATCAACCAGGCAGCCAATTGGCGTCGCGCTCGGAAGGTATCGAGGTGCGAGGCACCCAGGACCTCTGATCTGCGGTCGACGATCTCCGCTAAAACCGTTCTCCCCTCGGCCGGTCGGCCTGCCTCGCGGAGCAGCTCCGCCAATCGTACGTAGGCTTTCAGGGTGAGAAGGTGATCCCACCCGAGGACCTCCGGCATCTCCTCCGTGACAAACTCCAGCAGCGTGATCGCCTCGTCGGTCCTTCCCGTCTCACCTAGCAGAAGGCCGAGGTTGAACCGTCCCCGGATCGTGTCGGGATGGTCGTCGCCCAGCACGCGCTGTCGGTGGTCCAGCAGGTGCCGGGCGACTTCGAGCGCTTCTTCGAACCGACCCGCTTCCCGGAGAGTGAACGCGAGATTGCTGAGGGTTCCGAGTGTCGCGAAGTGATCCGCCCCGAGCACTCGTGTCTTGTCTTTGACAAGTTCGCGTTCGATCTCTACGGCCCGGTCGGTATCACCTAGATGGGCGTATGCCACGGCCAGGTTTCCGCGGGTGGTGAACGTGTCGGGATGGTCGGGGCCGAGGATCTGGAGGCGGTCAGCGAACAAGACGTCGAGCGTGTCGAGCGCCTCCTGGGCCCGCCCTTTGGCCGCGAGCAGCCAGTGACCCAAGTCGTTGCGAACATGGAGGGCCGCCGGATGGTCCCGACCCACGCGCCGCGTCTCTGCCTCCAGTACCGCCTCCAACTCGGCGATCGCGTCGGAGACCCGCCACGCGTCCCCGAGCGCATTCGCCCGCCAACTTCGGACGAGCAGCACGTCGGGATCGTCCGGTGGTCTGGTCGACGACAGCGCCTCGAGTACCGCCTCGAATTCTTCAATCGCTTCTCGCGGGCTACCCGACTTGACCAGGATCATCGCTCGTCGCCGACGCGCCCGCAGGGTCGCTTCGTGATGATCTCCGTGGCGCTCCGTCCAGATCTGGAGCAGGTCCTCTACCTCGGCCAGCGCCTCGTCGGCGTGCCCATCGAGGACGAGGGCCCAGCTCAACCCATAGCGAAGCTCCAGATGCGCGTCCTCCGTCGCGCCGACCGCGCCGGCATGTTCCGAGACGAGGGTCCGGTAACGCTCGAGGCCCTTCGATATGTCGCCCTGTGCGGCGATCGAGTCCGCAAGCTTGTGCCGGAACGTCCACCACAGGGTGGCCGACTCCGGCTTCCCCTCCGTCCATTCGACCCCCCGCTCGGCCACCTCGCGCCAGCGATCCAGCTCTTCGCCCTCCTCGAGATGACCGAGGAGTTGGAACGCCGAGTCGGCCACATCTTCGTCGATCTCGAGGAAGCCCTGATCAGCTCCAAGGAAGTGAGCTTCGAGGACGGCGCGGCGGGCAGAGGCGGAGAGCGTCTCCCAGTCGGGTCGATGTTTCTGCTCGACCGCCCAGCGGAGCATGGCCGCCCGCGCCCGAGCCAGCTCATCGGGAAGAAACAGCGTGCGAGACTCTTCCTCCGCACGTTCGAATAAACCGGCCTCGACGAATGCGGCGAGCGCGCTGTCGAGAGACCTCACCCACCCCCACGGAGACTGCGCCAAGGCGAGCCCGGTGTCCGCGTCCGTTAGATCCAGCAGTTCCGCCGCAGCGGGGATCCAGTCCGGATTGAACTCGGATCCCTGGAGCGTCGAGAGCGCCAGCACGTCCCGGACGTGCTCGGGTAGATCGCGCCAGATGGCCATGATGATCTCAGCGTCGCCGGCGGGAAGCGTTTCGATCTGTTCGTCGGTGAGGGCGGTTCCCCGCGCGGCGAGGGCGCGACGGACCACGCGCAGCGACATCAGCCCCTGAAGCCGATTCGGGTTCCCGTCGGCGCGCTCGCACAAAGCGCGGAGCACGCGAGGCTCCACCTGATCCGCAGCCTCGTGGATGAGCCCCACCAGCGCGGTATCGGGGAGGCGCTCGAGCTCTTGCCGCTCGGCTCGTCCGGCCTCCATCCACGGAACCAGTGCGTGTCCGAACGTGCCGGTCTCGGTCGCCTGGACAGCGAGCTGGTCGGGCCAGGCCGTCGCGACGAGGAGGACGTGCGCCCGCGTGTTCAAGAGCTTGCCGACAAACGCGACCGTTCCCCGGTCGGCCCAGTGCGCGTCATCGACGACGAGCACGATGGGCAGGTCTTCCCCGGACAGGCGGGCCATCTGCTCGGCGAGCTCTATGGCACGCTCGGTTGCCCCGGAGCCGCCATGCGTCTCGACCCGTCTCGCCTGAGTGCCGGCCCGTCGATCACGGAAGCTCTGCCACTCGCCGGTGACCACCTCCCAGCCCGAAGTGGCGATCCCCTGCCAGGTCATCGCCATGTTGACCGGGTCCGGAAGCCCGAACAGACCCGCCACCGCTCCGGCCGCGCTCAGGCGCGCCTTCCACCGGTCGCCGGCCCCCTCGAGTGCGGCCGCCATCGGTCCCACGTGGGCCTGGAACTGTTGCTCGGCGTACTGAAGCGCGGAAAGCTCGCGCCCCATCTGGTCACGCTGGCAGCTCACACCCAGCCACAGATACGGGATCTTCGTTGCTTCGGACGCTTCGAACGGAGCTGGAAAGACGCGCTTGCGGGCCTGAAGCCACGAGCCCTCGTCCGCATCCAGACGAGGCGGCCAATAGTCTCTCGCCGTATCTCTGGCCAGGTGGGCGTAAAACTCTCGCACGATGCGGGTCTTCCCCCACCCGGTGGGGCCGGCAAGCACGACCAGTCGACTCTCGCCGCTTCGCACCACGGTGTCATAGGCGGCGACGAGATCCCGGAGGCGCTCGTGACGGTCTTCACCGACGAAGGTCGGATCCATGGTGATCGACATCGAAAGAGCGTATCGCTCCGCGTCGCCACCAGCGAGACTCAACGCCTAGCGTCTCGATCGTCCCACCCAGCTCGCAGGTACCTGGGTCCGCGGCCGATCTTCGGCCCCCGCGAGCAGGTCCGGGCCGATCGACCCCTCGCAGCGTCCGGCTCACACATCAGGCCAACCGCTTCGCGCTCGGTGTCGGCGTCGTCCTGTTCACAGGCACGATGTCATTCGCGCTGTGGCGAGCTACTGGGAAGCTTCAAGCGCTGCGACTCGGCCTGTCGCTCGCTACCGGCGTCGCAATCGTCGGGGTCGG
>JAJCZV010000216.1 GCA_029262175.1 Gemmatimonadota bacterium
TCGGCGGCCATAGAGGGATTCCCGGCCGACATCGATCCGGCGACCTACGCGCCACGGGTCACGCAACCGGTCCTCATGATGAACGGGCACTACGACGCCATCTTCCCCTACGAATCCTCGCAGGTCCCGTTTTTCGAAGCTTTGGGCACCCCGGCATCGCAGAAGAAGCATCTGACCTTCCCGTCCGGGCACTCCACCTATGGCTGGGCCACCGAGCTTCGCGACGAAGCCATTGGCTGGCTCGACGAACTCTTCGGAGAGCCGTCGCGTTGAGGTAACGCAAGAAGCCCCGCAGGTACGTACCTGCGGGGCTTCGATTTGCGATAAATGGCAGGGGGGGGATTTGAACCCCCGACCCAGGGCTTATGAGGACGGCTTTTGGCGCTGACCAGCGTCAGCCAGCGCCAGTTTTCGCGGTTTTGCGCTGGTGGGCGTCAGCCAGCGTCAGTGGGCGCTGTCACGATTCCTGTCACGATTCTTGGGCAGCTTGTGCTGGAGGAATCGCCGAGGCTCGGTCACTTCCGTCGACAGCCCCACGTACAGCCCCACGCTCCCTTGACAGCCAAGCATGACTGCGGATCACGCAGCTGTCCACCTGCCTGGACAGCAGGCGCTCGCACCGCACGCCTCATCCCCGCTCGGCCAGGATCTCCTCCAGCCGCCCCTGAGCGGTCGCAACGCGCGGTTGGAGTTCCTCGTCCGCGTCCGCCCACAGCTCGACGAACATCGCGTAGTATTTGGCGGAGTTCTCCAGATCACCGGCTGCGTCATACAGCTGACCGAGGCGCTCGAGGACGGGGCCTCGGTGGAAGCGATCGAGGAATATCAGCCGCCACGCATGGTTGGTTTCCAGGTAACGCCGATACGCTTCGGTCGCGACCTTCGGCCGGCCGGCCTCATCAGCAATCCGGGCGATGTTGAGGGGGCCGCAGATCAGGCACCAACCCAGGTCGGCGGCCCGCGCCTCTTCCAACGCCTCATCCCACCGCCCTTCCCCCCGCGCGATCTCCGACCGCGCCTCGGAACGGGCGATTCGCTGGGCATCCCCCCACAACTCCCGCGGCACGTCCCGCTCGAATGCTTCGATGTGGGACTTTGCCTGGTCGATCGCACCCGCGCTCGCGTAGAACCGGGCCAGATCCGTATGCGGACGATCGAGCACCTCCATAGAGTCCAGCGGAAAGCGTGATCGCGCCTCGGCAACCAGCCGAAGCGACCCGGCCGAGTCTCCTCGAACCGCCAGCTCCATTCGCGCCTGCCCGCGTACCGTCGCGTGGTAGGGGGCCGCTTCGTCTGCGGCGGCGGTGCGCTGTAGCATCAGATCGAAGTGGGCGCGCGCTTCGGAAAGCCGACCCCGCGTGGAGGCCACCGCCGCCAGCCCCGTCGCGGCCTGGCCCGCCCAGTAGGGGTCGGCCGCGTGTGTTTCGTTCAGCCGCTCGAGATGCACGACTGCCGACTTGTATTCGCCCCGCGAGGATTCCAGCAGTGCCAGGTGCCACAACCCCCAGGGATTGTCCGGAGACCTGGAGAGAATCAGATCCAGGAGATGTCGAGCTCGCTCGTAGTCGCCGAGGGCGATATGCATCAACGCTGCGTTTGTGTACCCGAGCGATTGGCTCGAATCGAGCGCGATGGTGCGCTCGTACAGGTCCGCGGCGCGAACATGCTGGCGCATGAACGCCGTCACCACGCCCAGGTTGTGGGTCGCGTTGTCATCGTTCGGGTATCTCTCCAACAGGTTCTGGTACGCAGCCGCGGCGCGGGGGAGGTCCAGGCTCACTGAGTAGTAGTACATGCCCTCGATCTGGTATCGTTCGCGTTCAGTGAGTCGATCCCGATGTTCGAACGCCGCGGTGAACGCCTCCACCTCTCGCGCTCGATTCGTGAACTGGTTCCCGAGCACCACGCCGAGCGCTCTCCAGGCCATCGCGAACGCCGGGTCGTCAGCGACTGCGCCTTCGAGTAGCGCGATCGCACGCGCTCCATCGCCCTGGCGATCTGAAGCGCGGACCGCTTGCGAGTAGAGACGCAAGGCCGAGATCGAGGCTGTCGTGACCTGCGCGAGTGGCTCTTCAGCGTTCATGAGCCCGATCGACTCGCCCAGTCGCTCGCGCAGTCGAGCTGAAAGCGCATCCAGTGCGTCCAGCACCTCGCCGTCGTTGGCGGCCCGTTCTCTGTGTGAGGCGAGCACTTCGCCGTCGGAAGCTCTGACCAGTCGTGCCGAGATGCTGTACTGGGGCCCTGCCCGGTCGATCTGGCCCGCGAGGACGACCGGAATCCCCTCGCGGATCGCGACCTCACGGGCCAGTTCGAGATCGAGCACCGAGTCAGGCTCGCGCTGCATGCGCTGGAGCGCCTGACCGATCTCACCCTTCTCCACAATCGAGACCACGCGTGACTGGCTCAGATCGATCACGAGCGCGTCAGTGGCCGTGTTGGCAAGCTCGCGATCATCCCCCCCGAAGTCCGCAACGAGGATCTCCGCCTGTTCCTCGATGAGCCCTTTCGCTGCCAGCGTCGCAGCCGGACCGATGCCTGACGCGCGAGACGCCAGGTGCCCCATCACCCCGAGGCCGAGCGATGCAAAGACGAGGGCTCCAGCCGTCAGCGCTCTGCGCCAAGTGAAGAGGCCGCGAAGTCCCGTCGGTGTCACTGCGGGTTTGGACCGGATGCCCCGTTGCAAGAAGGCAGTGGCCAGCACGATCGGGAGGCCCAGCGCAAGGAAAATCAGTGTGCCCCGGAACAACCAACTGGGAAGGAAAAGCTGCTCGACGAACGTGGCGACGACTTCGAGGGTGACCCAGCTGCCGGCCAGGTACAGGCCGAGCACCTGCCACAGGGACCGACGGTGGATCTGATCGAGTAGGCGTTTCACTGGCGACACGGGTAACCACCTGGGCGACCGTGAACTCAGAAACACAGAGCGTCAACAAAGCTCGTTCAGGTTCCCGGGCGCAGCAAGGCGATCGTGTTCGCGGCGGGCTGTTGCTGGGGCTGTTCAGATACGGAGAAACCCCGGGAACGAACCCGGAACATCTTCGTCCCGGGTCGGGTGTTGCGGAATGGCAGGGGGGGGATTTGAACCCCCGACCCAGGGCTTATGAGTCCCTTGCTCTACCAGGCTGAGCTACCCTGCCGGGTGGACGACATCCTATCCTCCGTCGCGATTCGGTCAAGCCTCAGTCCTCGGACGGGTCCGTGTCGGCCGGGGGTTCTCCGAGGTCGATAAACCGAAACAACGTTTCGCCCGGTCGAATAAAGCTGTATCGCTCTCTTGCTACCCGCTCGATCGCCCATGGGTCGCTTTCCAAACTGTCTCCGCGACTTTGGATCCGTTGCCACTCGTCGGTCAATTCCGCAACGACGGCCGACTGCTCTTCCAGCCGGTGCTCCAGGTCTCGGATGTCCAGGAGGGTATAGGCACCCCCGAGCGTCGTGTAGTACGCCACGCCGGCCAAAGCGAGGACGACGATGGCGCGACTGAGTCTTCTGCCGAAGGC
>JAJCZV010000217.1 GCA_029262175.1 Gemmatimonadota bacterium
CAGATGGCTCACAGCCGCAGGCATAAACGTCCCCCGATCTCCCAAAGGCGATCCAGCCCTAACGGTCGCCATCTCGCCCGTGTTTGCACTGGATCAGGCCGAGTTGATCAACAAACGAACCAAGCTCCCCGAGTTGAAACCGGGCGACCAGATTTGGATCGAGTAGCCAACCCTCGATTCTTGACCCCCGGTAGCCGATGGGTATGCTATCCGACCTTCGGTCACGCGATCGTCGTCAGGACTTCGTACGGCGTTACGATTCCGAGTTGCGGCCCCGGATAGGGGGGATCGACCCGGCAAACGCCACGCGACCTATAGACGTCGCGAACGCAACGCGCGCAAATCCGAAGTGCGACACGCGTAGTTTGCGAGCAAGACATGCGTTCTTGGCCGACGCGACACGCGTAACGTGATTGACAATACGGGCAGGTAGCTCAGTTGGTAGAGCAACGGACTGAAAATCCGTGTGTCGGCGGTTCAAGTCCGCCTCTGCCCAGTTTTCGACGTTCGATTCTCCGCATACCCCCCCCTCGCCTATAGTTACAGTATTCCTCAATCACTTTACTCAGTTTTTACTTGTATTCTGCTTTCAGCGGACTTACCCTGTACTCGGTTGCTCAGGTCGGAGCTTTCACTTCACGGGTCGTGAAGCCCCAAACGCCAATCTCCCCAATTGGTCAGGAGAGGTTCTATGCGAATTTCGGGTATGAATGAAAAACGGTCTGGGATTTTGTGTTTGTCAGTTTCATGGGCGGTTTTCTTGCTTTTGATTGGGACGCAGG
This sequence comes from Gemmatimonadota bacterium, assembly GCA_029262175.1. Classification (GTDB taxonomy): domain Bacteria; phylum Gemmatimonadota; class Gemmatimonadetes; order Palauibacterales; family Palauibacteraceae; genus Palauibacter. Next base: position 783 of record JAJCZV010000217.1, read on the forward strand.
TTTCCGCGGGGACTATCTATGTAGCGACCTGCGGAGACGATGCGAATACTGGTATTGATCCCGCATGTGGTACCTCGGATAGTCCAAAGCTGACGATTCAGGCGGGGATCGATACGGCGTTGATCGGTGATGTTATTGAGGTTGCGTCTGGGACGTACAACGAGGTGATCGATCTACTTGGTAAAGCGATCACGGTGAGAGGTAGTGGTGGAGCAGAGGCAACAACGATTGACGGGACAGGTCTCGAAAGTAGCGTGGTCAAGTGCATCAACGGTGAAGGAACGAATACACTGATCGAGGGATTTGCGATTACAGGTGGAAGTGGTCTACCTTGTCCGTTCGATACAACTAGGTCATGTGGAGGCGGCGTATACCTCGGGGCCGGTACGGCGGTTCGTCTTCGATCCTGTGTTTTTCGTGGCAATGAAACGAATTTTGGTGGCGGGATATACGTCTTCGAGGGACATCTCGACGTAGCTGGTAGTTTGTTCAAGAGTAATGAAGTGAACTACGGTGGTGGGGTTTACTCGCAAGAGAGCACAGGGATCATCGACCATAGCCGATTCAAATCGAATTACGCGGAAAATCGGTCAGGCGCTGTTTCATTTCAAGACGTGGGCAATATCCGACTCATGCGAATTGAGAACTGTAATTTCAGTGACAATGTGTCAGTCGGTCGGGCTGGCGCACTTAATGCAGTTGGGGGAGAGTTGCATGTGTACAACACACGTTTTGTGCGGAATCTTTCCAATGAAGGCGGTGCGATTCATGCTGTCAACGGGACTCTTCAAGTAACTAGGTGCGAGTTTTCCGAAAACAGAGCGTGGCGATATGGCGGCGGGATCTATGTTGGGGCGCTCTGCAAAGCTACTGTAGACAGGTCGATCTTCACAGGAAACCTGGGCTATGCGGCCATCTATTTGGAGAGCAACCAAAACAGCCAATGCGAGTTGGATATTTCAAACTCCCTCCTTGCCGACAACGAAGACTACGCTCTTAGAGTAGCCGGAGGCGATCGAGTTGCTGTGAGGAATTGCACGATGACTGGGAGTGGAACGACTCACCAGCCGATTTGCGAATTTCATGCCGTGATCAGTAATGTCATCCAGAACAGCATCATCTGGGATCCAATCACGCCGTCTTTTGATAGGTTCTTTACGTTTAGGCCCACCGAGATCGGCCACAGCGTCTTCCGTGGAGTTTTCCCCGACAATGTTACCAACTTGGGGGGCAATCGTAATCTTGATCCTCTCTTCGTTAGCTCGTCCGATTATCGACTTCAGTCTGATTCGCCTTGCATTGATGCTGGAAGCAATGCGGCTGCCACGGCCTTGGTAACGGACTTAGATGGGTTTGCACGGTTTCGTGACGAACCAGGAACCACCGATACAGGCGCGGGTACAGCTCCGATTGTTGATATCGGTGCATTTGAGTTCGGCTCTTGTCTCGATGCTGTGGCGGGAGACTGCCAAGGGGATGGTATTCCCGACGGATGTCAACTGTTAGGCAATGACTGTAACAATAATAACGTTCCAGATGATTGCGACATTTCAGGCGGCATCGCCTCGGATTGCAACTCCAACATTGTTATTGATTCGTGCGAAACTGAAGATGGTCGTGCTGCCGACTGTAACGTGAACGATGTCCCGGACGTGTGCGAGATCGAGGACAACGTCGCACCGGATTGTAATAGCAATGGCCTGATTGATTACTGCGAGCCACAGGATTGCAATGAGAATGACGTTCCGGATGATTGTGATATTGCTGCTGGTCTTGAGCCGGACTGCAATGGGGATTTCGTGATCGATTATTGCGAGCCGAATTTTGGAAGCTCGAACGATTGTAACTACAACGATATTCCCGATTCCTGTGAGATTGAGGATGGACTTGTCCTCGACTGCAACGCCAATCAAAGAATCGACGAATGCGACATTCGGTGGACTTGGAGCGACGATTGCAACCTCAACGGATTGCCTGATGAGTGTGAAATCGCTGACGGTCTTCAAACTGACTGCGATGGCGATGGGGTTATCGACGATTGCGCGGCGCCAAGTGGCCGGTTGAAGATTGTAATTCCAATGGTGAGCCGGACATCTGCGAGATTCTCAATCTTCTTGAGCCCGACTGCAATGGAAATCTCATAATCGATTATTGCGAGACCGCTGACGGTCGAGTTTTTGATTGCAACGCAAATAATGTACCCGACGAGTGCGACCCAGCTCCAGATCCGTTGCTTGATTGTGACGCTAACGGGATTGTCGACTCTTGCGAAGTTGCGGCAGGCGAATCGATCGACTGCAATAGCAACTTACTTCCAGATTCGTGCGACATCGCAACCGGGTTTTCGGTCGACGAAGACGCAAACGGTATCCCTGATTCATGCTGCCCCATTCCTTGCGTGTTTTCGCTTATGCCTGAGTCTTCACCTATTGATAAGCCGCGTTTTGTGTCGTTCTTGATTCCGACAGATACGCCGCCGGGTGAAACTGCAATCCGCGTCAGGCTGGTCTCCCTCTACCACCCCAATAACCCACAACCGATCCCCACAAGAGATAACTCCGCGCACGAGGGAGAGTATCGGTACGTCAACGCGTTGCGCGACGGAAACGGCGATCCGGTCTACGAGTGTGTTGACTCCCCAGCCTATGGGACAAGCTATCCGTGTGCGACGACAGGATGTCTCCCGGAGTATCGCGACTGGGCGACGATCTTCGCCGGGCAGGACGTCCACGTCACCGGAAACGCGGTCATCCCAGACTCGCAGTACGCCCTTGCACACTTACCGCCCTCATGCCTAGGTATCGAAGACGCATGCAACCCAGGTGTCCCTGACTCGCAACTCACGACGGCGCGTTTCGGGGATACGGACGATGACGGTCTCGTGAATGTATTGGACATTCTCAACACGGTAGACAACGTGAAGCAAGTATTTTTGCAGATTCCGGAACGGCATGTCTATGTTCGCCGTACGGCCCCGACGCCTCAAATTGACCACTCAAACACGTCCGACATCGTACTTGCTGTAGACGCCGTGAAGCTGAAATCTTATCCCTTTCAGGTGAACGCGTGTCCGTAACGGGGACTGAATATTAAGCCAGAAAAACGATTCCTCGGAGGGCACCGGAACACCGCTGCGACCGTTTCGGTCGCATAAAACAATGAAAATAGGACTCTTCGGCCTCAGTAGCATCCGTGAGAGCACAAGTTTATGGGCCCGCCACGGTTTTAAGCTCTTTCGGTCAGATTTATGGTTGTATCTCAGCCCAGCTTGCCTATAATGAAACGCGTCGATCTGCGGGCGGATTTCGCCTAGGGGCCAACCAGGGGGGCTTCTGACGACAATCGGGAACTTAATAAGAAGCGTGCTGTACGCCGTCTCGTTCCATAATCGGGACTTGCTCGGTGTAGAGTAGGGGTGATGGGGTCTCCTCATCGGAGGGTAGTATTCAAATGTTTACCATATCGAATTTACTTCGTGCGATTTATGCTCGTTGCGACCAGTTCGGTTACATATTGGCTATCCTGGTCGTCGCCTGCGTTTCATCGACCTCGCAAGCAGAACGAATCACCAATCAGTTAAACCCTCAACAAGACCGAACCGCCGCTGGGGCAAGCGACGTCGCCGCCGTTCCAGAGCATGGGCTCGGCGCAACAAAAGGCTGTTTGTTTCGGTGCGTCGGCGAAACTACAGATTGCACCGCAACCGCCGTTTTTCTCGACGACTTCGAAGATGCGCTCGTCATCAAGGAAGCCTATGATGAAGTGATCACCGGGATTGGCACGATTCGTGTCCCCGCCGTCGGCAACTTGCCCATTACCCAAATTCTAGGTAACGCGATTTGTACAGATGATGGCGGCCCCTGCGATGCGGCC
>JAJCZV010000218.1 GCA_029262175.1 Gemmatimonadota bacterium
CGCAACCGCGCGACACGTCGAAATGAAGGTGCGGGAACGCGCTTCGACCCGAGTTTCCCGAAAGCGCGATCGTATCTCCGCGGACGACTCGATCCCCCCGCTCGACGAGAACGCCGTGAGTAGTAACGTGGATATAGCGCGAGATCTCGCCGTCCGCGTGCGCCACGAACACGTAGTTTTCGTCGCCGATCCGTCGCGTTCCGTTCGGGCGACCTTCGCGGAGCGCGAGGACGACGCCGTCGCGTGCCGCAATCACTGGGCTCCCCACGGGCATGCGAAAGTCGTAGGAGAAACTAAACCGTCCGTCGTGTGACGCGGAGCCGCAGTTGCCCTGAGTCAACGGGTGCGCGCCACCTTCGGGGAACGGGAGCACGTACTTGGGAAAGAGATCTTCAGGGGCGGCTCCACACCCGCCGACGAGCCGTGCACTCGAAGGATCCCCGACGGTTTCCACGGGGATACGTCCGCTCGTCGCGCACCCGACAAAGAGACCCGCCACGAGCCACACGTGTCGACAACCCATCGCCCCTCCCAACCCCTCCACCCCAAAAGTCAATCGCGTCGAGTCGTCCGCTTTCGACTAGCGGATCTCCGGTCCTCCCGTTCGATCGTCTCGGACGAACCGATCGCGCGAAGGCATGATTACGTTGGCGACGGCCGCAGAGTCGATGATCGCATCCGCCTCCACGAGACCGTTGAAGTACAGCATCGCACCGACGACCGCGTACACCTCGTGGTCGGTCAGCGAACCGGGGAAGTCGAAGGGCATCGCGCGTCGGGTATAGTCGAACATCGTCGTCGCGTAGGGCCAGTAGTTCCCAACGGTCGAGCGAACGCTCGGGTCGGTGGCAAAGGGGAACTCGTCGTTAGGGAGCCGGCCAGTCAACAGATCAAACGGGCCTTCAGCTCCCGTGGGTCCGTGACAAACCACGCACTTGGCGGCGTAGATCTCGAGTCCCTCCTGCACCGTCGCCTGACCGGGCGGTAGCCCCGCGCCATCGGGCCCGACGTCGATGTCGAATCCAGCGATATCGGCAGGCGAGGCTGCGCGGCCCAGACCGTAGACTCGTCCCTCGCCGGCCGGCCGCGTCGCGATCGTCGTCGCTGAACGTGGGGATGAGCCGGCTTGTGGACGCGTCTCACCGTCGGCCGAAGGCGCACACGCCGCGGCACTGAAACACAGCGACGCGATCGCGAAGCGGCGGACATGGAGCCGGTTGATCGGAGAGAGGGTCATGAGGGGGTAAACCCGATCGTGCCATCCGCCGCGATGCGCCAGCCGCGGATGCTGTTGTAGTGATAGCGGGTGCCGGGTCCGCGCACGTCCCGCAGCTCGGCGGTCGTGGGCTGGACATAGCCGGTTTCGTCGACGGCTCGACTCATCAGGTGCGCAGGCTCGCCGTCCCACTCCCATCCGTATCGAAATCGCGTCGTGCACTTTGGAAGAACGGGTTGCTGTAGCTCTGCCTCATGCCACGTCGCGCCGCCGTCCGTGCTCACGTCCACTCGATCGACGAGTCCGCGACCGGTCCACGCGTAGCCGGCGATCTCGACGAACCCCGTGTTCTCGAGCCGCGCCGGATAGGTCGGGTACGTGATGATCGATTTCGCATCCAAGACGAACGAAAAGATCCGCGCCTTTCCTTCGGGTAGCGGATCCGTGTACCTCGAAGTTTCGTCGCGGAACATGAACGGTCGATCCGAAAGCTCGAGTCTCCTGACCCACTTTACGCTCGAGTTGCCCTCCCACCCTGGATTCAGCAGACGGGCAGGGTATCCCTGAGACGGACGGATCGCCTCTCCATTCTGACCGTAGGCGATCATCGCGTCCTCCCAAGCCTTTTCGATCGGGATGCTTCGGCTCATGACCGCGGCGTCGGATCCTTCCGCGAGAAACCAAGTCGCATCCGAGTGAACGCCGACCTCTTCAAACAACGTCGCGAGCGATACACCGCTCCACTCGCTCGTGCTCAATAGGCCGTCCATCGATTGAGGGCTCTGATCGGGACGTGGATCACCGCGGAATGCGCCGCCACCGTTGCCCGAGCACTCGACGAAAAACAGCTGAGAGACCTCCGGGAATCGCTTGAGTTCGTCCAGCGTGAAGACCGTCGGCCGATCGACCATGCCGTGGATGAGAAGCCGATAGTTGGCCGGGTCGATCTCCGGGATCCCGTGGTGGTGTCGTTCGAAGTGTAGGTCCGCGGGCGTGACGATTCCGTGGAGTTCCTGCAGGGGGGTCCGGCTGCTGCCACCGGCCGAGCCCGACAGCAACTTTTCGGGCGTTTCGTGCGGCGATCGCGAGCCGACCGTGGCGGGTCGAGCTCCCGGCACCTTCGTGGGGTCGGGGCCGGATTGGGCGCCCAGCGCCCGCGTGGCCCTCGCACCGATCGCCCCACCGGCGGCAACGGCAGCGCCCGCCAGAAGCCGGCGCCGAGTGACGGTCCGCTGCTCCGATTCGGGCTGTTCCGAGGGCTGATCCGTGCTGTTCTCTTCCACGTATACCTCCGCTTCGAGCCTGACCGATCTGCACCGACGATCAACAGTCGGCCCGTCCCCTGCGTCGAGCAAGGGTCGCCGGGGTCCTGGCTGAACCCGACTCAGGGTCGAGTCAGGGCCGCCGGTAATCCATGTAGCGCGCGGTCTCGTCGGCCACCGATCGGCCGAACATGCGTTCGACCACCACGAACGCCATGTCGATCCCGGCAGAGACCCCGGCGGAAGTCACGACACCGTCTTCGACGACCCGACGCTCGCGGTCGACCTGGATCGACTCATCGAGGCTGGCCAGGAGCTCCGTCGCGCCCCAATGCGTTGTCGCCCGCCGACCGCGGAGGAGGCCGGCCGTCGCCAACAGCAGCGAGCCGGTGCATACGGCGGTCAGTTGGGAAACTTGCGCCGCCTGCGTCTGGATCCACTCGATCACCGTGGATTCCTCCAACAGCGCGCGCGTGCCGAATCCGCCGGGTACCACCAAAAGGTCGATCGGCGGCGCATCGTGAAATCCGTAGTCGGGAACGACCTTGAGACCGCCCGTCGCCGTGACGACTTCGTCCGAGCGCGCGACGGTGAACACCTTGTACGGCGCGGTGTCCTCAGATCGACGCGACTCGATGCCGGGCTTTAGACGCGTCCGGGAAAAGACCTCGTAGGGGCCCGCAAAATCGAGCACCTCGACCTCTTCAAAGATGAAGATGCCAACCGAGGTTTTCGTCATCGCGGGCTCAGCGGAGTCTTGTGCGCGGCTTCGGCGTGTGATCGGTGTCGGGGATCAGCCCTGAGCGTGCCACTCGGCGAGGAGCTCCGCTTCGCGCTCGGCGGACAAGCCAGGCCGCATCTCTGCCTGACGTTCCGGCGTCCGCGAGAAATGGAAATCGAGCGTGGCCTGTGTCGTATCTGCCAGCGAACGGAAGGTCAGACCATGGGCGACCTCGTTCGACAAATCGAACCGTGCAAAGCCTTCGCTTCCGGGCGTCGGCGGTCTCCACACCGGCATCTCGGCATACGGTCGGACATCACGAGGGGCCAAGAACTCGAGCGGCACCCAGGTAAACGTCGTTTCTGCCGTCGTCACCGCGCGGATCCCGTACACCAGCTCGGCCATGGGGCGGGGCGTCGCAGGCCCCACGAGGTTGAAGATCCCGGTGTGTCCTTCCCCCGAGCTATGCGCCATGAAATCCCCGAGATCGCGCACATCGATGATCTGAACCGGGTCCGTCCCATCTCCCGGGACCAGCACCTCGCCCCCTCGGTGGATGCGCACGGGCCAGTAGGTAAACCGGTCGGTGGGATCATCCGGTCCGATGATCAGCCCCGGGCGGAAGATGCCGTGTCGCTCGCCAAAGATCCGCATCACTTCACGCTCGGACTCGGCCTTGGCCAACCCATAGGGCAGACGCGTGATGTCCGCGGTCGCCCGGTCGACGCCGGCCGTTTCGTAGGTGAAGGACGGCTCTGCGGCCGTCATCGGAACGACGGAAGGACTGGCGTATGCCGACCGCGACGATACGAAGTAGTAGAGGCCCGCGGAGTCACGGAGGAACTCGGCCGCAGAGGTCACCCAGTCGGGTCGGGACGTGGCGTTGTCGATCACGACATCCCACGTCTTTCCGCGCAGCGACTCGAAGTCCCCGTTTCGATCTCCCCGCAGTTTCTCGACATTCGGAAACAGTCCCGGGTTGGTTTGACCGCGGTTGAACATCGTCACGTCGTGCCCTTGCTCGAGCAGCGAGCGGATTTGATACGGACCGATGAAGCCGGTGCCGCCAAGAATCAAAACTCGGCTTGCCCGGCCTCGACTCGCCGACTGGCGCGGCTCAGAGCCGGCGCTCGGAGCGCCCGTGCCCATCGCCGCTGCGGCGCTCGGCAGCCCGAGACCCAAGGCGCCGCCGGCCGCGGCAGTCATCTTCAGAAAATCACGGCGGTCAGGATTCAGTGGCATCGATGCGCTCCTATGCGTGCAATGAGTAAGGGTCGCGGACGTCGATCAGTTCGCCGTTCCGTCGAGTAGGTCGTAGATCCGACGGACCGCAGCCGGGTTTGCCCCGGTTCCCGTGATCCCATCGAAATGGTCCGCGTGCGCGGTCAAGTCGATCGCAGCCAGGGCTTCGTCGGCGCTTTGCCCCCGTTCGTGGAACGAGACCGTCTGGTTCCAGAGGTCACGTAGATAGTCCTGAAGGTGATCGATCCGCGCGCGGTCCTGGTACGGCGGACCGTGGCCCGGAATGATCCATTCGAAGTCGAGGGTCTTGAGCCGCTCGAGCGTATCGATCCACTCGTGGACGAAACCGTCCCCCATATAAGGGAGTCCCGCGGTAAGCATATCCCCAGTCAGGAGGACGCCGTCGTCCGGCAGATACACCACGACATCGCCCTCGGTGTGCGCGCGACCAAAGAAGAGAAAGCGGATCTCTCGCCCGCCACGGAAAAGCGTGAGTCGTTCGGACAGCGTCGTATTCGGGGGGGTCGGGACGACCTCCTGGAGCTGCGCGTGATACGTCTTCAAACTCTCCAACTCCGCTTCGAGCTCGCTACGGGCAGAGGCGTCCGCGAGCGTATCGAGGGCAGCTTCCATCCCGGCGATCTGGTCCGGTATGCCCGCGGTGAAGAGGTCGTACGTGCGTCCCGATTTGGATCGGCCGGCCGCGATCGCCGCGCGGCTCGCCTCGTGGCTGATGATCTCGACCTCGGCCGGATAGACCTGGTTGCCATGGGCATGGTCAAAGTGCCAGTGCGTGTTGGCGACGAATCGCACGGGCTTGTCGGTGATCGTTCGCAGGTCCTCGAGCAGAGCGTCGGCCGCGGCCGGGGAGATATGCGAGTCGACCAAAAGAACATCGTCATCGTTGACCACGATGCCTGCGTTGGCTCCGACCGACATCGCGCCTGCTCCGCGTGCGTGGTAAACCCCAGGCACGACTTGGGTAAACTCGAACTCGGTCGGCTCTGTCGGAGCGGGCCCCCGAGCCGTCGGGCGTTCGTCAGATCCCGCATCCGGGCTCGCACATGCAGAGATCGCGAGGGCGCCGAGCGCCGTGACAAGGGTCGAGGCGGGCGCGCATCGTCGGCGGTCTGGGGTCATGAGGTACCCTCGCAGTGGTCGGCTCAGCATACACCTCACGAAAGATGGAGGGCGAGCCGCGGTGAGGACAGGCTGTCTCAGTTGCTGCCCTGTATCCATGCGCGTTCGGTGTCCTTCAAGTAGCGCAGCACTTCGGTTTCGGCGGAAGATCCGTCCTCATACCGATCGCTCCGCAGCTCCCGATACAGGTCGGCGCACGCCCGCAGCGCGCGAAGACAGGAGGCTCGATCATGCGTCGCCACGGTGTCGCCGAGCGCTTGGGCGAAGTCTGGCGCTCGGGTCTCGATCCGCCGGACGCCATCCGGTCGTTCTCCTGCCTTTTCGAGGTATAACGGCCCCAACACTTTGAATCGAAAGTAGGTGAGCGAGTTGAAGACCTCGAACAACTCGCCGCGTTCGATCTTCGTCGCGACATAGTGCACCCAAATCCAGAACCGGTCTTCGATCCACTCGTAATCGGGCATGGGATAGCAGGCCTCGGACCGTTCGAAGGCGTCGCTGAGCGCACCGTCTCTTTCCCAAAGAATGACCGGTTCTTCCACACGCTCGTGGACATCGTCGAGCGACATGAACTTGAGATCGATATGGAGAAGCGGCGGGCCGTATAAACAGATCAGAAGTCGCGGCTCACCGACGTGTTCTCCGGTGAAAGCCTCTAGCAAAGATCCCAGCGACGCGGCGATGCCCTTGCGGCGCTCGAGCATCGCGGGCCAGTGCGATGGCTCGACGCCAAGCACGAGGTCGAGATCGGACTGATCATCCATCCCGCCGGTGACAAACGATCCCCCCGCCGCCACGCCCGCGATTCCGGGTACCTCCGGAAGCACGGCCAGGGCCCGCGCCAGGAATTCGGCGTGCAGCTCCGGCATCGGGGGCCAACTCGTTCGATCGTCAGCGGTCATTGGCGGCGCTCCGCGTCGCTCGTCAAGCGCTGATCTCGTGCGCCTCTCCCGAGCCTCGCGGTACGCGGATTCGCTCCACGAGTTCTTGCACGTGGTCCGGTGGCGGCGGCGTGAATCTCGACACCGTCAATGCGACGACGAAGTTGACCGCCATCCCGACGGCCCCGATCCCCTCGGGCGAGATCCCGAACCACCAGTTGTCCGCGACGTTGGCGGTCGGATTGACGAACTTGAAGTAGATGATGTAGGCAGCGGTGAAGATGATTCCCGTAAGCATCCCGGCGATCGCACCCTCGCGGTTGAGTCGCTTCGAGAAGATTCCCAGGATGATGACGGGGAAGAACGATGCAGCGGCGAGCCCGAAGGCGAACGCGACCACCTCCGCCACGAACCCTGGCGGATTGATGCCCAGATACCCGGCGACGACGACGGCGACTGCGGCGCTCACCCGCGCGGCAATCAGCTCCCCGCGTTCTGTGATGTCGGGTCGAAGCCCTCGCTTCAAGAGGTCATGACTCACGGCTGTCGATACGACCAGCAGCAGACCCGCGGCCGTGGATAGCGCCGCCGCGAGCCCGCCCGCCGCCACCAACGCGATCACCCAGTTTGGCAATCGAGCGATCTCCGGGTTCGCCAGCACCATGATGTCGCGGTCGATCGTGAGTTCGTTCTGGATGGGAGTCCCGGCGGCAGTGACGGCCGCCGGCCCGACGTACTGAATCGTGCCGTCGCCGTTGTGATCCTCAAACGCGATCAGCCCCGTGTCCTCCCATTTCGAGAACCACTCCGGCATCTCTGCATACGGCTGATTGGAAACCGTGTTGAGAAGATTCGTGCGCGCGAAGACCGCAACGGCCGGCGCTACCGTGTAGAGGAGGGCGATAAACACGAGCGCCCAACCGGCACTGATCCGCGCGTCCCGCACCTTCGGAACGGTGTAGAAGCGAATGATCACGTGCGGAAGACCTGCGGTGCCGACCATCAACGCGGCGGTGATCGCGAAAATGTCGATGGTGGACTTGGTGCCGCCCGTATACGCGGCGAACCCGAGATCCTGGTGCAGCCCGTTGAGCCGGTCTAGCAGATAGGTGCCCGTCTCCTGTTCCGCGCCGCCGAACCCGAGCTGAGGGATGGGATTGCCGGTGATCAACATCGAGAGAAAGATCGCCGGGACGGTATAGGCGAAGATGAGCACGCAGAATTGGGCGACCTGCGTATACGTGATCCCTTTCATGCCACCAAGCACGGCGTAAAAGAATACGATCCCCATCCCGATGACGACGCCGAGCGTGATGTCGATCTCGAGAAAACGGCTGAACACGATGCCTACGCCGCGCATTTGACCCGCGACGTAGGTAAACGAGATGAAGATCGCACACACCACCGCGACGACCCGTGCCGCCTGCGAGTAGTACCGGTCCCCAACGAAATCCGGAACCGTGAAGGCTCCGAATTTTCGCAGATAGGGCGCGAGGAGGAGGGCCAGGAGAACGTACCCACCTGTCCAACCCATGAGGTACACCGATCCGTCGTAGCCGAGAAACGAAATGATCCCGGCCATCGAGATGAACGAGGCTGCCGACATCCAGTCGGCCGCCGTTGCCATCCCGTTGGCTACCGGGTGGACGCCCTTACCCGCGACGTAGAACTCGGCCGTACTGCGCGCTCGCGACCAGATGGCGATCCCGATGTACAGCGCGAACGTCAAGCCGACGAGCCCGAAGGTCCACACTTTGACCGTCATTCGGAGCCCTCGTCTTGCTCGTCGACTTCGAACTCGCGATCCAACCGGTTCATCAAGACGACGTAGACAAAGATCAGGACCACGAACACGTAGATGGCGCCCTGCTGTGCAAACCAAAAGCCCAGAGGGAAACCGGTCCCCGGGACCCGAAACTGGTTCAGCGCGTCCGCGAACAGAATTCCCGCGCCGTACGAAACGAGGAACCAAACGGCCAGGAGCATCCCCAAATAGCGCAGGTTTCGGCGCCAATACTCGATGGGGCTTCGATCTGCCTGCTTCGGGGGGGTCATGCGTTCTCGTCCGGGATCGCGGCCAGCACTTCAGCCGGCTCAGGTCTGATCGTGTAGTCGGGATCGGCGGAGGCGAATACGATGGTTCCACCCGAGTCGATGACGAAGGTGGCCGGGATCGGAAGTTCCCACGATTCGTCGCCATTGAATCGGACGAGGTCGAGGTCGAGGTCGAGATACAGCTGCCGCAGATCTTCGGAAAGCCGAAACGTCAGGCCGTAGTCCCGCGCTACGCCCTGGCCGAGATCGAGAAGAACGTCGAACTCGATGCCGTCATCCTCGACCCAAGCCTTCGAGAAGTCGGCGAGTTGCGGTGATAACGTCACGAGCGTCGCTCCTTTGGCCTGGATCTCCGGAAGAAGCGCTTGAAGAGCAACCTGCTCTTCTCTGCAGTAGGGTCACCAGCGCCCGCGAAAGAAGCTCAGGACGACCGGCCCCCGTCGGAGCAGGGCCCGCAAACGGACCGTCTCTCCTGCCAGGTTGGGACGAGCAAACAGCGGCGCGCGGTCGCCAACCGCGCAGATCCGATCGAGGATGCCGGAGGCCCGGAGATCGGCGGTCGCCTGGTTCATGATGGCGGTGACTTCCGGCGGTCGCTTGGCGTCCTTCTCGGCTCGCATTTCGGCGAGTCGTTGGTTCAGGGGACCGGTCACGGCGTTTCCTCATCCCAAGGGTCGTTGGCATCGCCCCACCGGAAGCAATCGAGCGCGATGCGTCCCCGTTCGTCGAACGCGACGCCCTCGTCGGCCAGAAGTCGGTGCTGGAGGTTTTCGGCGTAGGAATCCGCCCGAAGGCTCACTTCGCCCTTGGCGTTGATGACCCGGTGCCACGGCACCGGTCGATCACAGGCGTGCAGCGCGTATCCGACGAGCCGCGCGTGCCCGCCCAACCCGGCCAAGCGGGCCACCTGCCCGTAGGTCGCGACTCGTCCCTCTGGGATGCGCGCGACCACGTCGAAGATCCTTGCATGCGTCTCAGCGCTCATTTCACCTCGAATCGGTTCATGCGGCCGGCGCGCTCACGCCGTCGCGCCTTCGTTTTGATGGACTCGGCCCTTCCAGTTCCACCACTTGAGAAGCTCGGGCTCGGGGCGAGGCGTCTCGGCGAAATGGACGGCGCACCGAAACTGGTACAACACGCAGCGATCCTGGTGAGCGCCCCGCAGTTCGCACAAGCGGACATAGAGTCGGTTGGGGTCCCGGCCCACGAGCTCACGAACCTGGCGGACGCCCAGTTCCTCGAACGCCATCACGAAGGCCGGACCGACGCCCGGAATCGTCAGAAGATCGCTGGTTGCTGTCATGGCGCTGATTCTCGGCCCTCCGTAGCCTCAGGGATACGCCAAAAGACTCACTCGGCACGCCAAGCGTCAACGCTTGCGCCGAAATCGACGCTTGCAGCGCCTCAGGAGGAACCCTGGCGGACATCAATCCGGGCTACGAGGTCACGGACGAGTTCGAGCGCTTCTCTCAGAAACATGACGTCTTTCGACGGTCGTTCTGGGATGATCGCATCCGCACGGCGAAGAGCGAGCGTTTCTACCGCACGTATCGCGACACCCTAGATCAGTGGCGTAAGGCCGACGGGTTTACGCAGCGTGACTACGCGCTCCGGAACGCTTCGTGGCACGTGAGCGATCTCTTTACCGAGTACGGCGAGGACGAGGATCGGCGAGAAGGGTTCAGCGACGCATTCACGCTGCAGCGGGAGGTCGTCCCCGAGCAAGTCGAGTTCGACAGCCCGACTGCCGCGGCTTCGGAGATCAAACGCGTGGCGCGCGCATTCGGAGCCGACTTGGTCGGAATTACGAGGCTCGATCCCCGGTGGTTGTACACCGAAAAATTCAGCGACCTCTCCGGGACGGCGCGCCCGAACGACATCCCCATGGACCTGGACAGCGTCATCGTCACGGCTCAGGCGATGGACTACGAACTCGTCCGCACCGTCCCTTCCGCGCTCTCGGGCGCGGCAACGGGACTCGGATACTCGCACGACGCGCTCGTCGTCCTGTCTCTCGCCCAGTACATCCGAAATCTCGGCTACCGAGCGATCGCCAGCATGAACGACTCCGCGCTCGCCATTCCGATGGCGCTGTCGGCGGGATTGGGAGAGTACAGCCGGCTGGGACTGCTGATCACCAAGGAATTCGGCCCGCGAGTGCGACTAGGCAAGGTCTTTACCGATCTTCCTCTCGACTTCGACCAGCCCATCCAGTTTGGCGTAAAGGAGTTTTGCGATACCTGTTCTCGCTGCGCCGACGCCTGCCCGGTCGGAGCGATACCGACGGGTCCACCGAGCACCGAGCGTCACAACGAGTCGAACCTGAAGGGCGTCAAGAAGTGGTCGGTGGATGGGGAGGCGTGTTTCGGCTACTGGGCGGCGCAGAACAGCGACTGCGCGATCTGCATGCGCGTTTGTCCGTACAACAAAGACTATTCGCGCTGGTGGGCCCGCCTGGGTCAACGTCTGGCCGGAACCCCGCTTCGAGGTCTCATGCTCTGGCTCGACGTCAAGCTGAAGTTCGGAGAGCGCGTGAAGCCCAAGGACTGGTGGGCTCGGGCGACCGACCAAGGCCCAAGCAGCGCCTAGAGCCGCGAGCGATGTTTCGAGCGACGGGAGCGATTTGATTTGAATCAGAAGGAAAAGCCCGATCTTTCGATCGGCGCTGGGCCAGGAAGCCGACCGGATCTCGAGGAGGCGTTCGAGTCGTGGTCGGAGATGCGCGACACGTCGCTGCTCAGGGGCGTCGCCGCCATCATTCTCGGTTTCCTGGTCCTCACGTTCGGAGCGGTCGTCGTAGAACGCACGCTTATCGGAATCACCGGCATCGGCCCCGGCGATTCCGTCACGACGACGCTCGTCGCGTGGAGCATCGGATCTCGATTCGTGGTCGCGGCGCTCGCCGGCTATCTGACCGCCCGGACGGCTCCCAAGGCGCCGTTCATCCATGCAGCGGCGTTCGCCGGCGTGCTCGTTTTTATCAGCGTGGCCGCGATCTCGGGGCAGGCAGCCGTGGGTGGGATCGACGATCGCCCGTGGTTTCCGCCGCTCATGTCGTTGATCGGGCCCTTTGGCGTACTCGCCGGCGCCGCCCTCTTCCGCATGCGGGCTCGCGGGCGCTGACCTCTACCAGAACACCCCGAAGAGGAGGGTGAGAGAGATGATCGCGAGGGCCACCGCGAACCACGTGGGGTTGAGAAGACGGCTCGGAGCCATGTCGAACGGGTGATCCCGAAGACCGCCGAGCTCCTCCGAACTTCGTTCCAGCCACCCCTCTTTCCGCGGGGGTTTGACGGCGACCGTCTCGCCGCTCGCTTCGGCGAAGCGATCGCGCCGGCGAAACGACCAAGTGGACAATATCAAGCCGGCGATCGTAAACAGCATCGACCACAGGAAGGCTTCCCACTGTCCCGTGAACCATTCTGGGAACCACGCGAAGTCCAGCACCTCTCGGTTCACAAAGGCGAGGACGCCATATAGGCCACCCGTCAGGAGACCGACCAAACCGCTCCTGCGGTGAGCGGCCGTGAGTGTCCCGGCCAGGTAAAGAACGAACAGGGGCGTGACAAAGACCGAGATCAACGAACGAAATGCGCCCAACATCGTGGAGGTCGACATGATGAACGGCAGATAGGCAAACCCGAGCGACAGGATCGCCACCGTCGCCCACCGTCCGGTCCACACGTAATGCCGGTCTTCGCGGTCACGAACCAAAAAGCGCGCGTAAATGTCTCGCGTGAACAGCGCCGAGAGCGCGGAACCCATCGAGTCGAACGTGCTGACCGCGGCGCTCAGGATCCCCGCCACCACGAGTCCCTTGAGCCCGACACCGAGATAGGTGCTCACCAACTGTGGGTACATGGCATCCGCCTGGACGAATTCAGGGAACGCGGCGCGACCGAACAGCCCCATCATTTCGTTGGCCAGGAGAACGGGCAGGCTGAGCGCGACGCCGGCGACCGCGGCCATCTTCATGTCCCACAAGGATCGCGTGCCCATGAGCCGCATGGTCTGCGTGTGGTTCACCGTCCAGTAACTCGAGGCGATGATCGTCCAGCCGAGCATGATGAGGATCGGTGACGTGTCGCCTCCGCGTCCCCGGAAGCCACTGACGTGAGAGAGGTCGGAGCCATCGAGCCCGGGCGCCAGTCCAGGCGTGCCTTCGGGAATCTCCGCCAGCCGCGCCAACATGGCGTCCCATCCACCGACCGCCTGCCACACGGCGCCCAACACCACGAGGCCACCAGCCAGGATGATGATGCCCTGGAGCGCGTCGGTGAGGACGACGGTGCGAAGACCGCCCCACGCCGTGTAAACGGCCGATAGCAGCACGAGCGCGACGATTAGAGACCAAGCCAGCGCAGGCGTAAGACCCGCAACGCCCTCGAGCATCAGATAGAGCGACCAGATCATCATTCCGAGGACGCTCGTACGGTACTGGATCTGAATGAGCGCGCTCATGACCCGCGTCGACGGGCCGAACCGACCTTCCAGGTATTCGGCGTTGGTGTAGAGTCCGGCGCGATAGATCGCCGGGACGATGAGAAACGCGGCCAGGATTCCCCCGAGAATCGAGCCGGTGGTGTGCACCGACATGATGTGCAGACCCTCGCTCGTCGTCGTTCCGGTGATCGAAACGAAGTCGGAGCTGTCCACGTTGGTCGCGAACATCGAGAGACCGACCATCCACCAGGGCAGCGAGCGCGACCCTAAAAACCACTCGCTGCTCGTGGTGGTACCGCGCGCGCGGTAGAAACCAAACAGGATGATCGCTCCGTTGAGACCAAAGACGATCAGCCAGTCGAGACCGGTCACGCCGCGCTTACTCCAGGATGCTCGGGTCGACGTCGTGAGCGATCACGGCGACGCAATCTCCTTGCGAGCAAACGGAGGGACCGCGGTCTCCCAATAAGATGCCTGCGCGAAGCGCGACGATGGGAACCGGCTCTCGGTCGGGTCGTTCGAGAAAGTGGATCTGTCCGACCGCCTGGCCGTCCTCGACCTCGTCGCCTAGATCGACGAGGCTTTCGTAGATCCCCGACTCCGGAGCGAAGCGGTAGTCGTCTCGATCGAGCGATTGGACCCACCGAGTCGGCGGAAGCCCGAGGTCCTCGCGGGTCTTGAAATCGCCTTCGAGTACGCCGGTGTGGATGAGCACGTTTCTCAAGCCTTCTTGACTCAGGCGGTTGAGTCGTGCGGGCAGCGACTCGGCCCCCCCCATCTCGGTCGTAATGACCACCTTGCCTTGGTTCTCGGCCTCCACCGGTAGCAGCCCGGTGCCAGCGATGTCCGCATAGAGAAACGCGAGGTCCGTGTTGTACGCCAACGTCCCCGCGACCATGCGTCGTCGCTGTTCGCGATCGGGGACCAGGTGCATATGGGCACAAGGGTAGAAATCCGTGCTTCGACCGCCCGTATGCAGATCGATGACGTATTCGGACATCGGAAAGAGCACATTTGTCAGGTAGTGCGCGATTTTATCGGACACCGATCCTTCAGCCTTGCCGGGAAACGACCGGTTCAGGTTCTGTCCGTCGAGCGGAGAGAGCCGGGTCCCCGCTCGCGAGGCCGGCGGGTTGAGGATCGGGATCATGATGAGACGCCCGCGGATCTGTGACGCTTCGAGTTCGCGACCGAGCTTGAGGATCGCAATCTGCCCCGGATACTCGTCTCCGTGATTCCCGGCCAGAAGAAGCACGGTCGGTCCTTCGCCGTTGACGAGGACCGTCACTGGAATCTGAAGGTTGGCCCACCCGCCGAGGTTGTGTGAATACGGGACGGCGAGATGTCCCTGTTGCTTCCCAGGCTGATCGAAATCGACCGTCGCGTGCATGAGCGTGTCGGACATGTTCAAACCTCGTCTCGCGGGCATAATCCGTGGCGGTTGGCACCGGCCGAAGGGGACGACACTATTGTGCGGTCAAGCCGAGCCGCAATCGCGCTCGAGAAGTTGATCCGTCAGGGAACGCAAAGGGAAGCCGGAAATGCGAATCGAGACGTTGGCCGTGCAGTCGACGGGCGGACCCGATCGAGCCAGCGGCGCCATCATACCTCCGATCACGCTCTCGACGACGTTCGAACGCGCAGCGGACGGGAGCTACCCCGGCGGATTCGACTACACCCGAAGCGGCAACCCAAACCGGAACGCGCTGGAAGCGGCGTTGGCGACGCTCGAGGGTGGGGCCGTCGCGGCCGCGTTTCCCTCCGGGACGGCGGCGACGTTCGGCATCGTCTTCTCGCTGCTGCCGGGTGACCACATCGTGGCCCCGGACGACGCGTACTACGGAACCGCCGTTCTCTTGAGAACTCTGTTTGAAGAGCGCGGCGTCGAGGCGAGCTTTGTCGACATGACGGATCTGGACTCCGTTGCAGCGGCGATGCGTCCCAACACAAAGCTGGTCTGGATCGAGACGCCGTCCAACCCGCTCATTCGCGTCTCGGACATCGCCGCTCTCGCCGACATCGCGCACGAGGGCGGGGCCATCGCCGTCTGCGACAACTCCTGGGCGACGCCGCTCCTGCAACGGCCGATCGATCTGGGTGCGGACCTCGTCATGCATTCGACCACCAAGTATCTCGCCGGACACAGCGATGCCATGGGTGGCGCCGTGATGGCCAAAGAGGAGAACGAGCGCTTCGCACGGATCCGGCGCATGCAGGAAGCCGCGGGCTCCGTTCCGGCGCCGTTCGACTGTTGGCTCATCCGGCGCGGGCTGGAGTCGCTCGCGCCACGCATGGCGATGCACTGCGCGAACGCGATGGAGATCGCCCGGTTCCTCGAGGCGCATCCGAAGGTCGAAGCCGTCCATTTTCCCGGTCTGGAGAACGATCCCGGTCACGAGATCGCCAGTCGTCAAATGCGGGACTATGGCGGTATGCTCGCCTTCGACGTGCCGGGCGGTCAGGCGGAGGCGTTCGCCGTTACCGATGGTGTCCGCATCTTCGCGCGGGCGACCAGTCTTGGCGGTACCCATTCGCTCATCGAGCACCGCGCGTCGGCCGAGGGTCCCACGAGTCAGGCACCGCAAAACCTCTTGCGGCTGGCCGTCGGGCTGGAGCACCCCGATGATCTAAAAGAAGACTTGGATCGGGCGCTCCTAGCCGCGTTTGGCTGAGCGCCCGTCCAAGGGTCTGCGGAGTGGCTAGTCCGTGCGGCTCGTGATCTCGATCAGGTGATAGCCGAACTGGGTCTGAACCGGCCCGTGCGTCTTCCCGACCTCGTCGGAAAACACCACTTCGTCGAACTCCGGCACCATCTGGCCTCGTCCGAACTCGCCTAGATCGCCGCCCTCTCGCCCCGAGGGGCAGGTCGAGTGCTCTTTCGCGACATCGCCGAAATCGGCGCCGCCGTCGATATCTGCCTTCAGCGACTCCGCTACTTCCATTGAATCCACCAGGATATGTCTGGCCTTTGCGCGCACGGTACATCCTTCCGTTTTTGATCCGCTACGACGAACTCTTCGCGTGGGGTCCGAGTTTGAACTCGGGTAGCGGTGGAATCAAGTGGAGCCGCGATTTCCGGTCCCCGCGGTCCAATCGTTGAACCGTCTTTCGCCCGCCGGTCGCACGTCGAGCGCGCGGGTCGAGTGTAAGACTCCGTCGACGAAACTCTGGCCGTAACCGCGCGCCATGGCCATCAACACACCGTCCGCCGCGAGCGTGATGACTTGGCAAGACACGTGTAGGACGGGGCCCTGGGTCAGGTGCGGCTTTTGTCGCCCCGGGGCAAAGAGATCGAGATTGCTGATCGCTTCGAGCACATCGGGCGTCGGCGCGCCGAGCACCGCAACCCAGGCGTGGGAATCCGTGGTGTCGGTGTAGGCGACCTCATTGGGCGTCTTCGGCGGATCGCCGGCTCCAATGTGCCCGATAGACACCTGCGTCCGGTTCATTCGGCTGATCACCAGTCCGCCGTCGATGACCACGTCTCCCGGATTCGGCGGGACAGAGAGTCCGAGCGGTCGGTGGTCTCCGATGGCCGTGTCTTGGTAGTCCCAGCGCGCCCGATGGCTGAGATCGATGAGCCACGGCCCATCTCCTTCGTCCTCGAGTCGGTGGGCGACCTCCCACCCGCCTCGGTGCTCCGACTCCGCGACCACCGATTGAAACTGGATGGGGGAACGACGCGGAGGTCGAGCCTTGCCGCCGACTGGTGCGCCGACCTCGCTCACGTTCTTCACGATCGGAGCCGTGTGCCGTCAGGGTCGTAGAAGTGTGGCGGGACGATCGTTGCGCGCGTGCGCCGCGGCCGGCCACCCAGGTTCTCGTAGATCTCCAGACCCGCGACGTCTCCGTCTCCGATCGCACGCTCCTTCACGAGCGCCATCCCGAACTGCCACCCCAGCGCTTCGCTGTACCGAGTCGTGCAGACAAACCCCAGGATGTCATCCCCGTCAACCACGATCGCGCCGTCCTGCGGCGATCCCCCGCCTTCGTCGACGCGAAAGCCGACGAGCTTCATGCGGTTCGGTTGGTCCTGGCAGGCGCGAAGAGCGGGCGCCCCGACCTTCTTGGACGCCGTGTCCTCGCGACTCCAAAGCCACCCCATCCCGATGTCGAGCAACGTCACCCGCTGCTCCGACTCGGCGCCGATGATGACGTGCCCCTTTTCGGCGCGCAGCGCATTCTGAGCTTCGAGGCCGAAGGGTTGGATGCCGAACTCTTCTCCAGCCGACCACAACAGGTCCCATACGTGTGGTGCATGGCTCGCGCCGACGTGGAGCTCGTAAGAAAGCTCGCCGACGAAGCCGAGTCTCATGCAGCGGGCCGCGATGCCGTCACCGACCGCGATCTCACGATATCCGATATAGGGAAACGCTTGGTTCGAAAGATCCGCGTCGGTGACCTTTCGCAGCACATCTCTAGCCCGAGGACCGGCCAAATTGATGGAGGCGAGCGTGTCCGTAAGGTTGACTAGGTTGTAGTTCCAACCGTCGTACCGCGTGTGATAACGAAACCATTCCACGGTGCTTGCCGCCCGATTCGAACTCGTCGTGAAGTAGTAGTCATCTCGACCCATCGGAACGACGACGCCGTCGTCGATGATGTTCCCCGTGTCGTTGCACATCGCGGAGTACTTGCAACGTCCCGGCTTCATCTTGGTCATGTCCGATATGTAGACGCGCTGAAGCGCGTGGATCGCGTCGGGTCCGTAGATCCGAAACTTTCCGAGCGGCGAGCTGTCGAGTAGGCCGACGTTTTCACGGACGTTGCGAATCTCCGCTCGACAGGTGTGGTCGTCGCTGAAGTAACGCGCTCGTTGCCAGGCGCCCGCACGTCGAAAGACGCCACCCCGTGATGCTTGGTCGTCGTGCAGCGGCGTGCGCTTGTAGGAATCGTGATTCGGTCCTGCGACGGTCGCCAGCTTCGGTGCGATGAGCGGCGGGCGAACGGTGGTGCAACGGATCTCCTCGATCGCCGTGCCGGTGATCTGGGCCATCGCCATGGCGACGTTCTGCCCCGGCACCCGGTATTGCCCCGGGCCAAGCCCGAAATTGCCAAAGCGTTTCGCGAGTTCGGGCACGTCGAACCCTTGCTCGGCGCACTGGACGGCGTTCTTCCAGGTTCCGTCCTCGTCGAAATCGAGGAAGGCCTTCCGGCCCGACCCGAGGTTGGGGCCGTGCAGGATGCCGCAGCCTGCGGGCGGGCCCGGCAGCTCCGAGCTGTACGCGCGGATCTTTGTCAGTTCGGCGTAGACCGACGGCTCGTCTGTCGAAGGGAAAGCGGCACCCAGGCCGCCAGCGAGATGGACGAAGGCTTCGAGGCCGGCCCGTCGACCCGAGGTTTCGATGGCCTCGGCGTCCACGAGTCCCGTGACGCGACCAGCCGCGAATACGTCGGCGGGGAGAGATTCGATCTCGAACGTGTGGGTATGAGGGGAGTGTCGAAAGCGCGCGCCGGCACTCGACAGGGCGCCAATGTCGGGTTGGCGACCGGCGTTGGCGACAAGAAGATCGCAAGCGAATCGACGCTCGTCTGAGCCGTCCAGAGTGGCGATGGTCACGCCTGCGACGGCGTGCTTTCCCAACGCCGCGCTCGCGGCGTAGCCAGGCAGAAACTCGATGCCGGCCCGCTCGAGCGCCGCGACCAATTCGGGGTCTGCTCCGTCCGCCCGCGCGTCCGCGACCGCTGCGACATCGATGCCAAGCGACGCCAAATCGACCGCCGCTTCGAGGGCGAGGTCATCGCCCACGCTGAAGACGGCGCGCATACCCGGCCGGACCGCATAGGAGCGGGCCAAACGCCACGCGGTATCCGATACCATGACGCCCGGTCGGTCGTTGTGGTTGAATACGAGCGGTCGCTCGATGGTGCCGGTCGCCACGATCACGGCTCGGGCGCGACACTCCCAATGCCGCTCGTCGAAACCGTCCGCGTCGGATCCGTTCTGAAACCCGGTGACGAGGTTCTCGCCCCAAATCCCCGTGACAGGGGCCGCGGTAAGGGCGCGGATATGCGGATGCGCGGCAACCTCTTCGGCCAGCCCGTGGGCCCGCTCATACAAACGCTCGCCGCGCGTCTCTCGTACCCGCCAGTCCATGTGTCCGCCGAGCCAAGGCCTGCGTTCGAACAGACAGACGCGAACCCCCGGACGCGCGGCGGCGAGCGCAGCAGCCATGCCGGACACGCCGCCGCCGACCACGGCGACATCGGCGTTCAAGTACAGTTCCGATCGTCGCGCATCATCGTGTGGCGATGACGTGTCCAAGACTCCAAGCCCGGCCAGCGCGCGCATGCGATTCTGGAAAAAAGGCCATGCGCGATACGGTCGGTGGAACCGTCGGTAGTAGAATCCAGCCGGCATCCAACGATCGAAGCGATCGAGAACGCCATAGAGATCCGATCTGGGATCGCCGCTCACGTTTTGCGCCGAGACGGACATTCCGGCCCGCAGAGCTGTCGTTCCCGCCGACTGATTGGGCAGGCCATCGATGGCGACCAACTGGCTCGCCCCCTCGCCCTCCAGATCGAACAGTCCGCGTGGCCGGTGGTACTCGAAGCTGCGTCCGAACGTGCGTACGCCGGCGTTCCAGAGGGCCGAGGCGACGGTGTCGCCCTGGCATCCCTCGATCGAGCGGCCCACCCACCGGAAGGGGACGGGGCGATCCACCTCGACCCGAGTCGTGGGCGACGGGGCCAGCCGCCTCACGTCGCGGGCCCTTCTTCTCGATTGGTGGCCGGATTCCGCCAGGTCGAGAACCAAACGCCGCACCCCGCCGCGTGATACCACCACTCCTCTTGGGGCGCCGGGCGGGTCGTTCGGAACTGAGTCCACCGAAAATGCTCTTCGGGAGACAGATCCTCTTGGGCCGGTCGCATGCCGCGCTCGGGGCCGCCGTAGCGGAACTCGTAGACGTCGCGGGCGCCGCACACGGGACAGGTGAGCCGAAACGTCACGTCAGTCCCAGTGTCCGTACTTCATGGTCGTGGCCGTCTCGCCCATGTAGCGGTTCTCGAGAAAGCGATCGAGCGCGAACGGCTCGAGGATCTCGGGACAAGTCTCGCGCGCGATGAACTCCGCCATGTACTTCCCGGCCACGGGCCCCGATTTGAATCCGAAGTAGCCCCATCCGAGGTCGAGGTACAAGCCATCGAATCCCACGTTGCCGTCGAGGATGGGGGCCATGTCGGGCGTCATGTCGGCGAGGCCGGCCCATATGCGGAGGAAGCGCGCCCCTTTTAGCGCCGGCATGAAATCCGTCAGCGCCTCTGCCTGATGTTTGAAGTAATGCGCGGTCGCGTCGGTCGTGTAGTTGACCTGTGGGTCCATGTGTGCACCGGTCGCGATCTCCCCCTTCAAGGTTTGATTCGCATAGACGTGATAAGCACCCGAACTGACCACGTGATGTAGGAACGGCTTGAGCGGTTGCGTCACCATGGCCTGGATCGTGAGCGGATGGACGGGAAGCTCCAGGTCGAGCATCGCGCAGACTTCCGCTCCGTATCCGCCCGCCATGACACCGAGCTTCGCGCACTCGATCGGGCCGTGGTTCGTGCGGACGCCGGTGACCTTCGCCCCCTGGACGTCGATGCCCTGGACCTCGACCCCTTGATGGATGTCCACGCCGTGCTCAGCCGCTCCCTTGGCCAGCCCCCAAACCACCGCGTCGTGTCGTAGGACTCCGCCCGGCGGGTGGTACATGCCGGCCTGGATGGGATATTTCGGTTTGTCGGAAACGTCCAGAATGGGAATTAGCTCTTTGCACGACTGCGCGTCCAAGAGCTCCGACTCCACGTGGTTGAAGTTGGCCGTGTTTACGGAGAGTCGAAACGCGTTTACCGCCGCCTCGCTGTGAGCGAGGTTGAGGTTGCCGCAGTTGAAGAACATCAGGTTGTAGTCGAGCTCGTCCGTCAGAATCGGCCACAGCTTCAGGCCCTCATCGTATAGACGAACGTTCTCTTGTGTCCGCTGGTTGGCTCGTACGATCGCCGTGTTTCTCCCCGAACCACCGAACCCGATGTATTGGCGTTCGAGCACGGCGACATCTCGGATGCCGTGCTCTTTGGCCAAGTAGTACGCGGTCGCGAGGCCATGGATGCCGCCACCGATGATAATGACGTCATAGCTGCGCTTGAGTGGCCGCTGCTCCCAAAGCCGCTCGAGCCGAAGGGCGCCCGGTCCAGCAGGCGTCATGACACGAGCGGGTTAGCCGATCACGGAGTAGGACGAATCTGGATTGATCGTCCGCAGACGGCTGAAGAACCCGAGGTCACAGTCTCGACGTGTGTACTTCATGTGGAACTGGACGGGATCCGCATCGTGGTCTTGGCCGTTCTCGACCCGATCGATGAGCTCGGCCATGAGCTTTCCAGCCACCGGTGCGTTTTTGAACTGATTGCCCGACGTGCCAACGGCCATGTAGAACCCCGGTAGATCCGATCGATCGTAGATCGGGATCCAGTCGTCCGACACGTCGTAGAGATCGACCAGGCCCTGCCGCGCATCCGGAATCGGCAGCCCCTGAACGCGTTGGGCTTCACGGAGAACCTGTGTCTTCCATTGCGGGCTGAACGTGTTGTCGTAGTTGTCCGGATCCTCGACCCATTCGAGGTCATCGCACTCGGGATCTTCGGACCCGATCAGGACGTTGTTGCCGACTTCCGGCCGCGAGTAGCAGCCGATATCCCCATCCGAGATCAGCATCCCGACGACGTTGTAGTCGGTGCCTTCGGGCGCTGGTACGTGACAGACCTCCTGCTTTAGCGCCCGCGTCTTGATGTTCATGCCCTCCTCGACGCCCGCCATGCGGTTGATGACGAAGGAGTGCGGCCCTGCGACGTTGACGACCACGGGCGCGCGGATCTCAGAGCCATCCGAGAGCTTTACCCCTGCGGTTCGGCCCCCCTCCCGCAGGATCTCGACGACCTCTGCGTTAAAGCGGAACTCGCCGCCGTGAGCCTCGCACGCGCGCTGAACGTTGTGGCAGGCCAACTGGGGGTCACTGATGTAACCCGACTCCGGGATGTAGACTGCGCCGGGAACATCGCCGCCGGTCGGACGGCCAAAGCCGGCATCGTCCGCGGTGACGGGCGGCCCGTACTGTCGCGTGTCGATGAAGGAGAGTTTCTCCTGCATGCCCGCGGCGTCGAGATCCTCGTAGACGACGTGAAGTTCATCGAGGCTCGCCATCACGTTCTCGAGCTGCTTGTTCTTCTCGGTCTTGGTGACGAGGCAGCCGGTGTTCACGTACCGCGTGAGACCGGACTCATCGGGCACCCCGACGTACTTCCCCCAGTCGAGCCAGTAGAAGTAGGACTCACGGGCCATGGCCACGCCGGCCGGCGTCGAATAGTGCAGCCGGATAATCGCGCACGTGTTCGACGTAGATCCGTATCCGGCGGCCGGAAGCTTATCGACATTGAGCGTTCTGGAACCGCGTTTGGCCAGCTCGAAGCCGGTACAGCACCCAATAATGCCGGCACCGATGACAATCGCATCGTAGTCCTGCGACATCGACTCCTCCTCTCTTGTGAGGAGGATATAACCTGGGTCGCTAGGGACCAACCTCCGCCAGAAACTCCCGGGCCTCGACCATCGCTTCGCGCTCGACCTCAGCTTCGGTGGTCAGTTCGAGCAGCTGACGGTAGTAGTCAGCTGCCAGGTCCTCCTGGCCGTCGGCCCGCGCGGCCTTCGCGGCGCCCGCGAGTCCGTTCAGACGCGCGGGGCTGCGCCGCAGGGCGGCCTCGAACGCGATGAGGGCCACCGACCCCTGTCCCATTTCGAGTAGCATCTCGCCCAAGAGTTCCGCGGCAGGTATGAGCTCCCCGGGGGTAACGGGCCCCTTTTCAGACGCCGCCTCGATGCGGGCGGCTTGCTGCATGAGGTCGAGGCCGCCCGCCCGGTCTCCCGTCTCGAAGGCGAGCCATGCTCGGGCCGCCAGGCTCTGAACTTGGATCTGTCCCGTCCAGTAGGCGTTCGACGATGTCTGCGCTACACGCTCGCTCAGCACGTCCAGGGCGGCGATCGCTTCTCTCGCGACCTCGTAGTCGCCACCGCGAGCCCCACCCAGGGCCTTCGCGAAGTGCGTGACGCCCTCGAACGGCGCGAACCCGTCGTTCCAGGGGAAGCCCACCGGCCTGCGCGGGACGAGGTTCGCGGCCGCATCCCAGTCCCGTCGCTCGAGCGCGTAACGGGCCGGGATGGCCGCGAGCGCATACGCGATCGCCGGCATGTTTACGGCCACCCAAGGTCCATCCGCCGCAATCGCCCGCTCCATCGCCGTGCGCGCCTTCTCATCCTCGGCCTTTTGAAGATGGGCATAGACGAGATAGTCGAGTGCATGGTGAAAATCGGTTGCGATCCCGCCAAGCTCGCGACCGTGCTCCCAGGATGCGTCTGCCGAGCGATTATTTCCCTCGATCGACTCGTCCCAGTTTCCCACTCGCGTGTAGATGTGCGTCGGCATGTGGAGCGAGTGCGCCAGGTCCGGCGCCAAGCGCGCATAGGCCCGCGCCACTTCCAGCCCCTCTTTGGCCAGGGGCGGGAAGTCGCGGGCGTGGATCGTGTAGTGGTGGGCGCCTGGGTGGTCGGGAATGGCCTCGAGTACGTCGTCCAGGAGATCGAGCGCTGCGAATTGTTGCGCGTAGGTTTTGTCGGTGAGCGACGCCGTGGCCAGACGCGACAGGGCGTAAAGCGAGCGCGCCTCGAGGTCATCCGGATTCGCCTCGGCGGTTACCCGCCAGGCGGCCTCGAAGTCGGCCAGGCGTTCGCGCTCACCCCGCTGGTCCGCGTCGCGGAAGTAGGCCTCCACGGTGGCGAGGTACGCGTCCTCCCGACCCTCGGGGCTCGTCTGCGCCCGTGCGAGCGCCACCAGTTCCTGCCCGCGTTCGAGGCCTTCCGCATCCGGCACATCCGGCCAAAGTGGGTGGATGATCGTCATCGCTTGACCCCAGTACCCGAACGTACACCCGGGGTCGGCTTCTACCGCTTTAGCAAACGACTCCTGCGCGTCGATGTAGGTCATGTGATGGAGGAGGGCGAGCCCGCGCCCGGCATGTTTGTCCGCCACCTCGGAGCACGCGGTCTCGAGCCTGACGGTGCCGAGATTGCCGAGGCCGTCGTCGGTCGTCGTCAGCGAGGCCGGCGCTCCGCCTCCGGAAGACGACTCGGGATCCCGGTCCGCCGGCGCTCCGCACGCGGCGAGGGCAAAGGCTAGAGCGAAGAGGCGTTTTGGCATATCGACCCTGTCGGTGCAGTGGGCGTTCGGGCAGCAGCATCCGGAGAATACCGTACTTCGCTTCTTGCTCGCCACGCTGCGGGTCGTCGTCATGGCGTCTCGAGTTGGTCCGGCCTACCGTCACTTGCCGGCGGGGTTCGATCGATGTCGCGATCCGGGCCGCTACCGAACAATTCGCGGATAGGAGCCACAACGGTGCTCGAACTCATTTGTACCAAGACGTGAAGCACCTGTCGCAAGGCGGTCGCCTTGCTCAAGGAACACGACGTGGCGTTCAACTACCGGGAGTATCGAGACGATCCGTTGGACGCCGACGAGATCCGGACGCTGCTTCGGCAACTCGGGATGGGCGTGCGCGAGGTACTACGCACACGCGACCGGGTCGCGAAGGAGCTAGCGCTGACCGGGGAGGAGACCGATGACGAGCTCATCGAGCTCATGGCCGAGCACCCGACCCTGCTTCAGCGACCCGTCGGCGTGATCGACGGAAGAGCGGTGCTCGGCCGCCCTCCGGAGAATCTGCTGGCGTTGGTTTCCTGAGCGCTTTTTTGCTCGCGCCTCCGGTGGCGAAGTAGGTTGGCGGCATGAAAAGACCAGAAACCGATGAGTACTTCGAGTATTACTCGACTTATGTAAACCGTGTACCCGACCGCCCACTGGGCGAAGTCTTGGCGGAGGCGCCCGACGCGCTGGAAGCCGTCCTCAGTTCGGTGTCGCCCGACCAAGAAGACTGGGCCTACGCGCCAGACAAATGGACGATTCGCGACGTCGTGGGCCACGTCATCGATACGGAGCGGCTGTTTAGCTATCGCGCGCTGCATATCGCTCGAGGCGATCCGGCGGAGCTTCCCGGTATGGACCAGGATGACTGGGCGAGAGACTCGAATGCGTCCCAGCGGGCGCTCAGCGATCTGCTGACCGAATTCCGCGGCCTCAGGGCAGCGAACACCGCAATGTTCTCTTCCTTCGACGACGCCAGGTTGTCTCGAACGGGCGTGGCGAGCGGCTACGAGTTCAGCCTGCGATCGTTGGCCTTTATCGTGGCTGGTCACGAGATCCACCATCGAGACGTCCTGGCCAAACGATATGTGGCGGCGCTCGAGTCCACGGGGGCCGTAAATGCCTAAGCCCAACGTCGCGTTCTATTACCAACGCCCTGGCTGAAACAGCTGCAAACGCACCCGGGCGGTGCTGGATGAGACCGGTAGCAAGATCAAGACGGAGCGTTCGACGACGAAGTCGCCGCTCACGGACGAGGATGTCCAGGATCTCCTGGATTCGTCCAAGCGCGTGGTCATCGCTCGCGGACGGAGTTCGCGAGAGCTCAAGCCGTCCGAGGCAAAGCTCGATGACCTGAAGGGTCCGAGCGGAAAGTATCGAGCCCCGATGATGCTGTTCGACCGGGTGCTCTATGTCGGCTACTGCCCGGCGGCGCTCGACGAACTGTACATGTTTATCTAGCTCACTGTCGTGAACCCGGGAGTCCGGCCTGCGCGAGCAGACCGGACCCGGAAGAAGGAGCTTCCTCTCCAAAGGCCTTGACAGCTTTTTCACATCAGCAATCAAGAAGTCCGGGGCAGGGTTGAGAACGCCGCAGCGATCCCCCCTCCGGCCCCCCTACTTGGCGCCGCCTGCCCGAGGGTCGCTCGCAGGCCAGATTCCCACGGTTTGTGACGCACGGACCAACCTCGAAGACCCGAAAACCGCTTGTTATATTCATCTGCATGTTCGGTATTTATTCGGTGCTAGCTTCGAGAGGATCCATGATTCAGTTCGTTTCCACGCGTATCGACGTGCCCACCCAGGCGGATGACCGTCCGCGGCCCGCCTCCCTGCCCGAGGTGGCGCGGAATTGTCGCGGGCAACGCGAGGACTTGGGAGACGAGATCGCCCGCCTCTCCGCGCACATTCAGGCGGCCACTGGCCGGCTCCTGGATCTCATCCGCGCCTTCGACGAATCCGAAGGCTGGTACGAAGAGGGCTTCAAGAGCTGCGCTCAGTGGCTGAGTTGGCGTACGGGCGTCGGGCCTAGCGCGGCGAGAGAGAAGGTGCGGGTCGCTAAGGCGCTGGGTACGCTGCCCGAACTTCGCGGCGCGCTGGCTTGTGGCGAGCTGAGCTATTCCGTGGCGCGCGCCATCACTCGGGTGGCTACGCCGGAAAACGAAGCTGTATTGGTCGAAGCGGCGCGATTCACTCCGGCGTCGGATATGGAGCGGTTGGTCGGGGCGTGGGCTGCGGCAGACCGATCTGAAATGGGTGAGCGTGAACGTCATGCGCAGCGACGGTTGTCGTTGACTCCCGAGGCTGACGGTTCCTGGAGAATCTCGGGGCGCTTGGATCCCGAAGTCGGGGCCGTCCTGAGCCGGGCGCTCGATGCTGCAGCCGAGCTGCTCTATGCGAGGGAAACCGGCGCGTTCACCGATCCTGCGCAGACGGCCGAGGGGGCCGAACCCGTTGAAGCTGACTTTCCCGCGGCGGCCCGGCATGCAGACGCGATTGGCTTGGTCGCGGAAGCGGCGCTTGGACGTGGGCTCGACCAGGGAGACCATGAGCCTCGAGTCGTGAGCCGCGCCGAACGATTCCAAGTCGTGATGCACGTCTCCGCGGAGACGTTGGAGACCGACGCGAAAACGGATGGAGTCGACGACACAGCGCGAGCTGTTTCAGAACTCGTGTCCCCTGACGTCGCGAGCATTGACGACGGTCCGCACGTCTCCGCGGAGACGGCTCGGCGGTCGGCTTGCGACGCCGGTCTGGTAGAGATGACTCACGACGGCGATGAGAACGTACTCGACGTTGGCCGGCGCCGACGCACCGTCCCGACCGCCCTACGCAGGGCGCTTGATCGACGGGATCGCGGCTGCCGCTTCCCGGGTTGCTTGTCTCGGTTCTGCGACGCACACCACATAGAGCATTGGGCGGACGGAGGCGAGACCGCAATCGAAAACCTAGTACTTCTCTGCCGTCATCACCATCGGCGTGTTCACGAAGACGGATGGACGGTCGAATTAACCGAACGAGGGGAGGCGAGATTCCACCGTCCTAACGGAAGACTGTTGCCGCATGTCCCAGATCGTCCGCGAGCGCCCGAAAATCCAGCGCACGAACTCGAGCTTGTCCACCAGCGGTGCGAAATCGAGATCGATCCATGGACGCCGACGCCGCAATGGAACGGTGAGCGATTCGATGTCGACTGGGCGCTCTATGCGCTCAGTGGCTCTGTGCGGGTCCGTTAACGACTCTTCTCCTTACTCGTACTTGGCGCTCATCTGACCTGCCGGTCGTTTGCGACATTGCTTTGCAGCATCCGACACCCACCCCTGGTCGACGGATGTCCCCGGCCTTGCTAAGTCGTCGGGGGTCATAAAGACCGCCGGCAAAGCCAAAGGACTGGAAGCCAGGATCCGTATCAACGAGGACGTTGCCGAAGTCATCGTAGTCAAGTCGCTGCGCGACCACCCCGGTCGCCGCATCGATGACCAAACGGACGCTCCCAGCGTGGTCAGATATGATCAGATAGGTGGATCCCCCTTTAACCACGAGGTCGGAAGTGTTCAACTTGGATCCGTACACGAATCGACTTACGACCTGCCCGGCTCCATCGAGCTCAGCGACTGGGTTGAGCTGGTTTTCATATAGAAAGCCTTGTACTACCCCCGTCGACCCGCTTGCCAACGCGGCGATTAAAACCGTCCACCATGTACTCCAATAAGGTGCCATCTGGAAGCGTAGCCTGGTTCAGATTTCCGAGCGCATCGTAATCATAGGTCGTGGTATCAGGCCCCTCGACCTTTTTCGCTAGCTCACCCCAGTCGCGTTCCGTTTGGGACGGCGACTTCGGGCCGGGCGAGACAGGGCAGGATTCCGTCGGCATAGCCGACATCGAAGAGCATTCCTTCGGAGACTTCTCCCGCCATCGGCCGCGGGGCGAGGTTGACGACAAACAGCGCCTGCACGCCTTCGAGAAGCGATGGATCCTCTCGCTCGGCCTTGATGCCGGCGAGAATCGTCCGCTGTTCGAGACCTATGTCCACGATCAGACGGACGAGCTTCTTCGAGTTCGGTACGTCTTCGACTCGGACGATCGTTCCCACGCGAATATCGACTTTCTCCAAGTCTTCGAATTCGATCGTCTTTTTGATTGCCGCGACATCCACGAGGTCATCCTCCGTTGGATTCCATCCGCTGTTGAGAGCGCCGACTACCGGCGGTGACGATAGACGA
Organism: Gemmatimonadota bacterium; assembly: GCA_029262175.1. Lineage (GTDB taxonomy): Bacteria > Gemmatimonadota > Gemmatimonadetes > Palauibacterales > Palauibacteraceae > Palauibacter. Next base: position 28,419 of record JAJCZV010000218.1, read on the forward strand.
TGCGCCGGGGGGCGAGGACATAGCAGACAGCGGCTGCCGCAAACAACCCGACGCCGACGGTGCGGCTCCACTGCGTGAGAAACAGCGCATAGAGCCCGCCCAGGGCCACGAGGGCTACGAAGGCGCGCGCCAGAAGGCCGGATTCTACGGTTCGACGCGCCTGGCACGAGGAGCAGACCGAAGCGCCTTCGTTCATCGGCTCACGGCAGGCCGCGCACATCTCGCCGGCTTTGGCGCTCTTGGACATGGCTCACCTCGATGCGGGCACGGCTCCGACACGGCTCCTCCATAATGCAGCCGCGCCCAGTCCCGTGACCACCGCCTGCGTCGCCCGCGCCCTGGATCGGCGTTGGCGCCGCGTGACATACTGCGCGGGCTTCTAGAGCGGAGGAAACGATGCAGAATCACCTGGACGGTCGTGCCGTCGGACCCGGCACGGCCTCGGTGTGGGCAGGGGAATCGAACCAGGGTGACGGCGAACCGACGGTCCGTCCGATTTCCCGCGGGGTGACATACGGCTATACGGATCTCGAGGCATGGACCGACGTCGCTCTGGGCAATCGTCCTGGACACATCTACTCGCGCAACACGAATCCAACCGTCGCCGCGTTCGAAGAAAAACTCCGCACGCTCGAAGACGGTGAGGCCGCGACGAGCTTCTCGACCGGGATGGCCGCGATCAGCAACACGTTGTTCGCGCTGCTTGAACAGGGCGACCGAGTGGTGAGCGTGCTGGACACCTACGGGGCGACGAACAAGATCTTCAACGACTGGCTTCCACGCTTCGGCATCGTCGCGACGCTTTGCGACACCACGGACCATGAGCAGCTCGAGCGCGAGATCGCGAAGGGCGCGCGCGTCGTCTATCTGGAATCGCCGACGAACCCGACGCTGAAGGTGCTGGACATCGAGCGACTCGCTCGGGCGGGTCATGCGGTGGGAGCGACGGTCGTCGTCGACAACACGTTCGCTACACCGATCAACCAACGACCGCTCGAGCTGGGCGCGGATCTCGTCCTCCACAGCGCGACCAAGTTTCTGGGGGGACATTCTGATGCGCTCGGGGGCGTGGTCGCGGGGCGCGCCGACCTGATTCAGCGGCTGTTCCACTTCCGCGAGATCAACGGAGCGACGCTCGATGCGGAGGCCGCGTACCTGCTGGCTCGCGGGATGAAGACGCTGGAGCTCCGCGTCGAACGTCACAACACGAACGCCTCTGCGGTCGCCGCCTACCTCGCCGATCATGACGCGGTCGAAGAGGTGTTCTACCCCGGGCTGCCCACGGATTCGGGACATCACATCGCCAGAAAACAGATGCGGGGGTTTGGCGGCGTCCTCTCTTTTACCCTGCGGGGCGGCGCGGAGGCCGTATGGCGATTGCTGCCGCGGCTCCGTTTCGCCAACCGAGCCGCGCACCTCGGGGCCGTCGACACGCTCGTCGGGCCCCCGTCCACGACGAGTCACGTCGAACTCAGCCGCGACGAGCGCGCGGCGGCGGGCATCCCGGAAGGTCTGGTTCGCTATTCCGTCGGGATCGAGAACGTGCAGGACCTCATCGCAGATCTCGATGCCGCGCTGGCGGCGCTCGGCGCTGGCTCCGCGCCCGCATGAACGGCCCGCACGGAATCTCGCCCGACGAGAGACGCGCGGTCGACGCCGTCGATGTCGACGCGCTCCTGGCCGTCCTCTCGGATCTGATCGCCATCCCGAGCGTGGCGAATGAGGAGTCCCCCGCCCAGGAGCGCGTGGCCGAGGAGATGGAGGCGATCGGTCTAGAGACCGATGTGTGGGAGATCGACTTCGACACCCTCAAACGTCACCCCGCCTACGCGACGGACGTAGAACGCCACGAAGGGCTCGGCGTCGTGGGTCAGTGCGGGAAGGCAACGGGTCGCACGCTCATTCTCAACGGGCATATCGATGTCGTCCCCGCCGGCGACCTGGATCGCTGGACGCGGAACCCGTTCGAGCTCACGAACGAGTCGGGGCGTCTGTTTGGTCGCGGGTCCGTCGACATGAAGGGGGCCGTGTGCTGCGCGCTCGGGGCGGCGCGGGCGCTGCGCGACGCCGATGTGACCCTGGAGGGGACGCTCCAACTGCAAAGTGTGATCGGAGAAGAGGACGGAGGCGCGGGGTGTCTGGCCACCATAGAGCGCGGTCACCGCGGCGACGGAGCGATCGTGCTCGAGCCGACGCAACGGGTGGTGGCCCCCGCTCAAGCCGGGGCGCTCAGCTTCCGCATCACGGTACCGGGGCTCGCGGCGCACGGCGCCCTTCGCGAGGAGGGGGTCGACCCGATCGAGAAGTTCATCCCCGTGTTTCACGCGCTTCGATCGCTGGAAGCCGAGCGAAACGCTCGTGTGTCCGATCCGTTGTTTCGCGAAGACGTGCTCCCCTACGCGTTGACGATGGGTCGGATGAGCGCGGGGATCTGGCCCTCGACCGTGGCAGAGAGCTTGTTGGTGGAAGGGCGTTTCGGGGTGGCCCCCGGCGAAGAAATCGCGGCGGCGCAGACGGCGCTCGAGCAGGCGGTATCCGAGGCGGCCCAGCGCGACGCTTGGCTGGCCGAGCACCCTCCGACCATCGAGTGGGTGGGGGCCCAATTCGCAGCCGCGCGCACCGACGAGGCCGACCCGGTCGTCACCACGCTCTCCGCCGCCGCCGCTGCCGTGACGGGTCAAGCGCCGCGGCTCGGAGGCATGCGGTACGGCGCCGACATGCGTTTGCTGGTACATCAGGCGGGGATCCCGACCGTGCTGTTTGGTCCCGGCGACGTGAGAGAGGCGCACCGTCCCGATGAGAGCGTCGCGCTCGAAGAGCTGGTCATGGTTACAAAGATCTTGGTGGTGATGGCGCTGCGGTTCTGTGGCCTCGCGGGTCAACGATAGAGCCGAACATCGATAGAAACGGACTGATGTGAGCGAGAAGACCGGCGAGCGAACCGAGCGCGAAGAAGATTCGATCTTGTCTGCGGAGGACCGAGTCTGGCTCTCGGCCATCCCGAAAGTCGAGCTTCATATCCACCTCGAAGGAGCCATCCCGTTGGACGCGCTTTGGGAGTGCGTTCGGAAGTACGGGGGGCATCGAGAAGTGTCCTCCATCGAAGCCCTCGAAGAACGGTTTCAGTATCGAGACTTCCAGCATTTCATCGAGACCTGGCACTGGAAGCAGGGCTTTCTACGCGAATACGATGACTTCACCCTGATCGCCGAGGCGGTGGCGCGCGATCTCTCCAGCCAGCGGATCCGCTACGTCGAGGCGTTTCTTTCTCCCTCCGATGTGTGGCGTCACGGCTTGAAGACGCAGCGCGTCATCGAAGCCGTCCGCATCGGCTTGGATCAGGCGTCGGATATCCAGGTTCGGTTGGTGCCCGACGTCGTCCGGAATTATGGACCCAAGTCGAGCCTCCGCGTTCTCGAAGAATCGGCGGAGTGCGGCGAGTACGGGGTGATCGGTGTCGGGATCGGAGGTTCCGAACACGACTACCCACCCGAACCGTTCACCGATGTGTTCACCCGCGCGAGAGACCTCGGTCTCAAGACCAGCGCACATGCCGGAGAAGCGGCGGGCCCCGAGAGCGTGTGGGGCGCGATCCGGGCGCTGGAGGTCGATCGCATCGGGCACGGTACCCGCGCCATCGAAGACCAAGCGCTGGTCGACCACATCGTGGAGCACGCGATTCCGATCGAGCTCAACCCGATCTCCAATCTTCGTACGGGTGTCATCGGTTCGCTCTCGGAACACCCGGTGCGCACGTATTTCGATCTGGGTATCCCGCTCAGCGTAAACACGGACGATCCAAAGATGTTCGGCAACTCCCTCGTCGAAGAGTTCGCCTCGCTCATCGTGGATCACGGGTTCGAGCGCAGCGAAATCCGGGAGTTGATGCGGCGCACCGTCGCTTGTAGCTGGCTCGATGACGACGCAAAGGCTGGCCTGGTGCGCGAGGTCGATGGCGACCCCGCATGGGACGACGCCTAGTCCGGCGGGCTACGACGTTCGTCTGGCGAGCCACGCGTCGAGCGAAAAGCGATCCGTCGCAGAGGGCATGACGAGCACAAACAACAATAGGGCCGTTCGCGGTATGACGTGCGTATGAAACTGGAACAGCGGCTCCGCCAGGAGGTGTCCGAAGGTCACCAGGACCAGCACGCCGCCGAGGGCGAGCAATGACGGTCGGATCCACCACCCGATCAGGAGCAGTGCTCCCGCCGCCAACTCGATGATCGGGACCACGGTGCCGGTCGCCCACAGCGACCACACGGGAAGAAACGTCTCCACGTACGGTTCTACAAAGAACTGACGTGCGTGTTGGGTCGGGCCGAGCGTGAAGACTTTGAAGACGCCGGCCATAAAGAAGATGAGGCCGAGTATCCATCGAGCGATAAGAACCGCCCAAGCGCGGTCGTCGATCTTCACGTCACGGTCTCCCTGACTGGTTCGGGTCCGCCCCTCCGACGTCTACCCTAGTCACCGCGAGCGAGCGCGACGAGAGGTGGGGTCTTTTTGACGCGGCGTTTTCTCGCTACGCTGCCTCCGTCTTTCAAGCCCCAATTCGAGAGGATTGTCCAGATGGGTAAGTGTTTGTTGCGGTTCGCGGTGATCTTGAGCGTCGTGTCGTGGGTCGGCCCAACCGTTTCGACGGGGGTGGTCTCGGCTCAAGCGACTGATCCGACCATCGCGGCCGCCGCCAGAAGTCTGGCTCTGCGCGAGATCGGGCCGGCCGTCATGGGCGGACGGATCGCAGATGTGGCGGTTCACCCCCACAAGACGAGCACCTGGTATGTAGCCGCGGGGTCTGGCGGCCTTTGGAAGACGACCAACGCCGGTGTCACCTGGGACGCGGTTTTCGAGGACCAACCCGTCTATTCGATCGGAGATGTCGCGATCGACCCCAACCATCCCGATGTGATTTGGGTGGGATCGGGCGAAAACGTGAGCGGTCGGCACGTGGGCTGGGGAGACGGCGTCTACCGGAGTCGCAACGGCGGCGAGACGTGGGAGAACGTCGGGCTCGGGGACTCGCAGCACATCGGCAAGATTCTCATCGATCCGCGAAACAGCGACGTGGTGTTCGTCGCCGCGGAGGGTCCGCTTTGGTCATCGGGCGGAGATCGTGGCGTCTACAAGTCGGTCGACGGAGGAGAGACGTGGCGACTCGTACTCGAGATCGATGCGGACACCGGCGTGACCGACATGGAGTTCGCTCCCGGTAACCCGGACATGATCTACGCCGCGGCATACCAGCGCCGACGACACGTCTGGGGACACATGGCAGGCGGTCCCAACTCGGGCATCCACAAGTCGAGCGATGGGGGCGAGACCTGGCGGAGGATCGAGGCGGGTCTTCCGGACGGAGACATCGGGAAGATCGGCCTTGCCGTCACCCCCGCGAATCCGGAGGTCGTGTACGCGACGCTCGAGGGAAACGAGGAGATGCGAGGTTTCTATCGTTCGCTCGATAAAGGCGAGAGCTTCGAGAAGCGGAACTCCTACACGTCGGGCGGGACGGGGCCGCACTACTACCAAGAGATCGAAGCCTCGTATGAGGATGCCGACGTCGTCTATCAGATGGACGTCTATATCCAGGTGACGCGCGACGGTGGGGCGACCTTCGGGAACCTGGAGACCGGCGCCTCCAAGCACAGCGACAACCACGCCATGTGGATCGACCCGCACGACGGGAACCACATGCTCGTTGGAACCGATGGCGGGCTCTACGAGACGTTCGACGAACTCTACACCGCCCGTCACTTCCCGAACCTTCCCATCTCACAGCTCTATAAGATCGCGCTCGACAACGCGGAGCCGTTCTACAACGTGCTGGCTGGGGCGCAGGATCTCGGGACGTTTTGGGGCCCCTCGCGCACGATGAATTTGGAAGGCGTTCGCAACGGCGATTGGTACCTGCCCATGGGTTCGGACGGATACGCGGTACAGATCGATCCCACCGATCCCAACACGCTCTACCTGCAGACGCAGCAGGGAAACCTGTGGCGCTACGATCGCACGAGTGAAGAAGCGCTCGACATTCAGCCGCAGCCCGCACCCGGCGATGCGCCGGAGCGTTGGAACTGGGACACGCCTGTTTTGATCAGTCCTCACGATTCGAACCGTCTCTACTTCGCCTCGCAGCGATTGTGGCGGAGCGATGATCGAGGCGATTCATGGACCGCGATCAGCGGCGATCTGACGACAAGCGCAAATCGCTACGAACTCGAGTTCATGGGGCGCGTCTGGAGCGTCGATGATCTGATCGACAACGGGGCGATGTCCAAGTACTCGACGATCACGGGCATCTCCGAGTCGCCGGTGGCCGAAGGCGTCATCTACGTCAGCACCGATGACGGTCTGGTTCAAGCGACCGAAGACGGAGGGGCGACGTGGCGGATCGCGACGAACCCTCCAGGACTTCCGGTCGGCACCTTCGTCAACGATGTGGAGGCGTCTCAACACGACGCGAACACCGTCTTCGCGGCGGCGGTGAACCATAAGCGGGGTGACTTCAGCCCCTACCTGTTCGCGAGCAACGATCGCGGCCGGAGCTGGCGATCGATCGCCGGCGACATCCCGGGTGGCACCATCACGTGGGCGATCGAGCAAGATCATCTGAACCCGAATCTCCTCTTTCTGGGCGCGGAGTTCGGGCTCTACTTCAGCCCGAACGGGGGCGGAAACTGGTATATGCTGAGCGGCGGGGCGCCGACGATCCCGTTCCGGGATCTCGAGCTGCAGCGGCGTGACAGCGACCTGGTCGGAGCCACGTTCGGACGCGGGATCTACGTGCTCGACGACTATTCGCCACTACGAAACATCGCCGACGGCGCGCTCGCGTCGGCGCAGGATGGAACGCTCTTCCCGGTTCGGGACGCCTGGTGGTACATCCCGTTCCTTCCGATGCAGGCGCGCGGAAAGCCGACCTTGGGCAGCGATGATTACACGGCTCCGAACCCCGATTTCGGCGCCACGTTTACGTACTACCTTCGCGAAAAGCCCACGACGGCTCGTGAGAGGCGACGCGAGGCAGAGCGCGCGCTGAGAACGCAGGGTGCCGACGTCGCGTTTCCCGGCTATGACGCGCTTCGCGCCGAGGCGGTCGAGGGCGAGCCTCAGGTCCTGATGATGGTGCGCGACGCGCAGGGCCAGCCGGTGCGATGGGTCCGAGGCGCCGCTAGCGCGGGTCTTCACCGGGTGACCTGGGATCTACGAGATACGCCGCCGGACCCCGTGAGCTTTGCCTCGCCCGGTTTCGTGTCGCCGTTCTCTCCGCTACCCCAAGGCGCGCTTGCGACGCCGGGTCGCTACAGCGCCGAACTCATGGTGGTCTCGAGCGCCGGGGTTCGGTCGATCGGGACCGCTCAATCGTTCGAGGTACGGCCCGTCGAGAACGCGCCCGCGGGCACGGACTTCAACGCGGTGGTCGCGTTCCAGCGCGAAGCGAGCGAGTTGTCGCGCCGGATCTCGGGAGCCGGAGCGGAGCTTGGCGCTGCCACGGATCGTCTACGCCATATGCGCGCCGCCCTCCTCGGGGCACCGAGCGCCGATCCCGCACTGTTCAGTCGACTCGACGCCTTGGGCGCCTCACTACAGGATCTTCAAACCCGTCTGTTCGGTGATCGGTCGCGGCAGCAGCTCAACGAGTCCTCCGCTCCGTCGATTCAGAATCGAGTCAGTCGTGTGATCCGCGGCCACTGGACCACGCGCCAGACGCCGACCGCGACGCAGCGTCGCAATCTCCAGATCGGGACCACCGACTTCGGATCCTTCACCCGCGATCTCCGGGCGCTGTTGGACGGAGACCTGACAGATTTGGAGGCGGCCCTCGAGGCGGCCGGCGCACCGTGGACTCCGGGTCGACAGCTTCCTCCG
>JAJCZV010000219.1 GCA_029262175.1 Gemmatimonadota bacterium
TCGATTGGCTCCCCGCGCGCGAATTCCATCGTGGCCAGAGCAACCAACCGCTCACCAACGGGCCGAAGATACGACTGCAGTCGACCTCCTTCGTCTCCGTCTCTATTGCAGACCATTGAGGAGTCCAGATAGGACCTGTTAGATGTTGTCACGAGGACAACGATGCCAATCTAGGCCGTCGCGCTGACCGGTCGCTCGACAACATCCACATCTTTGCCCACGAGATGAAGTAGCGCGAGCAGTTGACCGACGGACTTCCCTTGATAGCTCGGATCCAGGAGTCGATAGAACTGACTGGCCGACGTACCGAGTTGTCGGATCAACTCTCGCTTGCTCAGCCCGCTGGCCTCCACCGCTCTTTGCGCCTCGAGCGTGAGCCGGTGGACCAGCAACGCGGTCAGATACGCTGGATCTTGGTTGTATTCCAGCACCGCGTCCAAGTGAATCGTGTCCTCGTCACCAGATTCGAGGCGGTACGTGAATGCCTCGTTGCCAAGCTCCGCGTCAGGGGCCGCTTCAATCACTCGATTCGATGAGTCCGGTTGCACGCGCAGCTTGGCGTACGGAAGTGGGTAGGTGCCGCTGCGTGTGCGAACCTCGAACGCCTTCTTGCGGTTGTTGGCTTCCACTTTCGTGATCTTCATAGCTGGCCCTCATCCCGTAATTCCTGCAATAGCCGCAGGATCCTCTTCGATGCCGCGCCTTGCATCGGCGTGTCGTTCTCGAGGTCCCACTTCACGACGAGCGTGCCATCTCGGTACACATGCACGTGATAAGGCGAATGGTCCCCTATCCACGTAATGAAGATGTACCCACCCCGCCGTATCTTGCCCATGCAAAAACGTTACCAGAAATGGTAACACTTATCAAGCCGGAGAGTTCCCGGATCGGAAACACTGATTTCAGCTGCTCTCGTGATTGCATCTAACGTCTTGGCCACTGGCGAAATCGGCGTCAGCCGATTTCGCGGAGGGCCGAAGGCCCGGAGCCGCTAGTGGACCTGTTAGCCGATGGCCGCCGCCGATCAGCTGACCGGTTGCAGGCACGCCGACCGGGACGGGCAGCCGCTAGCTCCCTTTGATCGCCGCAACCGGGTCGCCCGCCATCAGATCTCTGTCGGCCCTTCGGGCCAGTGCCAAGGCTCCAGCCGCTGACCCCGCGCCTAGCATCGTGAGGACACCGATATACATGAGTCCCGCCGTACCTCCTACTAGCGGCAGCCACGACAGGGACGCGCCGAAACCAGCCAAGGCACCCCAGCCGGCGAAGCGGGAAAGCGACAACTCGCGCAACTGGCGCTTGCGTTCAGCGATACTGAGGACTCCCGCGAAGACGGCTCCACCAGCTAAGCCGGTTACCGAGAACAGAACGACGAACTCGAGTAACTCGACGGGCAAGCCGCCGATAGTAAACCCCAGCCATAACGTGACCCCAACACCCAACCAACCAGTCGCCCAGGTCAGCCCCATTCCAAGCGTACCGCGAATACGGGCGAGCCATTTCCGCATGCTACCCCTCCTGATCACGTCGTGATTACCCCATTGAGACAACGTCTCGAGACGGCTTCTAGCAACCGGACGACCGGATCTTGGGGCCTACACCAAACAATACCGCTTGTCTCAGGCTGTTCACGGTTTCGATCCCCATGACCTCACGCATGCTCCTGCGGCTTTCGGCTAACGCGTTTTTATGTGCTGTCGCTACCGCGATGCCGCCCGGTCTGAATCGGATACACCCTGAACATTCGCGTCGATATTGGCCAGAATCGAATCGATCAGCGGCAGCAGCTCCCGCAGTTCCAAAAGGTAGAAGGCGATGCCGTAGTAGCGGCTGCGTACCTCACCGACGAACGCCTCGTCTCTGCGTAGTGCGGCCAGAGTTTGGCCGGTTGGCTCCGGTAGGAGGTCGAACGTCGCCTCGCCGAACATCTCGAGCCGGAACGGACCACCGTATCTCTCCATCGACCGCTGCACTCGACGCCGTCCCGAACGGACGTCGGATGCGTTCTCTTCGATGTCTTCCAGCGCTCGACGCCAAGTGGCGAGGCTCTCTCGAAGGTCACCGTCTCGAATCAGCCCTAAGCGTCCGTCGTTGATCAACGCTTCGAGAGCGCTGGAGACCGGATCGTAGGTGAGCGAGACGGCAAGACTCACGACCACGAGTTCCACGGAATCGGACGGCGTTTGAGCGAGCTCTGCATGGGTTGCCTGCTCGAATCTCTGGAACCGTTCGGCCCCCGCGTCGAGGATTCCGATCACGGTTTGAAGTCCGTCTTTGCTCGCGGCGAAGTCGCTTCGCAAGCCCCGCAGGACCTCTTGCTCTTCAGCGCGCGTCTGCTGCTCCGTCCACCAAGCATCGATAGCGAACGCCAGGAGGATGCTGAGGACGATGGCCGCACCCTCTACTCCGACGCGCAGCCACGGTATGCGATTCCCGGCCATCACACCTCAGTGGAAATGGTTTTCTCCGTGCGAACCTTACGTGAAGAACGTGCGATTGCACATAACGTCTCGGCCACTGGCGAACTCGGCGTCAGCCGAGTTGCGCGGAGGGCCGTAGGCCCGCAGCCGCCAGTGGACCTGTTAGGTGATGACCGCCCCCGGTTCGCTTCCCGGCCAGTCTACCTCGCCACGCTCGTAAGGTCCTCAGCCCAAGAGACGAACCCTGGCGATAGCTCCTCCAGGCGCGGAAGCAACGAGTTCGTCGTCCAGTTCTCGGCCTCATTCCAGTCCAACGCCGACAACATGCTCAAGAACGACACGCCGTGGCGATCGTAAAGCTCCGCCGCACGTAGGTTCAGTAGAAGTTGATACCACGCGTAGACCTGAGCGAGCTGCGGTCCTTGCAGGTCGTTCATGAAGCCCCAGTCCAGCGATACGACCGGCGGTGTGTAGCCGCCGACAACCATGCGCCACTCCGATCGTGCGGCGGCGGACCATTCGGGATCGGCGGCCCCGATGTAGCAGTACGCGAAGTACGTTGAGAGCAGTTCCTCGAACCACGCCACGGGCAGATACGGTGCGGAGCTCTCCTCGCGGAAATAGGCCTTTGCCGCCAAATGACCGTACTCGTGCAACGCGGTGAAGTCCGTCCTGCGTTGGTCGGCCAGACGATCCGGCCCTTGTACCAGGATGCCCTCTTCGAGCGATGACGGAACAAACAGGAGTCGCTCAGGCATCGAGACCCAGGGGATAGCGTAGGGCACTCCTGGGAATTCGGAGAACCAGTCCTCCGGTCCCAGCGCGGCCAGCCGAACTCCGAAGGCGAGACCGAGTTCGGATTCGAGGAGTGCCGCGGCGGCCTCCGTCACCGAGGCGATCTCGAGCGCGCGACTTCGGGCCTCCGGAGCGAAGTAGACTTCGACCCTCCCGACCGTCTCTGCACTCAGACCCAAGGCTTCGACCCTGGCCAGCGGTGACTGACCGATGATCGCGACGGGCGTTATGAGACCCACGAGGATCGGTATCGATCGCAGCAGTCGCTTCATCCTACCTCCCTCAGTCCTGATCGGGGCCAGTTGCCTACGGCGGTTTTCACCTAACGCGTTTTTATCGGAAGTCCCGGACCCGCCTCGCCTCGGTCCGGCCCACGACTACGGACGACTTGCAGGGCAGACCCGACGGGCTGCAGCCGCCCCGGCACTCACCGGGACGTGGCCGAGTCCCCGAACAACAGGGTCTCCAGCTCCTGAGCCGGGTCCGGCGGCGTCTTCCACCCAGTCTCGTCCAGTGCCTGGTAAAGTGAGCCGATGGGGGCCGAGACCATCTGGTTGTCGGCCCATCGCTTGCTCACCATCTCAGATGAGTGCGCCGGGAACGTGGCTGATGACACCACCATGCCGGTGTTGAGGTCGACGACCCACACTTGGAGATCAAGGTACCACCAATCGGTCGAACGATCTTGCCATGGTGTTGCCGATCGGAAGGGACCTGACCTCACGACAACTCGAGATTGCCACCGCGATGTCCGGCTGCCGGCGTCCTCCGGCCGTACCAGGACCAGGAACTGAGCATCATCAAGTGGTTCGTCTCCGTCGTTGGTACGCTTCGGAAGGCTCGTGGTGGGTGTATTACTCGTTTCAAGCTCACCCTCACTGGCACCGACCGGCATGCCGCCAATGTCAATGTGGAATGGGACAAAGAGGCTCGCCATGGGCCCGGTGTACCACACGACGTAGGACCCCTCAAGCGCTGCTATCGAGTCCCCTGGCGATTGGGCGACGGTTGTCGCCATGACTCCCCGAACCCGCTCCGCCACAGCGTCAAAGCCGCGAGGAGGAGCTGTATCCCCACAAGCGACCAGGCACAGTGCCGTCAGGGCGATCCTCACTCTAGGTCTCATCCTCCACCACTCGTATCCTGGGGCCGGGATCATTCTTCCGGACGCCGCCCAAGGGATTTTCGATAACGCGTTTTTAGACGACGGATCGTTGCGTGAATGATGCGAGGGGTTCTGCATTGGCGCCATTCGCTCGTTCAAGGAACCCCGGCGGCTTAGTCGTCGCCCGACGCGTCTAGGCCCATGATCTGGTCAAGAGGACTCTGGATCTTGTCGAGATCCGCTTTACTGACGTGCGTGTAGATTTCGGTGGTCTTGAGGCTTCGGTGTCCCAGGAGCGTCTGGATGTAGCGCAGACCGATGCCGCCCTCGTGCAGGTGGGTGGCGTAGGAGTGTCGGAGGGTGTGGACGCTCGCTGGCTTCTTGATCCCTGCTCGCTCCTTGGCGCGGGCGAACACGTGTTGTACGGATCGCTCGCTCAGGTGGCGCCCCGGTCGTTGGCCGGGGAAGAGCCATCGGCCCGATGTCGGGTTGAGGCGTAGGTATCTCCGCAGCGCCTCGCGCGCCACCTGTGAAAGCGGGACATATCGGTCTCTTCTGCCCTTACCTTGGCGGATGTGCAGCATCCCACGATCCGAGTCTACGTCCGTCGGTTGGAGACGCACGACTTCCCCCACTCTGAGACCGGCCGCGTATACAAGCATCAGAATCGCAAGGTGCTTTCTGTTCTCTACAGCTTCGAGTAGTGATAGAACTTCGGTGCGGCTGAGCACCGAGGGGAGCTTCTTCTGACGTTTGGGCCGGGGTAGATCGAGGTCCCTTAGGGGTCGTCCCAATACCCGGGCAAACAGGAACTTCATGGCGCTTATGTTCTGATCGACGTACGAGGGTGAGACGCCTCGGTCTTCCAGGAGCACGCGCAGATACTCCCGCACGCGAGGGGCGTCGAGCTCCGATGGGCGTGTCGCTGCGGATGCGAGAAAACGCTCGATGCGATCGATGTAGCACTTGCGAGTGCGTGGGCTGTAACCGCAGAGGACGAGTTCAGTGTGCATCCGCCGAAGCGAGGCGCGGCAAGCGTCACTGACTTCGGCGTCTTCTCGATCGAGACGCGTCCATCGGAACTGCTCGAGCCCCGTCTTCGGGAGTCGCCGCTCCACACGTTCTTCAAGTACGAGATCCTGGTCGTGGAACCGTGACACCAGCAAAGCGAGTGCGGCGCCTTGGTCCGGGATTGACCAGCATCGTTCGCGCGGTCGCCACCTTCGACCGGGGATCTCCTTGATTCGAGCGATCAGCTCAGGGTCATAGTCAAACCGCACCACGAACCACCCCTCCGCACCGGCGTGGACCTCGACTCGACGACCGGCACGACGGGGCTTACCACCCGGAGGCGGGGGACTGCGAGAAGGTGGCATGGGCAAACGCTCTGCGTGAGCGTCAACCGGCCATCAACGGACACGAGCTGGCCCGGTCGGTGGCGGGACCGGTGTCCGACGTTTCAGCTGAAACGTCCGCATCGTTCGCGCGTCCTCCGCTGCGATCGGGATCCTACTCTTGGACCGTCGCTTCGAAGGCGCCGGTCAGGACTCGGCCGTTTCGTTTTACCTGAACCCAGATCGTGTAGCTGCCGGGTTGGGGGAACGCGAAGGGGAACGAGACGCGGTTGGATTCTCGTCCGTGATCCATCGCCATCGGCGGGCCGGTCGCGGAGTTGTCGGGCGCGACGGTAAACACGTGGCTGGTGTCGCCGACGTTTCGAGCCGTGAG
>JAJCZV010000220.1 GCA_029262175.1 Gemmatimonadota bacterium
TCCAGCCAAATCGGGTGGTTGTGGGTCATGGCTTCGCCCCAAAAGGCCATGACGAAGTCCGGGTCGATTCTGCGGGCCTCGCGGAACGCCTCCGCTGCTTCTCGATATTGGAAGTTGTGAAGCTGGGCGACGCCGTGGAGAAACGGTTCCTGCGCTTCCGTCGCGCCGGAGTTGGCAAACGCGATCTCGCCAACCTGCCCCGACGCCCACGTCGGGAAAGCGAGGAAACAGACGAAGAGTACGGCTATGGCCCGACTACTTCTCATGGCTCTCTCCACACGATTCTTGGCGACCGCTGAGCCCGAAGGCTGATCAGAAACTACGTGCCGCGACCGACTGGGACGATCCTGGGCGTCTCGGTGATGCCCGCAACCAGAATCCGCCGGTCATGTCGACCCCATCGGGGAGGCGGAGGTTCCGCCGCTTGCCTGGTCAGGCCCGGATCAGGTCTGCGCCGGACCTGCGGCCCAGACCCCCTCGCATATCGTATACGATACCGTAGAGCTGTTATTACGCCATAAGCATCATAAACGGAACATACCGCTTGTCGAACGATCCGAGGCCACGTAGCTTGTGGTGTACCGAATACGATAGTTTTTCGCGGAATCAAACTATTATGAATCATAAACAGTACGACACATCGACCGATCTGGAGATCATGAGCCGGATCGGTGCGCGACTCCGGGAGCTGCGGAAGGCGCGAGGGCTCACCCAGACCGAGGCAGCACAGCGCGCCGGCCTCGGCAGGGTCACGGTCCATCGCGCCGAGCAGGGGGATAACCCGACGCTTCTCACCCTGACTCGGCTACTCCGCGTCTACGGTGGTCTCGCGGAACTCGAGGACTTCATACAGCCGCCTGAATTATCCCCCATGGCCCGGCTCCGTGAGCGCGAACGGAGAGGTCGTGGCTGACGAGCCGATTCGAGCCGAAGCCGAGGTTCGTCTTTGGGGTGAGACGGTGGGGGCTCTCGTTGAACTCGAAAGCGGCCGGGTTCTTTTCGAGTATGCCGACGAGTTCCGACGACGGGGACTCGAGATCTCTCCGATTCACCTCCCCACCGATCGGGCAGGACCCCAGAGCTTTGACGAGCTACGTCGCATGCCCGCGTTCGAAGGCCTTCCCGGCGTCTTCGCCGACGCTCTACCCGATGCGTTCGGTCGTCGAGTGATTCGGGCCTACTACGGGGCGCGCGGCGAATCGGAACGAGCCATGAGCCCCGTACAACGATTGCTCTATGTCGGCGAGCGCGCGCTTGGCGCCCTTTCCTTTCACCCCGCTGAAGAACTCCCCGCGCGACGGGCGGAGCAGGAATCGCTCGAGGTCGCCGCACTCGCGCATGACGCGCGCCGCATCGTACGCGGTGATCCCGATGTCGCGATCCCCGAGATCTATCGCATCGGTTCCTCCGCCGGGGGGCAGCGTCCGAAAGCGATCGTTCACTATCAACCGAAAACCAAAACCATTCGCTCCGGCGGCACTTCCCTCGAGCCCGGCGAGGTCGCGTGTATCGTCAAGTTCGATGGAGTCGAAGGCGCCGACGATCTCGGCTCGCCTCAGCACTACAATCGGGTGGAGGCGGCCTACGGAGACATGGCCCGCACCGCCGGCGTGGACATGCACCCGATCGATGTGCTGGGCTCGGATGGCTACGCGCACTTGCTCGTGCACCGCTTCGATACGAAGGACGGAGAACGGCTGCACCAACACACCCTAGGCGGGATGATCCACGTCGACTACAACGAGCCCGGAGCCAGTTCCTACGAGGAGTACCTGCGCACGATGCTGCGCTTGGGGATGACGTACGACGCGCTCCGTCAGGCCTACCGACGCATGGTGTTCAACGTACTGGCCGTCAACCAGGATGACCACGTCAAGAATCTCTCGTTCCATATGCATCCTTCGGGCGAGTGGTCGCTGACGCCTGCGTATGACATCACGTTTGCCTTCGGCGCGGGGTGGACGGCGAACCATCAGATGCGGATTCGAGACAAGACGCGCGGCATCACCAACGACGATCTGCTGGCCGTCGCCAAGGAGTTCGGCATCAAGAAGCCGGAACGCATCCTGGACCAAACGCGTAGTGCACTCGCTGACTGGGAACGGTTCGCCGCGTCGTACGAAGTGCCGACCGATGCGATCCGCGCGATCCGAACGGCACTCGACGCCCGAGCGACGGCGCTCGGCAGTTAGCGCGTCGACTCGTCGCGGGCTTCTGGCACCGTGGGCCAATGTTCGCGCTGGACCGGACCAGGGGTGATGTTTCCGCATGGCGTTTCTCGAAGAACTCAAGAATCGGCGC
This sequence comes from Gemmatimonadota bacterium, assembly GCA_029262175.1. Lineage (GTDB taxonomy): Bacteria > Gemmatimonadota > Gemmatimonadetes > Palauibacterales > Palauibacteraceae > Palauibacter. The sequence goes on from JAJCZV010000220.1 coordinate 2,302, forward strand.
GTCGTTCGGGCGCTCACTGTGTACGTCGCCGCGGCGTGGGTCGTCGGACGACATGAGGGCGTCACGGGCAGGTTGAAGGCGCGACGGGCAGCCACGATCGCGGGGTTCATCTCGGCTTGTATCGCGGGCGGGGCGTCGCCGCTCGCCGCGTCACCTGCCGGCCTACTCACCCGCCAGGCCGATCCCGCGCAGCAGCTCCTCTTCGAGGATGATTTCGAGACCGGGCTGGCTCAGTGGTCGTTTCCCTTTGGCCAGGGGCAGGAACTCGTCGATGCAGGGGGTCGTCGAGGCACGGCGCTCGAGCTGCGCGTCATTGACGAGCCCGTGTACGCCTTGATCGAGGGCTCGGACCAATGGGATGGAGTCCGGATCGAAGGCGACGTGATGTTCCCGGAGGACGTCCACAACTACCTCGGGTTCATCTATCGGTATGTGGACGACGGACGTCGAATCGACTTTGGGAGTCTCTACATCAAGGGAAACGGCGGCTACATCCAGGCCAACATTCACCAAGACACGAACGTCGGACGGACATGGCATCCCGAGGTTCGAACGAACCTCGAGGGCGCTGGGTCGATCCAGATCGGTCAGTGGAAGAGGTTCGCGCTCGAAGTCGTCGACGAGCTGGCGCACCTCTACGTCGGAGACCTCGACACCCCGGCGATGACCCTGCGATCCAACGTCGCGACGCGCGGCGGATTCGGTTTCAAACCTCGGAACCCGGGTGGGGCCGTTCGGATCGACAACATCCGCGTGAGCGCGATTCGTTCACTTACCTACCGGGGCGCTCCGATCCCTGACCCGGCTTACCGCCGAGCTGATTGGGTCACGGAATGGTCGGTGCTCGGTCCGTTATCGGCGCACGCCGAAGAGGTGGAAGGATCTGCGCCCATCGACCTGGAAGGGACCGTCGCCGAAGGGACCGACCAGATCCGGTGGCGAGCGCTCGACAGCGATCACCGCGGAGCGGTTTCCACCGGCGCGGTCACGGAGTTCCGCGGGGGTCGGCGGGTCGCGTACTTCCACACGGCCGTCACGTCGGAGGGGCGAAACGAAGTCGACCTCGTGCTTTCCACCGTCGACGACCTGGCCATCTGGGTGAACGGAACCTTCACTGGCTTCGTCGACCGACAGCCTGCGGCCTGGTGGGACGCGAGCCGCAACGAGGCGCGAGCTCCGCGGCGTCTACGCGCCGTGCTCCAGGAGGGCCGGAACGACGTGTTGATCCGTGTCGTCGGAGGCGTCTACGCGTCAGGCGGGTTCTACCTCACGGTGGCGGCCGCACCCTAGATCGTCGCCGGCCCCGGCACGACCTCAATACGCCGTCGTGCGAAACACCGGCTGAAAAAGTTCCTTCGCGTGGGCACAGACCGAGTCGGCGGGGCAGGCCGCGCAGTCCGGTTCCGTCATCTCCGGGCACCGCGTGCGGTTCTGGAAGAAGAACCAATCAACCGCACCCATCGTGCGGCCGCTCAGGCGGTGAACTTCGGCGACGGCCTCATAGCACGCCGCGCGCACCGCTTCTTCTTCGTCGGCTTCGATCACCGCGCGGGCCGCGAGTCGCGCGCGTAGCTCCGGGTCCGCAACCTCGACCAGCCCGAGTCGCAGGCAACTGCGCTGACAGTGATAGTCGACGATCGGCGGCACATCTTCGTCGGGGCCAAAGCGAAGGAACTTCTCTGGTCGCTGTTGGAGGATCGCGGCGAGCAACGCGGACTTCTTCCGCCACGGATCCTCCTTGTACCCGCTGACCCGATCCAGCAGGGCCAAGAAGGTCGCCATCGGTCGATCACTCTGATGCGACATCTCCAAGATGGATTCCGGAGTCCAGTCTAGCGCGGACATGTCTCGGCCGTAGCGGATGGCGTGCGCCGGATGCAGGGCGCCCGCCGGAAGCGGATTCAACCCCGAGTCGTCTCGAAGTCGGTGATCGAACGTGGCCGTATCGAGCCCCGCGTGGCCGACGGGCCTCAACTCCTCCGGGGCTTCCCGGCTCCAGCGCAGATAGGCGGCCCATAGGAAGTCGCTCCCCTTGAGCGCTTGCCCATCGAGGTCCGCGATCATCGGCTCGTGATAGTGCCCGCCGCAGGCGCTCCAGTATCCGAACTGTTGGAGCGTTCCCGTGAAGAAGAAGTCGAGCGTCGTCGGGTCGCCCACGTCGGGGAACAGCGGGCCCGTGAAGTCGAACGCGACCGTTTCTCGTGCGCCTGCGATCACCGGGGCGATGCGGGCGATCTGCTCTGGATCCGGACGCACCCGAGAATCGCGCGTCGGCGACGGGGAGATGCCCGGCTCGAGTAGCCTCGAAGGTCCCACTCCGGAGATCATGTCGGCTCCTGCGGCGGCGCCCCATCGAGCTGCAATCACCGGGTGGTCTCCCAGACCGATGCGCGTCAGTGTGGTGCCGCAAAACGTGTCGCCGGCTCCGGTGGGGTCCAGCTCATTTGCCTCGGCCGGAGGGACGTCGATCGCGTAGTCACCGAGAACCACACGCGCGCCTCGTGACCCTCGCGTGATAAACAGCGCCGCCCCCGGGCCGACCGCGGCGTCGGCCAAAGATCCGAACAACAGCTCGGCTTCTCGTTCGTTACAGAAGAAGAAGTCCGCGACGGCGATGATCTGGTCGACGATGTGACGGTGCTCGCGTATGCCTCCTCGGTAGGTCCCGCACCCGACACGGAAGCCGCGATCTTTGAGACGTCGAGCGAACCCGAGCTGACCCTCCGGGTCGAGCAGAGGAACGACATATGCGAGCGAACCCGGTGGTACGTCGGGGACATCCTCGTAGCGGATGTCCCCCTCCGACCCCTGAACGGCCTTGTGATAGACCGTCTCCCCATCCGGCATGTACTCGATCTCGAAGTGCGGTAGCGCCGACGGGTCTATCGTCGGACCTGTCCATTCGAGCGCGGCGTCGGCGGCCTGAAGTTCCGGCGGCATCGGCGCGGGTCTCGGCGCCACGACCGTGACGTCCGCTCCGGCGCGTTGAGCCGCCAGCGCCGTATACAGACCCGCCCCGCCGGCGGATCGCTCCGAGCGACCCCGGAAGTGCAGTACATCGACCGACGGACTCCCGACCACGATCAACCTCACGTCCAAGACCTGGCACCTCGGGGACCCGTGTCGGGTTGGTGCGTGCAAAACGGACGTATGCTCGAGCCTCCTGGCCGGTCGGTCATGATTTCTCGTGTGCACCCCAGGCGCACCAATATGACGCGGGGGTTTGCGGCAGGCCAAGGACCGAGCGGCAAGAGGGCGTTAACGTCGGCCCCTCGAACTGCGTCAAAAGGTTCCCTGGCCCCGCGAGACGCGGCGCGAGATTCATCGAACACCCGGAGCGGAGCATGCGCGATCGAAGGATAAGTATGGTCTCCACCGCGCTTGGCGTGACGTGCTTCGCCGCGTCAATAGGTTGTGGGACGACGGAAGAGTTGACCCAGCCGCCAGATCCGCTCCCGGGTCCGACCCCGAGTCTCGTACCCATCGATCAGCTCGGCGGCGACTATTTCGGGTTGAGCGGGGGACTGCGATCGAACGGAACGCCGACCGTCACGCCGACCGACGGCCGCATCGTCATCATCTCGATATCGATGTCCAATGGGAACCTCGAGTTTCTCAAGTACATCGATCTGTACGACGCCCACCCGGATGTGAGCCCGGAGATCGGACTGGTCAACTGCGCCCGTGGCGGCAACGCGCTCGAACGCTGGGTCGAGCGTCAGGAGCTGTGGGACGAATGCAAAGACAGAGTGACCAACGCGGGGTTTACCCTGGATCAGATCAAAGTCGTGTGGGCCAAGAATGCGAATCAGTTCACCGACCACGGACTGACGCTTCCCGACCCGGGCGCCGACTACTACGACCTCGTCGACAACATTTCGGCACTCTCGGAACGGATCGGTCAAGAGTTCCCGTCCGTTCAAGCGGTCTTCCACACGAGCCGCATCTATGCCGGTTGGGCAGCCGCTCAGCAAACGCGCGGAGAGCCGATGTCCTACGAAGGTGGGTTGGCCATCAACGCGGCCATCGAACGCTGGCAAACCGGCCAGATCCCGAATGCGCCGTGGATCGGCTGGGGCCCGTACTTATGGGCGAACGCGACGACCCCAAATGGCCAGGGCGTGTTCTGGACGCAGGACGATTTTCGGGACGGAACCAATCACCACCCATCCGACGCCGGTCAGATCAAAGTGGCGGACGCGCTGCACGGGTTCTTCATGAAGTTCGACTGGTACAAAAGCTAAACCGGACGAGCGGCGATTCGAACCGCCCGTCCGGTCTCGAGAGCCATCGGGGTCCGACTAGCCGCCTTGTTCGTCGTCGGTCGTGATTCGTCCCGCTGCTCCAGCCGGCCCGTTATCCCAGTCCTGGGCGCTGGAAATATTCGGCATGCCCCAGTCTTCGCCGTTCCAGCCCTGGAACCCCTCCATCTTGAACGTCCAGATCCCGGTCGTCATGTCGCTCACGACGATCAATCCGTCTTCGTTGCGGACGTCGATCCCGAACGAGCCGTTGAACACCGCCGTGCGATCCGAGTTCGGGGGTCCGAGATAGGTGTCGAAGTGACCGACCGTGATCGGGTTCGTCGGGTCCATCATGTTGAACACCACCAACCCGTCGAGATAGCCGGAGACGAAGACGTACGGCCAGCGAACCTCGTGGTTGTGAACCAAGTTCTTCCAGTTGGCGGTCCACGCCGCGATGGGTCGCCGGATCGCGGGGACATCGCCGTTGAGGCCGGGTTGTAGGTCGAACACGCGAAGCGGCGCGTATTGATACTCGGTCTCCGCGATCGCGTACTTCCCGTCGGGCGTCGGTGTAAAGGTGTGGCCGCTGTTGATCCCCGAGACGCCCACGATCTGAGTCAACAGAGAGGGGTTGTCGAGGTCGGTGATGTCGTACACGTAGTAGCCGCCGACGCCGCCGCCGTAGAAGCGATCGGTGCCCGTCTCCGGGTGATAGCCCGCGTAAAAGTCGTGGTAGCCGCGGCGTTGATTGGCGGGGTCCCCCTGATCGGGTACCGGGATCTCGCCGACGCGCGCATTCTCGACGTTGCCTTCGACCGCCATCCCGAGGTCATACACCGCCGCGAACGGTCCGGAAACGGTGGACATCAGGTACACGTTCATGTTCGAGTGTTTGTAGACGAAGATGTTGTGAAAGCCGCCCGGAAGATCCGGCTCATGGATCCGCGCCACCTCGCGAACGGTCGACGCATCAGGCAACCCGGTCACGTCCAGGATGACGGCGCCCATGTCGGAGTCCGGTCCGCCCTGTCCGAACTGAACAGACTGCACGACGTAGTAGCGGTTCTTCCACTTGAAGTGCTTGACGTCCATCCCGCCGGTCGGACGGTGGAGGTCTTGGTTCTCGATTCTCCACTCGTATAGCACCACAGGATTCGCCGGGTCCTCGATCGAAACGATGTCCATGCCCTTGGGTCCCACCGGTCCGTATTGCATCCGCGCGACATAGGCGTAGGGCCGAGCGATCTCCTGCTCGAGATCCATGTCGGCGATGCTGAGACGTGGACCGAGCGGCGTGTGCCCGAGCACTTCCATATTGGTGCTGCCCCGCTCGTGGACTTCGACCTGGGCGGTGACGAGCGTTGGTGCGGCGAGAAGTATGGCGACCGACAGGGCGGTCATGGTCGTTTTGGGACTGAGCTTCATCGTTCCTCCGTTCAAGCTTCTGGGCCGCGTAGCAACCGGTCAGGGTTCGCCGTTCGCGGGGTCGACCGTGAAGACCATCGACATCCCGGCCTCCAGGTGCTCTGCAATATGGCAGTGGGCCATCCATCTGCCAGGGTTGGACGCTTCCATCAGCAGGTCAAAGGTCGAACCGACCGGGATCACAGCGGTGTCTTTCCACGCGAGGTTGTCGACGGGGATGCCGTCCATTTCGATGACCAGAAACCGCTGTCCATGGAAGTGCATGGGGTGTTGCATGGGGTGAAAGGAGCGTCGTTGGTTGTGTATCCGAAGTTTTACGACGTCGCCTTCGGTAAACTTCCACTCGATGTCTCGGTTCTCCAGCCCCGTCTGGGTGTCGCGTAGAATCCACGTCAGGTTCTTCGACGTGGCCAAGTAGTTCATCATCGGCATCGCGTCGTTCCACTCGACGGGAGGGAAGTACAACGTGTCGAGCGCCATGACGGCGACCATCGAACTCGGGAGAGCGCCGGCCCGCACCGTGAGCTCGAGCTCACGGTCTACCGGTCGTCCGAACTCGGATCGAAAACGATCGATGTCTTCGATCACATCGGTGTTTTCGCGTAGCGTAGCGAATTCCGCGGAATAGTCGATCGCGCCGGGTGTCTCCAGTACCGTGACGAGCCCCAACGTGTCGACGCTCGAATAGAACTCGCCTCGGAAATGATCGATGGCTTGGATCGAATTGGTCAGTGCGTACGTGCCTGGCGTGCCAAACCGCACGTCCACGATGTATCGTTGCGCAGGCGCTAGCACGACGTTCTCCACCACGCGCTCGCGCTCGAACTTGCTCACGTCAGCGCCCACGAGCTTCAGTTCGGCGCCCTTCAAAACCAAATTGAATGTCCTCGAGTTCGCGACGTTGGTGAGGTAGAGTCGGCGGACCTCGCCCCGCGGCAGGGTGACTTCCCATCGAGGCTCGCCGTTCACGAGGAGCTGGTTGCCGAACCGACCCATGAGGGTTTGTACGGCGCCCTCACGCCCGTACGGGAACAGGCCGGCGTCGTCGATGAGGAGATCATCCAACATCAGAAAGTCTTCGGCGTTTACGGGTCCCAGATAATCCGGGTCCGGCGAGTCGACGAGCATGTTTCCATACAAGCCGAGATCCTGCTGGATGTCTTCGCGGTGGTGGGGGTGATACCAGTACAGCCCAGCGTCCGGGAAGCGGACGCGATACAAGAACGACTCGCCGGGCTCGACCGGGTCCTGGGTGACGCCCGGCACACCATCGTACTGGTTGTCGAGGCGGAGGCCGTGCCAGTGCACGGCCGTCGGAAGGTCGATGTGGTTCGTGAAGAGAACGACGATCTCGGAGCGTTGGGGGACGCGGATCATGGGTCCGGGATATTGCCCGTTGAATCCGTACATCGTGAACGTCCGGTTCCCGATCGTCCGCCGGACGAAGCCGGCCTCCAGCCGCAGCGTGTCGCCATCGGACATCTCGACGATCTCACGGAAAACCGCGTCGGGAAGCGTCGTCGGGTCGAGGTCCGCTCCCGGAAGAAAGGCCGTCAGGTCGGGAAACGTCCCCATGAGTCCGGGGAGCATCATGGGAGAAGGTCGTGGCTGCGGCGGCATCCTCCACCCGACGCCGGTGCTGTCCACCCCCATCTGGTGCCCTGCGTGCTCTTGGCTCGTGGCCGCGCCGGTCCCGGCGAGCGCGAGCGCCAGTACAAGCGCCGCGAGCCGAACGCGTGGAGCGATCATGAGCGTTTAATAGACGTCCGCACAGCTGACATCATCAAACGGTCCGTGCCCGGCCATCGTGTGCATCCGACCGGACGGTGACAGGCCGGTGAGTAGGATCGGTCCGTCCCATTTCTCGACGTCGGGGCTCGCTTCTTCGCTTACGAACACGAGGAACTGATTCCACCCGATCGATCCTTCGAAGCGATCGGATCCGTCGATCGCTCCCAACCGGACGTGCTTGTCGAGTTCCGGTGTGGCTACCCACGCGACGTAACTCGCGCCCGACCGTCGCCGCAGCTGATCGATTTGGACGGTCACTCGGTAGGTCTGGTGTCCGTCGACATCTACCAGAATCCCGAACGGAGAACTCGGTTGTGCGAGCGTCATCGACCCTCGTCCGCCTGGAGCGTGTTGGGTCGGTTGGAGCGAGTAGATCTGGGGGTCCAGGCTCGCCCCGAAACCGATC
>JAJCZV010000221.1 GCA_029262175.1 Gemmatimonadota bacterium
ACACGGGCCCAGAGAATCTTGGAGTGGTTTTCCTCCGGCCAGACCGATTCGATCGCGACCACGGCGGTCGACCCCGGTCAAATCGGCAACGAAGCGGGTTCACTGCGCCGCGCGCTCGAGGATCGATTCCGACTCCGACTATATGGGTTCAGTTCAGATGCGGATCGCGTCGACGGTCCTGGGGGGCTCGCGTTCAACGGCAGTCGCACCAGTGTTGGCGGGGCGCTCGATCGCGTGGGCCAAGAAATGGCCGGTCTTCCGTTGTCCGGCATCGTGGTGGTCTCGGACGGAGCCGACAACGACGACGGTTCGGGCGTTCCCCTCTCCGAGGCGTTGCTCAACGTGCGAGCGACGGGGGTCCCCGTGTATACGATCGGGGTCGGGGCCGAGCGGATCGCGCCGGATGTCGAGATTCGGAGGGTGGAGGTGCCGCGGCGTGCCCTCGAGGGAACCACGATCGTGGCCGATGTCATCGTGTCGCACGCCGGCCTCGCCGGACAGAGCGTGCGTCTGGATGTAGAAGACGACGGGCGCATCGTCGGAACCCAACAAGTCGATTTCGGGCCCGATGGCGAAGTGCCCGTACAGGTCCAATTCACGTTGGACGACGCAGGTCCACGTACGCTTCGATTCTCGGTCGATCCGATCGAGGGCGAAGCGCTCACGGAGAACAACGAGCGTCGCGCGCTCCTCGACGTCACTGCGGCCCGGGAGAAGATCCTCTACTTCGAAGGATCGCCGCGCCCCGAACACAAGTTTATCAGACGGGCCGTTGCGCAGGACGAAAACCTCCAACTCGTCTCGCTGTTGCGAACCGCCGACGAGAAGTTCCTGCGCCTCGATGTGGATGACGGGGACGAACTGGCCGGCGGCTTCCCGACCACTAGGGAGGAACTCTACTCCTATGCGGGGCTCATCCTCGGGAGCGTCGAGGCGAGCTTTTTTACGCACGATCAGCTTCAGATGATGGCAGATTTTGTCGGTCAGCGCGGGGGCGGTCTGCTGGTGCTTGGCGGTCGTAGGGCCCTCGGCGAAGGCGGATACGCCGGGACGCCTTTAGCGGATGCGCTGCCGATCGTGCTCGAAGCCGCCTCCGAGCCGGACGTGAGCGAGATCCTTCCCGAGCTGACGCCGGCCGGCCGCAGACACCCCGCGATGCGCATCGCGGAGGATGAACGTGCGTCGGCCGCCCGCTGGGACACGCTTCCGGCGATTACATCGGTGAACCGCGTGCATCGCGTAAAGCCCGGGGCGGTAACGCTTCTGAACGGGCAGCCGACGGATGGTGGAGAAACGCGTGTGCTTCTCGCCCACCAACGCTACGGGCGCGGGACCGCAATCGCGTTTACGATGCAGGATTCGTGGCTTTGGCAGATGCACGCCGACATTCCACTGGAGGACCAGACGCACGAGACGTTGTGGCGTCAGCTGATCCGGTGGTTGGTCCACGACGCGCCCGGTCGCACGCGACTCGATCTCAATGATCAGGCGGCGCCACCCGGCGAGCCGTTCGAGATCCGAGCCACCGTGGAGGACGAGCGCTACTTGCGCGTCAACGGCGCCGACGTGATGGCGTTGGTCACGAGCCCGAGCGGCGTTGCGTCGGAGGTACCGCTGGAGTGGACGGTCGAACGCGACGGCGAGTACGCCGGTTGGTTTGTCCCCGACGAGCCAGGAATGCACCGCGTCGATCTCACGGCGACGGCCACGGACGCGCCAAGGTCAGCCTCGATTGGAGAATCAGGCGCGAACTCGGGAACGGCCGGCGAAGCCGTGACGGGAAACGGATACTTCAGGGCCGGTCCGCCGCAGCTCGAGCAATTCGGGGCGGGTCGTCGAACCGATCTCCTCCGACGGATCGCGGACGAAACCGGCGGGCGCTTCTACGCGAGTGATGATGCCGAGACCTTGGTCGAAGAGATCCAGTACACCGAAAGCGGCGACACGGTGTATGAGGAACGTCCGCTGTGGGATATGCCGATTCTGTTCTTGGCCCTCGCCCTGCTCCTCGGAGGCGAATGGGGTTTTCGGCGCTGGCGGGATCTCGCGTGAGGTGGACCATACGGACCGCGACCCTCGTCGGAGTGGGGCTGCTCGCCAGCGCGCCGGCCCTTGTGGCGCAAAGCGCCGGCCCACGCACGCACGTCCTCGTCGTCAGCGGGCTTGGCGGAGAGCCGGAGTACTCGGAGCTGTTTCGTACCCAGGCGATGACATTTTTGGATGCCGCCCGCGATCGCTGGGGACTCGACGAAACGGAGACCGTCTGGCTCGCGGAGGACCCGACCGTCGCTCCAGATCGCATCGCCGAGAAGGGGACCCGAGAAGCCTTGCAGAGTCAGTTGGCGAGCCTCGCGACCCGTGCCAAACCGGACGACGCGATTCTTCTCCTGTTTATTGGGCATGGTGGGGGGACCGGCGATGAGTCGAAGGTCAACTTGCCTGGGCCTGACGTTACGGGCGCTGACGTCGCCGGCTGGCTGGACGCATTCCCCACGCAAACCATCGCGATCGTAAACGCTGCGAGCGCGAGCGGCGGCTTTGTCGGCGCACTCAAGGGTGACCGTCGTCTTGTCATCACGGCTACGCGGACGGCCGGCGAGCGCTGGCGGACCCACTTCGGGACCTTTTTTGTCGACGCGTTCGCCCTCGACGGCGCGGATACGGACAAAGACGAGCGCATTTCGCTCTTGGAAGCCTTCCTTTACGCGAAAGCCGAGGTCGAGCGCTACTACGCGCTCGACGGCCAAATCCCCACGGAGCACGCGCTACTCGATGACAACGGCGACGGCGAAGGGTCGATGGAGCCCTCGGCCACGGGCCCCGACGGCGCCCTCGCGAGTCGTTTCTTTCTCGCTGCGGCCTCGGCCACAGTCGCCGCGCAGGCGGCTGGAGATCCAGAGCTAGCGGCCCTTCTCGAGAAGAAGACGCGGTTGGAACAGGAGATTGCCGCACTCCGAGGTCGCCGGGACCAGATGACTGCAGACCGGTACGAAGCGGCGCTCGAGAACCTGCTCCTCGATCTCGCCGTCACGAGCCGGGCGATCCGAGACAAGGAAGGCCCGCAGTGAAGCCGGCCTTCCTGTTGGGGCTCGCTCTTGCCGTCCCCCTCCCGGGCTGCGCGCAGGAGCCTTCTGACGCGTCGCTCGGGTCGGCGCTCGAGGCGTATCAAACAGGGGCCTACGAAACGGCGGTCGAGGGATACCGCAGTCTTGCCCGTTCCGGCGCCGATCTTCCGCTCTCCGCGCGCGGCTGGGCGCTCTCCCTCGCGGCGACCGGCGAGTACGACGAGGCCATCGAAGCGCTGGATGAAGTCGAACGGCAGGGAGGCGACGTGATCGAGCTCAGCCGCGTCCGCGGCACCGTACTGCGTCGCGTCGGCCGAAGAGCCGAGGCCGAGGCGCGTCTTCGAGCTGCCGTCGACTCCACTGCCTCCGACGGTGAGCTGGCCAGAATCGAATTGGCCGAGCTGTTGTTCGATAGCGGTCGACGTGATGAAGCCATCGAGATCTTCGACGGGTTTATCGATTTTTACAATGGGTCCAACGGATTGGATGCGCCGCACCTCTCGGCGGTCGGCCGGGCACTCACGGTTCTCGGCACCCGCGACCCCGACCTGTTCCACGATGCGGTTCGCGCGTTCGAGGAAGCGATCGAAGTCGACCCCGGCGACCCGGATGCGAAAGTCCATCTCGGCGCTCTGTTTCTCGACAAGTACGACAGTCCCAATGCGGGTCAGTTGATCGATGCGGCGCTCGCTCGCAATCCGAATCACGCCGCGGGTCTTCTTGCCAAGGCTCGACGGGCCAAGTTCGAGGGATCCTCGGCAGCGATCGAGTTGACCGAGGAAAGTCTCGCGGCGAATCCGGCATTGACCGAGGCACGCGCGTTCTTGGCGCGGCTGTATTTGGAGCTAGAAGACCCGGTGAGCGCCGAGACCGAAGCACGACGCGCCCTGGAAACGGATCCTTCGTCGCTCGAGGCCTGGACGGAGCTGGCCGCCATCGCACACTTCAGAGGCGATGCCCCAGCCTTCGCCTCGGCTCGGGATGAGGTGCTGTCTGTAAACCCCAACCATTCAACGCTTTACGAGGCGTTGGCTGAAGTCGCATATCGCACCCACAGATACGCCGACGCGGTCCAATTCGCGCAGCAGGCGATCGACATCGATCCGATCTCTTGGTCCGCGATGGCGACGCTTGGACTCAACCAACTGCGGCTCGGTCAGCTGGATACGGGCCGCGAGACGCTCGAGACCGCGTTCGCGGGCGACCCCTTCAATGTCTGGGTCAAGAACACGCTCGACATGCTCGACGAACTTTCGGTCTTCGAGCAGACCCGGACCGAGCGGTTCGTGTTCTCGATGCACCCCGACGAGATCGGACTCCTATCCGCCTATGCGTCCCCGCTGGCGGAGGAGGCGTTCGCCGCGATGTCCGCTCGCTATCGGTACGAACCCCCGACCCCCATCAGCGTCGAGATCTTCGACCGCCACGCTGACTTTTCGGTCCGTACCGTCGGTCTCGCAGGGATCGGAGCCTTGGGCGTCAGCTTCGGATCCGTCTTGGCGATGGACTCTCCGGGGGCCCGCACCGGCGGCGAGTTCAATTGGGGGTCGACGCTTTGGCACGAGATCTCGCACGCGTTCACGCTGGGATATACCGAGCACCGAGTACCGCGCTGGCTGTCCGAAGGACTCGCGGTCTTGGACGAGCGACATGCCCGTCCGGGCTGGGGTTCGGATGTCGACCCGGGGTTCCTCGCGGCGTTCAACGAAGATCGACTGCCCTCGCTCGAGCGTTTCAACTACGGCTTCGTGCGGCCGCAGTATCCCGGTCAGGTCCAGCACTCCTATTTCATGGCGTCGCTTCTGTGTCAGATGATCGAGGAGACGCGAGGCTTCGACGCGATCCTGGCCCTGTTGCAGGCCCATAAGGAGGGGCTGGAAACACCGGAAGCCGTGATGCGCGCCCTGGGCACCGATCTGGAGTCGCTGGACGGCGAACTGTCCGATTACATTCGGACGGAGTACGGGTCGGCGATCGCCGCTTTGGGAGAAGCCGAGCCGGACCAGCCCCCTGCGCCCGGGACCTTTCCCGCGATCATGATGGACGGCGCCAGAGCCGCAGCCGATGGAAGGACGGACGAAGCGATCGAGACGTTCGAGCGAGCGCGTGAAGCCTTCCCTCAATACGCGGGACCCGATGCACCGGCCCTCCTACTGGCGCGTCTTTATCGCGAGACCGGACAGCTCGACTTGGCAGCCACGCGCTATCGCGAGTACGCGGCGCTCAATGAGAACCATTTCGACGCACGAGTCGAACTCGCCGACGTGGAGGCCGAACTCGGCAATGCCGCAGGGCTCCAATCCGCGCTCGAAGGCGCGATGTGGGTGAATCCCTACGGACCGGACCTTCACACGCGTCTCGCGGGTTCCTATGAAGAGACGGGGGACTGGGGGCGATCCGCCCGCGAGCGTAGCGCGCTGCTCGCGCTTGCGCCGACGGATCTCGCCGAGGCGCACTATCGTCTTGCCTACGCGCATTTTCGAGGTGGCGACCCCGAGCTCGCTCGGAAGTCTGTGTTGTCGGCGCTCGAGATCGCACCGAACTATGAGGAAGCCTTGGATCTGCTGCTCGAGATCCGCGGCCGCACCGGAGACGACCGATGACGACGACCAAGCGACGTGTAAGCCAAACCACGTGGGTGGGTGCGGGCCTGTTGGCCGTCACCGCCCTGGCATCGCTTCCGCTCGATCTCGAGGGGCAGCGACGCCGCGGAGGACGCCGCGGCTTCGGGGGAGATCTGGCGGCCTACCAGGAATACAACTCGGCGTACTCCGGCGATTTCACGTTTGTTCGTCTCTACTATCGCAGCTCCGGGTTCTCGGGCCGTGGTGGCGCGGGTTGGTCGCACGATTGGCCCACGGCGGAGACCAATTTCGTGAAGATCATGGACGAGCTGACCTCCGTTACGCCGCGACTCGGAGGGGGCAACGTCTTGGCCATGGACGATCCCGAGCTGTTCCGTTATCCGGTGGCGTACCTTTCCGAGCCCGGCTATTGGGTGATGAATGAGGCCGAGCTCGAAAACCTGCGGAGCTACCTGCTCAAGGGCGGCTTCATGATTCTCGACGACAACGCCCCGCAGGACTGGCGGAACACGGTCTACCAACTTCAGGCCCTGCTCCCTGATCACCGCCTCGTCGAACTGGACGCGTCGCACCCCATCTTCGACTCGTTCTTCCATCTCGAGGAGGAGAACATCCAGATGCCACACCCGCAGGGGTGGGGGCAGGCGAGCTATTGGGGCATCCATGAGGACAACGATCCCGATGGGCGACTCATGGTGATCGTGAATCGAGACAACGATATCGGTGACTACATGGAGTGGTCGGACCAGGGGTTCGTCCCCATCGCGCTTTCAAACGAAGCCTACAAGCTGGGCGTCAACTACGTGATCTACGCCCTCACACATTGACCGTTACTCGTCGGCCGAGGCCGACGGCGGAAGGAGCAGGGATGGAGGCCAACATCAAATTGGCTAACGACGCGGAGCTCGCGGATCAGTTGCGAGTTGCGGGCGAAAGCGTTCGATCCGAGCTCAAGAAGGTCATCATCGGGCAAGACGATGTGGTCGAGCAGGTGCTGATCTCTCTCTTCGCCGGTGGGAACAGCTTGATCGTCGGCGTGCCGGGGTTGGCGAAGACCCTTCTGATCTCCGCGCTCTCGGATGTGCTCGATCTTCGATTCAATCGGATCCAGTTTACGCCGGATCTCATGCCTTCGGACATCACCGGCACCGACATCATCCAAGAGGATCCCGACACCGGTCGCCGGACGTTGAATTTTGTCGAGGGGCCGTTGTTCGCGAACGTCGT
>JAJCZV010000222.1 GCA_029262175.1 Gemmatimonadota bacterium
GAGATGGAGTTTGTCGCGATCCGCGAGGGGCTGGACCCGGAGTTCGTTCGATCCGAAATCGAGCGCGGGCGGGCGATTATCCCCGCAAACATCAACCACCCCGAGCTCGAACCGACGGCGATCGGGAGAAACTTCCTCGTCAAGATCAACGCGAACATCGGGAACTCCGCGGTCACTTCATCGATTGAAGAGGAAGTGGAGAAGATCCGATGGGCCACGCTCTGGGGCGCGGATACCGTGATGGACCTTTCGACGGGCGCCAATATCCACGAGACCAGGCAATGGGTTCTTCGGAACTCACCGGTGCCCATCGGGACCGTCCCCATCTACGAGGCCCTGGAGAGAGTGGGCGGGGCGCCGGAAGACCTCACTTGGGAAGTGTATCGCGACGTGATCGTCGAACAGGCGCACCAGGGTGTGGACTATTTCACCGTTCATGCGGGAGTCCTCTTGCGTTACGTCCCGCTCACCGCAAACCGAGTCACCGGCATCGTGTCGCGGGGTGGCTCGATCATGGCCAAGTGGTGCATGGCGCACCACCAAGAGAGCTTTCTATACACGAACTTCCGCGAGCTGTGTGAGATCATGGCCACCTACGATGTATCGTTTTCGCTGGGCGACGGCCTCAGGCCGGGATCGATCGCCGACGCCAACGATGAAGCCCAGTTCGCCGAACTGAAAACGCAAGGGGAGCTTACGCAGATCGCGTGGGAGCACGACGTTCAAGTGATGTGCGAGGGCCCCGGGCACGTGCCGATGCACAAAATCCAGGAGAACATGGACAAACAACTGGAGTGGTGTCACGAGGCGCCGTTCTACACACTGGGCCCGCTCACGACCGACATTGCGCCGGGCTACGACCACATCACGAGCGCGATCGGTGCGGCGATGATCGGGTGGGCGGGCACGGCGATGCTATGCTACGTCACACCTAAGGAGCACCTCGGACTGCCAAACCGCGACGACGTGAAAGCCGGGGTGATCGCATACAAGATCGCGGCACACGCAGCGGATCTCGCCAAGGGGCACCCTGGAGCGCAAACACGCGACGACGCCTTGTCGAAAGCCCGATTCGATTTTCGTTGGGAGGATCAGTTCAACCTCAGTCTCGACCCGGTCACGGCTCGCGAATTCCACGACGAAACGCTGCCGGCTGCGGGCGCGAAGATCGCTCATTTCTGTTCGATGTGCGGACCAAAGTTTTGTTCGATGAGGATCACGCAGGAAGTTCGCGAGTACGCCGCCGAACGGTCGCTCGACGCAGGCGAGGCGATCGAAGCGGGTCTTCGCGAGAAGGCGGCGGAGTTCAGATCGGGCCAACCGGCTTGAACCAGTTTCACTGGGAGTCGGACGCGCCATGAACGGATGGGGCAGTACGCTTTATCTAGTCGTGCTCGCCTTGCTCGTGCCTTTCGGCGCGCACCGGCTTCGCTTGCTCTGGCTACGCTTACGTCGGCCACCCCGATCCGAGGCCGAAACGTGGACCGGCGCGCTGCCGGTGGTGACGGTGCAGCTTCCGATCTACAACGAGGCGAACGTCGTCGCGCGTTTGATCGACACGGTCTGCGCGCTCGACTATCCGGTGGACCGGCTGGAAATTCAGGTACTCGACGACTCCGATGACGAGACCGTCGAGCGCGCCGCAGACCGCGTAGCAAGTTGGCGAGCACGAGGTTTCGACATTCACCACGTGCGTCGCGGGACGCGCGATGACTTCAAGTCGGGGGCGCTGGCGCTCGGTGCCGAAAGGGCTCGCGGCGAGTTCGTGCTCGTGCTGGATGCCGACTTCGTCCCGCCGCCTGAGTTGATCCGATCGTTGTTGCCGCCGTTCAGCGATGGCTCCGTGGGTGCCGTGCAAGCCGCATGGGACCATCTGAATCGAGACGCGAACTGGTTGACCCGCGCTCAGGCGCTTTTTTTGGACGCGCATTTCGCGATCGAACACGAAGCCAGGTACCGCGCCGACCTCTTCTTCAATTTCAATGGTTCGGCGGGTATGTGGCGCCTCCGGTGCATCGAGGAGTCCGGTGGCTGGCAGGGCGATACGCTTACGGAAGACATCGATCTGAGTTACCGGGCGCAAATCGCGGGTTGGCGGTTTGTCTATCGAGACGCCGTTCGCGTCCCCGCAGAGCTACCCACGGGCCTTCGGTCTGTCGAGATCCAGCAGAGTCGATGGACCCAAGGCGGGATCCAAAGCGCCCGGAAATTGTTGCCCTCCGTGTTTCGAGCTCCGCTCCCGATGGCAGTAAAGCTCGAGGCGGCCGCACATCTACTCGGTCATGCGGTACACCCGCTCACCCTTCTCCTCGGCATCACGTTGGCCGCGTTCGGCTGGCTCGGTGCGCCGGGGTCCAATCTCCCGGGCTGGATCCATGCGATGGCGCTCGGCCTGGCGACGATCCCCTTTGTTCTCTTCTACGGTCTAGCGGGTCGACTGCGAGACCGATCGAGTGGGCTCGTTCGGGACGTTGGCGCTGCCATGCTCTTGGGCTTGGGGTTGGGCGTGCCCCTCACGGCTGCGGTGGTGCGTGCGCTGCGTCGTACGCCGACGCCGTTCGAACGCACACCCAAGCGGGGGTTCGAACAGACGGTCCCGTATCGCGCGGACCTCGCTCGGCTGCCGGCCTTGGCTCGCGCGGTGCTCGCCCTGGCACTCGCCGGAGCCACGGCAAAGATCGCGAGTCTGGGTCTGGTGACTGCCCTACCCTTCACGGCGCTGTTCGCCACCGGGTATCTGGTCACGACTCGAGAGTCGATGCGACGTCCGGCTCCGCCAGCCGTCCCAGGCCAGTAGCGCGAGGGGCGACCCGTGGATCAGCCCACTCAACCAGGCCGGCTCCGGCCACGTACCCGTCGCGAGGTACGTGTCACGTCCGGCATACGCGAAGAAAATCGTCCCGGTGTAGAGAAGCCAGCCACGGCTCCGATATTTGCAGGCGAATGGAAGGACCCACAACAGATACCACGGGTGGAGCGTCGGCGAGAGGATCAACGCCGCACCGATCGTCCAAAACAACGTGCGGCCCAGCGTCCATCGACTCATCAGCGAACGGATGACGATGGACAGAACGACGGTGGCGCCGATCCATTTTGGCAGATCTTCCGGACCGGGCAGGTACTCGAGCAGTCGATAGAGGCCCGCGTTGAATTCCCATATGTCCGCATACGTGCGGAGGCCGGCGAACAGCATCGAGCCGGCGGACGCAAATGGGATGTAGAGGATAAGCGGCACGGCCACGGCCAACGCCGCAGCGACCCAACCGTGTCGGCGCCACAAAAGCGGCACCACCGCCAGCGGGGCAAACTTGATCGAGGCGCCGAGACCGAGCATCAACCCCGCGCGACCGTGCTGAGCCGCCTCAGCGAATACGAGACCCGCGACCATGGCCGCGATACCCACGGGATCGAGGTGTCCGCCCCAGGCCACTTCGACCAAGAGGAGCGGCGACCACAGATACAACAGCAAGGGCGTCCGGCCTTCCGCAGCCGACCAACGCTCCAGAAGCCAGGCGACGACGAGGTCGGCCATCACCCATGCGAGTTTGAACAACCACCACGTCGGACCCAGCCATGCGAGCGCCACGAATATGACCTGCGCGCCCGGTGGATAGATCGTCGAGACATCTGGATGATTGATGATCGACCACCAATCGGTCCGCAGCGACTCGAGTTCCTCCGCGGCGGGAGCGTATGCGAACGGATTCACTCCCGAGCGCTGAACCCACCCGTCCCAGACGTAGCGGTAGATGTCCTCCGACAGCTTCGGCAGAAGCGGAAGCATGCCGATCCGGAGCAGAACTCCCGAGACCCAGATCTGCTTTCGAGTCAGATCGCCAGCGTTCGACACGGCTGCCGCGTAGGCCAGAAACGCGGTTGCAAACAGGAGCAGCGCTGGGACCGGCGTCGCCGACCCGACCCATGCGAGAGCCCAGAGCGCGATCGCTTCGACGGCCACGAGCGCCAGTACCCATCTCGCGGTCATGCCTTGGGCCCCGTGTGAAGGTCGCGATCTTGATTCCCGCCCGGAACGAGGCGGATGCGCTGCCAAAGATCGTGTCCGCAACCGTGCGTGCCGGCTACGACGCGGGCAGCATCGTCGTCGTCGACAACGGGTCCACGGACGGGACCGGAGACGTCGCTCGCCAGCTCGGGTCGACCGTCGTCGAAGAGCCCCGCGCGGGTTACGGTCAGGCGTGTCTGGCAGGGATCGCGTGGCTGCGGGACAACCAGCCACCTGAGGCGCTGGTGTTCCTGGACGCGGACGATTTTAGCGCCGCCGGACAACTTGACACGCTGTTGGATCCGATCGCGCGAGACCACGCGGACATGGTGATTGGCGAGCGCCGTTCTTCGGGGGTCGGCGGCGTCCGATGGCACGCGAAAGTCGGCAACCAAATGGTCCTCGCGGCGCTCCGGTGGCTCTACGGATCGAAGGTTCGCGACATGGGTCCCTTCCGCGCCATTCGGTGGCGAACGCTTGAATCGCTCGCCCTCGACGACACGAACTACGGTTGGTACGTCCAGATGCAGGTCCGCGCGCTGCGCGGAAAACACCGGGTGAAAGGGCTCGAGGTCGCCTTCGAGCGTCGGACCGTCGGAAAATCCAAGGTATCCGGTAGCCCCACCGCGTCGGTTCGCGCCGGCTGGGGCATGCTCAGTACGCTCGCGATCGAGATCCTGCGGCGCCCTAGGACTAACCCCGAGCCGAAATAAAGAGTTGTTGCAGCATCGCTCGAGGGAGTTCGATCGCCCGCCGAACGACGCGCGCCGGGGTCTCCTCGAGGATGACGGCGGCCGTATCGTAGCGCAGTTCTCCGCATCGAAACGACAGCCGCCCACGAACCAGGTCTCCTGAGACCGGCTCTATAAGGACCAGGGTCTGCCAACAATCTTCGCCCTCTTCGAAGGTCCCGATCGCGGTCTCGCGCTCGGCTTCATCCCACATTTGGAGTTGCGGGCGATCGTTCTCGCCTCCCCCACCCCCGTTGACCTGATAACCAGCCATCCCCCCTCCACTTCAACCCGCGTCACGCGTCTCGTCTGTGAGCTGACGCCATAATCCCATGAGATACCGCTCGTACCGCTCGGGCTCCGCCTCGTAATCCTGCCGCCAAGCTTCGAAGTCGGGCAGCGGCACGTTTTCGCGGAGTCGTTTTGTGGCGAGGCGAACCATCATCCGAAAGCCCAGTTGCCCGGATTGGAGGCCCTGAGCCCTCGCCTCTTCCTCTACGATCTCGTAGATCCGCTCGTCCGAGAGCGAAAGAAAGATCTCCGTAAGCTGCGCAGAACAAAAATCCGCGTACTTCGCTCTTAGGACCAACTCGGTGGGTTCGACCACACCTTGCGAGTCCTCGACCACGCCGGAATGCCCCGTGTCGGAGGCCACAAACCCCTCATCTTCAGTCTCGTGCCCACGAGCGGAACTCGCTCATGCTGAGGGAGCGATTTAGCCTGCTCCCCCATCGAGCGTCAACGTCGGGGGTGGCGAGGAACGGTGTTTTCTAGAGATCCGAGGGGCCGGTCGCGAGTTCCTCGAAGATGATCTTGCGGGCCAGCGCGTATTGGATGGCGCGGCCCAGAAAGTCCGGATCCCTCTCTCGGACTCGTTCAACGTCAGCAACCAGGTCTTCGGGAAGGTCGACGACGAGGTTCACGGGACGAGTCCGGGCTGCTGGGATCATCGGCGCAGGGGTGCTTTCGAAAAAAGGAAATTGATCGACGTAGGGCGATCGTCTCCGAAGCCGTAATCGTGTTCCCCCCAACGGCTTCGTTTCGGTAAGCGAGGATATGAGCGCGTTTCTGGTCTTGCAAGCTGCGAAGTCGATCGGGCCAAGATCACAGGTCCGTGTAAAAGTCTGTATCTCACTATGCATCAACAGTTTATGGGACTGTTGATCGTTCGTGGAAAAGTGCTCATCTCTGTGGATTGCGAGATGACCCCGAGCGTCGCCCTACCCCGGGGCCTCGGGAAAAGGCGCGTGATTCGGCTCGATGAAGGATCGATGCTGCGCGCGCAAGCCCAGCATCGGTTCTGCGATTTTTTTCAAAAAAGTAAGATCGCTACGGGCGGGACTGGGGACTTCTCGGCACCTCTGAAGACGGCGGCGGACACCACTGCGGCGGCGCACCCATGGGAGCGATCGCAGAGCGAAGATCACGCACGACCTCGGCGAGATCTGGGTCATCGACGAGATTCCTGTGCTCCTCTGGATCTCTGGCGAGGTCATAGAGTTCTTCGGTCGCGTCAGGATTGCAGATGTAGTGCAGCGGGCCCGAAACCAGCGACTGCATCTCGAGTCCGCGGGCGATCGGATACCACGGCTGCTCGACCAAGCCTCGGGCGAGCTGCGACATGGCGGGAGAGACGTCGTCGGGTCCGCCTGTGGCTGAGCCGTCCCAGGCCCCACGCAACGACTGCCCGGGCCAAGTCGACGCACCCGCCACGGCGAGATCCAAGATCGTGGCCGGTACATCGATCAGCGAGACGGGGTTTCCGATCCTCAATCCCTGTGCGAGTCCGCCCGGTGGACGGATCAACAGGGGGACGTGCGTGAGGGGCGGATACAAACTCTGGACGTGACCGAACAGTCCCTTTTCGCCCATGTGCTCACCGTGATCGGACGCGAGCACGATCAAGGTGTTGTCCAGCAATCCTCGGGCGTCGAGGTCAGCGATCATCTTCCCGATTTCTGCGTCGAGATACGCGATCGATGCTTCGTACAACGCCAACTCCGTCTGGATCTCCGTGGGGGACATGGCCCACCGACCCTCGTGTCGTGCGTTGACGCCCCGGAGCAGATTGTGGCGGTGCTGAACGCTTGGGCGGACGCCGTCCACGCCGAACCGACGGCGGTACTCCGAAGGCGGCTCGTAGGGCTCATGCGCATCGAAGAAGTTCATGAACGCAAAGAAGGGACGTTCGGGATCGCTGCGGTCGTCTAGCCAGTCGGAAAGGTGGCCGCGTAGGTCGGCGGCCGTCTTCCGGTGCAAGAGTTCGTGGTGCCCGAGTCCGGCTCGGATCCAATTCGTTGTCGCCAGCGTGCGGCCAAGCGAGGTCGAGAGCACGACCTGTCCCTTCGAGATCGGAAAGTCTTCGTACCGCGCGAAGCCGCGCCCCAGGCCAAACTGTCGCGCACCGTAGGAAAGATTGGCGACGAGCCCGACGGTCGAGTACCCGGCGCCGGAGAGCGCCTCTGCCAGCGTGTACTCCGCTTCGTCGAGAGGATCGCTCCAACCGACCGACAGCTCGTGCGGCCACCGGCCGGTGAACATCGAAGCGTGTGACGGGAGCGTCCAGGGCGCGGTGCTGATCGCTCGGTCGAACACGATCGATTCCTCGGCCAGTCGTTCGATCGCAGGCGACGTTTCGAGTTCGCGACCGTATAAGCCGAGGCTCTTTGCGCGTACCGTATCGAGGATGAGCAGCAAGACGTTCGGCGCCTCGGGCGCCCACGCTCCGAGTTCGTCGAGTGCACGCCGTTCACGTCGAGACTCCAACCCGAGGCTGGCGACGGCCGCCGAGGCGACGAGAATCGAGAAAACCGGAGTCAAGATTCTCGTCGCACGTCGAATCGATCCAGATCGCGACCGCGCGTGCAATCCGATCCGGATCGCGACGCCGAACGCCAGCAGCCAGACCGCGATGGGGTGTAGAGCGTAGGGGAACATCTCGAGCCAACCGACCAGACCGAGCCCGAGAAAAACCGCGACGCCGAAGCCAGGCCCCCGACCCGCTGGCGTTAGACGCGCGAGCGCGATGACAGGCACGAGAATCAGAAATGCGGACGCGTAGCCAAGTGGTGCCATCCACACGACTTGTGGCGTTATGTGGGTGAGTACCTCGCGCACGAAGTGGCGCCAGGCAAGGCCGACCACTTCGCCGAAGCCGATGCACAGGCCGATCGTGACCGCCAGGATGGCGGTGTCCGTCAAGCTCCACGGGCGGTCACCTCCGCTTGGTGCGGGCCCGCCCGTGTTCGCGCCAGCGGGTGCGCTCACGCCCTCCGCCTCCCCTCCCCGTGCTACGTCTGAAACCTGACCTCGGAGTACCCACCCTGCAGTTGTGCAAGCGGCGGACCGCATCGCTATTCTGCTCAGATAGATCGGGCGCGGCACGGAGACGATCCGGCGCTCGGCCACGAGACATGAACGAGAGAGAGGCGCGCGTGACCGATTCGACACCGGGCGCATTGATCCTGGGAGCGTCGAGCGGGTTCGGCGAGGCCGGCGCGCTGGCGTTCGCCAACGCCGGCTATGACATCTACGGCGTCCACTTGGATCGCCGCGCTGGTCTTCAACACGTCGAAGAGATCAAAGCCCAAATCGAATCGACGGGTCGGCGTGCGACGTTCTTCAACGCCAATGCCGCGGCGGCCGAAAAGCGCGACGCAGTGCTCGATCAGATCTCGGAAATCGCTGCACCGGGGTCGGTCCGTGTCCTCATGCACTCGCTCGCGTTCGGCACGCTGCTCCCCTTTCTCGCCGACGACGGCAAGACGCTGTCCCCCGAGCAGATGAACATGACGCTCGACGTCATGGCGCACTCACTGGTCTATTGGACGCAGGGGCTTGTCGGGCGCGGGCTCATGGCCGACGGCGGTCGAGTCTTCGCCATGACGTCTTCCGGTGGCGATCGCGTGATCCCGACCTATGGCGCCGTTTCTGCCGCTAAAGCCGCGCTTGAATCGCACTGCCGTCAGCTCGGTCTCGAACTGGCGACCAAGGGGATCACGGTGAACGCGATCCGTGCCGGCGTAACCGACACGCCCGCGCTACAGAAGATCCCGGGGGCGAAACACATGATCGCCGAAGCCGCCGGCCAGAACCCCCACGGGCGACTCGGGACGCCAGCGGACGTCGTCCAATGCATGGTCGCGTTGGCCGTGCCCGAGACCTACTGGATGACGGGAAACACCATCCGAGTCGATGGTGGAGAGGACTTCGTCGGCTCCCGACCTCCGGGAGCATGAAGGAGCTGGTCCAACCGGTGCTGGGACCGGCCGTCGAGTTCGTCGCGGGTGAGCTCCACTATTGGCGCGACGAACTCACCGGTCCGTGGGAGCGCGGTCGCCCAGGACGGACGGCGGAGATCGGCCGCTGGATCGGGCTGACGCTCGCCGCATCAGCGGCCGTCGCAGGCATAGTGGCGGCGCTTCGAGCCGAGCGGCCTTGGGAATGAGCGGCGTCGTGGCGGTGTGCGCCGCGCAGATCGCGCCGCGCTTAGGTGAGGCCGCGGCGAACTCGGAGTTGGTCGGGTCCGAGCTCGAGCAAGCGGCAAGCGAAGGGGCGATGCTCACCGTCTTCCCGGAGGCCGCGCTCACCGGGTACGTGTTCGAATCGTTTGAAGAAGGGCTTTCCTTCTCGATCAGCGCCGACGGTCCGGAGGTCTCGGCTTTGATCCGCACCGCCCAGGTCCTATCGACCTACGCCGTCTTCGGGGCGATCGAGCGCGACGGCGATGCGTTGTTCAACACGGCCTTTCTGGTCGGTCCCGATGGTTTGGTCGGCCGCTATCGAAAGGTTCACACCCTGTGCTTGGGTGCGGACCGATTCACCCGCCCCGGAGGAGAAGGGTTCAACGTCTTTCCGCTCCCGTTCGGAACCGTGGGTCTGCACATCTGCTATGACGGCACGTTTCCGGAGTCTGCCCGAGCGCTTCGGCTGGAGGGCGCGCAGCTTCTCATCCTCCCGACGAACTGGCCGCGCTTGGACATGAAGCGAGAGATGATCCGAGTGCGCGCCTACGAAAACCGCGCGTTCTATCTCGCGGTAAATCGAGTCGGCGAGGAGCGCGGCGTGGCCTTCAAGGGAGGCAGCGCGGCCGCCGACCCTGAGGGACAGGTCGTTCTCGAGGGCTCCGAGGCAGCCGGTCGTTTCCACGCCGAGATCGATCTGGCGCGCGCGGACCAGAGCCGCGAGATCGTGCGGAGCGGCGAATACGAACTCGACCTCATCCACGACCGGCAGCCGCACCTGTACGGCGCGATTACGCGTACCCAACCGGACGCCCAACCCACCGGAAGTCAGCGCAGCCGGTAAGACGACCGCCGACTCGGGGCTAGCCACCACCCTCGGGCAGCGTGATCACGATTTCTGTTCGGCGGTTTCGTGCTCGCCCTTCCTCGGTTTCGTTGGGAGCGATCGGTTGCTCCTCGCCCAGCCCGATCGCTTCGACCATGGACGACGAGATGGGGATCCGCGCGAGCAGGTGTTCGCGAATCGCGATCGCGCGGCGCTGACTCAACGCCTGGTTGTTGGTGGCGGGCCCGCTCGAGTCGGTGTGGCCTTCGATCCGCACGCCCGAACCGCCGAAGGTCGTGATCACGCGCTGGACCTTCGTGAGCAAGCCGGCGTGCGTCTCCAAGATGTCCGCTGAGCCCGATTCGAAGGTGAGGCCAAGCAGACGCAGCACGAGACGGTCGCCGACCAGGAACACCTCTGCCTCCTCTGGGGTGAAGAGTCCCTGTGCCTCCTGAATTCGCCTCTCCCGCTGTCGTCGTTGGAGAAGCTCGTCGCGCGTCTCGGCAAACCGCCGCTCGGAGTCGGTGAGACGGCCCTCTAGCGCCGAGACCTGCGCCTCCAGCCGCTGGACCGCCTCACGAGAGACCCCCAGCTCCTCCGTCAATCTCGAAATCTCCGACTTCAAGCGCTGGACCTCGTTGACCAGCCGTCCACTGGTTTCGCTCGGAACACCGCGCGCTGTCTCCACGCCTGCGGCCTGGGCCACCGTCCTCAGATCGGCTTCGTGAGCCAGAATCAGTCGTTCGACGGTCACCGTGCTTCGACGCACGCTGTCCGCCAGGAGAGCCACGGCGCTCGCCTGTTCGAACGCTCCCTGAGCCTCCTGCCCAGCCCTCGCCGCGGACGCTCCCGTGTTGCCGTTTGCGATTTCTTCCTCGCCGGTGGCAAGAAAACCCTCTCCCTCCGCGAACGTTTCCGGCGCGAAGTCTACGGCTCGCGCCGAAACCGCTTCGGCCCGAGCGGCGAGGGCCGAGCTCAGGTGGCGATCTCTCCAAGCGCTGCGCGCAGCGGTCGCGTAGAGCGTTGAAGCCTGGGCGGCACGACGCGTCGCATCTTCCACGTTGTCGCGTTCAAACCGCCGGCCAGCCTCCTCGAATTCTGCCTCGGCTTTCTGCCAGGACTCGGGGGCCCGAACCTCGGCCTCCGCAACCACAGCGGCGGCACGGACCGACAACGTCTCGGCGAAACGCTCCCGACCGGTGGCCGCGATCCGCTCAGCGTCCGTCAGACTCGCACGCGCCTCCGCAATTCGCTGTCGAAAGGCGTCATCGACCCCGTCCCCTTCAAAACGACGAGCCGCGTCCGCCAAGCGATCCGCCGCGCGAGCGAACGTTCTCGGCGCCAGCAGGTGCGTCGCCGCCGCCCGTGCCTCATCCATGCGGGTTGCGAGCTCACGTAGCTCCACCGACCCCGCCTGCCCGACGAGGCCTCCGGGCAAGGCGAAGTACATGAGCAGGACAGCCCACTGTCCTCGGGCGCGAGCGCTGCCTGGCTGAATCCTGATGTGATCCTCCAAGGGGCCTGAAGGGAGCGTCCGAGCGTCGAAGTGGCTCATGGCGGAGCCCTCCGCGCGACCACATTATACACTCTGAATATACAGTCACGCCCGGGCATCAGAGGCCTGGGTTCTCGCTGGTATGCGTGACCGCTCAAAGTCTTCGCTTCGAAACCACTCCTGGAGGACGTTTGAACCAGACCCGGACGCCAGAACATCCTACGGCGGGTAGCCATGGACAGTTCAAGCCCCCGACGCCGATAAACGAACCGATCCTCGATTACGCCCCGGGCAGCCCCGAGCGCGCCGCCTTGAAAGCAGAACTCGAACGCCAGTCCAACCAGGTCGTCGACATTCCGTTGATCATCGGTGGGGAAGAGATCCACACCGAGGCGACGTTCGATGTGACCTCCCCGCACGACCACCACCACGTCTTAGCCAAGTGCCACATCGGGACAAGAGTCGAAGCGGAGGCAGCGGTCGAGGCGGCCCGAGACGCCTGGTCCGAATGGTCGATGTGGGCGTGGCAAGACCGGGCCGCCGTGCTCCTGAAGGCCGCGGAATTGTTGGCCGGACCGTGGCGCGCGAAACTCAACGCGGCCACGATGCTCGGACAAAGCAAGACGATCTACCAGGCCGAGATCGACGCGGCCTGTGAGCTGGTCGATTTCTGGCGATTCAATTGCCACTTCGCGACGAAGGTCTACGCCGAGCAGCCCGTCTCCGGAGTCGGGGTTTGGAATCGACTCGACCATCGACCGCTCGAAGGGTTCATCTACGCGATTAGCCCCTTCAACTTCACGGCGATCGGTGGAAATCTGACGACGGCACCCGCGCTCATGGGGAACGTGTCCATTTGGAAGCCCTCAACCACCGGTGTTTTGGGTTCCTACTATGTGATGAAACTCCTCGAAGAGGCCGGCTTGCCGCCGGGAGTCGTCAACTTCATCCCGGGCGACGCGGCCCAGATCAGCGATGTCCTGCTGGCCAGCCCCGAACTCGCCGGCATCCACTTCACCGGATCGACGGGCACGTTCCAGCACCTCTGGAAATCGGTGGCCCAGAACCTGGAGAACTACAACGCCTACCCGCGGTTGGTGGGCGAGACCGGCGGCAAGGACTTTATCGTTGCGCACGAAAGCGCGGATCCCCAAGCCGTGGCCGTCGCCATGGTCCGCGGGGCATTCGAATACCAGGGCCAGAAGTGCTCCGCGGCGTCGCGTGCCTATATCCCGGATACGATTTGGGACGAGGTTCGCGACCGCGCGGTCGCGATGACCAAAGAACTGAAGATGGGTGACCCCGCAGACTTCCGGAACTTCGTGGGTGCCGTCATCGACCGAAAATCTTTCGACAACATCAAGTCGTATCTCGACTACGCCGAGCGCTCAGAAGATTCCGAGATCTTGGTCGGAGGTGGCTGCGACGATTCGAAGGGGTTCTTCGTGGAACCGACCCTCGTGCTGGCGAAGGATCCGAAACACAAGTTGATGTGCGAAGAGATTTTCGGCCCGATACTGACCATACACGTCTACGATGCGGGGGAATGGACCGAGACGCTCGATCGAGTCGACGAGACGTCGCCGTACGCGCTTACGGGTGCGGTGTTCGCCCGTGATCGGAACGCCGTCCGTCAAGCGGGGGCGCGGCTTCGTCACGCCGCAGGAAACTATTACGTCAACGACAAGCCGACGGGTGCCGTCGTCGGACAACAGCCGTTTGGCGGCGGTCGAGCCAGCGGGACAAACGACAAGGCTGGATCCGTGCTGAACCTGCTACGTTGGGTCTCGCCCCGAACGATCAAAGAGACGTTCGACTCGCCCGTTGACTATCGATATCCCTTTATGGAGGCTGAGTAGTGCGCCGTGCAACGCCCGCCAGATCGTTGAGCCCCGCCGCAGTCGTGCTCCTACTCGTCGGGCTATCGTCGATGCTGGCTTGTAGAGACGCGGGACCTTCGGCTACGAGTCGCGAAGGACTCGAGGACGCCATGTTTCTGACCCAAGCCACCGAGACGGGCACGATCAAACTCGTGCAGGGCACCGCCTCCCACCCGGCCGGGGGTGTGGATTTCGAACTCCTGACCTCAGCGGAGGGAGACCTCGATCTCGACGACGAGATCGATGCCGCCGCGATCTTGGTCGAGAGAAGTGGACGGAATGAATACCTCCACCTTCACGCGGTGCTCGGAGATGGAGACGTGGCCGAAGACGTGTCGGCACGAATGATCGGCGATCGATTGAGCGTGCGTCGACTCGAGATCGACGAGGGGATCATCCGCGTGGACCTGGTCATCCGCAATCCCGGCGAACCGGCCACGGTCGAGCCATCGGTCGACATCACTCAACACTTCGCGCTCGTGGGCCGCGGGATCATCCCCATCGTGCAAACCCAGGTAGAAGAGGCCGTGGAATCCGAAGCCGCACGGCGCGCAGGGGACGAATCACCGGCGCTTTACACACACGAATGGCGGTTGAGCGCCATCGAGATGGCCGACTGGACCGGTGACCTCGGAATCCTCGAGAAAGCGCCCAGCATACGCTTCGTTGCGGAACTTGCGGACGTCGCGGGCGCGTCGGGGAAATTCTCCGGGTTTGCGGGCTGCAACCGTATCTTCGGAAGTTTCCGCGCCGAGGACATGAGTTCGCTGCTGATCGCGGGCCTGGCAGCGACTCGTCGAGCGTGCACCAGAGACCGTATGGACTTCGAGCGTCGCTTCATCGCCGCGATTACGGCGGTGGAGGGACACCAGATCAGCGGAGACGTCTTGGTCCTCAGCTTTACCGGAGGCACGCTCCAATTCAAAGCCGGGGGTCGGTTACTGGCGGCGGAGCCGTTCTCCCCCGCGTCCGTCCCCTCCACGGATGGTGTGGACGCGACGGACGGGGCGGAACGCCGGAGCTGACGCTCCGCCCGGTCCTCGGTGGCGACTCAGTTGGCTGAAGAGTGCACCGCGAACGCCGCGCCTTGAGGATCCATGCACTGGGCAATCATGTCTCCGCCCGGCACTTCCATCGGGCCGTTCAACACCTGCCCGCCGGACCCTGAGACGCTTTCGATCGAGCCTTTGACATCGGGCACTTTCGCGTAGAGGACCCAGGCCGCGACCGGCATCTCCGGCGGCTTGTTGAACATCCCGCCCAACTCCGGACCGCTCGGGCCCTTGTACATCTGATAGATGGCGGGCGGGCCGTCACCGCCTTCATTCATGTCCATGGCGGTCGTCTTCTCCCAGCCGAACAGCTCGGAGTAGAAATCGAATGCGGCCTCATGGTCCGTCGTGGAGAGCTCATGCCACGAGAACTGCCCGACCTGGGGAGGGCCGTCGCTCACCATCTCCTCCGACGGATTCGCCGGCGTGTAGGCGGCGAAAACCGCTCCTTGAGGATCGGCGACGATCACGATGCGCCCGACGTTCGGAATATCCATGGCGGGCACGAGCACCGTTGCACCCAGTTCGAGGGCCCGCGCCACCGTGGCGTCGACATCGGCCGTACCGATGTACGGGAGCCAGTGGGGCGGCGCGCCTGCCGCCGCAGCCTCTGCGGGCAGCTCCATGACCCCCCCGATCGGGACGTCGTTGTTTGTCCACATCGTGTAGGGTTGACCCGCGCCGTCAAACGGTTGCGATCCCCAACCGACCACGTTGCCGTAAAAGTCGATGGCCGCGTCGGGTGCGCTGGTCATGAGCTCGTACCAGACAAATCGGCCTTTGTAATCAGCCATGCTGCTCCTCCTTACTGCGGGTGGGGGTCACACCGGCACAGCCCTCGCTGTGGACCAGCTGACCGACATCGTTTGACCGCCGGGGTGGGGCGGCCATCGTTGCGGACTCCAAACATGGGCGGCCACAAGTGCCGCGAACAGGGCCGATATCGTACTACTCCGGGCCGTGACCATGTGGGTACAGCCAGATGACGGTTGAATCCGGCGAGATAGGACGCATCGAAGTATCACCGGGCGGAAGCTCCGGCTAGATTGTCCCTCTCGATTCAAACCAAGGGAGCAACTTGTAATGGGACGTTTCACGGACGAAGAGCTGCAGAGAAAGGTCCACGAGGGGTTTATCGTCGAGTCCGAAGAGGACATGACGGAGACCTACAAAAAGGCCTTGATCACCCAGCTGACGGTGCAGGGAGATACCGAGCTCATCAGTGCGCCGGCCTACTACATGGCGGCTCGGGATGCCCCTTCGACCAATACGATGGTCTCGGCGACCGCCATCATCCAGGACGAACTCGGGCACGCCAACATTGCCTATCGACTTCTGGAGGATCTCGGCGTCGACCGCCATTGGCTGCTCTACGAACGAGACCCCGCCAAGTTCAAGCACCCCTACGGCTTCGATCAGCCGCTCAACAACTGGGCCGAGCTCGTCTCTGCCAATGCGCTTTATGATCGCGCCGGAATCACGCTGCTGGGAGATGTCCACCGCAACACGAGTTACGGACCTCTAAAGCGCGGGCTCGTAAAAGTGGGCATGGAGGAGAACTTCCACCTACGCCACGGCGAGGTCTGGATCCGCCGGTTTGCCGAGGCCGGGGGCGCCGCCAAGGAAGCCGTTCAGGAGACGTTGGACTGGATGTTCCCGATGGGGGTCGAGTGGTTTGGCATGCCGGACGACAAGAAGCACCACAATGCGCAACTCGATTTTCGCCTCAAGGGCATGACCAACGACCAGCTACGGCAGACGTGGCTCAAAGCCATCGTGCCCCTCTGCGACGAGTTGGGATATCGCGTTCCGGCCCACGTGAACCCGGACACCGAAGAGGTTGAGCTCGACTACGAGCTTCCGTGTCAATACGACGTGGAAGAACGCCGGTGGCTGTTCGAGGAAACGCTGACATGGAAGCAAGTCTTCGAGCGCTGGAAGGCGCGTGGGCCGATGAACGAGCAGTACGTGGACGCGGTTCGGCGCAGTCGGTTCGACGTCGAGAAGTTGCTCGCCGCATGAGCCGACGCGGAGCCCTCATGGTTTGGGTCCTCTCATGCGGCTTGCTCGCGGCGTGCGCGACGGAAGAGGCGATACCAGGGGAGGGCGCGGAGGCGGCCGCGGGGCCCGAAGTCATTCGAATCGCCGATCCGGGACTCCACCCGGAAGGGATCGAGTGGGACGCCTCAGGCCAGCGGTTTTTGGTCAGCTCGGTGACCCGGGGGACCGTCACAGCGGTACACGATGACGGCTCGCATTCGGTCTTCATAGACGACGCGGAGATCGTGGCATCGATCGGCCTCCACATCGATCGGGTGAACGGGCGTCTGTTGGTCGCGAACTCGGATCTCGCCTCGTTCCAGGGCGCCCCGGGACACGCGAAGATCGGCTCTTACGATCTCGCGACCGGAGAACGCCGCTTCATGACCGACCTCGGTTCATTGACCCCGGGCGGCAGCCAGTTCGCCAACGATGTCACGACCGCCCCCGATGGCACCGCCTACGTAACCAACTACGCTACGGCGGCGATCTACGTGGTGTCGCCTGACGGCGAAGCCTCGGTGCTCGTACAGGGGGAGCCCCTGGCGCCCGGCGGGATCAACGGAATCGATTTACACCCCGACGGCTACCTGCTTGCCGCCCAGGACGAGGGACGGGGCATCATCCGCGTCCCGCTGGACGACCCGTCCGCGATTCACACCGTCGCATTGCCGGAGCCTATCGGCGCCGATGGGCTCGTACTCACGCCCGCGGGCCGCTTGGTCGCCGTGGCCGGTACGGGCGAACCCGGTGCCACAAAGACCGAGGTGCTTGTCCTCGAGAGTTCCGATGGCTGGGAAAGCGCGACCATCGTAGGCCGTTGGGAGGCCGCGCCCGATGCCACGACCGCAACGCTTCGAGGGGACCAGATCTACGTCATCGATGCGCGGTTCGCAGATATGGGCGGCGACGCGCCCCACTTCGATATCTCCCGAGGGCACTTCGAATGATCGGCCCGCTCCCCATCCTCGAGCCGAGCAGCGGAGCGGCGTCTCCTCGATACGAACAGGGGATGAACTTCGCCGCGGTGCTCAAAGAGACCCAGGGCGGCCGCGAGGATCTTCCGGCTCCGCCCGATTTCGACGGGCCCCCACGCGATCTCGCCGAGCGCGCAAGGCGAGCCCTCTACGAGGTGGCGGACCCGGAGTTGCCGATTTCCGTGTTGGACCTGGGGCTCTTGGCGGGCATCGCCGCCGATGAGGAGACCGGCGCCGTGACGGTCTCCCTCACGTACACGTCGACCGCGTGTCCCTGTATGGACTTCATCCAATGGGACATTCGGGAACGTCTTCTCGAGGAGAACGAAATCCAAAGCGTGACGATCGACACCGTTTGGGACCCGCCATGGACGACCGCGCGCATCTCTGAGCGCGGACGAGAAATACTCGGCTCCTTCGGGGTGGCGACATGAGTACCAACGGTAGTCGGACCGGGCTGGCGGACGAGCAGATCTACGAGGTGTTCTCACGAAAAGATCGGGCCGATCGGTTCGAACACATCGGGACCGTGACCGCGCCAAATCGCGAACTCGCCCGGGTGTACGCTTGGCAGACCTACGACGAAGCAAAGTGGTTCGAGATGACCGTTGCACCACGCGACGCCTTTACGGCCGTCAACCTGAATCAAGCCCCGTTTACGTTGGGCGGATCGCCGCCCGTGGGCGAGGGATCCGTCGCTGACAGCGACTCACCGCCCGGGTACGGCACACCAACGGAGTCGTGAGCGAGATGACACAATCAAGCGACGCCAGTTTCAAATCGACAGCGGACCTTCCGGACTCGGTGGGACAACCCTTGGGCGCCCTACTGCTCTCGCTGGCGGACAACAAACGGTTACTCGGGATCCGCTATGCCGATTGGATCCTGGGTGCGCCGACCGTCGAAGCCGGGATCGCCTGTTCTGCGATGGCGCAGGATGAATGGGGTCACGCTCGCATCTTCTACTCGATGCTCAAGGACTTCGGTTACGATCCCGCCGCGCTCGAGCACGAGCGCCCGGCGAGCGAATACCACAACTCGGAGATCTTGGACGCGGATGTCTCCTCCTGGCCCGAGCTTCTGGCCCTGAACTTCCTTTGGGACACGGCGATTTCGGTCCAGGTCGAGATGCTCGTGGACAGCCGGTTCGAACCGATCCACTACAAGGTGAGAAAACTCCTCGACGAAGAGCGTTTCCACTTTGATCACGCACACGGATGGATCTCGCGAATGATGGCCACGGAGGACGCGCGCGCCGCCCTTCGCGACGCACTGGGCGCGGCGTGGAACGCCTGCCTGTGCTGGTTCGGACCCGAGAACGATGACGTCGTCGGCGCTCTGTCGGACGCGGGTGTCGTATCCGGCGGCTCGGAAACGGCCCGCTCTCGCTGGCTCGAGCGTGTGGGGCGCTTCGCGAGCGAACTCGATCTGGCCGAGGGCTCGGAAGGCGCATGGACGAGTGCGCGCGAGGTGGACTGGTCCGACTGGTCGCGTGAGCGGAGACGAAGGACCGAGGGCGGCCCGGATGAAGACTCGCTCGCGCGGGCCCGCGGGGACCGCAATCGCTCGCTCTTGATGGACTGAGAAGCCTGTTGAAGAAGTACGACGGGCCGCGTACCGGCGCCACGACTCCCAACGATGGAGATGTGGTCGTGCCGCCGGTACCCGTCGGTCATGCGTGCCCGAGCTACGTGTGGAACGGGCACAGGGGGTTCCGACTATGACTCGTCCTCGCGCCTTGGCTGAACCACGCAAGACCCTGCGCGCGGCTCGCCGTACTTCTTCAACAGGCTTCTAGGCGTGAACGACGGCTCCGGGCGCGCTCCCGACGAGGAACCGCCCTCTCTCGATGACCCGATCGAGTCCAGCTCGATCCCGAGCGCCATCCCGTGCCCCTTCTGTTCGTCGCCCGATACCGGCCAGTTCTCCGTCTTCGGAGGACAAGCCTCGACCAGCCAGTACTACTGCAATGCCTGTCGCACCGTCTTCGAGACGCTGCGTTGGCGTTGAGCTGGATCACAGAGAGTCAGGACGGCGTTCGACTTCGCCTCCTCGTCCAACCTCGGTCGGGTCGTAGCGAGATCGTCGGGATCCTCGACGGCGCCCTCAAGATTCGAATTGCCGCGCCTCCGGTCGACGGTGCCGCAAACAAGGCATTGGTTGTCTTTCTCTCCAAGCGGCTCGGGGTTCGCAAAACCGACATCTTCATCGCAGGTGGCGAACGCGGTCGACGTAAGTCGGTACTGGTTCAAGGCATGGATCTTTCATCGGTCACAGAGCGCCTAGGCGATCTCGACTAGCTGGATTTCATGTCATATGAACTCCCGGGTGACGTCACCCATGCACGGAGCGTCGTAGGTCGAAGCGCGCGAACGGAGAACCTGGAACCGGCTGGATCACGTGCATGTCACGCGACGCGAAATCGAAGCGGATCTTGCCACGCACCACACGGCGGCCTACGGCTGGGCTCTCACGTGTTGCGCGGGAGATGAGGCGGAGGCCGAAGACGTGGTTCAGGAAGCATATCTCAGACTCCTAGGCGGACGCGCTCGATTTGAAGGGCGCTCTGAGTTCCGAACGTTCGTGTTCGGAGTCGTGCGTCGCGTCGCGAGTGAACGAGCGCGACGCGTGGCGCGTCGACGCGGGCTACTCAAGCTGTTCCGGCGCGACGTGCCGCACGCCGCACCGTCTACGACCGCTCGCAGGCATGACCAAGCGAGTGACGTGCGAAAAGCGCTAACTCAGATCTCGCCTCGTCAGCGAGAACTCCTGCACCTCGTGTTCTACGAAGACCTGACGATCGAAAAAGCGGCTGAGGTCATCGGGGTGTCGGTGGGAACCGCTCGCACTCATTACGAGCGCGGCAAGGCCCGCCTCCGCGAGCTACTCGCCGACTCACAGACCGCGCCAGCAACGGCAAGTCACCGCAGACCCTACGGAGCGTCGATATGAGTCGCGACGATGGATCGTTGGAACACGCGTTCGATGCACTCAAGTCCGCGGAGGCCGCGCGGTCTCCCGACTTCGCGTTGCTGATGGCTCGAACCCGCGCGCGGCAAAGCCGGCGTCGACGCAGGCGAGCGGGGGGCGTCACGCTTCTCGCCGCAGCGGCGACGATGGTGTTCGTCAGTATCCGTTCCGTGGAGCGCGAATCGGCGGGGACGTTGGCCGCCGAGCTCATCTCGAGCGCTGGCATGTGGCGCGCACCGACCGACTTCCTGCTGGAGCGAGGCTCGGATCCGCTTTGGCGTTCAACCGAGACACTTCGAGAAACTCTGTCATACCCGAGGCGACCCCAATGAAGATCGAAACCAGCAGACCCTTCCGGCGGCTGCTTCCCTGGTTGCTTGTCGCGCTCCCGCTCATGGGCGCAGCGCCGCTCCTCGCACAAGAGGAGGCCGATCCGTTCGCGGAGATCTTCTTCGATCCAGAACTGGTCATGAAGAACCGGGACCAAATTGCACTGACGGACGCACAGTGGAATCAGATTTCGAACGAGCTCCGTGAGCTTCAGCGCAGCGCCGTCGACTACGAGTGGGATATGGCGGACGCCGCGCAGGATCTCATGTCTATCGCTCGGTCGGATCGCGTGGACGAGGCGGCCGCCATCGAGGCGGCGCGCCGGATCTTCGCGGTCGAAAACGAAATCAAGGTCATTCAGATGTTGATGGTGATTCGCATCAAGAATGTACTCACGCCGCAGCAGCAAGCCGCGCTGCGGAATATCAGAGGAGGGAAGTAGTGATGAGACGACGACAATGTACGTGGGCCCCGCGCGCACGTTTGACAGTCCTGGCTGCGCTCACGGTCGGGTTCGCCGCGTGCGACGATAGCCCGACGGCGCCCATCGGAGACGAGAACTTTGATGCCCAGGCCGCGCAGGCCGGGCTGGATCAGATGGATGGCTTTATGAGCTCGCCGGCGTGGGCGAGCTATGAGGCGCTCTCAAAGAAGATCGGCGGCAACGGCATCGTCGCTTCGCGGATTCCCACGCTGGAGACCGAAGGGCTTCCGATCGTCGGCGACGCGACGAACCGACTGCTGGGTGCAGCGAGTCGAATCCCGCTCATCTCGACGGGCAACCTGGGCAACACCTTTGTCATCGATCCGACGTCGGGTGAATACGCGAACGACCCGGCTCGCACGGGCGCTCCCGCCAACGGCGTCCGGTTCATTCTCTATGAACTGATCGAGGGCACGGAAGACCCCGACCTCGGGAACGAGATCGGGCACCTTCAACTCGTCGACAACGGCGCTTCGAGTTCGGGGATCGACCTTCAGCTCACAGCGGTGGCAAACGGGTTCACATTCGTCAGCTACGGACTGGCCGTCGCCGGAGACGATGCCGCCGGATCGGTCCACATCGATGGGTTTGTCGCCGATGACGCCGACCAACTCGACTTCACGTTCGATGTCGCGGCGACCGACAACGGCACCGACACCACGGTCGATCTGAATGCCACGCTCGCCGTGGATTCGGAAAACTTCTCCGTGACGGTCGCGGCGGACGGAAGTGGGTTGAGCGAGCAAGGCGAATCACTGACCGCGCGAGTCGACGTCATGTACGGAGCGGAGTCGCTCAGCATCGACGTCGCGGGGAACGACCAGGCGATCGACGCCACGTTCCGGGTAAATGGGGCCGTGCTCGCGACAGCGACCGGCGACCCGAACGATCCGCAGATCGTTGGCGCCGAAGGGATGGAATTGACGGGACCGGAGATCGTAGTGCTGATGCATATCGTCGAAACGTCGGACGATATCTTCAGGTTCTTCGAAGACTTGGTTGAGCCCGCGGAAGGCATCATCCTGCTGGCCGTCATTCTTTAAGTTCGAAGCCCACCGGGTCGCCGGCCGCCGCAGCGGTCGGCGATCCTATTGGGTCCGCTCGTTCGGCGGCAAGCTTGCCAGCCGCTCGTCGATCTCCTCGAGACGCGCTTTGGCCTCGGTAACCCCGGCCAGATTCCCGGCCACGGGTTGCAGCATTCCAAACAGAAAGGCCGCGCGCTCAAACGAAGCGGTGGCCGGGCCGAAGTCCTCGGACAGCTCCTCGTCGAGGCCTTGGAGATACGACAACTCCGCGATCAACCAGCAGCGTCCCGGATCGACGTCCCCTCCCGGCGCCACCATCATGAGCAGAGTGTCGGAGCTCAGCGATGTCGCCAGGTCGTAATCCAGTCCGCCGTCCCGGGCGGCCTCGCGGATAGCGGCTCGCACTTCGGACGAGTTAGTCTTCCCGCCGAGAATCTGTTTCCGTAGAGCCACGAGCGCTTGTCCCAGCCGCTCGATCATTCTTAGGATGTAGTCCTGGCGATCCAACCCGTCGCTCCTGAGATCTACCTCGATCGCGTTCCGCCCCTCGCGGCGTACGTCGCGGCGTTGTCAGCCGTCCATGAGGGTCGCATCGACAGCCAACTGCGTCTGCGCAGCAGCCTGGGAGAGGATGAAGATTTCCCTGTCGAGTTCTTCTTTCGCTCCGGCGAGGATTTCCTGTCGTTCGAACGGTACGCGCTCGACCTCGCCTGCGGAAACGTCTTGGATCTCGGGGCCGGCGTGGGTCCGCATACGCTCGCGCTCCAGGAGCGGGGGCTGGATGTGATCGCGCTCGAGATCGACGGACGGCTCTCCGACCTCCAACGTGGCCGCGGTGTGCGTCGGGCGGTCACGGCGGATTTTCGGTTTTGGTCGGGCCCCGGGTTCGACACCGTCCTCATGCTCATGAACGGGCTCGGACCCGTCGGCACCCTCCGTGGCCTCGCGAGGTTTCTCGAGCACGCGCCAAGGCTGCTCTCTCCCGGTGGTCAGCTTCTGGTCGATGCCGCCGAGGCGATCCCGGAACCGGTCGGCGCCCCTCCAGACGTCGCTGGATCTGATTCCCCGTGGCCGCCTGCGGGGGAGTACGGCGGCCAAGCCTGGATCGAACTCTCGTTCGAAGACTTGGTGGGGCGTCCGTTTCGCGAGCTCTATGTCGACCTGGAAACCCTCCTGCGGTACGCCACGGATGCGGGTTGGCGAGCAGGCATCGCGTTCGAAGGCGAACAGGGCGCCTATCTTGCGCGCCTCACGAGGCCGTAGCTCGGGTCACCCCCAAACCCAGAGCCGTATGGCGAACGCGATCACGGTAATCATCACCACCCGCCGAACCCAGGTGTGGCCCCTCAGCACGGCGAGGCGAACTCCGATGAGGGCGCCGGCGAGATTCCCGAAGGCGAGCGCAACGCCGTAGGCCCAGTTGACCTTTCCGTCCCAGGCGAACAGCGCCAATGACAACGGCGTGTAGCTCAGGACGAACAGGACCTTGAGCGCGTTCCCGCGGACCAAGTTGAGACCGAGTGATGTCGTGAGCGCGAGGATGATAAAGCCGACACCCGCCTGTACGAACCCACCATAGACGCCGATGAGAAAAAAGGCGCCCGCTACCGCGATCCGCCGACCGAACCCGTCCACTCCGACGATCGTGTCTCCCACCTCGCGCTTTCCGAGCGGGTCCCAGATGGTCCACAGAGCGACGAGCACCAAAACGATGGCCAGCACCCGCTCGAACGCGAGGTCGTCGATCCTGAGGGCAAACCCGGTCCCGACGACGGCGCCCAGGAGCCCAGGCAACGCCGCCTGAGGCAGCCACTTCCAATCCATCGCGCCGTGACCGTGGTAGCTCCAGACGGCGGCCACATTTTGGACCAAGAGCGCCACCCGGTTGGTCCCGTTTGCAACGCCGGCCGGCAGCCCCATAAAGATCATGAGAGGGAGGGTGAGCAACGAGCCGCCACCGGCGATCACGTTGAGCGTTCCCGCTACCAACCCGGCCCCGAAGAGCAGGAGCGTCGTCATCCCAACGTCCATAAGCGGCGGCGTCCTCTCCTTGCAACCCTTGACCCACGACCGGGGTCAAATAGGTGAATGGGGCGAAACTTTCGTTTGCTGAAACTCGTTGTAATATACGAGAACAAGAAGACCTTAAGGGTCATATCACGCGGAAGCGATTCGACCGTTATAAGGACGAACCCCCGCGTAGGAGAATAGATAGATGGAACGTTTCACGAGATGGGCGATCGCAGGATCGCTGGTATGGCTGCTGGTGGCGACCGGATTGATTCTGGCGACACACGGCCGAGCGGCGGCAGACGAGTCGGGCCACGCACTTGAAGCACCGGCGGCATCTTGGTCTTCGGTGCCAGTCTCGATGGACATCGAAGTCGCGTTTCAAGCGCACCAATGTTGAGACGCAGCCCAAGCGGGCCCGACCTCGACGTCTAAAGGCCGATCCTCCGGGATCGGCCTTTTTTTTGTCTCCGTCGATGTCTCCGTCGAAAGCGCTCGACCGGCGGACTTCCGGAGGCTAGCGTCCTCCCCATGGACGATTTGGCCACACTCCGACCGGCGGCACCGAAGGGCGACTCGTGACCTGGGCTCGCCTGGTCCATTTTTACTACCTCGCGACACCGGTGTTCGCCCTACTGGATCTCACCGTCGGCGTGTCCCTTCGCGCGTCGGGGATCGCCTCGGCGTCATGGCGGGCGGCCTACTACGGGTTCGCGTTCGCCTGCTGGGTCGTCATGCGCCGCTGGCCGCGCTCGACCCCGTTTTTGGGCCTCGGCGAGAGTTCCGTCAATCTCTTTCTTCTGATCCTCTCGGTGATGGGCCCGATCTTCGCCGCGCCAGCGATCATCGGCGAGGGCGGGAATCCGACGCTCTCGTTTGGAGTTGGGCGGCTTTTCAACCTTTTGCTCGCGGGAGGGATCCTAATCCTGAGCTTCCACGGTCATCGGGCGGAACTGGAGCGTCGAGCCACGGGCGAATCCTGAGCCCAGCTGCCCCCGTAGGGTTGCCTACAGCACGTGCGCGGGGCACGGGTGGGCTGGATTCATCGACATCGGGCAGAGTAGCGCGGAGGATACACATGGGACTGTTCTATTGGGCATTGTTCGGACTTTTGGCCGGCGGACTCGCGAAGTGGATCATGCCGGGAGACGACGGCGACAGCTGGTTCAAGACCATGTTGTTGGGCGTCGGCGGCGCGTGGGTCGGCGGCTTTCTCGGATCCATGCTCGGGGTCGGTAGCATCACCGGCTTCAACATCTGGAGTATGGTGCTGGCGGTGGGTGGTGCGCTGCTGATCATGTGGATCTCGAAGAAAGTAAAATCGAGCTAGCCGGCAGAACATCGCTTCAAATCCGGCCACCGCGACCAGGTCGTCGCGGTGGCCGTTCCCTTCGACCCATTTCTTCTTAGTTTCTCCGGATGTCTGAGAAAGAACACTTGGATTTCATCCGGCAGATCGTCGCGGACGACGTGGCGAGCGGGAAGCACGATGGTCGCGTACTTACGCGTTTCCCCCCTGAGCCCAATGGATTTCTCCATATCGGGCATGCATCGGCGATCTGTCTCGATTTTGGCGTGGCGGCCGACTACGGGGGTCGCACCACGCTGCGCATGGACGACACCAATCCCACCACGGAGGACCCGGCCTACGTCGAGGCCATCGAGCGGGACATCGCCTGGTTGGGCTTCGAGTGGGAAGGCGACGTCAGGTACGCGTCGGACTACTTCGAGCCGCTATACCAGCTGGCGCTCCGGATGGTCGAGGATGGTTTCGCCTATGTAGACAGCCTCTCGGAAAGCGAGATCCGCGACCACCGCGGAAGCGTCAGAGAGCCCGGCCGACCAAGCCCGTACCGAGACCGCTCGATCGAAGAGAATCTGCAGCTGTTTCGTGCAATGCGGGCCGGCGAGTTTCCGGACGGGGCCCACGTGCTGCGAGCCAAGATCGACCTATCCGCTTCGAACATGAAGATGCGCGACCCGCTGATGTATCGGATCCGTCACGCGCACCACTACCGGACGGGCGACGCCTGGCCGATCTACCCCTTTTACGATTGGGCTCACGGACAGTCGGACGGCATCGAAGGCATCACGCACTCGTTGTGCACCCTCGAGTTCCAGGACAACCGCGAACTCTACGATTGGTTCATCGAGCACACCCGCCCCTCCGTGGCACAGATCGACAGCCTTCCGGGAGCGGAAGGCGGTGGAAGCGAAGACCTGGGCTCTTGGGATCCGCGACCGCGGCAGTATGAATTCGCGCGCCGCAACCTCGACTACACGATCGTCAGCAAGCGGAAGCTCCTGCCTCTTGTCGAGGACGGCAGCGTTTCCGGCTGGGACGACCCCCGCATGTCGACACTGGCCGGCCTGCGACGCCGCGGGGTCCCGCCGGACGCCATCCGTGCGTTTTGCGATCAGGTGGGGATCGGGAAGGCCGACAACCGAGTCA
Organism: Gemmatimonadota bacterium; assembly: GCA_029262175.1. GTDB lineage: Bacteria > Gemmatimonadota > Gemmatimonadetes > Palauibacterales > Palauibacteraceae > Palauibacter. Next base: position 26,739 of record JAJCZV010000222.1, read on the forward strand.
GCGTCGGAACACTGGAATGGGCGATTCGCGAAGCCCTGAATCCGCGGGCGCCCCGCGTTTTGTGCGTGCTCGACCCGCTCAAGGTCACGATCACCAACTATCCGGACGACGGCATCGACTGGCTGGAGGCTCCGTACTTTCCGCGCGACGTCAAGGCGCCGCCGGAGGACTGGCCGGCCACGCGGCGGATACCGTTCTCGGCAAACCTCTACATCGAACGCAGCGACTTCGCGGAGGAGCCGCCGTCGGGCTTCAAACGGCTCGCGCCGGGACGCGAAGTTCGACTGCGTCATGGCTTCTTCATCACCTGCGATGAAGTGGTCAAGGATGGTGGGGGCGAGGTCGTCGAGCTTCGCTGCACCTACGATCCAGCCACATCAGGGGGCTCCTCGCCGGACGGACGAAAGCCGAGCGGAACCATCCACTGGGTCTCGGCAGACGCGTCTCTACCGGCCGAGATTCGACTATACGACCGCCTGTTCAAGGTCGCGGATCCATATGAGGGAGTAGAAGACTTCCGCGACAACCTGAACCCGAACTCGCTGGAAATCCTCGACGCGTTTATCGAACCCAGCGTCGCCGAGGATCCGCCGGATACGTCGTATCAGTTTGAGCGGACGGGCTACTTCATTCGTGATCGCGCCACGCGCTCCGTGTCGAAGGTCGCGGGATCGAACGGCGCCGGAGCGCATGCGGAAGCGGGGTCGCGACTCGTATTCAACCGCACGGTCTCGCTCCGCAACACTTGGGAGACAACCGTCTATCTCGAGCCCGACGTGGCGATCACTTCAGTGCTCGAGCCAGGGGTGACGGTTGGGCCCGTGCCCGAGCCGGCGAGCGAAACGGGCGAGCCCACGATCGGCGAAGACACGGGGCGCCTGGCTCGCGATCGGATCCGGGAGGAGTCGCTACCACTCCAAACCTCGTTCGAACGTTTTCAGCGCGAACTCGGCCTGACGGAAGAGGTGGCCGATCTCCTGAGCGCTTCGCCGGCGTCGATCGACTTTTACGAACGCGCCATCGCGGGCGGCGCGAACCCCGAGGCGGTCGCGAACTGGCTCCTCAACAAGGTTCGCGGCGCAGAGTCGAAAGAGGGCCCGGCAGGAACGCGGGCTGCGGGCGAGTCGTCACTGGAGCCCGAAGCGCTCGGCGCGCTCGTGGATCTCGTCGAGAGTGGAACGATCTCGGTGACCACCGGCAACGACCTCCTGTCGCGACTCGTGGCTGACGGCGGCGATCCGCGCGAGATCGTCGATCGCGAGGCGTTGGGTCGTCTTGTCGATCGGGCGCGGATCCGGGACGTGGCGCACCAAGTCATCGCAGATCATCCTGAAGAGGCTGGGCGGTTTCGCGCGGGTCAGGCGAAGCTGGCCGGGTTCTTCGTAGGCCAAGTCATGCGTGCGACAGAGAATCGGGCGGACGCATCGCTCGTCCGAAACATCGTTGAGGAGAGCTTGAATGAAGCGTCTTGAGACGGGCCGCGCCAAGATGTTGGACGCTCGCGTAGGAGTGCTGGCGGCGGTGTTCGCGCTGGCACACACCCCGGCCGCATACACCCAGGAGCCGCCGTCACCGGACAGTGTCGTCTCGCTACGCGAGTTGATCGTGTCGGCGACGCGTGCCGAAAGCACCGTCGGAGAGGTGCCCGTGAACGTCACCGTCGTCACGCGCGAACAGCTCCGTCTTTCAGCCGCTCAGACGCTCCAGGACATCTTGCAGGAGATCCCGGGTCTAAACTTCCGCTTCCAGGTCCCGGCGGGTCCCGCGCATCCGTCGTGGCAGGCCGTGACGCTTCGCGGGCTGGGCGGCACTGCGGCCAGCCGAACGTTGGTCCTGGTCGACGGCGTGCCCCTCAACGATCCGTATTTTGGGTGGGTCCGCTGGAGCCAGGTCCCGGTCGAAATCATCGAGCGCGTGGAGATCGTGCGTGGAGGCGCGACCGTCAGCTGGGGGGGACAGAGCCTTGCCGGTGTCGTGCACATCATCACGCGATCCCCGCGTGCAGCCGGCGGCTCGGTCGGAGCTCAAGTCGGCAGCCAGTCCACGTTTCGCGGCGATGCCATGGCCTCCTTCGGCGGGGAGAAGGTTCGCGGTTATTTCGCCGGCGAATACTTCGACAGCGACGGGTACACGCTGACAGAAGAGAGTCTAAGGGGTGCGATCGATATCCCATCCGCTTCCGATCATGCGGCGCTGCGAGGCAAGGTCGAGATCGATGCGGGCGATCGGGTGCGGGTGCATGCCCAGGGCAGCTACTTCGACCAGGACAAGGCCAACGCGACTCCGCTGCGAAACAACTCTACGCAGGCGGGGTTCGGGCAGGTTGGCGCGACGGTCTCGAGCGACAACGGCTCTACTCTAAGCTTCAACGGGTTCTTCCAGTCTCAGGTCTACGCAAACTCGTTCTCCACAGAAGATGCGACGAGAGATACCGAAGTGCCGTCCCTCGACCAATTCGATGTCCCGTCTTCCGGGGTCGGCGCCAATCTCGTTTGGGCAAGCTCAGGGACGAACGATCACGGGCTGTCCCTGGGTGCGGACGTGCTGCGAGTGACCGGAAAAGCGTTCGAACGCTTCATCTTTACGGACGGCGCCTTCGAGAGAGAGCGAGTGACGGGAGGCGACCAGTTGCTCGCCGGCTTCTTCGCCCAGGATCGGATTCAGCTGAACGATCGGTGGCAGCTTCACGCCGGCCTGAGACTCGACGTCTGGCGGAACAGCGATGGGTTCAGAGACATCTCCGAGATCGCGACGGGGGCGGTCCTGACCGACAGCTCCTTTACGAGTCGGAGCGAGACGCGGCTCAGCCACAATCTCGGACTCACGTTCGCCGCATCCGATGACGTCTCTTTGCGCGGCGGTTTCTACAGCGGTCTGAGGGTGCCGACCCTGAACGAACTCTACAAACCGTTCCGTGCTGCCGGCGGGGTGGTTACCGAGGCGAACGCGAACTTGCAGCCCGAGCGCCTGGTCGGTGCCGAGATCGGGATCGATATCCAACCCGACCCCACCGTGCTCCTTCGCTTCACGGGTTTCTGGGCCAATGTCAGCGACGCGATTCTCGACGCGACGATCCAGGAGGCTACGTCGCCGGGCGTGATCGCGCCCTGCGGGTTTGTACCCGCGGGCGGAGTTTGCCGCCAACGAAGCAACGTGGGCACGCTTCGCAGCACGGGTCTCGAGACCGAGATTCAGATCCGACCCGCGGGTGCCTGGTTGCTTGCCGCCAGCCACGAACTCAATCCTACCCAGATTACGGACGCCCCCGGCCGTGCGGAGATCGTCGGAAATCGCGCGCTCGGCAGCCCCGTCCATCGCGCGACGTTCCGGATCGGTCACGTCGACCCCCGCACGCTGGAAGTCGTCGCCACGGGCCGCTACCTGGGCAAGCGGTTCGACAACGATCTCAATACGGCGGAGATCGCAGACTCTTTCCTGATCGATCTGCGGGTTCGACGCCGGATCAGTCGGACGCTCACGGCGTTCGGAAGCCTTCAGAACGTGTTCGACACCGTGGCGGAAATCTCCCACGACGCGAGCGACTTTATCCGGGTCGCCGCGCCGCGCACGTTTGTCGGCGGACTGCGCGTCCGCGTCGGCGGCTAAACCTCCAGCGCGACACGCATCGCGTCGAGTTCGCCATTGATCTCGACGACCAGGTTCTCCAGGGCGATGATTCGATCCTCACCGTCGCTGCGACGGCGAAGCTCGGCCCCTCCAGACTTGAGGGAACGCTCGCCGATTACGACGCGTAGCGGCAAGCCGCGCAGGTCGGCATCCTTGAGCTTGACGCCGGGACTCTGCTCGCGGCGATCATCGAACAGGACCTCGATCCCGGCTTCGATCAGCGTCTGGAAAACGTCTTCGACGATGGCGTGCGTTTCATCATCTTTCCCGAGTCCGATCAGACCGACGTGATACGGCGCGACGCTGACAGGCAGCTTTAGACCGTCGTCGTCCCGGTGCTCCTCGGCGATGCACGCGAGCAATCGCCCGAGTCCGATCCCGTAGGAACCCATCCAGATCGGTTTCCCTTTTCCTCCTTCATCGGTATAGCGCGCTTCCATGGACTCGGTGTACCGAGTACCGAGTTGGAAGATGTTCCCGATCTCGACGCCTCTCACCATACGGAGCGGCTCTCCGCACCTGGCGCACGGGGCCCCCTCGTAGGCCGCCGCCACTTTGCCTACGACCGTCGGCTCGTAGTCTCGGCCGCTACACACGTTGCGCAGGTGATAGTCGACCTCGTTCGCGCCGAGGATCAGATTCGGCGTCTTCGCCACCCACTTGTCCACGACGAAGATCGCCGCGTCCGGGTCGATCCCGACGGGCGAGGCGAACCCCGGAACCATACCGGTCGCCGCGATCTCCTCTTCGGACGCCGAACGCAGCTCGAGTGCACCAGAAAGGTTCTGCACTTGGATCACGTTGGCTTCCAGGTCGCCTCGCACGATGGCCGCAACCACCCGTTCCGTGCGCTCGCCCCCCTCGCCGCCGAAAGATCCCACGTAGAAGACCATCTTGGCGGTTTGATCGGCGGTCGCCCCGAGCTGTTCCGCGAGATCCGCGATCGTCGCAGCGCCGGGCGTATGCACCCGTTCCAACTCGGCGGGCTCCCCGGGAGCCGGCTTCTGACGGAACTCCGCCACTTCACGGTTCGCCGAGTAACCGCATGCATCGCAGAGCGCGAGGTTGTCCTCGCCGATCGGCGTCACATACATGAACTCGTGCGCGATCTTGCCGCCCATCATTCCGGCGTCGCTTTGGACGGCGGTCAGCGGGAGACCCGTACGGGTTCCGATCCGTTCGTAGGCCTCGTAGTGCGCCTGATATTGGACTTTGAGTCCCGCCGCGTCGCGATCGAGGGAATACGAGTCTTTCATCAAGAACTCGCGGACTCGAATCAACCCGCCACGAGAGCGAAGTTCGTCACGAAACTTGGTTTGGACTTGCCACACGAGCGCCGGGAGCTGGCGATACGATTGCACTTCGGTCGCGACATGAAACGCGACCGCCTCCTCGTGCGTCATCGCGAGCAGCATGTCGCGATCGCGCCTGTCCACGAACCGCGCCATGGTGGCGTCGATGTCGTACCACCGCCCGCTGGCCTGCCAGAGTTCGGCCGGGTGCACGACGGGGAGAGAGAGTTCCTGCCCTCCGATCCGATCCATCTCCTCTCGCAGGACCTGCTCGATCTTCCGAAGCGATCGCCACGCGAGCGGCAGGTAGGAGAAGATGCCCGAGGCGAGCTGCCGAATGTACCCGGCGCGAAGCAGGAGACCGTGCGATTCGATCTCGACTTCGGCTGGCGCTTCTCGTAGCGTCGCGCCAAACAGATTCGAAACCCGTTGTCCAATTCGTTCCGTACTCTTCACGTCGTCGATCTCTTCGTTTCTCGGCTGCCCGTCGCGTCTCCTACGAGACCTCGACCCGACGCTAACGGGGGCGCGGGTTCCTCGAAACCTCGATCGGGCTCGGACACCGCCGAGTTGCACGGGAAGCGTGGCGCGCGGCTGGTCCTCCCAACAGGTTTGCGGCTGCGCTGGTATCCCTAGCGCCCGCGCCAGGCACTTTGTTCTAACGGGAGGAATCGGTGGCTCACTTCAGTCTCCTCAGCCGAACGAGACGAATCAGCCGAATGAGACCAAGCGGTCTTGTCGCGGTGCTCGTCTCCGTTACGTCCTCGGGCCTCGAGGCTCAGTCGGGACCACCCCCGGAGGACCTGGCCGCGCTACGCGACATCGTGGCCGCCGTCTCGACGGAACGCATCGAGGCGGACATCCGTCGGCTCGCCGATTTCGGGACGCGACACACGCTCTCCGACACCCTCTCGGACACCCGGGGAATCGGCGCCGCGCGGCGGTGGATCAAGGCGGAATTCGATCGGATCTCTCTGGCTTGCGGGGGCTGCTTGGAAGTCTCCTACCAGACGTCCTTGGTGGGCGGAACCGACCGGATCCCGGATACGACGGCCGTCGTAAACGTGTTGGCGATCCAGAGAGGCACGACGGATCCAGGCCGATACGTCGTGATGTCCGGAGACATCGATTCGCGTGCCTCGGATGCCCTGGATGGGGTTTCCGACGCACCGGGGGCCAACGACAACGCGTCGGGCATGTCCGGCGTACTCGAGGCAGCGCGCGTCCTGAGCCAGTACCGCTTCAACGGTTCGGTGATCTATGTCGGGCTGTCCGGCGAGGAGCAAGGGCTGTTCGGAGGCCAGCATATGGCTCGCGTAGCGCTGGAAGAGGGATGGCGGATCGAGGCGGTATTGAACAACGACATGATCGGGAATACGGATGGGCAAAACGGCGTGTCCGATAACACGATCGCGCGGATCTTTGCCGAAGGGACGCGGGCGGACGAAACCGAACGGGTGGCTCGTCAGCGCCGCACGACCGGCGGCGAAGTCGACTCACCCTCCCGTAACCTTGCTCGGTTGGTCGACAAGCTGGTGGACGGGTATGTCCCGAACTTGGACATGATGGTGATCTATCGACTCGATCGATTCGGTCGTGGCGGACACCATCGCCCCTTCAACGATGCGGGCTTCCCGGGCGTGCGCATCATGGAGGCCAACGAGGACTATCGGCGTCAGCACCAGGACCTGAGGGTCGAGGATGGCGTCGAGTACGGGGACGTGATCGGGGAGGTGGAGTTCGATTTCGCGGCCAAGCTCACGGGCGTGAACGCGATCTCCTTGGCAGCGATGGCGTGGGCACCAGCGCCCCCCCGAAACGTTTCGATTCGTGGCGCGGTGCGGCCTTCGACGACGCTATCTTGGGATGCCCTGCCGCCTGATCGGGCCCCGAACCTCGCCGGCTACAAGGTCTATTGGCGATTGACCGATCAACCGCAGTGGCAGTGGAGCGTGTTTGTCGGCGACGTCACGGAGTACACGCTCGAGAACGTGGTCATCGACAATTACCTGTTCGGGGTGGCGAGCGTTTCCGACGACGGATACGAGAGCCCCGTCGTATTCCCCTGGCCCATCGGAGCCTTCGAACCGCTGGAGTGGTTGGGTCGAGACCCCTGAGCCAGCGGCTCTACGCGCGGCGAAATGCCCAGCGGAAGAGAATCGCACAAAACGCCACCGCGGTCGCGATCCAGATGGACCCCCAGACGACCGTCGGGATGTGGGTCAGCTCGGCCAACATCCGAGCGTCTGAGAGCAGCTCCGGTCGATCGAGAATATCGCTCTTGATGTCGAGGACCGCGTACAGGCAACTGGTCAGTCCGAGGGTCGTCAGGACGATGCGGTTCCCGACCAAGCCGGCGCGGCGCGAGACGATCAAGAGCCCCCCTGCGAAGGCCAGCCCGAAGGCGGCGGCGAACGGCTGTCGCACGAAAAGGAGCGTCGACACCCCCGCGACCGCTGCGATGCCCGTGACGAACCACGCGCTACGGCTCTTGAAGCGTTCCGCGCCCCAAATCATCGCGCCACCCCAGAGCAGACTCCCCAGGTAGCCAGCGGAGAGCGTGAGAAACGGATTTCCACCGGGACAGCGGCACAAACCCCCTTCGCGGGGCGTGACTTCGATGCCGAGTATCTGGCCGCCCGTAAGAAGCGCTGCCAGCCCGTGGCTGACCTCGTGAAGAAGCACTACGAACAACTTGATGGGGTAGACGAACGGCGTCCCCCACAGGAACCAAATGGAGGTGAAATAGACGCCAAATAGCGCTAAAAACCGGAACTGACGTTTGGCTCGATCGCTCATGGTCCTCTTCTACGGTACCTGGCCGAACTTTGTGCCGTTTTTCGGGACCGTCACACCAAGAACCAGAGCGCCACGATCATGGTGGCGACGCCCGCGAGGGCGAAAACGGGGACCCGCCGATCAAACCAGGCGCGGCAGACCGCGAAAATCACGGAAAACAGGCCCAGCGTGGCGTAGACCGGCACGAGAACCCCCGACCAATCGGCCCTGGCGTTGAGACCCAGCACGGCGAGGCCCGACGCCAAGGTCGCAACGAAGAGCGAACGTTCGTCCACGAGAGGGGGGCGGGGCCAGAACGTCGCCGGAAGCCTTCCTGCCAGCGCCAGCGGCGCGAGCAGCAGCGCCTCGGCCGCCAGCGTGAGCTTCCAGGTCTCCTGCGCGGGACCGGGCGCGGCAAAAGCATCCGTCAGACCGGCAAACGCGATCGACGTCAGCGATACGGCTCCCATGACATACAGTCCGTAGGCGATGATTCGGCCAGACACCTTGGCCGCATGGTAGGTGCCGCGGTGATCCCGGCGTCGACGAAGAGCTGGCACCAATTCGGCGGGCCAACGCCGCACGAGTTTGGGGGGCCAACGTCCGCTCCTGGCCGTCGCTAGCAGTTCCACCCCTCTTGCCGTGACCTCTCCGGCCTCCCGGGACGAGATCTCGCCCGCAGCCACCGCAGCCTCCAGTTCGTGTCCGTCCAGTAGCTTGGCCGCGCCCTCAGCCGGGGCCCAGACGTCCAGATACAGATCCTCGACGACCCAGCGACCCGGAGCGAAGGTCGGGGGTCGGATGAGGTTGATGTAATGGCCTTGGAACGCGCCGCTACGGTGATAGAAGGCGCCGATCTCGTAGGGCTCTCCCGGAAAGAGGTACCAGACGAGCATCGAACCCGGCCGAAGCGTCGTCGAGCCGTCGACATGGACCGGGACGAAGGCGCGGTCGAGCACTTGGAGGGTGATCTTGAGGTCCGCCTCGTCAAAGAGGAGCTCTTGAGTAAAACTTTGCACGCGAGGACCGCGTCGCACTTCGACCTCGACCGAAGGGGCGTCCGCCGCAATCCGTCGCGCTGCGCGAAGGCCCTTGCGACGCGCCCCGAGCAGATCAAAACGCATTACGAGGTAAACGACCCTCCGGCTTCGGCGAGCGCGACAAGACCGGGGGCCGGCGCGAAGCGGGGTCCGTGCGCCTGTTCGAGCTCCCTCAAACGGTCGAGGATCTCTGGCGCTCCTCGGGAGTCCGCCCACTTGAGCAGGCCACCTCGAAACGGGGGGAAACCCGTGCCCAGCACCATCGCCAAGTCGAGCTCACCGGGACTACTCACGACCTTCTCCGACAGCGCGTGCATGGCTTCGTTCACGATCAACAAGAGACTGCGATCGACGATCTCCTCGCTCGACACGCCTTTGCGATCCGATGGCAGGGTACGCGCGATCTCCCGGTCGACTCCCTTCTCTTTTCCGTTGACGTAGATATAGAAGCCCCGACCGTTCTTTCTCCCGAGCCGCCCCTCTCCCTTTAGCAGCCCGACGACCGCAGAGGGCTGCATGCGGTCACCGAAGGCGCGCTCCATCTCTTTGGCGACATGCTCCGCGACATCGAAGCCAACCTCGTCGAGGAGTCGACACGGCCCCATCGGCATACCGAACCGCGTCAGCGCCTGGTCGATTTCGGCGACGCCGGCTCCGTCTTCTACGAGAAAGCCGGCCTCGTTCAGATAGGGGGCGAGCAAACGGTTCACGAGAAAGCCCGGTCGATCAGCTACCAGAATGGGCGTCTTTCCCAGCGCGCTGACGAAGCGAAACGCGGTAGCCAGGGCCGCATCCGACGACCGATCGGTTCGAATGATCTCGACCAGGGGCATGCGATGGACGGGGTTGAAGAAATGCAGCCCGACCACGTTCTGGGGACGGCCGGCCGCATCGGCCAAATCCTTGACCGAAAGCGACGAGGTGTTCGTGGCGAACACCGCGTGTTCGGGGAGCTCTGCCTCTGCTTCTCGCAGCACGCTCTGCTTTACCGGCAGCCGCTCCACGACCGCCTCGATGACCAGATCGACGTCGTCGAACTTCTCGTACGTGAGCGTGCCGTGAATCAGCGCAAACTTGAGCCCGACCTCCTCCGCCCCGAAGACGCCGCGCGCTCCCGCCTTCTGTAGGAGATCGTTCGCGTGGCGAAGACCCGTATCGAGCGCACCTTGGTCAATGTCCTTGAGAATCACAGGGACATCATGGGCCGCGATGAGTTCAGCGATCCCACCGCCCATGACCCCGGCTCCGAGCACGGCGGCCCTGCCCACGTCTCGCCCTTGTGAAAGCACATCCTCGCCCAGCGCCTTCTTCGCGCTCTGACCGAGGATGAAAAGACGTACGAGATTGTTGGAGACCTCGGTCGCGGCCAATCTCCCGAGCGCCTCGGCCTCGATCGGCAGCGCCTCGTCGATTTGCAGATCGAGCGTTCGTTCGATGACGCGGATGGCCTCGAGCGGCGCTGGATAATCACCCTTCGAGGTTGCCAGAGCCTGCTTGCGCGCCCCGCTGAATAGGACGCGACGCCCCGGACCGGTGCCCTCCAACAGTCGATCGCGCAGCGAGCTCCGCCTTTCGGTGCGCTTGACCTGGCCGAGCACGACGTCCATCGCGAAGGCGCGCACGTCGTCGTGGAAGGAGTCGACCCGCACGATCTTGTCGACGAGACCCCAGCGCAGGGCCTGCGCGGCGGATACGGATTTCCCGGTGAGAATCATGCGAAGCGCCCGTTGGAGCCCGATCAAGCGAGGCAAGCGCACGGAGCCTCCGAAACCCGGGATAATCCCGAGTCTCACCTCGGGGAGTCCCAGCTTCGTGCTCGATCGGTCCGACGCCAGTCGCCACTGACAACTCAGCGCCAACTCCGTTCCGCCTCCCATGCATGCGCCGTCAATGGCCGCGATGGTCGGCACGGTGAGGCGATCCAGACGGCGGAAGATTCGCTGGCCCTCCGCGGCCTTGGCCCGGCCTTCTTCGGCATCCGCGATGCCTCGGATCTCGGTGACATCGGCGCCAGCGATAAAGCTTCCGGGCTTCCCGCTTTGGATGACGATGGCCACGGGGTGTCCGGTGGCGATTCTCGACTCGAGCTCCGAGACCCTGCGGTCCAGCAATGTCATGACCGCGGTATCGAGCAGGTTGACCTTCGAATCGGGCATGTCGAAAGTCAGCCACGCGATCTTATCGGAATCGATCTCGAGCGTGATCGGAGGCGTGTCGGTCATGGACTACCGTGGACAAAGCGGCCGGTCGCCCCGAGGGGTGACCGGCCTTGTTTGTCGACGACGCCCCTGGAGCGCCGTCGTTTCGGAGACTTTTCTGCGATGGCGCTAGAAGGCGAGGCGGCGCTCCGCGTTCCCCGGCTCGAGGCGCAAAGTGTCCGCCGATCCATCGGTCATCACGTTCCAATAGAGCTCGCCGGACGGGACTCTCACGCGAGAGTGGATCCACCAGATCCCGCCCGAAAGCGAAGTGGTCACGTATCCGTCGACATCCGTGGTATCGTAGACGATCTGACGCCCGAGGTCTTCAAGAATACCGTCTTCGATCTCACCATAGTTCTCGAAGGCGATGCTTTCCCAAGCCTCGACGACCGCGCGTACGGAATCGAGTCTGGCCTGAGTCGCCTGCTGGAGACCGGTAAAGACGTCGAAGGCGGCCTGGCGCCGCTGGTTGAGCGATCGTTCCCGACCTTCCAGGGCTCCGAAACCGTCGAAGAGCTCGCGGTACTCACGGCTACGCGAGTCCAAACCCTGCAGCCGCTCTGAAAGAAGCCGAAGGCTATCCCGCACCCCGTTCCAAGACGCTTCCGTGACGGTCCAGATCTCTTGGAGCACCAGGACGCTGTCTGCGGCTTGACGGAGGTCGGCGGGAACCTGTGGTTCTGGCGAAGACGCACTTGCAGCGACCGCCTCGAACAGCGAGTCGCGGTCGAACGGCAGGAACTGAACTTCGTGGTCTGCGACTGGTCGGGGCGCATCGGCGCCGTCCATCAGTACCTGGACGGTGGTTGGGCTTCCGCAGGCAGCGAACAGCGGTGTCACGACCAGGAACAGGATCGCGAGACGCGACTTCTGCATCGATCGGGCTCCAGTCCAAATCAAACGGAAAACGGGCCGCACGCCTTGGCGCGCGGGCCGTTACGAACGAGCAGAATGTAAGGAGCTTCCGCTACTGATGGTAGCTGTCGTCCAAGAAGTAGTCGTAGGGGTTCACCGGGCGGTCCTGGATCCGGATCTCGTAGTGGAGGTTGGGGCCCGTCGTAAGTCCGCTCCGGCCCACCTCCCCCAGTCCCTCGCCACGGGTGACTCGCTGCCCAACGGCGACGTTGACCCGCCCCAGGTGGGCGTAGCGGCTCTCGTAGCCATCGCCGTGATCGATGGTCACCATTCTGCCGTATCCGGACTTCGTACCGGCGAAGCTCACGCGCCCCGCTCCGGCCGCCACGACGGGCGTGCCCAGGTTGGCTGAAATGTCGACGCCGGGATGGGGACGCCGATATCCGAGGAGCGGATGGAGACGATTGTGGCTGAAACTCGAGGATAGCCAGGAATTCTCGCTCGCTACGGGCCAGATCGACGGAATGCGCTGGTAAAGCTCTCGTCGGGTTTCCACCGAATCCGCCGCCTCTCGGAGGCTTACGCCGAGGAGTTCTGCGCGACGGAGCAACTGCTCGAGCTCTACCTTGACGTCTCCTGCCGTCTGCGCGAGCCGCGGCGACATCGTGAAGAAACCCGGATCCGTCGTCTCGGAGCCGCCTGGCCCTCCGACGCCGACCGAATAGACGTCCGGGTCCAACAGCGGGAGCCCAGCGACGACCCGGAAGCGCTGTTCACGGATCGACAGATCGTCCAAGGCCTGGTTAAGCCGACCGCTCCGCCCTTCCATGGCTTCGAGGCTCGCGATCAGCTCCCGATTCTCGGCGCGGTATCGGTCGAGCTCGGACACGGCGTCGCTGCGTCCGAGCATCCCGAGAAAAAGGGCTGCCGTGAGCCCAAGGAGACCGCCAACCCCGCAGAAAGCAAGACGGGCCGTGCGTTTTCTAACCCGATAGCTCTGCGATCGACCGCTGCCCTCGGGGAGGATCTGTATTGTCCAATAGGACGGAGTCTTCAATTTACCAACCGAAAGTCTGCGTGCTGGTCGCCACGAGAGACCGGCTCTCGTGACGCCTCCCACGCCAAAACGCCAGGCTTCCGTACAAAAATCCCCGAAAGCCGAACGCGCGAGGCGGTCGACCGCGGAGAAAAACTTTTCTTGTACGCGGAAATTTGTTGTCACCAGACTACCCTGACCCCGCGAGGGGTGTCAACAGTCACACTTGGCGTTCCAACGCGTGCAGATGCGCTTGACGCAACCGCTTAGTCCTGCGAGTTCTCGACTCAGCCCCGAGAACGTGGCGGGTCATTTTCCCGACCGTTTCCGGATCTCTACTAGCCCCCTGCCACAAAGCAATTGGCACGCCAGCGCCTGGTCCCAACGTTGCGAACAGGCCGAGCAACGGGGTGTGTCTTCCGTGACATCTAGCCCATCGCCTACCAACTCTTTTAACAGATCCGATGCGGTCGACGTCTACGGTCACGAACACTTGATTAACTTGATTTGAGCGGCGCGGCCGCAGGAGTGGGAAAATGCAGAAGAAGAATTGGATGGGGATGGCCTTCGCGGCTCTCTTCGTGTTCACGACGGCTTGTTCGGACGAGCAGGTGGGACCGCTCGCAGGGTCAGTCGATTTGACCGATCAAGAGAGCGCCGACGTCGGTGAGCTTGTCGTCGATCAGGTCGATCTCATTCTCGATGACGAGACCGCAGCCAATCCGTCGATCGTTTCGGCGAGCAACGGCTCCGAACTCATTTCGTTCTCGTCCGTGCCGGTGACCACCACGTTCTCGATCACCCGCGAACGAGAGTGCCGCAGCGGCGGAAACGTCACAGCGACCGGCTCCGGAACACACGTCGCCGACCGCGCGATTCCGGAAGTCACGCTCGACTTCGAGGGCACGAAGCAGATGACCGACTGCGCTCACGCGCGCGGCGACCTTGTCGTGACGATCAATGGCTCCGGGACCTTCATGGGCCACCGTCACCGGCTGAACGGGGCGTTCGAGGGCCTGCAGACGAACGACGCCGCCGGCACCTTCACCTGGTCCACCAACGATGAGCGTTCTGGATCCTGCAGCTACAGCATCCACGCCGAGTGGGATCCGTCGACCGGCATCAAAACCATCACGGGTACCGTCTGCGACAGAGAGATCAACCGCACGGTCACGCGCGACGGCAATGCAGGTAACGACGGGCGCTAGCAGCGCCTGGCACCAAGCACGACTGCAGGGTCTTCGGGAAAAGGCCGCCCTTCGGGGCGGCCTTTTTTTGTTACTCCTCGGGTCGCGGAAACAGGACGGCTCCGGGTCGGACCGACTTTAGCGTACCGAGCGCTTCGGGTACGTCGTTCAGGCCAGGGACGGGGCCGTCGCCGCCGAGGATCCCCCACATCTCTGCGGCTTTCGATGGCGTGAACGGAGAGAGCATCACGGCGATGCTACCCAACGTCTGGATCAGCTGTTCGAGTACGTCGTCGAGGGGCCCGCGTTCACCGCCGTCGGCTTCCGTCTTCGCCAAAGCCCACGGCTTGGATTGATCGACAAATCCGTTCGCCTCGGCCACCAAGTCGAGCACCGTCGCGAGCCCGTGATGTAGTCGGTAGTCGTCGAGGTAGCCTCGGTACGCCTGGACGGCGCCCTCTGCTAGCGACGTGAGGGCTCTCCCACCCGTCACAGGACCGGCGCCCGTCCCTGGGACGGCCCCGTCTCGATACTTCACGACCATCGAGACTACTCGATTCAGGAGGTTCCCGAGGTCGTTGGCGAGGTCCGACGTATAGCGACGGTCGAACTGCTCCACGAAATCGTCCACCGACGCGAAGTTTCGATCCCCATCCCAAGGTACCTCGCGGATCAGGAAGTACCGGAGCGCGTCCGCGCCATGACGATCGATGAGTTGAACGAGATCCAGCTCGGATCCGCCGGACTTCGAGAGCTTCGCGCCACCTACGTTGATAAAGCCGTGCCCCCAGACCGCCTTGGGGAGATCGACGCCTGCCGCGAGAAGCATGGCTGGCCAAAACACGCAGTGAAACCGCGTGATGTCCTTCCCGATGACGTGCAGATCGGCGGGCCAAAGCGTCTGAAACGCGGCCCCGTCCGGATAGCCCAGGGCCGTGATGTAGTTCGACAGCGCGTCGAACCAGACGTACACGGTGTGTTGTTCGTCGCCGGGAAACGGAATCCCCCAGCTGAGCCTCGAGCGAGAAGCCGAGATGTCTTCCAACCCGCTTTCGACAAAGTTCACGACCTCGTTGCGGCGCGATGGCGGGCGGATGAAGTCGGGGTTGGCTTCATAATATCGAAGAAGATCTTCGCCATAGTTCGAGAGGCGAAAGAACCAGTTCTCTTCCTCCGTCCACTCGATGGAGCGCGTAGGATGAATCCGGCACTGCCCACTGTCGTCGAGTTCATCGTCCTTCTTGAAGGCCTCACAGCCGGCGCAGTAGTGACCCTCGTATCGAGATTGATAGAAGTCGCCCTTCGCAGCGATCCGCTCCATCAAGGCCTTGACGCCGCTCCGGTGCCGCTCCTCTGACGTCCGGATAAAGTCATCGTTGGAAACGTCCAGACGAGCCCACGCATCTTGAAACTGCGCTCCGACTCGGTCGACCCAGACCTGGGGCGGAGAACCCTCCTTCAGCGCCTCCTGCTCGACCTTCTGTCCGTGCTCATCCATCCCGATGAGAAAATGAACCTCGTCACCGCATGCGCGTCGATAGCGCGCGATCACATCGGCGCCGATTTTTTCTACGGCATGCCCGAGATGGGGTTCGCCATTCGAATAGTCGATGGCCGTCGTGATGTAGAATTTCGGCACGAGCCGACCCTAGGAGTCCGTCTCGGCGCGACGAGCCGCCCTGCGCTCGTCTTTGAGCTCCGCCAAGGGGAGAGTCCGCAGTTCACCCTCTGAGTTTTGCAGCGAGACCGTTTCGTCGAACAGGTCCCAATCCTTGACGAACTCCTCGCCGTGCGCGGTGCGGATGCGCTTGCCCACCGCCGGAAAACGCTTCTTCGCCTGTGTATAGACCGAATGCTCATAGCGAAGACAGTTCATGAGACGGCCGCACGCACCCGAGATCTGACTCGGGTTGAGCGAAAGCCCTTGGTCTTTGGCCAACTGCAGGGTCACCGGCTCGATCTGCTGAAGCCATGAACGGCAGCAAAGCTCGCGGCGACACCGCCCGAGGCCGCCCAAGCGACGTGCTTCGTCGCGGACGCCGATTTGTCGCAGCTCGATTCTGGTTCGAAATGTTCGGGCCATGTCACGCACCAACGCCCTAAAATCAACCCGCTTCTCGGCCGTGAAGTAGACCGTGAGCTTGTTGCGGTCCCATTGCCATTCCGCTTCGCTCACTTTCATTCGCAAGCGATGCTTGGTCACCATCTCGCGGGTTCGGCGTCGAACCTCCAACTCTTGATCGCGCAGTTGAAGGAGTCGAGATACGTCTGCCGGCGCGGCACGGCGAATGACCTGACGAGATGGTTCAGGGACCGATCGGTGTCCGACGGCATCGCAGCCACCGCCGCAGCTCAGTTCGTCGGCCGCCGCCGCCCGCTTGATACAGCCGATGTCCTGACCGCGATCCGCTTCGACCACGACGTACTCCCGCTCGCCCAACGGGTGAGCCCCCGCGTAGACGAAGAAGTCGGATCTGAGCCCTTTGAACTGTACTTCCAGGATCTGTCGTTCGGCCGCCACCAATGTCGCCGGGACGGACTGCGGCACCGGCGGGGAGGGCGGAGCCGTCTCGCCTGGCGGATCCGCCGGGGGGCCGCCGCGGCGCGCCGGGCGAGGCCGAAGCGGCCGGGGTCTGCGGGGGCTGGGAAGACCGTCACGCTCGCGTTCGTCGGTCATACCTCCTCCCAGGCGCCCATGCTGTAGTATTTCTCGCGCCGGCTCGCAACCAACGCTTCGGGATCGATCTTCATGAGTTCGCGGACATGCCGCTCGATCGACCGACCGACGGCCGCAATCGCTCGATCAGGGCTTTTGTGCGCGCCTCCACGCGGCTCCTCGATCACCTCGTCGATCACGCCCAACTCGAGCAGATCCCCAGCGGTCAGCTTCAAGGCTTCTGCCGCCACATCTGCGTGCTCGCTACTGCGCCAAAGGATCGCGGCACACCCCTCGGGAGATATGACCGAATAGATCGCGTTCTCCATCATGAGAACGCGGTCCGCAACCCCGATTCCGAGCGCGCCACCACTACCGCCCTCACCGATCACGCAGGTGACGATGGGAACCCGGAGGCCAGCCATCACGAACAGATTCTTGGCGATGGCCTCGCCCTGGCCGCGCTCTTCCGCGCCGATCCCGGGGTAGGCTCCCTGCGTATCGATCAAAGTGACGACCGGCCTGTTGAATTTCTCAGCCAGCCTCATGAGTCGCTTCGCCTTGCGATACCCTTCCGGGTGCGGCGATCCGAAGTTGCGCCGGAGATTCTCCTTCATCTCGCGGCCCTTTTGGTGGCCGATCATCATCGCCGTCGTTCCGGCGAACTTGGCCCATCCACCGACAATGGCGGGGTCATCGCGGAAGGCCCGATCGCCCTTGAGCTCGAACCAGTCGACTCCCATGCCTTGGATATAATCCAAGGCGAAAGGGCGATCTTGGTTTCGCGCCAGCTTGACCCGATGGAATCGCGACATCCGAGACATGGCCTCGTCTTGTGCAACGTCCAGCTGGACCTCGAGCGGACGTAACTCCGCCGTCACATCGATGCCGCGTTCACGAGCCTTCGTTCGAAGCTCTTCGATCTGTCCGCGGAGTTCGTCCAGTCCTTCTTGTTCTATCGTCATTCGTTCCCGATCGACTCTATTAGTCGCGCACTAGTTTGACGCGATCCCCCAATAGTGCTCGAAGCTTCTCGAGTAGTCCGGCGCTCGGCGCAACCCGCAGCGAACGCGACGCAAAGCGCGAGCGTTCGGCCAGGCCATTTTCCGCCTCCGCCGTACCGTTGCTTCCGGCGCCATTGCTCCCCGCCCCGTTGCCCACTGGGCCGTTACCACCGTTTGCGCTCCCGCGCCACTCGACGAAGAGGCGCCCACGCCCCGGCGCGGCCTCGAGGAGTTGCCGCGCTTGCTCGAACGCACCGGGCGCCAGGACCTCACCTTCTTCGAGTTCGATCAAGATCCCGATTCGACCCTCGTTGCGCACGTCCGCGAGCGGGCGGACGGAATCGAGGAAAACCGGTGGATCGTCATCATCTCGTGAGTTTCCTGACACGGTGCCGGTCACGAGCACGGGCCGATCGTCGGTGAGAGCCTCGCGGTTCTCGAGCCAGGTGTCGCCGAAGGCGAGGGCCGTTGCGGTCCCGTGGAAGTCCTCTAACGTGAGCCGCGCCCATTCCCTGCCGTCTTTGCGAGACGTGCGAACCGCGGCTTCTGTGATGACGCAGGGGATCTCGATCGTGCGATCCCGGAGCTCCGGTATCCGCGTGGTGTTCGCATCGACCGAGTACAGCTCCACCAGATCGCGATAGCGCTCGAGGGGGTGTCCGGAGATGTAGAAACCGAGACGCTCTTTCTCCTCGCGTAGTCGATGTC
>JAJCZV010000223.1 GCA_029262175.1 Gemmatimonadota bacterium
TCCTGAGCCACGAAGAGGAGGAACAGCGTCTCCGCGATCCGGAGTACCGCCAGCAGGTGGCCGACGCGATTCATATCGGCATCGCGAACTACGGTGCCCGGCGCCGCATGGTGACCGAGGCTCGCTAGCAGCCTGTGGCTGGTCTGTAACTGGCGCTGAAACCAGCTGCCTCGCCGATCGTCACGGCGACCAGATGCAGTTGCGGAAACGCCTCGGCGAATTCCCACGCCACGTGCCGGGCTACTTCCTCGGCCGTAGGGTTGACCTCGCCGTAGGGAGCAACGTCGTTGAGGCTTCGCCCGCGATGCCGTGCCACCCAGGCCTCTACCCAGGCGCGGGCGCTCGAGGCGGCGACGTGATGGTTCTCCGCAGCTGTGAAGCAGACCTTCACGCGCCAGTGGTGGACGTGGACGGGCTCGCGGGTTCCTGTCGCATCGATGCGGATGCGATGAGCGGCCGGGAAACTGTCATAGACTGCGATTTGCATACGAACGATCCGTGCCTCGTTGTTCCAAGCGGCACATTTTATTCCAACTGCGCTGCGGGCGAACGGCTAGAATCGCCACATACCTTCATACGGCCTTAGTAGAAATGAACCCGAGCACGAAATCGACAGATGGTGCCACAGGTGTGCATTCCAGCATGCTGTGGACCCTGCCCAACGCGCTGACCCTGGCGCGGATCGTGATGGTGCCGTTTCTGGTCGTGATTCTTCTGACGCGCTACGCGTGGACCGGACTGGCTGTGTTCTGGGCGGCGTCGCTCACCGACTGGCTGGATGGGTACTTGGCTCGGAGCCGAGGTCAGGTGACCACGATCGGCAAGCTTCTGGATCCGGTCGCAGACAAGCTGCTGGTCTCAGCGGCGTTTATCTCGCTTGTGGAACTCGGCCTGGCGCCGGCGTGGATGGTCGTCGTGATCATCGGGCGGGAGCTTGCCGTCACCGGGCTGCGGGCCGTGGCCGCAGATTGCCGCATGATCATCTCAGCCGGGGCGGTAGGGAAGTACAAGCTGTTCGCGCAGGTCATCGCGGTGAGTATCCTGATCCTACAGCTGAGATTCGACTGGCTGGAGATCTACGGAACCGTCGCGCTGTGGGTCGTCGTCGTGCTGGCCGCGGTGTCGGCGGGCCAGTACTTCCTGGCGTTCTGGAACCGGCTCGACGCTGCCCAATAGCTAGCCCGGATATCTCAACGCCCCCAAGAAAAAGCTGCCCGCTGCTGGTATAAGTAGCTCTGTACAAAGAACTTAACACCAGCAAGCGGAGCAGCTTTATGGAAACAGACTGTAATCGCGAGCAGCTAGAGTTACAAGGCTTTGGAGAGGGTCGCCGACGAGTGGTGGCGAACTTCCAAGGGGGCACGATCAGCTCCGATGGCGGTGTGATCCTGTTGGCCGAGACGGAGCGGCGCCGGGGAATCATCGAGCGGTTCGCGAACTGCTTCGTGGACCACCGGGATCCGGAAGCGATCGAGCACCCGGTAGCTGATCTGGTGGCGCAGCGGGTGTACGGGCTGGCGCTCGGGTACGAGGACCTCAACGACCACGACGAGCTGCGACTGGATCCGCTGTTGGCAACGGTGGTGGGCAAAGCAGACCCGACGGGATCGGCACGACGATGCGCTCGGGACCGGGGCAAGGCACTGGCGGGCAAGAGCACGCTGAACCGGCTCGAAGGAGGGGTTGGCACCGACCCGGCCACAGACACGTACAAGCGGGTGGGGATCAACGAGGCGGCGGTGCAGGAGCTGTTGGTACAGCTGTTGGTGGAGGCGTTCGATGATGCGCCCGACGAGGTGGTGCTGGACCTTGATGCCACTGACAATCCGCTGCACGGGCAGCAGGAAGGTCGGTTCTTCCATGGTTATTACGGCTGCTACTGCTACCTGCCGCTGTACATCTTCTGCGGTCAGCATCTGCTGTGCGCCAAGCTGCGGCGCTCCAACATCGATGCCTGTGCCGGGGCACTCGATCAGGTAGACAGGATCGTTGAGCAGATCCGACAGCGGTGGCCCCAGGTGCAGATCATCGTGCGGGGCGACTCGGGCTTTGCCCGCGACGAGTTGATGAGCTGGTGCGAGGCCAACGGCGTGCATTACGTGTTGGGGCTGGCGCGCAACGCTCGTTTGGTCAGGGAGATCGAGCGGCAGTTGGCACAGGCCAAGAAGCGCTCCGAGATCTCAGGGGGGCCGGAACGAATGTTCAAGGACTTCACGTACCGGACGCGCGACAGCTGGAGCAAGACGCGGCGTGTCGTGGGCAAGGCCGAGCACCTGCCGGGACGCTCCAACCCGCGGTTCGTGGTGACGTCATTGAGCAAGCAGCAGATCGTCGCCTCGGAGCTGTACGAGGATCTGTACTGTGCTCGGGGTGATATGGAAAACCGGATCAAGGAGCAGCAGCTGGCGCTGTTCGCCGACCGGACCTCGGCGCACCTGATGGCGGTCAACCAGTTGCGCCTGTGGTTCTCGTCTGTCGCCTACGTGCTGATGGCAGAGCTACGACGGTTGGGGCTGGCAGGCACCGCGTTCGCTGTTGCCCAGTGCGACACGATCAGGCTCAAGCTGCTCAAGATCGGTGCTCGGATCCGCGTCACCTCTCGCCGGGTATGGGTAATGCTCTCGAGCCCCTACCCGCACAAGGTGGTGTTCCTGCAGGCGTTCGAGCATCTACAGCCGAGCCGCGGCAGCCCTGCCTGAGGTTGTACTGCCAGCACTACGGCCGGGCACATCGTGGCACAAGTGTGTCCGTGGCCTGTGTCTGCGACCCTTGAGCGGCTTCCGATCCTTGTCCGGTGGCGTTGTCGGCCCCGTCTCCCGCCTGTAGCTGCCCAAAACGTCCCGAATCCGCCCCGCTCATCCCAAACGCGGCCTGCGTTGAGAAATGCGGGTTAGAGCCGCCTTCGGTGGTCGGCGTCAGGCCGAGTTCACGGGCGGCCATGATCACCCACTGGCGCACCTTACGGTCGCCCGCCATGTACTGCTTGATGGTCTTGGTGTTGTAGTGGTCTGAGTAGCGGCGGAGCACGTCGCGGGCCTCGTCGAGGCTCGTGATCTGGTCGTTCGAGAACACGCCTGGCCCGGTGGAGTAGAGGCGCGGTCCGATGAACTCGCCGGTTTCCATCAGGTCGCTGTACGTGACGATGTCCTCGGACGACGTCTGTGGATCGCGCTGGGTCGTGACGCCGTACGCCAACTGGGCCAGGAACTGCGAGATCTGGCCGCGATGGACTCCCCATGCGACCCATGTGTGCGCATGGATATCAACGAGACCCGGGTAGATGGTCTTGCCCGACATGTCGCGCACCTCGGCATCGGCCGGAATGTCCACCGATCCGCTGGGGCCAACCGCGACGATGCGATTGTCCTGGATCACGATGTCGCCGG
>JAJCZV010000224.1 GCA_029262175.1 Gemmatimonadota bacterium
TCGGCATCCCTGCGGATTCCCTCGAGGGACTCGGGCGTCACGGCATCCGCGCCGGACGAGCCCACCGTCCAGAGCGTCAAGTCGGGGCGACGAGCAAAGGCGAGTCTGGCCTCGACGGTGAGATCGAATATCGCCACACCGACCTCGGCTACGTCAGCCCTTCGGGCCTGGTACGCGCCAAGGCCGGAACGGATCTCTGGGTTGCGGATCAGACTCAAGCGACCGGACCCTACCGCCGCGTTGAGTTCGTCATCGGCCAGTTCAACCGTGTACGCCCGGAACATCGGCATCCGGATGAGTTGATCGAGCGAGTCGCGCGGGATTGCGGCGATCTCCGCAGGCGTCATCGCGATCAAAGCCCGGTGTTTGGCTCGGGTCGACTGAATCTCTTCTAGCTGCTCGGAGATCGTGGATCGGTTGCCCAGCAGCTCTTGATGCAAGGCCGTAAGCATCTCACGCTCGTCGATCCGATCAGCGCGGTCATCCCACCAGGCCTCACCCCACAGGGCCAACAGGATGCTGACGATGATCACCACCCCCTCGGCGAGCAGGCTCCACCAGCGTCTTTCGTGCGATCGCAGCTTGTCTACCCTCCCTCGAGAATGTCATCTAAGGCGTTCACGCGATGGCCGGGTTACCTCTCCGGCGCGGCGGGCAACTCGTCGGGAAAATCTTCGCTCTGCGCAAAGTCGAGGTACCCTTGTCTCATTGCCGCGGCGCAAAGACCGGGCGTGCGGCGGGCTCGGGTGCCAGTCAGCTCCTCACACGGTTCCTCGACCAAGCCCGGACGATTCTCGAGCACCCAGGCCCGCGCATCATGGTAGATTTGAGGGTCATTCGAACTCGTGGCCACGGACGCGATCTCGCGTCCCTCGAATGTCAGGTCGAAGCGGTCCGTCACCCACCAGCCGAGATCGAGGGCGGCGATCATGTCGTCCCGTACCGTGATCGAGCATCGGACTTCCGTTGCCTGGATTTTCTCGCATGGGGACCGCTCGATGATCGCGTAGTGGCCGCCCTCGGCCCAGGCCTGGTAAGCCAGCGTCCGTGCGCCCGACTCGTCGGCCGATGCGAGTAGCGCGCCGAGTCGATCCGGATCGAACGAGTAGAAGGCGTCCACGAACGCTTCGGCCGTGCTCACCTCGCTCGCGAACTCCGCCAGTACTCGCTCCAGCTCTTCGACCAGCAACGCGATCAATCTGTCCTGCTGCTCGGCTCGGCTGATGGAGGCTCGACCGCCCCCGAGGTGCGGTCCGTAGTACGCGAATTGCTCATGGTTGGCACCGTCGATCTCCACCCAACGGGCGTCCTCGGGGAGGTTGGGGGCGTTCACACGAGCCTTGGCTGGCGAAGCAATGCGGTCCCGGGAACCGAGGATCTTCATCACTTGGAGTCCAGTCGACGACAAATCGATGTCTCGAGGGTGAGTCGTTCCGATCAACACGAGAGATTCCATCAGTGCCGGATTCTGTACAGCCAGGCGAGACGCCATCGCGCCTCCAAAGGAATGCCCAGCCACGACCCAGGGGCCGGTGGAACCGTCCACCCGCATCACCTCGGCCGCGCGTATCAGGGCTTCGGCTTTGTGTCCGTCGGTGGGTGCGTGCCGGCTCAGGAAGGGCCACTTGAGGATCACGACTCGGAATCCGGCCTCCGCAATGGCCCGGGCCATGGGGGCGTATGCCTTGACTTGGACCATCCCTCCCGGCAGGAACAACAGATTCGCGGACTTGCGATCGTTCTGAGGTGCGAACTCGAGGTAGGTGTCGTCGTCTGTCACACGAATCGCGGCGTCGGTCTCGAGCGTCGAACGATCTACGCCGTGCGCCATGAAAGACCAGCCAAAAAACAGCATCGCAGCCACGCCCGAGATCGCCCAGATCTTGCGGATCTTCTGACGGAGCGTCGATCGTCCTCTTCGACCTCCCTTGCTCGCTTTCACAGTTCAGACTCCCCTAACGCTCTCTAGGCCGCGGCATCAAGAAGCTCCCCTTGCCCTCAGTTGCCGTCAATGAGACGCATTACCGCCTCGAACTGGACCTCCAGGTTTCCGAGCGAGCCGAGGTAGTTCCCGGCCAGGCTGAGCTTGAAGACGAGGAGACCGCGGGCTCGGTCTGTGTTGAGCAAAGACCAATCCGGCTCCACCGGCTCCTCGATCTCGACTCCATGACGATTGGCCAGTAGCCCGACCACCGGGAGCTCGCTGGCGATGAACGGGTCAATAACGGTCTGATGGTAGAACACATACTCGTCAAATGATCGAGAGACGGTTTCGAGTCGCACACCCAGCAGCGCTACTCCACGACGAATGGCAGGATCAGAGATCAGACCGAGCTCACCCGACGCCTCCAAGTCTCGCAGCGCGCTCAGCACCGGAACGTATCCACGAGTCACGTACACCCCATCGTATATCCATCCGTTGAGCGAGTCGCGAGGGAGATCCCCGACATCGTTTGAAAGGAGGCGTCCGAGGTCTCGGATCTGCTTCTCCTTATACGTCATGTTCTCGCGAAGGCTGACGAGCGACTCCTCGAACTCGCGACTGAGAGCTTCGAGATGGTCGACCTCGTCGCGCCGATCTTCACGCAGCTGGATCCAGGAGTCCGCTGACAGAGCGATCAGGACGCCGAGAACGATGACAACAAATTCTCCGAGGAGTCGGAACCAGAAGGGAATCCGTGGTGTCTCGTCCATGCGCTCCTATCGCTTTGTCATCAGGCGTTTTCGTTCGCCAGCGCATTGCGGACGAGCGACTCGATGGGAACGAAGTAGTGACCCAGTCGCCCCCACAACTCGCGCGTCCCCGCGAAGCCCAGATAGCCGGACGCTATCCCGGACAAGTTTTCTAACTGGCGGTCCCGGTCCGGGCCCGGTCGGGACGTGCGGACGATCTGTAGGTGCCAACTCTCCAAATTGTTGAGAAGACGGATGTGGATGTGTTCGAACATCAGGAGCTCATCGGCGTTCAGACTGGAGAGCGACTCGCGCCCGCGATTCACGATCGAAGCCGTGTCGGCGGAACGGCTGAGCAGGTCGCAAAACTGATTGAGCGAATCGTACGTGTGCCGTAGCGTCTCCAGCTCCGCTTGCTTGTTGGCGTACCTGATCTGCACAGACAAATAGACCAGCGTTACGACCACGGCGCCGGCGCCGACGATCTCTCCGATCGCACCCAGTGCATCCCAATTCATCGCTGAAGCGTCTCCGTCCGCGGGGGTTAATCAAGCGCTCGGATCCCTTGGGCACGGCCGTGACTCAGCTGGCGCCACGATGCCCGGTTTACTCTCGCGCCGCTAGCTCCTCGGTTACGGCCAGATGCAGTGCCGCCGCTGACCGCCGCAGGTCACGATTGATTGACAAGCGGTTTCTCAGCATGTCGTCGTGAAAGAGCCGGTTCCCGATGAAACCCGGCGTGGTCCTCAATGCGCGGAGCTCTTCCGTGGCACCGGACGGACCTCCGGGGAGGTCAACACGTGCCGCAGCCATCTGGTCGAGGGACCGCGACCAGCTGTCGAGCAGTTGCTCATCAAATCGGCCCAGAGCGTCCTTCAGGCTCTCCCACAAGCCGGCATGCGTAATGATCATCGAACGGAGTCGGTCGGACCGTATGAGATGGATCTCGCCGGTGCGAGTAAGCGCATCAAGAGTTCCGGTGGGTACTCTGTTCGTGGTGAACACAACCGTAAACCCGTAAGGCTCAACCTCTAAGTCGGCCATGAGCTGTCGCGTAAACGCTGTATCGATCGCAACATTGGCGCTGTCGTGCCGGATCGAAGCGCCCAAAGCCGTCTCGGCTTGTGCGAGCTCTTCTTGCAGCGCCCGCAGGTAGGTAATCTCGCGGACACCCTCCTCACGGTCCTGCCACCAAGCGTCGGCCGAAAGTGCCACGAGTACGCCGACGACGATCACTCCAAGTTGACCCAAGCCTCGAAGTAGGCGCTTACTTGTAGTTTGGGTGTCGATCGGATGGTCGGAGCTCATTGCGCTTGGCACCGTTGAGTTGGTACTCCTCTCCCGTCATCGAGTACGAGCCGCCGCCTCCCACTCCGCTTCGGTCGCGTCCGACGTCTGCAGTTCGAGAAGTTGTAGCGATACGCCGTTCTTCTTGACAAGGGCTGCCTCGAAGTGGATCAGGACCACGCGTTCGGACGCACCCGCTTCGGTGGAGGCGTAGCGGAAGATCCCCACTTCGTGGGCCGAGGTCTGGCCGTGGAGCCGTTCCGTGAATCGGAACTCGACGCTTCGGTGTGCCCGCCCCTCGCGGGTGTCGTTCCATGTCGCCCGGTTGGCCTCGACATCTTCGGCAACCGTCCGTGTTACGCCCCGTCGTGCCGAGACGAAGATCGCATCGGGGTGATAAGTGGACAGATAGAGGTCGGGGTCGCCGGTGGCCACGGACTGGGCCACGCGAGCCCACAGTGCGTCCAGTTCGGCGGTGACCTGGGCGTGCGCCGGAAGCGGTGCGAGTGCGAGCAGCGTGAGAAGCAGCCGGAGCGATGCTCGTCGGATCATTGAGGGTCGCCTCGTCGGTAAGAGGGCCGTGGGGCTCAGGGGTATCAAAGTTCACAGGTCTCGTTGAAGTTCAAACCGCAGCCTCTCCGAGGAGGAGCGGACCAGCGTTTCCGGGACGCTAGCCGAGTACGCGAGCTCGACTAGGGCTTTCCCCCGAGCACCCGTGCTGCGAGCTCCGTATCAAAGTACTCGGTGGCCTCGACGATCTTGCCGTCGGCTACGCGAAACACGTGGCAATACGAGTTGTTGTACGCTTGGCCTTCCACGGTCTCAGCCGTTCCGCTCACCTGGACGACTACCATATCTCCGTCCGCGACCATCTTATGCACGGTCGCGTGAATGCCTGCTTTGAGTCTCGAGAACACCGGTCCCATGAGCTCGGACATCAGCTTGTCGCGACCCGTGAACGTTCCCGAAAAGGCCGTCGTCCCGATGTTGGTCCAGGAGATGTTCTCATCCAACAGACCTATGACGGTGTCTAGATCGCCGACATTGCTCGCGGCGTAGAACGACTCGATCACGCTCTTGTTTTTCGCTTCGCTCACAGACTCTCCAAACTCTGCGTGGCAGTTGCTCGAACCATGCGTCCGACATGCGGTGTTGCTGAAGCGTCTACACCGAACGCGTTCTTGGGTGATGCGCACCCCGCATCAATTCGCTCAACCTGTCCTCCAGCCGCCTGGTGAGCGAGCTAGTCCGGATCTGGCGAGAGCCGAACGACGAATCGTATCGTAGGTGCCACCCACACAGCCGGAGGACGAATGCTGCGCAGCGGATCCGCATGTTTCCTGATCTTTGCAGCTTGTGCAGGCGGACCTCTTGATGAGACCGCGACGTCGCTCCGCACTCGCATTGTTAGCGCAAAAACAAACAGCACGATTCCGCCCGCGATCTGAAACGCTGAAAGCGGGATTGACATGGCCCGCAGAATCAGTTCCCCGGGCACCACGAAGAACAAGAGGATGGCTGCTGCCGCCACGGTGGCAACGAGGGCGATTCGGCGCCTGGCCTTTTCGTCAAACTGGCTTGTGACTGCGATGAAGACAGGCACGGTCCCGATAGGGTCGACCACAGCAAAGAAAGTAACAAAAGCAGCTGTAATGTCGATCATGGGAGTGCGCCATTCGCTGGCGCGTAACGATCGCTTGTCGTTGCACAGCACCTATCCATGGCAGCCAACCTACGGTAGCGCTGAGAAGTTGTCAGACGACGTCTTGGCCACTGGCGAAAGCGCCGCGGGCCGAAAGCCCGTTGCCGCCAGTGGATCTGTTCGCCGAAGTCGTTGCCGCAAAAGCCACCCGGCTCGCACGACGCCAGGACCGCCGGCTAGACGGAGCTGCTATGAGCGGGGATGGCCAAGGGATCGCTTTCCGGACGCTCGAAGGCCGACTGCTCCGCTGATTGAGCCAGTCTGAGTGACCCAACCGAAGTGGCGATACCGAGACCACCACCAACTATGAGTCCAAAGACAATCGCCGTCGGAGGAATCCCCAAACCGATCGACGCCGCGGTCGCAATCTGGAGCACTGGCAGGATTGCACCAACTCCCAGGCCGAGCATTCCGGTGCGGAAGGGCCGAATCTCGGCGAGTGACCGACGTAGCTTCCACCATTGATTCGCGTAGCAACGGATCAAGAAGTTGAACTGCACGACCTCCTCCGCGTTCAGCGAATCCGGAGTCT
The DNA here is from genome assembly GCA_029262175.1 of Gemmatimonadota bacterium. Classification (GTDB taxonomy): domain Bacteria; phylum Gemmatimonadota; class Gemmatimonadetes; order Palauibacterales; family Palauibacteraceae; genus Palauibacter. Next base: position 6,195 of record JAJCZV010000224.1, read on the forward strand.
GACACCCGCGATCGAGCAGCGACGCGAGTGCGGGCTCACTGGCGACAACGACGTTGATATCATTGAAGCCGGTCATGGTGCTTTCATAGGTAGCCGTCGCCACAGCAGCGGTGTTCTACCTGATCTGGAGGGCGAGGTAGACCAGGGTGACGAACACCGCTGCGGCGCCGAGCCCTTCCCCGACTGCACCAATTGCTTCCCAATTCACGATGACTGGTTCCTATCCGGTGGTCTCGCGCCGTTCGAGGCTGAGCTGAGCGACCCTCACCTCGAGTTGAGCTCCCGTCCCGTGATTTCTACGATTCGAGCGATCGCCTCTTCAAGCTGAGGCGTTGCCTCTCGGATGTTATGAAAAATCACGTAATGCATGTAGAGAACGCTGCGAAACTCACCATCCGAGATGAGGTCAGCCGCACTCGTCGGTTCATGAGGCCAAGGCACTTCCCAAGGCACGGCCATATCAAGATCCTTGAGATTGACCTTGGCCGCCAAATACGGGTAGAGGACGCTGTAGAAATGATCGGAGCCCGCGGCCTCCCACTCCTTGTAGTCATCAATAGCAGATGTCCACCGCGTTAGCTCGCGAACCAACTCCGCGTCATCGAACAAATCGAGCCGGCCCGAGCTCAGAATCGTTTCGACGGTTCCCATTGGAGGATTGAACTTGTCCATTGAGTAGAAGAGACGGCTGAAAACGGAATCCACCTTGGCCCTGTCGTCTGCGGGTACCCCGCCCGCCTCCGCATAACTCAGAAGACGCTCCGCCGACAGATATGCCCGCTCGTGGGCGGCCAGAACCTCGGTCAGCCGGAGATCTGCCGCTTTGAAATCCTCCGATAACGCGGCGATCAGGGCAGACGATTGGTTCGCTTCCCCCTTCGAATCCCACCAAGCCTGTATCGCGAAAGCCAAGAGGATGCTGCCTACGATGACGACGCCTTCAGCTAGAAAACGACGCCAGCGAGTGCCGCGCTGAAGTTCACCACTCATCGTCTCTCCTCTGGTCGACTCTACCCAGCC
>JAJCZV010000225.1 GCA_029262175.1 Gemmatimonadota bacterium
CACGGTGCCCGGATCCTCGCCGAGCACGATGTAGGCGGCGAGCGAGCCGAGAATCCCGTGTGCGATCCCAACGGCCCACAGGTTCGGGAAACGCCGATAGATGAGCGTGAAGGACACCCCGGCAACGAGCGTCAGCGTTACGAGTTCGAACCGCGGGTAGTGCGAAAGACCAAACAGGAGCGCGGCGACCACAGCCAGCGCGAGCGGGCTGGACAACCAACCGGTGAGATTTCTCACGATGAGGTTCTGCAGCGCGAACTGTTGGGCGACGCCCCAGATCGGATAGAGCGCTACCGTCACCAAAAACGTTGGGGGAAAGTTCAGCGAGTCTATCGCGAAGCCGTACCCCAAAAGCACGACGGCGCCCAGCGCGACAAAGGCGAGGTGCGCGATGAGCGCCGGCGCGAAGTTGTCACGTCGCATCCCCCAGAGTCGAAGTACGTGAGGCGTGCGACGAACCCTCCAAACGAGGTAGCCGAGAAACGCGACCGAGAGGACGGCGCTAACGCCAAACGCGATCGGTTCAGAGAGCAGAAGTTCCGTCAGGATGTGAGCGGTACCGGCAAGTAGAACTGCGACGAGCTCGGGGACGCACGGTCCGTCGGCATAGCTGGCAGACTCGTCGGACGTCGACGGGCGGGAGGGGCTCAGCGGTACGTCCTCAAACTGGGGAACTCCTGTGAAAGTGAGCACGGAGACTCGACTCTGGTCGCCTCCGCAATCATCGTTGCCAGCTCAAAACCTACGGATGGATAGCCCTAGGAACGAGGGCACTTTCTGAGTCTCTGAGGCAGGTGCTTCCCGCGTTGGCGCAACGAATGGGCGACACCTAGAGTTGATGGACGACGGTTGCAACCGAGTAGCCCGCAACGCGTGAGAACATGGATCAAATCGTCCAAATCGACGCCGCCTTCCAGGCCGGGGATCTCGCCGCGTTGCGCGCGGCGGTCGATTCGCCGGCGGCGATTCCCAACGGACCGATGCCGGTTGCGATCGGCCGATGTCTCGAGTACTCGATCTATCACAGTCCGATCTCGTTCATTCAAGAGCTGCTCGAGATTGGGGCCGATCCGAACCCGGCCGAGCACGACGGCTTTCCGCCCCTGATCGCGGTCCTGTCGAACCGCACGAGGCCCGATGCCCAGGAGGTGGTGGCGCTCCTTCTCTCTTACGAGGCCGATCCGAATCAGCGCGGCATCAATGATTACACACCACTCCATGTGGTAGCGGAGGAGGGAGATCTGGAGATGGTCGAACTCCTTCTTTCCGCCGGGGCCGACCCCCATCTGCGCACGCGGATCGACGATCTCGAGACGCCGCTGGAGCTCGCGGAAAAGGCGGGCCACGCGGAGATCGTCGAATGGTTACGTGTGAGAATGTCCGGGTCCCCAAGCGAGTTCGGCGCTGCGGGGAGTGCATGAAACCGCTTGATTCGAAATCCATGTGTCTGAGACGGCGCGCGCCAGTTGGGAATCCAGCTTGCTGCTTGATCATCTCCTCGCACTGACGTTCGCCGTCGGCTTCCCAGCCGTCGCGATTCCGCTCTACGCTCGGCGCCGGCCGAGTCTCGAGGCCGGGGATTCGCGGGCCCGCATCCGCGAATACCTAGAAACGATCGCGTGGTTGGCCGGAATGGGGATCATGACGCTAACCGTCTGGGTCGCAGCTGCGAGGAGCCCCAGGCTGCTGGGCCTTGTACTTCCGACGTCTTGGCCGGCCCTCGCGAGTCTCGGTGTGGCGGTCCTCCTGAGCGCGCTCTTGTTTCTACAGGTTCGAGGGGTCCGTCGGGATGCGGCCACTCGTGAAGCCGCGCAGGCCGCGCTCGAGGCCGTTCGAGAGTACCTACCCAGGACGGCACGAGAAGCCCGCCTATTCAAGAAGCGTCGCGTTCTCGGCCGGCATCGGCGAGGAGATCTTTTATCGCGGCTTCCTGCTCTGGTATCTGCCGCAGTTCATGCCCATGATCGCAGCGCTTTGCGTGAGCTCGATCTTCTTTGGACTTGCGCACGCGATGCATGGACTCGATGCCGCCATCCGCTCCGCGTTTGTAGGTGCGCTCCTCGCCGGACTCTATCTACTCGGCGGCTCCCTCCTCGCGCCGATGCTCTTGCACACGGCCATCGATTTGAGTAGCGGGGAAACAGGCATGGCCGCTAACGAATCGGATTTCGAGAAACGGATCTGATGGCTACGGCCGAGACCGCTTGGACAACATCCGACGGGCCCGTTCACTATCACGGCGGCGAAGTCCGTACCGAACTCGGTGACCGCATCGAGTTCCGGGGCCTCTTCCGGAAACGTCAGGGCGCCGTGATTTACGTGCCCGGCATTTCTCCCACCAACCCGGAAATAGATTTCGGTTCACTACACTGGATCGTGATCGCGTTCGACAACGGGACGTTCACCGGCATGCTGGTTGATCCAGACACGGGCTGCATCTTGAAGAAGGTCGCGTTTCTCGAACGCGGCCCGACGGACTCGTTGCCGCCTGTACCCGACCCGTTTGAGTGAAGCGGACCAGCCGCGTCGTCGTCATACCCGGAGTCTCCTGGGCGTTCTTTACTAGCAGCTCACGGAGCGCGCCCTGCCGGCGGCATGCCGGGGTTAGAAATCGATGAGATCATGATGAAGAAGCTCAGAAGTGTTGTCTTGTTCGGTGTGTTGTCCGCCGGTTGCAGCGGCGTCCTGGACCCCACGGCCAAGGTCGATGGTCTCGAGTTCACCGGTGAAGCGAATGTGGTGAATCTCGGGCAAGGAGAAGATTTTCTCGAAGCGACGGTGAGGGTTCGCAACGTCGCGGGCGGAAGAATCGGACGCACCTACGATGGTGGTTGTTTCATCCGGCGTCTGCAGGCTTTTCTCGAGGTGGGCAGCGAGCGGCGTCTGGCGTGGGACTCGGATCGCGACCCGAATCGGGGGTGCACGGACGATCTCGCGCTCCTGGATCTCGCTCCCGGTGAGGAGGCCAGCCCTCACAACTGGCGCGCGAGCGTTCGACTCGCGGAGGTCCGCGACTCTTTCCCCGCCGGCCAGTATGAGATCGTGATCCACATTCAGGCGGGGGATCGACAGATACGAGCGGGTACG
>JAJCZV010000226.1 GCA_029262175.1 Gemmatimonadota bacterium
GGGCGACTCGCCGATCATCGGGGCGGGACTCTACGTGGACAACGACGTCGGCGCGGCGGCCGTCACCGGACGCGGCGAGGACGTCATCAAGTCCTGCGCCTCGTTCTACATCTGCTCGAAGATGGGCGCCGGCATGACGCCGCAGGAGGCGTGCGAAGACGCCGTCGCGATGATCCGTCACAAATATCGCAACGTCAACTCGAGCTTTATTCCATCGGAGAAGTTCGTCGCAATCAATAAGGCGGGCGACTACGGTTGCGCCTGGATGCCGTTCCGCAACGCACGCCCGCGAATGACCGTCGCCAACGCTTCGGGTATCAGCATCTACGAGGGCACGAGCGTCGCGGACTAACGGATGGAAAACCACTTCAGGGTAAGGCAAGCGACATGATGCGTAGCATTCTTGGCGTGGTCGCTGGGTACGCGGCGTGGACCGTCATCTTTCTTGGCTCGAGTGCGGGGATCCGCTCAGTGATGTCTTCGGTTCACGATGAGGCGGGGCTTACTTCCAACGTGGCCGCGCTCAGCGCCTACCTCGCGATGTCCGTCGTCGCGTCGCTCCTGGCGGGCTTCACCACTGCGCGGATTGCCGATGCCCCGAAGGTGCGCTGGGTGTGGATCACCGCTATCGCGCTGCTCGCGACCGGGATCCCGGTGCAAGTCAGCGCCTGGGACGAACTGCCCATTTGGTACAACGTGCTCTTCTTGGTGCTGTTGGTCCCGGTCACGCTAAAGGGCGGGCGCCTCGGGTCGGGCGCGGCGGCAGAGCACGCGTAGGTGAGAGTCGTTTGTGCTAGGTCTGAGCACCTGGCGCAGGTGGCTGCGCTCTTCGACGGGTACCGCGTGTTCTATCGTCAGCCCTCCGATCTCGAGGGCGCTCGGCGCTTCATTTCGGCTCGATTGAGCCGAGGAGATTCCAAGATATTCCTTGCGCTCGGTGACGATGGCGCAGGGCTCGGGTTCGTTCAGCTCTTTCCATCGTTCTCATCGGTCGCCATGAGAGATCTTTGGATTCTGAACGATCTGTTCGTCGCTCCCGAAGGTCGTCGCCAGGGCGTTGGTCGCGCCTTGATGGATCGGGCGCGCCGGCTGGCGGTCGAGACCGGCGCACGAGGCCTCGTCTTGGAAACGGAAGCGGACAACCAAACGGCGAAGGGCTTGTACGAAGAGCTCGGGTGGTCCCTCGACGAGGCGCACCACTATCACCTGGAAACGCCTACCGAAGACTGAGTGGGCTATCGCCCGCTCTTCAGCATCAGGGCCTCCAAGCCCTCGACGGTCCGGGGTAGTCCCGACGTCAGAATCTCGGCCCCCTCTTCGGTCACGAGGATCTCGTCCTCCGTGAACACCGAGATGTTCGATTCGTGGTTGTAGTACCAGGGTTCGACGGTGAAGATCATTCCCGGCTGTAGCGGCAGGTCGGAGAGGTTGGGATCGCCGCTCGACAACCCGATATGGTGCCCGAAGAACAACCCGGTCTGCATAAATCGGCGATGATTCTCCGGGATCGCGGCGTTCGCGATCTCTTGCAGTTCGGAAAAGGTGATGCCGGGTCTTACCGCGTCGATAATCGCGTTGGCTACGCCGATCTCCATCGACAGGATTCGGCGCTGCGCCGGCGTGAATCGACCGGATACCGGAAAGGTCCGCCCGACGTCGCTGATGTAGAAATCCACTTCGCAGCCGACGTCGAAGATCACCAGCTCGCCGTCATGCATGGCGCGGTTTCTTCGATCGTAATGGGAGGCGAGGACGCGCCATGGCCAGAGCGAGTTGGGCCCGGACTTGATGATCGACGCAAACCCGATCCGTTGCGAGCCGTTCTCCTTGCACGATCCTTCGAACGCCGCTTCGAGTTGACGTTCGGTCGTGCCGTCGGCGACGCGAAGCGCGGCCGTCGTGATCGCGGCTTCGGTCGCGCGAGCCGAACGACGCATCGCTTCGATCTCGCGCGCCGATTTTATCATGCGGACCCGGGCCACGCGTTCGTACAGGTTCTGCAGGCGAATCCGTGGGTAGGTGTTTTGAAGGTGATAAAGCGACAGCAACGCCGGATCCCAATCGGGGATCAGCGAGGTGACGACGCGCCGGAGTTGACCGGGTCGCCCCGCGTTGAAGTGGACTGTAACGCCGCGTTCCTCCCAACTCTCGAGCGCTTCCCGGAGTTCCGGGAGCGGGCGGATGTCCGAGATGCCGGACAGCCGCGGGAGATCCGGATCGGAGGCAAGCTCCCGTCCGGGAAAATCGTTCGGTCGCCCAGGACCTTCGAAGCGAAAGTCGCGCGCCGGGACGTAGAGGATCGGCTGCTGACGGGCGAGGTCGAAAACGAGCGCGGATCCCGGTAGTTCGAGACCCGTCAGGTACATGAAATCGTCCGCCTGCCGAAAGGTGTCTCCGTGACTGAGTCCGTGCCCCGACGTGACGAGTACGACGCCGACCTGGCCGACGAGGGTCTCGAGAAGCGCCGCTCGTCTAGCGTGATACTCCGAGACGGGGAACTGGAGGCTCGTCCAATCGAAGAACTTCTCCTCCGGTGTCTGCGCCGCGGGAACGGCTCGGGTCTCGTCGTTGGCCTGACCGGACACGGAGGTCGGGACGGCGATGGATACGAGCGCCAGCGCGGACCGTGCAAGCCGCGAGACTCGGGGGCATAGGCCAGTTCGTCGAATCATGGGTTCCGTTGGAGGGAGAGGTCGAAGCCCGGAACATACCCGGCGACCCCGAATCGCGGAACGCGCGGCCGTTGGGAGGGGGGGCAGGGCGGGAACCACGGTCTCCCAATACGTTGGGACCATGTCTATCCACGCGCGGCAACGATCGGTTCTCGCTCTCGGGTTCTTGCTGGTGTCCTGCGCCGCTCCGGGCTCTACGCCGGGACAGTCAGGGCCGGTTCCGAACGGCGAGTCTTCTCTCCTGGAGGTGAGCGTTTTGGTTGTCGATGGTCTTCGTTTGTCGTTGTCGCTTGTCGGAAGCTCGCCCGCGCCAGGTGAACCCATCACCATGGAACTCGCCGCGCGAAACGAGGGGTCGGACGAGTTGGTGATCAACTTCGCCAACGGACAGCGCTATGACTTCGAAGTCTTCAAGGACGACGGAGCGAGCGTCTGGCATTGGTCCGACGACATGATGTTCACCATGGCACTCGGACAGGAAGTTATTGCGGCGGGTGAGGCGCTCCAGTGGCGGGAGACCTACGCAGAAGGTTTGCCCGCCGGCTCGTACCGCGTCGTCGGCACGCTGGCCGCGATGGATCGGCCCACGGTCGAACTGCCGCTCGAGATCAAGGGCTGACCGACACGCGGGCTCCGTCTATATTCGCGTACCCGTCTTGATCCAAACAGGAGATCCGCAGACCATGAGCTTCGCTCCCGGTGCGACGGCGCTCGAGCCGTCCCTACTCAGTGACGTGTCGTTCGACTCCGGCTGGGCGCTGCTCGAGCGCTTCTCCACTCTCGTCCGGGAGTCCGGGTCGGCGGACGAAAACGAAGCTGCGGACTACATCGCGGCCGAGCTTGCCCGCATGGGCGTACCGCACGAGGTGCTCGAGCCCGATCTGTATCTGTCGCTGCCACGGGAATCGTCGGTGACGCTTGGCGGACAAACCTTTCGAGCCAAGCCGCCGTCCTTTGCCGTGCCAACGCCTCCCGAGGGGATAGAGGCCGAACTCGTTCACGTGCCGTCGGCGGCCGCGACCGGTCAACGCGACCTGTTCGCGAAGCTGCACGCTGCTGATGTGCCCGACCTCGCCGGCAGGATCGTCGTGACCGAGGGGTACGCGATGCCGGGCACCGTGGCGGCCTTCGAGGCGGCGGGGGCCGTGGGGCAGATCTTTATCAACCCGGGTCAGAACATCCACTGGGGCATTTGCACGCCGATTTGGGGCACCCCGACGACGCGCAATCTGCCTCAGAAGCCCGGCGTTCCCGTCGTGGCGGTCAACAACCCCGATGGCGCGAAGCTCCGTGACTCGGCGGGGTCGCGGGTGACGCTTCGCGCGCAGCTCGAAGAGGGTTGGTATCCGTGCAAGCTCCCGGTGGCCCGGATCGCCGGTCGGTCCGACGACTTCATGCTCGTACATGGTCATTACGACTCTTGGGACGTCGGCATCGGCGACAACGCGGTGGGCGACGCGACGCTGCTCGAGCTGGCCAGAATCTTTCACGGGCGCGCGGGTGATTTGGATCGGTCGCTGTGGATCGCCTGGTGGCCGGGGCATTCGACGGGTCGGTATGGCGGCTCCACATGGTTCGCGGACAAGTACGCGCTCGATTTACGAAAGCGCTGCGTCGGTGCAATCAACATCGACTCGCCCGGGTGCTGGCATGCGACCGAGTATGACGACGTCATGTGGACGGCCGAGGCGGGCGGGCTCTGCGAGGGCGCGATCGCGGACACGACCAACAAGACCGCCCGCCGGCTGAGGCCGCTTCGGGCGGGTGACTATTCGTTCAACCACATCGGACTCACCTCCTTCTATATGCTGCTCTCCAATATTCCGGCGGAGGAACGAGCGGAGTTGGGCTTTTACCCGACGGGCGGTTGCGGTGGGAACATCGCGTGGCACACGGAAGACGATGTGATGGGTGTGGCCGAGCGCGAGAATCTCGAGCGCGATCTCAAGGTTTACGTCGCATCGATCGCCAGAGTTTTGAACGCCCGCGTCCTACCCTACGATTTTCGAGCCACGGCTGCCGAGCTCGAGGGGCAGATCGAAGACTACATCGCGTCGGCGGGAGGTCACGTCGATGTGTGGCCGGCAAAGTCAGAGCTGGTACGCCTCATACATTCGCTCGACGACTTGTATGGGGCGATCGGAGCGCACGATGTGGATGAGGACGAGGCGGTCGAGGTAAACAGCCTGTTTCTGGAACTGTCTCGGATCCTCGTGCCCATCGAATACGCGGAGGGAGGGCCCTTCGATCACGATCCGGCGTTGCCGCGGCCTCCGATTCCGCGCTTGGCCCGAATCAATGATCTCGTTGGGGTCGCCAAGACCACACCCGAGCAGCTCCCGTTCTTGACGAACGAGCTCCGACGCGAAGTGAATCACGTGGCGAACGCGTTTTATGAGGCAACGCGGGCCGTGAAGCGCGTGGCTGCGATCGTGACCGATCCCCTTCCGATCGATTGACATCGAAATGAACCGGAGTGTCCTGCTCGGGTCGGTTCTGAGCTGCGTCGCGGCGCTGTTCGCAGCGAGCGACCTCGGCGCCCAGGCCATCGACACCGTCCACGTGCGGCTGACGCCCGACGGGGCGGAGGTGACTCAACGACTGCTTCCGGAGGGTGCGTCGATCGGGGCCTTCGCCATCCGATTCGATGATCAAGAACTTCAGGTTCTCGAGGTCGTGCGCGAAGGTGAAAGTCTGCTCGACGCGACGCTTACTCCTACCGCAGGGGCTTACGCGCTCGACGTCGCCAGCGGTGCGCCGATTCGCGTGCGGTATGCGCTCAGCGGCCAGACCGACCGTATTCCTCTTTTCGTCGCAGGTGGGCGCGCGGAGCTGACGGTCGCGCGCGGGGTCGAGGCGCCGTACATGGTCCAAATACGTGGTTCGGCAGAGCGGCTTGCGGCCATCGATCTCAAGACCAGCCTGCCGCGGTTCGAAGCCAACGGATCGGGCGTCCTGGAGGCCAGACTCTCTAGTATCCCCTCACTCGTACGGCTGTCGTCCACGGGGGCCTTCACATTTACCCGTATCGCCGACCTGATGGCTCTGCTCCTCATCGGGGCCGGCGTCATCTGGGCCGTGATGAAGCTGCGGGCGGTCGCTCGCGACGCGGGAACCGACCAGTGAACGGATCGGTGATCGGACCCACGAGATGAGCACGGTCTTCTACGTCGTGCTCGCGGTGTACCTCACGGTGATCTTGGCGATCTCGATCTGGAGTTTTCGTCACACCGAAACCGAGGTGGACTTTCTGGCGGCGGGGCGATCGATCGGGCCCTTGGTGGGCGGCGCCGTCTTAGCCGCGACGCAAATCAGCGCCGGGACGTTCGTGGGGACTGCCGGTCGGCACTACCTGGCGGGCATCTCGTGGTGGTTTCCGTGGCTGGGTATGTGGACCGGGTGGTTGGTCTCGGCCTTCTTCGTTGCGCCCAAGTTGCGTCGTCTGGGCGCTCTTACGGTCCCGGACTACATCTCGGCGCGGTACGGCAGCCCCAAGGCCGGCGCGCTGGCGGGCGTTCTGATCGTCGTCGCGTACACGATCTATCTGGTGGCTCAGTTTCAGGCCGGGGGCGAAATCGCCGAAGTCGTGTTCGGGATTCGCCCGCTAACGGCCATGCTCATTATCGTGGCGTCGACGGCCGTGTACACATTACTCGGAGGCGTGCGGTCGAGCTCGTACATCGAGTTCCTGCAGACGCTGATCATGGTGGGAGCCCTCCTCATCTCGGTTCCAGTGCTCCTCCATCAAGTCGGCGGCGGCAACATGTTCGTGGCGGCGCGTCGCTCCCTCGACTTTCTGGGGGCCCTCGATCCGCGCCTGGTCGGCTGGTATTACCAGCCCAAGGAGCTCTTGGCGTTTGCGATCGCATTCGGATTCTCTATCGCGGCTGCGCCCTACGAGCTGACCCGCTTCTATTCGATGCGAGACGAGAAGACCGTGCGGAAGGCGATCTTTGTCTCGATCGGGTTTCAGTTCACGATCAGCATTTGCATCATGTCGATTGGAATGCTGATGAGGGTGCTGTTCCCGAATCTCCCCTCGCAGGATCAGGCGACCGCGGTGATGGCGTTCCAGGTCCTGCCGCCGGTCGTCGGGGCGCTGCTTCTCGTCGCGATGTTGTCCGCCATCATGTCGACCGTGAACTCCGTGCTGCTGGTTACGGGGGCCGGTGTCGCGCATGACCTGTATGGAAAGTTCATCAAACCGGAAGCGTCTCAACGTCACCTCGTGAATGCGAACCGCGTGGCCATCGTGGCGCTTTCCTTGATCCCACTGTTCTTTGCGCTTCAGAAGCTGGGCGATGTCCAGGGGATCGTGCTCGAGCAAGCGAAGTTCATTGCTTCTTTCTTCTTCGTTCCCATCGTGATCGGACTCAATTGGAAACGAGGGACGGCGAAGGGCGCCGTTGCGGCGATGATCGGCGGATTTTCGGCCTGCTTGATCTGGACGCTGTTCTTTCAAGAGCACTACTTCCCGCGCTATGGAATCGACTCCGTGGAGGTTGGGGTGGCGGCGAGCCTCATCCTGTTCGTCGTCGTGTCGCGACTCACGAAGCCGAGTCCGACACAGAATCTCGACGTGTTCTTCTCCAAAGAAGACGGGGGTTAGGTTTAGCGCGTACCAACTCTCGTAAACTCGGATGTCACGAACGGAGGAATCCTCGATGTCGGATGTGCTACATCGCCTTGTCGAAGAGCTCAGCGCCGGGACCTTGCAGGTGGTGGACCTGACGATTCCGTTGGGACCCGATACCGTGGTCATCGAGCTCCCGCCGATGTTTGCGCCTTCCAACGGGGTCAGCATCGAGCCGATTTCTCGCTACGATGACGCCGGTCCCGCCTGGTACTGGAACAACCTTTCGTTTGGCGAACACACCGGCACGCACTTCGATGCGCCGATCCACTGGGTAACCGGCGCGAAGCAGCCGAACGGCACGACCGACACGATCCCGCCCGGACGGTTCGTAGGCCCGGCCTGCGTCATCGATGTCGAGGAGGCGGTGGCCGCGGACTCCGACTTTCTGCTCACGCCCGAGGGGCTGGCGGCATGGGAGGCCCTGCATGGGACGGTCCCACGAGGGGCGTGGGTCCTGCTGCGGACGGGCTGGTCGCGGAGGGAGGGCAAGGAGGCGTTTCTGAATGTCGCCGACGATGGGCCCCACTCGCCGGGTTTCCATCAAGAGACGTCGCGGATTCTCGCGGAAGATCGCGATGTACTCGGAGTCGGCGTCGAGACGGTGGGGACGGATGCGGGCCAAGCCGGAGCTTTCGATCCCCCTTTTCCGAACCACACCACCATGCATGGGGCAGGGAAGTTCGGTCTCGCGAGTCTCTGCAACCTGGATCAGTTGCCGGCCACGGGGGCCGTCGTGATCGCGGCCCCACTCAAGATCGTCGACGGGAGCGGGAGTCCGCTCCGGGTGATCGCGCTCGCGCCCGCATGAGCATCCAAGCGACGACGGGCGCGAGAAGCAGCGGCCTAGCGGTCCGCCGCACCTTCTAGGGTCTCGCCATCGGCGAGCCGGACGACGCGGACGCGTTGCACGCCGATCTCGTCCGTGTCGATGTACGCGAGCAGTCCATCCGGTCCGAAGGCGTCGGGAATGCGAGTCCCACCCGGCGCGATCGTGCCGAAGTAGTGTCCGTCGGCTCCGAGGATGTCGATCGGACCCTCTTCACCAGGCTCTCCGGACCGCTCGACCCAAATACGATCCGACCAGTCCACTCCGAGTCCGGCGACGACCGGGATGTGGCTGCCGAACTGCATCGTCGAAATCTGGTCTTCCATCATCTTCCGCATCGCGTCGGGATCGATGCCCATGCCTCCGCCGCCCCCGCCGAGAACGATCATCTGCCCGCTTCCACGCTGCGCCGCCGCCGCTAGACGTACCTCTCGCTCGCGCTCCCGGATGGCTTCGGTTGCCTCGATCGGCGGAATCGGACGTTCGAGCGTCGTTACCTCCCCTTGGGCATCCACGAGTTTGATCCGGTAGCCCACCGAGTCGGCGACGACGAGACGCCCATCGGACAGCGGTCGTGCGTAGAGGTCCGGTTGGAATGCCTCCATCGGAGCCATTTGAAACTGCATCTGGCTCCCGCCTTCCGAGAAACTCATTTCGCTTTCGTCTCCCTGCGGCGGCGGGGGATTCCACGCTTCGTAGACGATGTCTTTCGTTCCGTCGCCGAGCGCGAAACGCTCGACGGGGCGTGTCTCTTCTTCGCCCCCCATCATCATGGACTGACCGCCCCCGGACGTGCTGATGCGGATGCCACCCCACGAAATGACGGCCTCCGAACCAAACGGAAACAGTTCCATGCCCGGGTAGCCGCTTTCGGGCGAGAGGGGGACGCCGCGCTGGAACTCGCCCATGGAGTCAAAGAGGTGAAAACCACCATACCCGATGTCGAACGCGGCGGACGTCCCGTCCTTGAACACCGTAAAGGCAAACACCTGTTGGAACTCGCCCGGGCCGCCACCGCGTTTGCCAAACGTGCGGGCGTGCCCTCCGGTTGGATCCAGGACGGTGATCTGGAGCGCGTCCCGATCGAACACATACAGGTGCCCGGTCGCGTCAAACCCGATTCCGTCAAGGCGTCCGAACGTCTCCCACTCTTCTCCGTCGAGCGCACCCACCGTGTACACGGTTTCGAGCGAGGGCTCGATCATGGCATCGGCTCCGCCGAGCCCTCCAGCGCGTTGGTCCTCGCCTCCCGAGGGGGCGCATCCGCCTAAAGCCGCGAGAGAAAAAATCGTCGTCAGGTACCCTGCTCGGATCATTCAAGACTCCCGGTTCAAACAAGACGAGGCCATCGCATTGGGACGAAGAAGCGTGATCCCTGGCTTCTATGACAAGAGCCCGAGTGGTTCCGTTGCCTCAAATCAGTCGATGGAATAGGGCGCCAGTCAGCGGTACTCCCGGGATGAGGCAGCCTGACTGGGGGGCGGATAGGATAAACCGCTCCGAACGGCCCCCTCCATGACCTCGACGTGCCGAGTGTATTCGAGCAGTCGTCCAAACAAGGCATCGGCCTGGTCGCCAAGGGTCTCTCGGATCATCGAGGCCTGCGCGGCATAGTGCGCCTCGTCGTCGGCGCGTTCCACCCGAAGGAAAACAGGGAGATCGTCTCCGATCACGACTTCGTAGAAGAGGAAGCCCTGGTCGACGTCACGCGCCCGATAAAGCTCGACGAGCGAGGTAACGACCGCTTCGAACTCCGCCTCCCTGCCGGGGATGGCGTGATACCAATGGTATTTTCTAAACGGCAACGTCGCGTCGAGCGACACGGTCCGCTGGAGATACGAGAGGTCCGGGCGCAATTCGATGACGTACGATTCGACGCGCTCGACCGGAGTCGCAGCCGTGGCGGCGGACTGCGCCCACCGCGCGTCGGGCGACGTTCGGCTCGTCGTGCCGAAGCTGAGCCGAACCTCGTCTAGTGCCGCGAAATTCTCGATCGGGACAACAAAAGCGTACCCGAGTTCGTGACCATAGATCGTAACCCAGGTCACATCGTCGATGGTCAGTTCCGACAGCCATCGTTTCGTCGCGGTTTCATAGGCCGCGGTCTCTGCGGGCTTCACGAATTCGGACCGAACGATGTACATGGGATGGCGGGTTTCCTGCGCCACGGTGCCTCGCGGGTAGCTACACAGAGACGCCGCGACGAGGATCCCGATGAGCGTGCGCGTCATCAGAGCCTCCTCGTGCTGGTGTGTAAGGCGTCACCCCAGCCGGCAGACAAACGAGGAGCGTACGACCGGCGGACGTGAAGCCCCACCGACCTCTCGAAGATACGAGATCCGAACGGCTGGGTCGATACCTCCCGCGTCAGCCCCCCGGGCCGCTCAGTCGCTGGTCGCGCTCACACGTCGTCGGAGAGCGGTGAGGCGTTCGGACGCCGCCTGCACTTCGCCCTTGAGCTCTTCGTGTCGATCATAGGCGTCTTGCCCCGGCGCCTGATCGGCCCGCGACGTCATGCCGGCCAGGTAGTTGAGCTGACTCAAGAGCACGGGTCGCGGATAGCTTCCGCCCGCATCGTTGAGAAGCGCGTCGAGCTCGGCGAGCTCCTTCGAGAGATCTGCCAGCGCCCGATTCGATGACCCGCCTGCACCGGCGCGCGCCTCTTCGATCACCTTCTCGAGCTCTTCAACTCCGTCTGCGACCGCGCGCGCTTCGGACTGCGTCTCGCGAACCGCTGTGTTGAACCGATACTGCTCGACCAGGTCTTCTTGCGTGATGCCTTCGGCGGCGACCCGCGGGTCGATCCGGAGTTCGAGGGAGGTCTCGGTGGTTACGTCTCCCGCCGTCATGCGCACGGCGTAGTGGCCGGGTGGGACGATCGGGCCGCCGCGGCCGGTGCCAGCCGAGCGTAGATCCCATCGCAGGCGGTGCGCGCCTGAGGTCCGCGACACCGATGCCCCGCCGCCGCCTCGTCTTGCCACTCGCTGCATGGCGGGGTCGTCTGACGCGCGGGGGGCGGCCGACGCGGCCGTGTAGGTGCGAATGGCCGTGCCGGTCTCATCGAGGATTTCGATCCTGAGATCGGAACCCGCCGCCGCCTCGGAGATCCAATAGTCGATCGTCGCCCCCGCGCCCTGGTACTGGGGCCGCGCCTGGTTCGACCAAGCAAAGCCGGAGTTTCGAAATGGACGCGTTCGGTACTGCGGACGGATCGCGAACAGATGCGCGGACTGGGTCGTCGTCAGCGCACCTTCGGCCCCCACCTCGTGCAACCGCGTGATGTCATCCATCACGAAGAACCCGCGCCCCATGGTGGAGAGCACCAAGTCCTGTCGGTACACCTCGATGTCCGTAACCGGGGTCACGGGAAGGTCGAGTTGGAACGACTGCCACCTGAGGCCGTCGTCGAAGGAGATAAACAGCCCGTATTCGGTCCCTGCGTACAAGAGTCCTTCTCGGTCGGGGTCTTCGCGAACGACACGTACGAAGTGGTCGCCGGGGATCCCGTTCGACCCGTTGGAGAGGAGCTCCCAATGCTCGCCCGCATCTTCCGTCTTCCAGATGTAGGGACTCGTGTCTCCGACCAGCGAGCGATAGCCGGCGACATAGACCTTGTCGGGGTTATGCCGCGAGATATCGATCGAGTTGATGCGACCTTCCGTCGGCATGTCGGGAGGGGTGACGTTCTCCCAGCTCTCGCCGCCGTCGAGCGTGACGTACACCGGCCCGTCGTTCGCGCCCGTCCAAATCACATCGGGGTCATGTGGCGAAGCCTCGATCACATAGAGGACGGAGTAGTGCTCCTCTCCCGTGGCGTCGCGCGTGATGGGGCCTCCCGAAACCATCTGCCGATCTCCGCGGAAGGCGGTCAGGTCCGGCGAAAGACGTTCCCAGTTTCGGCCACCATCCGTGGTCCGGTGCACGTACTGCGATCCGTGGTACACGGTGTTGGGATCGTGAGGGGAGACTTCGATCGGCACCACCCGCTGGAATCGGTAGGGCAGCTCGGCCGGGTTGGTCCCATAGATGTTGACCGCGCCGACGTAGTACTGCTGCTCTTGCCCGGTGCGTTGGTTGTAGACCCCGAATCGACCCTTGCAGTTGGCGTAGACGATGTCGGGATCGCCCGGCTTCGGCACCGCGGGTCCGGTTTCGCATCCACCCGGTGAACGCCAGTACGCCTCGGGGCCCCCCGGCGCGGACAAGCTCGGCTGGCTACTCGGAACAGAGACCGTGTACGAGTCGTCTTGCTGGCCCGCGTAGAGCCAATAGGGAAAACGGTCATCGACGTCGACTTGATAGAGCTCGGCCGTGGGTTGGTTGTCGACGGGCGACCAGGTCCTGCCGCCATCCAGCGTCGCGCTGGCTCCGCCGTCGTTCCCCTGGACCATGATGTCGGACAATTCGGGGTTGATCCAAAGGTCGTGGTTGTCTCCGTGGGGCGTTGGGATCGTTCTGGGGAAGGTGCGGCCACCGTCGACCGACTTATGAAGTGACAGGTTGTTGATGTAGACGATGTCCCCGTTCGAGGGGTCTGCCGTCACGTTGGTAAAATAGAACGGTCGGTGCATCAACTGACCGCTCGCGTCCCCGTTGACGAGTTCCCACGTCTCGCCCGCGTCATCCGAACGGTACAGTCCTTCGAGCGGAGTTGGCGCTTCCACCAGGGCGTAGACGCGATCCGGCATGTCGGCCGAGACGGAGAAATCGATCTTTCCGATCAATCCGTCGGGCAGCCCCGCCGTGATTCGACGCCAGTTGTCTCCGCCATCTTCGGTCTTCCAGATTCCGTCTTCGTCGGACGCGCCCGAGATGATCGTCCAAGGCGTGCGTTGAGCTCTCCACATCCCGGCGTAGATCACGTCTGGGTTCGTCGGATGAAACTCGAGGTCTACTGCGCCAACTGAATCAGAGGTAAAGAGGACGCGCTCCCAATCGGTTCCGCCGTTGGCAGAACGGTAGACGCCGCGGGTGTCGTTGTTCTTGAAAGGATTCCCGATCGCCGCGACATAGACCAGATCCGCGTTACTTGGATGCGCCTTTACCGATCCGATCTGGCCGGCGTCGTGCAGCCCCATGTGCATCCATGTGGCGCCCGCGTCCGTCGATCTGTACACGCCTTTGCCAAGGATGATGTTGGAGCGAATCGCGTCCGAACCGGTTCCGACATAAATGATACTCGGATCCGAGTCGGCGACTTCGATGTGACCGATCGATGGCGTAGCAAACGAGCCGTCCGACACGTTCTCCCAGTCCATCCCATAGTTCGTGGTCTTCCAGACACCGCCTCCCGTCGAGCCTTGATAGAAGGTGTACGGTTGCGACCGATGCCCTTCGACGGTGGTCACCCGACCCGCGCGGGCTGGCCCCACCGCGCGATACGTCAGGCCTTCGAACAGGCTCTCATCGGCAGACTGGGCGTCCATGGTCGCGGGAACGCCGAGCAACGCGGTCACGAGGCAAACCCGCGTGACGAGCGAAGCCCGCGCGACCAGGGAAGCCAACGAGCAGGAAAGACGGGTCATTCGATTACTCCCAGTTATCACTTTGTGGTGTCGGAAGGGGCGCGGCTTTCGGGCCGGCGATCTCACGCTGTTCAGCACGCCGAGAACTGAGCAGAGAGTCGGTAAAGTCCTGACGTTCCTCGACAAGTGCCAACCGCGACGCGATCGTCTCGAGGAGCTGTTCCATGCGCTCGGTTTGTGGATTCTCGATCTCGCCGCGCGCTTGCTTCATACGCAGCTCCATGAGCTCTCCGAGATGCTTTGTAAGCGGTCTGAATAGTCGGACGGCCCCGACCGTAAGAATCAGTGTCATCATCATCATCATCGGTGCGATAATTTCCCAGTCCATCACATTTCTCCCAAACCCGGGTGCAAGGGCTCCGCCGCCGTTCGGCGTGAATCCCTAGCGACCTTTTCGAAGAACCAATCCCGCCAGCGCGTCGGTAAACCGCCCTTCATCGATGGCCAACATCCCATTGACGAGCGCGTACTCCACGCCTTCGGAGAAGTGGTGTGGGTCTTCGTACGTCGCAACATCGCGAAAGCGTTTCAAGTCGAAGACGACAACATCGGCCAGGTGCCCCTCCGCCAAGAAGCCGCGGTCGGCGATCTCGTACACCTCGGCGGGGAGCCCGGTCATCGAACGGATCGCGCCTTCGAGCGTACCGACCCCTTCCTCGACAACGTACTTGCGAATCCTGCGCGGAAACGAACCGAAGTCGCGTGGGTGGGGATGCCCCTCTCCGAGCCGGCCCAGCACTCCGTCCGAGGACGTCATCATCCAAGGTTGCGTCATGAATCTGTGGATGTCCGCGTCCTCCATATTGAAGGAAGTCAGACCCGTCCCCCCCTGTTTGAGGATCGTGAGCGCGGTCTCGACCGCGTCCGTCCCTCGGTCTTCGGCGACCTCAGCCAGCGTCTTGCCGCGATACTCGCCGTCCTGAAGCACGAGGCGTTCGGCGCCGCCTCGACGGTCGAGGTTTTCCCACATGTCGGCAACGAGTCGCGCCCGATCTTCCGGGTGTTCGATTCGTGCGAGAAGCGCGTCCCCTCCGCCCGCCTGCGCCCAGCGTGGGACCAGGGCTCCCGTGATACTCGTCCCCGACGCTTCGTACGGGTATTGGTCCGCGAAAATCTCGAGCCCCTCGGCCCGCGCAGCTTCGATGTGGGAGACGATGTCCTCGGAGGCGCCCCAAACGCGCGGGCCGAGCGCCTTGACATGCGTCACGACGCCCTTCACCCCGGCCGCGCGCGCGATGTCGATCACCTCGTCCACGGCTCCGACCACGCCGATCGTGTAGTCGGACTCGTCCCGGATGTGGCTTTGATAGACCCCGCCGTACTCGCCCGCGATCTTCGCGAGCTCGGCCACCTCGCCCGTCGGGGCATAGGATCCGGGGGCATAGTAGAGACCGGACGAAAGACCGAACGCGCCCTCATCCATTCCCGACCTGACCAGAACCCGCATCTTCTCGAGTTCTTCCGGTGTGGCTTCGCGTGCCTGCATCCCGAGCACCTCACGCCGGACTCCGCCATGGGGGACGAACGGGGCCACGTTCACCCCGACCCCGGGCGTCTCCAGGATCTTTCGTTGCTCGGCGAGATCTGACGGACCACCGCCATCGGGGTTGGCGAGCACGGTGGTGATGCCCTGCGCCAAGAGCGCGTGGGCCGTCCGTAGGTCGTCCTGCACCAATCCCCACGTGGCGTGGGAGTGCGTGTCGATGAAGCCGGGCACGACGTGCAAGCCGGCCGCTTCGATCACGCGATCGGCCGTTGCGCGGGACAGATCTCCGACGGCGACGATCCGGTCGCCCCGAATCCCTACGTCGGCCGGACGTCCCGCAGACCCGGTGCCGTCGATCAGCGTCCCGCCGCGGATCAGTACGTCAAACGACTGTGATACCGCCGGAAGGGGCATCCAGAGAGAGAACAAGAGGGCGACCGGGCCAATAAGGGCCGGAC
Organism: Gemmatimonadota bacterium; assembly: GCA_029262175.1. Lineage (GTDB taxonomy): Bacteria > Gemmatimonadota > Gemmatimonadetes > Palauibacterales > Palauibacteraceae > Palauibacter. The sequence continues at coordinate 15,604 of JAJCZV010000226.1, forward strand.
CGAGGCCTCTTAAGCGGCTGTGGCGGCGTTCGGTCATAAAGTTCATCTTGCTTCAGGGTCCGTCGCTGGGGTGGACGTTGGACTCGAAATGTGCCGGGCGAACCGCGGCCGGCACAAGCAACCCGTTCGGAGGACCACATGCGCAGCATTCGCCGCTTAGGGTCGTGCCTTCTGTTCGCCGCAGCCTTCGGGGTCGGCGCTCCCTCGCTCGACGGGCAGATGTTCGAGGATGCGAGAGGGGACATGTCGTTCGCACTCGCCGGTGACGCGATCATTACGCGCGCGTTGAGGCCCTTTCGAGAGCCCGAGTTTCTACGTCTTCGTGAGATCGTTCAAGATGCGACCGCGGCGTTCGTCAATCTCGAGATCTTGTTTCATGACTACGAAGATGATGTGGTGCCCGCGTCGGCGAGCGGCGGCACGTACATGCGGGGCGACCCAGAGTTGGCGAACGACCTCACCTGGTTCGGTTTCGACATGGTGAGCATGGCCAATAATCACACGATGGACTTTAGCGCAGGCGGTGCTCGGCGCACCAAGGCCTACGTTGAAGAAGCAGGCCTCGTCACGGCCGGTTATGGCGAGAGTTTGGCCGAGGCGCGCGCCCCTGCGTATCTGGACACACCGGGTGGCCGAGTCGCGCTCATTTCGATCGCGTCGACCTTTGCCGACCACATGCGAGCGGGTCATCAGCGGCCGGACATGCGGGGAAGACCCGGGCTCAGCCCGCTGCGCTACGAGACCCACGTGACGCTGACGCCCGACGAGATGTCGGGTCTACGAGCCGGGCTGTCCGTGATGCGACCGGGCTTTGGGAGCGCGTCCACCGTGAACTTCGGCGGCGCGCGGTTCTCCGAAGGGGCGACCTCGAGCGTGACGACGGTGCCGCACGCCGGCGACCTGGCGGAAATCATCGCGGTAGTCGAAGAGGCACGGCGACAGGCCGACTGGGTTTTGGTGACCAGCCACACGCACGAATCGAAGGGCACCCGGCCGATCCCCGCCGACTTCATCGTAGAAGTTGCCCGCGCTGTAGTGGATGCTGGCGCCGACATGTTCATTGGTCACGGCCCTCATATTCTCCGAGGCATCGAGATTCACAACGGCAAGCCGATCTTCTACTCGCTCGCCAACTTTCTCATGCAAAACGAGACCGTCGAGCTACAGCCACACGACAACTATGAGGCGTTCGGGCTCGCACACGAAGACCATCCGGGTCGCTTCCAGGATGTTCGCATCGAGGAAGCCGGCGCTGGCTCGTTTCCGGCGGGGAAGGGGTTCTGGGAGGGTGTCGTCCCTGTGGTGAGCTTTGAGGATGGGGCCCTATCGGAAATCAAGCTCCACCCGATCACGTTGGGATTTCAGCTTCCGCGTGCGGTCCGAGGTCGCCCGATGCTCGCCGCCCCGGACCACGCCCAAGAGATCCTCGAGGGACTAGCGGATCTGTCGGCTACCTACGGAACGAAACTGACCATCGAGAACGGGGTCGGCATCATCCGCCCGTAGAAAGCGTCGGTGGCCGCGTCACGGGATGCGTCAGTGAATCTTGACTGCCGCCGCTGCTTTGCGTGGTTTCGGGTACGCTGCGCGTGACGATGAGACGCCGACGGATACGGCCGTCTCGGCGGCCTTGAGCGCCGCCAGCACCGGGTTGATGACGGGGACACCGAGCCGTTCTTGAAGCGTTCGGGCCACGTCGAGAAACCCCATCGTCATACAACCGAGCACGAACGAATCTGCGCCGGCCGCTAAACCGCGACGTGCTTCGGCTTCGAGCGTGGCCATGACCTCATCGGCTCGCTCACGAAGCTCGAGCACGGGCACATCGACGGCGCGGATGTCCGTGACCAAACTGTCGAGTCCATGCGATCGAACCTGCCGGCGAATCGCGGGGATGACCTCGCTTACGACGGTGATGATGCTGACGCTCTGACCGAGTTGCGCGGCGAGCAGAACCCCGGCCTGCCCGGGTCCGATCACGGGGATGTCGACGAGTTCGCGGGCAGCGGCAAGACCCGGGTCCCCGAAGCACCCGATGATCAACGCATCGAACCCTTCGGCCTCGAGCGCGGGCGCGGCCTCGATCAACCCGGGGACCGAGAGGTACTCCTCGACCGAAGACTCGACCGATGCCGGGCCAGCGCTCGCTTCGCGGACCTCTACGTCGGTCCCGTCGAACGCGTGTTGATTTAGAAACGCTTCACGCCGGATCAACTCCTCGGGGCCGAGTGGGCCGCGAGACATCGGCCCGGGAATGAAGTACGTAATCCTCAATTTGCACCCTCCTTCGCCGCACACTGAAAACGAACCATCCGAAGATAAGGGCCGCGACCCGCGTGGTCAGCACGTGCCATCGCCGAGACTACGCCCTTCCTCGACGGTGGCGTCCGGAGGGGTGCTCGTGAAGACTGTATGATGCCTCACAAACTGACCATCGCAGATCGAGCCATGCTCGAGGGGGACAGCGGTCCCGGCACGGCTCTGGCCATGTCGATCTTGTCGCGGATGGCGGACGTCATGGGCGCCGAGTCGCTGCTCGATATTTCGGCCGCGCATATCGACTCTTCTCTCTATCAGGGCCCCGCTACCCTGGAGTTCGCCGAGCGGCTGGCCGATGGAGGCGCGCGGGTTCGGGTCCCCACGACCCTGAACGTTGCCGGCGTCGACGTGCATGGGTGGCGCGATTGGGCGGTGCCCGAATCGTGGGCCGACCCGGCTCGTCGTCAGATGGAGGCGTATGAGCGCATGGGCTGCCGTCCCACGTGGACCTGTGCTCCGTATCAGACCGAGGTCCGGCCCGCGTTCGGCGATCAGGTGGCCTGGGGAGAGTCGAGCGCGATCGTCTTCGCGAACTCGGTGCTCGGTGCCCGCACCGAGCGCTATCCGGATCTCATGGACATCTGTTGCGCCGTCACGGGGCGGGCCCCGGCCACCGGGCTTCACCTCGAAGCGAATCGTGCGGGGAGTACACTGATCGATCTGTCGGACTTGCCGCCCGAGCTCTGCGAGGATGGGTCTCTGTATCCGGTGCTAGGTCACTGGGCGGGATTACGTGCCGGGTCGAAGATTCCCGTGTTCGACGGACTCGCTGCCGGTCCGTCCGAAGACGATCTGAAAGCGTTGGGCGCCGCACTGGCCTCCTCGGGTGCCGTGGCTCTTTTTCATTGGGTCGGCGTGACGCCCGAAGCCCCGGATCGACCGACCGCTTTTCAGGGGAGAGCCCCCGATCATCGTGTCGTTGTCCGTCTCGCGGATCTGCGCCGAGCCCGCGACGATCTGGGCTCGGGTCTAGGCCTCGAGGATGGGCTGGATCTCGTGGTCCTCGGTAGCCCGCACTTTTCGCTCACGGAATTCGGTGTTCTAGCCCCGCTCCTCCGAGGTCGTCGCAAGCACGATGGGGTACGGTTCGTGATTACGACCGGTCGCGCGGTGAAGGCGCTGGCGAAGGAGTCCGGCGCACTCGAGATCGCCGAGGACTTCGGTGCCGAGATCACGGTGGATACCTGCATCCTGACGACACCGATGCTCCCGACTCAGATTCAGAGTCTCATGACGAACTCCGCGAAGTACGCGTATTACGCGCCAGGTCTTCTGGACCGTGCGGTGGCGTTCGGAAGTTTAGAAGACTGTGTGGAGTCCGCCGTGTGTGGGAAGGTCGTGCGGGACGATCGGTTGTGGAGGGACGGATGAACGCGCTTGTAGGTCGCCCCTTGGTTCCGGGTGAAGCCGAGGGAGAGGTGCTGTACGCATCGGAACCGCTGAGCTTTTGGGGGGGGTACGACTCGGAAACCGGAGAGATCATCGATCGGCGACACCCACTGTCTGGTCAAAACGGTGCGGGCCGCGTCCTCGTGATCCCGTCGACGCGGGGCTCGAGCACGACCGCTGCAGTGCTGCTCGAATCGCTACGAAGCGGAACGGGCCCCTGCGCCATCGTGACGCAGGGGCCGGACTTGTTCGTGGCGCTCGCTTCTACCGTCGCGTCCGAACTCTATGGCACCGTCTTGCCGATCATCGCGCTGGAGCCCGATGATTTCGGGCGTCTCCGCGACGTGTCGCGCGTTCGCGTATCGGCTAGGGGTCGAGTCACCGAAGTCCGTTGAGCGGACCGGGGTGGCGGTCGGCTACTTACGGTGGCGGTCGGCTCGCACCGTCGGCTACCTACGGTAGTCGAGCGCCGGCGCGCGGTCGCCCAGCAGCGCGACGTAGGACCACTCGGGGCCGCGTCGTTCCCTGAGCTCCTCCCACGCCGCCTCGATGACATCGGGACGCCCGAAGAGCTCGATCGCGGTGCGAGCGAGCGCTTTCGCCGCGACCATCATCCCTTTGGCGCCGATCTCGGTCCCACCCGCGGCCACGGCCTGCCAACTGTGAGCTGAGGTCCCGGGCACCCAAGTCGCCGTGTTGAGACCTGCCGTCGGAACGACCCAGCTGACATCGCCAACGTCCGTTGACCCGCCGCCGGCCTCCTCGATCCTGAAGGGCTCGATCTCGGCTTCCGAGCCTAGGGCGCGGAGGGGGCCGCCTTCGAACGTGGCCTGAATCTCGGTGGCGAAGGCACGCTCGGCTTCGGTGTAATGGACGCCCCCAACCTGTTCGAGGCTCTCCTGCATCAACTCGCTGAGGGCCACGTTGGGCATCAGGTCGTACAGACCGTGAATGACTTCGTATTCCATCTTGGTCCCGGTCCCGAGAGCCGCTCCCTCAGCCGTATGCACGACGCGCTCGAACAACTCCAGTACGGTCGCCGCGTTCGGATGTCGAACGTAGATGTAGACCTCGGCAAAGTCGGGGACGACGTTGGGCGCATAGCCGCCGGCCGTAATCACGTAGTGGATCCGCGTCTCTTGCGGGACGTGCTCGCGCATCAGGTTGACCATGTGGTTCATTGCCTCGACCCCGTCGAGCGCGCTCCGACCTCGTTCGGGCGCTCCGGCGGCATGGGCGGAGTAGCCGTTGAAACGAAACTTGGCCGATTTGTTCGCCAGCGATCGGCCCGCCGCCGCGCTGTTGTTGTCGCCGGGGTGCCAATGAAGGGCGATGTCCACGTCCGCAAAAAACCCGTCGCGCACGAGGTAGACTTTCCCGGCCCCGCCTTCCTCGGCCGGCGTGCCATAGAGGCGGATCGTTCCTTCGTTGCCGGTTTCCGCCAGCCACTCCTTGATCGCGATCGCTGCCGCGACCGAGCCGGTCCCGAAGAGATGGTGTCCGCAGGCATGCCCGGGGGCCCCATCGACGATGGGAGATCGCTCGGTGACCGCGTGCTGGGAGATCCCCGGCAGCGCGTCGAACTCCGCGAGGATGCCGATCACGGGGCCCCCGGAACCGAAGCTGGCGATAAAAGCGGTCGGCATCCCCGCCACCCCCGATTCGATCGCGAAACCAGCGGCTGACAGCTCCTGCTGGAGGAGTGCCGAGCTTTGCTCTTCTTGATAGCCCACCTCGGCCCACTCCCAGATTTGGTGAGCGACCTCGGCATAGTGATCCGCGCGCGCGTCGATCGCGGCGATCTGGGCGTCCTGCGCCAGGGCCGATAGGGGCCACAGAAGCCCGCAAACAACCATGACCAAGGAAGAGGTGGGGCGCGTCATGCGAGACTCCTGAAAGCAGTTTTGGGCCGGGAGGACGAGCCGAAAAATCGCCGACGGTAGGCGAGTTGGCCAGAGGGAGCGGTTCTGGGGTAGGATATACCCATGTCGACAGCGCAGCGGTTTCGAGGGATGCGGTGGTTTGGGCTCGGGTTGGCCGAGGTTGTGGTCTGCGCGGGGGCGATGCTCGCGCAAGACGGCCCCGTCCAGGAGACCGACGCGGACCACCGGGCCGAGCGTGTGGCCGATCGGCTGCTGCTGCCCGTTCAGGTTCGCGGTCGACGACCGGATTTCCGCCGGATCGAGGACCGGATGCGCGCGCATCGCGTCCCGGCGGTGAGCGTCGCTGTGATCGAGCGCGGGGAGATCCAGTGGTCGCGTGCATGGGGGGTCGCCGACGAGTCGAACGATGGGTCCGCGACCCCCGACACGCGCTTTCAAGCCGCCTCGATCTCGAAGCCGCTGGCGGCCCTCGCCGTCTTGCGACTCGTCGAGGCTGGGCGAATCGATCTTGACGAGGACGTGGGCGAGTACCTGGGCGGTTGGGACGTGCCTCGAGCGGACGGCGTGAGCGGCGCGATCACCCCGCGGGCCCTCTTGTCGCACAGCGCGGGGCTGACGGTGCATGGATTTACCGGGTATCGAGCCGGCGCTACGGTCCCGAGTACCGTTGAAATCCTGGACGGGGCAGGGCCCGCGAATTCTCCCCGGGTGATCGCGATGAGCCTTCCCGGGTCAGAATGGCGTTATTCAGGGGGCGGATACACGGTGGCCCAGCTCCTGGTCGAGACCCTGACGGGGCGCCCCTTCGATTCTGAAATGCGGGACATCCTCGATGAGCTCGGGATGACGAACAGCACGTACGCACAGCCACTGCCTGACTCGCTGGCGCCGGTCGCCGCGGTGGGGTACCGAGCCTCTCGCGACCCTCTCGAGGGGCGTTGGCACACCTACCCCGAGATGGCGGCCGCCGGTCTGTGGACGACCGCGGGTGACCTCGCTCTGTACGCCATCGCCGTCGGCAATTGGCTGCGCGGCGAGACGGGCGGCCTCCTTACCCCATCGATGGCCCGCACGATGGTGCAGCCGGGTCTGGGAGAATGGGGGCTGGGGCCGCAGACCTCGGGCAACGGGCTCGATTTCCGCTTCCACCACGGCGGGGCGAACGAGGGCTTCCGGTCTGAGCTGGTGTATTTTCCCCGTCGCGGGCTCGGGGCCGTCATTTTGACCAACTCCGACAATGGCAGTCCGCTCATCCAGGAGATTCTCGCCGGGATCGCGCAGGAGTACGACTGGCCGGCTTATCGAGCCAAGGAGATCCGCGTGCTGGAACTGACCGCGGCTGCCGGAAGGCAGTATGCGGGTCGGTACCGACTCGAGGCTGCTCCGGACGTACAGGTCACCACGCGCTGGCGCCGGGGACGACTGGAGCTGCAGATCGGAGATGCCGAGCCGTCGGAGATCTTTTATGTTGCGCGCGATCGGTTTGTGATTGCCTCAGATGGGGCCGACCTGCGATTTGAGCGAGACGCCTCGGGTCGAGTGTCCGCGATGATCGCGTTCGACACGCGCGCGAGACGGATTCGTCCGCCGCAAGCGGGGTCGCCGCCACGTACCTTGCCCTAGTGTCTGGAGCAAACGCAGTTTCTGGGGTCGAAGAGCGTCGACCTCTTTTCTTCACTCGAATGGTTTCTGTGAACAAGTTGCGAACACCGGATTTAGAGCTACGCCAGCGCCGCCGCTGGTCTGCCGCGCGCGATGAGCGAGGCGCCATCACCGTGACCGTCGCGTTTGGAATGACGATACTGTTGGGTTCCGCTGCCATGGCGATCGACCTCGGCCATATGATGGCCGTTCGCACGGAGTCTCAGCGGGTCGCGGATTTTGCCGCCCATGCGGGTGCGAGCGCATACATCCACGCGGCGGCTCCGAACGTCGATGTCGCGATTGACGGTTGGGCGAAGGACTTCGCACTTCGCAACAACGTGAACAACGCGCTCGTGACGCTCCAAAGCGCGGACATCGTCCCCGATGCGGCGAACCAGACGGTGACGGTGGTGGTCAACCACACGCAGGCTCGCGGGAACGCGATCCCGACGGCCTTTGGCGGCGCTCTCGGGATTTCGTCCGTCGACATCCGCACGAGCGCTACGGTTGAAGCGTCGCCGGCGTCCGCCGTTCTTTGCGCGCTCCCGCTCTTTCTCGTGGATCGGTGGAATGAGCTCGGTGGCGATCCGAACCGTTTCGACGTCGGGATCGATTATTACGAGGCCTATGACCCGAGCGCGCCGACCAACACATACACGGGGTATGACCAGGACGATGTCGGCGTGGTGATCACGGCCGAGCCGGCCGGAGCGACCCCGTCGGACCAGGCGAATCCGATGCCGACCTGGTATTTCCCGTTTGCGCCGAATGAGCTTCCGGGTGGTCCGGGAAGCTATCAGACCTCGATCGAAACGTGCCTCGATCCCGGACGGGTGTACGACTGGGGAGATGACCTCGTGTCGGATCCGACCCCCATGCCGCTGGCCACCAACTTGTCCATGCAGGTGTTGATCGGAAGCGATCCGCAGGCGGCGTGGGATCCGGCGCTTCGGTGCGTGACGGACGCCACCGCGCTCGGCCTCGGCGATCCAACCAACTGCCGTTCGAGCACAAGGATCCGACCGGTCGCCCTGATCCGTCCGGAAACCGCGCCGGGCTCCAATCAGAAGACGGTCGTGGTCGGAAACCTCGCGGGCGTCTTTGTCGAAACCGTGCTGTCGAGCGAGGTGCGACTGATCCTGATGGGCTATTCCGGCGTCTCGGCGGCTCGTCCCGCGGGGGACGGCTTCCGCCCGAACCTCGTTCGCACGTTGCGCATCATAGAGTAGCGACCTCGCCTCAGTCCCGAGAAAAAAAGAGGGCCCGACCGGGGCCCCTTTTTTTTGCGAAGCTCGGGGCTCGAGCGAGCCCCTTGCTATGCCTGCGCTTTCAAAGAGTCCCGAATCTCCGTCAGCAGTTCCTCGGCCGTGGGCCCGGCCGGTGCCGCCTCTGGCTCTGGCTCCGCCATCTCGGCTTTGAGGGTGTTGTAGCCCCGGACCACCATAAACAGCGCGAATGCGATGATCAGAAAGCTGATGATGTTATTGATGAACGCGCCCCAATTGAGGGTGATCGCGCCGGCTTCGCTCGCAGCGGCAAGCGAGGCGTACGGTCCCGCCGGTGTGCCCGGCTGTAGTACGGCGTGTAGCTGGCTAAAATCGAGGCCGCCCGTTGCCATGCCGATCGGCGGCATGATGATATCGTTTACGAGCGATGTAATGATGGTACCGAATGCGGCACCGATCACGATTCCGACGGCCATGTCGAGCATATTGCCCTTGACCGCGAACTCCTTGAACTGTTTGAGCACGTAAGGACTCCTTCCGAAAACCTCGGATTGCACATAGGCTGGGATCGTCGATCGCCCCTGGCGGGCGCCGAACCAGATCCAAGCTCCCCCGTGGTATTAGATACTGGGACTGACAACCCTGTCATGATCGGAGTCACATGCCCCGATTCCGAGCGGCCCAGGCGCGCATTATGGACAGATCTAATTGGAGGTCGCAAGCCAAGATGAAGACAGCGCCGATGCACTTCGTCCATCCGGGAACCGGCAACGGCGCGGAGACGCCGTGTGACTTTTGCTCGAGCCGGTGGTCAACGAGTAACAGATCATGAAGCGCAACGACGGGAGTGCGGGGGATCAGCGGTGGATCGACCACACCGACCGAGACTTGGTGACGATCGTGCAAAACGCGGGCACCGGCGATCTGCGCGCCTTCGATCAACTCGTGGAGCGGCACCAAGCCAAGGTGTTGGCCAATTGTCGCTACATGACCCGTTCGTCGGCCGATGCGGAGGATCTGGCCCAGGACGTTTTCGTCCGAGCGTTTTTTGGTCTTGACCGTTTTCGCGGAGAGGCGGAGTTCGGAACCTGGGTGAGGAGAATCAAAGTCAATCGGTGCCTCAACTATCTGAAAAAGAAGAGTCGCGATCCGGACGAAATAGACGTCGATGCGCCTGGGATCCACGAGGACGAGCGCGTCCGCACGCAGCCCGTGGGGGCGAGTCGACTGGAGGCTCAGGACGAGCGAACTCGGATCGACATCATTCTAGACGAGATGAGCGACACGCTTCGAGTCGCGTTGCTCATGCGCGACCTGGACGAGTTCTCCTATCAGGAGATCGCCGAGACGCTCGGGATCGGGCTCTCCGCGATCAAGATGCGAGTGAAACGAGGGCGCGCGGAGTTTCGTGAGCGATACGCAGAGCGGTTCGGTGCACCGACTCGGGAAGGGGCCGGTGCTTCTTGAACGACGACAGTCGCGCGGATGACGATGACGACGCAGTGGGAGACGAGATCGAGACTGGAGAGGCCGTTCGCCGCGTCTCCATGCTCATGCTCGACCCAAGCCCCGATTTTGGAGACAGACTCAAGCGACGAATCGATCGGAGAGTCCTCGGCAACGACCTCCTTGATCTCTCGTTTTCGGCGTGGGCGCATGGATTCATGCAGTACCTAATGACGATGCTGGGCTTAGCGAAGTCGAGCCGGGAAGACAAAGGCGGATAAGATGGAAACGATTGGCACTCAGCTGACGGATGCATTTCGGGGACTCCTCGACTCGATCATTTCGGGAGCTCCTCGCGTCGTGGTCGGCATCGTCTTGCTCCTCTTGGCGATCATCATCGCAAAACTGGTTGAGCGAGGTCTCCGCTCGGCGTTGCGGCGGATAAAGCTCGACTCGGGGCTTGAGCGACTGGGTATCGATCAGACGCTCAGCCGCGTCGGAGTGTCCCAGCCGGCGTCGACGGTGCTCGCGCGCATCGCGTATTTTCTCATCCTTCTGATGTTCCTACAGACGGGAGCGGATGGGCTCGGACTCACGGCGGTCTCGTCGGCCCTGGCCTCGTTCATGGCGTACATCCCGCACCTGTTGGCGGCTGTCGTAATTCTGGTCCTCGGAAGCGTGGCGGCCCAGGCCGTCGGCAAGGCCGTGGGTGGCGCCGCCGATAGCTCAGGGATCGAATTCGCGGCTTCGCTCGGCACGCTCGCGACCGCAGGGCTGATGTTCGTGGTCGGGATCATGGCGATCGGGCAGCTCCGAATCGATACGGAAATCGTTCGAGTGGTGGTGATGGGAGCGCTTGCGGCGTTCGCCCTGGCGTTCGGTCTTTCCTTTGGACTGGGCTCGCGAGACGTGACCCGGAACATCCTGGCCGGCTACTACGCGCGGAAGACATTTCAAATGGGAGAGACGCTGCAAGTCGGGGAGGCGCAGGGTCGGCTGACTGCGATCACGCCGACGCAAACTCTCCTGCAGGATGGCGAACAGATCGTGGCAGTCGCGAACAGCGTCTTCCTCGAGGAGATCGTTCGTCAGTGAGTGAAGTTGATTTGACCAAGAGAAGTAATCGAGCAGTCCAAACGAGAGCGGCTGAAGGCCGCAAAACGGGAGAAGGTATGAATCGAGGCAGATTACGAATGACATATATAAACCCCCGTCGTGTCGCGCGATTGACCGCGGCCGCCGTTGCTCTATTGATCGCGCTATTGCCTGCGTCGCTGAGCGCGCAGGATGAACCGGAGTTGGGTTGGTTTGCAGCCGCAGAGCTGAGCCTGCTGTTTACCGGGGGAAACTCCAGCGCCCAGACCTTTGGTCTCGGCGGTAGCGCCCGGCACCTGTGGGAAGGCTCACAACTTTCCTTTCGCGTCGGCAGCCTGCGAGCGAAGACGGGCAGGACCGCACGTACGGCCCTGGGAACCACCACCGCGTTCACCGTCAACGAAACCACGAACACCGAGCTCACGGCGGAAAACTATTTTGCGGCGGTGCGCTACGAGAAGTCTCTGTCTGATCGTGTGTTCCTGTACACGGGTGCCGGGTGGGACCGAAACACCTTTGCCGGGTTTGACAACCGCTACACGTTCGTCGGCGGTATAGGGAACACGTGGGTCGACAGCGAGTCGACCCGGTTCAAGACCGGGTATGGTTTTACGTTCACTTCTCAGAGCGACGTGGTGGAAGATCCGACGACCTCCGACTCGTTCGCCGGTCTTCGCTTCAACTCCGAGTTTTGGCGTCAGCTCAGCGCGTCTTCTTCGTTTGAGAGTCTGCTTGTCGTCGATGAGAGTCTGAACGAGACGTCCGACTTCCGGGCCGATTTTACCAACTCGTTGATCGTCGATATCAACGATGCGCTCGCCTTTAAGACGAGCTTCCGCGTGTTGTTCGACAACCTGCCCGCTCTGACCGGCGTACGGCTCGAGCAGCCGCTCGGCACGCCGACGGGCGACACCGTGTTGGTGCCGCTCAACGAGTTTGACACGATCTTTACCGTGGCGCTCGTAGCCAGCTTCTAGTCACGACGGAGGACCTGGGCGCGCCGCCGCTCGCCATCGCGGAAGGCGGCGCGTTCTCCTCAGGGTGGATCTCAATGATGTACGACGATTTCCACAGCGCGGCGGGTCACTTGCTGTCCAGAAGTCATCCCTCCTATTGAAAAGACTCGTCCAGCGGCACGAGCCAAGTTGCGGTGGTCCATCGTGGGCACCGCGAGATCATCGTGCCGCACCCAGGTTTCTGTCTCGAGATCGAACGCGAACACCCGCGGCGACGGCTCGGCCGGCACCCCGTTGTATCCCAAACCGTCGAAGTTGTAGGTGTTGTCGCTCCCGCCAGCGAAGATGACGGACCCCTCGAGTCCCGTCGACGCTGCGCGGTATAGCGCGGGTCCAGGGTGATCCGGAAGTCGCGCCCAGGAAATGTCGGCCGGAGCGCTCGGATCGATGCGTCCGATCCAAGAAGATCCTTCCAGCACGAACGCGCGCGGATCTTGGTCGACCCGAGTGCCGTCGATGTAGACGATGGCGTCGCCGCTGATGCCGCCGGCGTGTCCGAATACGGGAGGCCCGGGGACGGGCGTGCCCGACTGCCAACGGTCGTTTGAGGGATCGTAGATTTGGACCGCAGCCTCGTTGTCCGAGTCGTGCCAGCCCGAGATGAGGTAGATCAGCGAATCGCGCCATACGCCGGAAACGGCATCGTCTACGGGGATCGGAATCGGCGCTGATGCGCTCCACTGTTCGGTGATGGGATCGAACACGTCGACCGCCGGGACCGATTGTTCCGCGCCATCTTCGGCGACCGTGTAGCCGCCGAAGAGATAGATGCGACCGCCCACGGTCTGCGCCGTCGCGGCCAGCCTCGCCGGGCCAGGCGGCGGCTCTATCCTTCGCCAAGCGGCCGTCCCCACGTCCCAGCGGTACGACACATCGGTGACCCCCCGCCAGATTTTTGTGGAGTCGATGCCAAGGAACGAAAACAGCGACCATCCGTCACCGTTTTCCACCGCCGCAACGGCGTTGTTCGCGACGGCCATTGGCAGCGGAGGGGGCGCGGCCTCAAGGGTGGCAGGGGCAGGGCGCTCACAACCGGCGATCGAAACGGCGGCGAAGGCCATCCACACCGCGCAAGCAAGTCGGGGGCGTTTCAACTCTCGTACACCTGGTCGGGTTCTTGTCTCGTTTAGGGGGCTCGCCAGACCGCCGTGTTCGGACGGAAAGCGGCCCATGCAAACCAAAAATGATTGCCGTGGGCGATGGGCTCGAGCCGACGGCCCTCGAACGGTCCGTCGGTCGCCCGGCCCGCAAAATCCCATGCGGATCCGGTCTCCCGATCCCGGTGTTCGCCGCCCACGAACTCGAAGGTAAGCACGCGATCCCCCAGACGGCGATCGAAGGCCGCGCTCTGGCCTACGTCCCGCCCGTCTGCGACTTGGCTGGCGTCGACCGCGCTCGACACGCCTGCCTGCCAGAACACGACGAAGGGTCCCACGTCGGATTCCCCCTCAGCGACCCGCGTCTTCTCGAGTTCCGAGAACGGAGCTGCCCAACCGTCACCGTTCAGCAGGGCAGCCACGCGCTCGAGCGCCGGAAAGCGGGGATCGAGTTCTGGTTGGAAGAAGCCGGGAATCGGTCCACTCTGGCTATCATATCCGACGTAGGGGTTTCGGCCGTACGCGATCCCGAACCCCGTGTCCCGGGAGAGCACATCGAGATCCGGGTGAAGCGCACGAGCGGACTCCCAAGACATCGTATTGGCTGGAAGAAAATCCAGGAGAACGCCGGCGAGTTCGCCGACGATCCCTTCTCCGCTCGCCTGCTGCCACCAAGTCTCGGTTTGCCGGTCGTACATCACGAGGTCGGAGTGACGCAGCCGGCCGGTAGTCCCGAAATCGAGCGTCAGGTCGTTTACGCGTCCGTCGAACACCAATGAGGTGTTGCAGAGGGGGCAATACGTGACGACCACCGGCCGATCCTGGAAGACATCGTTCACGATCTCATGACGAATCAGGATTCGTAGTGGATAGGCCCGTGCCACACCGTCCACCTCCAAGAGGATGACGGGTTCCTCGTCCTCGAGCCATTCATCCGCCTCCTGCGCCGATTCGAAGGTCGGGCGGTCGATGGCCGGAATGCCGTCCTTCGGAGGGCCGCCCGAGACGATCTCGCCGGGAGGGACCGTGAGGGTAGAAAAATCGGTGCGCCAAGGCTCGCCCCGACCAAGCCAACGGGCGACCTCGACGGAGTCCGACGCGGAAGAGGGGGCGCCTTCTTGGGCGCAGGCTGGGGCGGCGATCACCGCCAGCGTCACTCCAGCGAGAAGCACAGCGTTTCGCATGTCAGATGCCTAGAATCCATTGGAAGCACGCGGGCCGAGAGTCCGTCGACCCGACGGACCAACCCCGGAACATTTCCGGCCCTGGCGGAGTTCCGTTGCCAGCGACGACCCCGGCCCGTCTCTTCCACGACTCACCACCGGTCATCCCCCACTCTGAGAGCCGATGACGCGCGACCGGGACAAGAGGGAACAGTTCGAGTCCGAGGCGTTGGTCCATATCGACGCGTTGTTCGGCCTCGCCTTGCGTCTGACGGGTGGGGACACCGCCCGCTCGGAAGATCTGGTTCAGGATTCGCTCCTCAAAGCGTTTCGAGCCTGGGACGACTTCCGCCTGGGTACCAATTGTCGCGCCTGGCTCATGACCATCCTTCGCAACACGTTTATCAACGAGTTCAGAAGCGCGCAGCGAAGACCCACGCCCGTGGAATACGACGAGGTGGCAGATCGGTCCGTGTTCGCGGAGGTGTCCGCAGTCGACCCGGAGGGACACTTCTTCGACCGATTGATCGACAAGGAGGTGATTGCGGCGATCGATGGGCTCCCCGATGAGTTTCGGGTTCCCATCGTACTCTCTGATCTAGAAGGGCTGAGCTACCAGGAGATCGCCGAAGTCATGGAGATACCCGTGGGTACCGTCAAATCTCGACTCTTCCGGGCGCGAAAGCGATTGCAGGTCAAGTTGCTCGATTACGCCCTCGAGATGGGATATCTGTCTTGAGCGCGAACTCGGATGGCGGTGTGGGGTGCCAAGACGCTCTGGGCCGACTCTACGAATACCTCGATGGTGAACTGAGCGAAGACTGGACGGAGAAGGTGCGCTCGCACATCGAGCGATGTAAGAGGTGCTACCCCTACTTCAATTTCGAACGGATCTTTCTCGACCATATCCGCAGCCTCCGGTTGGGACCGGAAACGACGGGTCGTCTCGAGAAGAGAATTCGCGACGCTTTGGAAGGCGCCTAACCGGTCACGACGTGCTCGATCTCCTGCGATCGGGGTGCAACTCGCGGCCGCCGGTGTCGCGCGGCGTCGGTGGCCGGACGGACCGGGGTTTCGTCGAGTACCGCCTGAGCCTCCATCGCGGCGATCCGCCGCTTGACGCCTACGAGACTGTCCGGATTGAGCGACATCGAATCGATGCCCGCCTCGACCAGGAACTCAGCGAAGTCCGCGTGGTCGCTCGGAGCCTGCCCGCAGATCCCGACCTTGCAGCCCTTGGCATGAGCGCGCTCGATCAAGTCGGTGATCGCGCGTTTTACCGCCTCGTTGCGTTCGTCAAACAGTTCGGCGAGGGCCGCCGAGTCGCGATCGACGCCCAAAATGAGCTGCGTTAGATCGTTCGACCCGATCGAAAAGCCGTCGAATCGCTCCGCGAATTGGTCGGCGAGGATGATGTTGGACGGTACTTCGGCCATGACGTAGACCTCGAGACCGTCTTCTCCCCGGACGAGACCGTTGTCAGCGAGCGTGGCCAGCACGCGGTCCGCCTCTTCGATCGTCCGACAAAACGGAATCATGATCAAGACGTTCTTGAGCCCGATCTCTTCGCGGACGCACCGGATGGCTTCGCACTCCAGGGCGAACCCTTCGCGATATCGGTCGCTGTAGTACCGTGAAGCGCCCCGGAAACCGAGCATCGGGTTGTTCTCGGGAGTCTCGAACTTAGCGCCGCCGATGAGGTCTGCGTACTCGTTGGTTTTGAAGTCACTCATGCGAACGATGACCGGGTGCGGATAGCTCGCGGCTGCGATTTTGGCGACGCCCCGCGCCAAGTGATCGACGAAATAGCGCGTCTTGTCTTCGTAGCCCCGGGTGAGCTCGGCGATCGTGGCCTTGACGCCCTCATCTTCGAGTTCGTCGTACTTCACGAGCGCCATCGGATGGATCTGGATGTGGTTGGAGATGATGAACTCCATGCGGGCGAGCCCGACCCCCTTGGAGGGTAGGCGCCACCAGCGAAACGCGGCGGCGGGACTCCCGATGTTGAGCATCATGTCCGTCTTGGTCTCCGGCACATCGAGATCGACTTCGGTCTCCTCGAACTCCAGGAAGCCATCATAGATGTAGCCCACCTCGCCCTCAGCGCAGGACAACGTGACCTCCTGCCCGGCCTCGAGAAGCTCGGTGGCATCCCCGCATCCGACCACAGCCGGCGTACCCAGCTCACGACTGACGATCGCGGCGTGACAGGTGCGGCCCCCAGAATTCGTGACGATTCCGGAGGCGCGTTCCATGACCGGAACCCAATCAGGATCCGTCATTTCTGTGACGAGAATTGCACCGTCCACGAATCGGTCGATCTCGGACGGATCTTTGATCACGCACACGCGGCCCGTCGCGATGGATTGCCCGACGCTGATGCCCGTGACCAATCGGTCGCTCGTGCCAACGAGGTCGTAGGTCTTGAGTACGCTCGTGTCCGAACGCGACTGGACGGTTTCGGGGCGCGCCTGAACGATAAACAGTTCGCCGGTTTTTCCATCCTTGGCCCACTCGATGTCCATGGGACGCTGATAGTGGTCTTCGATCGTTACCACGTACCGCGCCAACTCCAAAACGTCCTCGTCCGAAAGAACGTATGAATTTCGTTCGGCCTCGGACGTGTCCACTTCGCACACCGGCTGGTCGCATTCCTCGTCCCGGTTGCGATAGATCATCTTCCGCTCCTTCGAACCCAGCGTGCGGTCGACGATAGGGGACACGCCGGGTTCGTTGAGGAGCGGTTTGAAAACAGAGTATTGGTCGGGGGTCACGGTGCCCTGGACTACCGTCTCGCCGAGACCCCACGCCGCCGAGATGATGACGACATCGGGGAACCCGGTTTCCGTGTCGATCGAGAAGCAGACGCCCGCGGAGCCGAGATCCGAGCGCACCATGCGCTGAATACCGACGGAGAGCGCGACCTCGAGATGATCGAAACCCTGGCGCGCTCGATAGACGATCGCGCGATCAGTGAAGAGCGATGCATAGCACTTCCGACACGCCTCGAGAACGGCGTCGGGGCCTCTCACGTTCAGAAACGTTTCTTGTTGCCCGGCGAAGCTCGCCTCTGGAAGATCTTCAGCGGTCGCGGAGCTACGGACAGCGACGTCTAGATGGTCGGGTTCGTAGTTCGCGCTGAGCGCGGCATACGCTTCGTTGAGCGACTGCTGGATTCGATTTGGGAAGGCGCCGGACAGGATCAACTTACGGATGGACGCCCCTACATCTGCGAGCGTGCGAAATCCCGAGTCGATGTCTTCGAGGTGAGCGCGAATCTCAGGTGCGAACTGGTTGTACTCTATGAAGTCGCGATAGGCGGAGGCCGTGAGGGCGAAGCCGCGTGGAACGCGGACGCCCTGCTCGATCAATGTCCGCGTCATCTCCCCGAGCGATGCGTTCTTGCCGCCGACCTCTTCGAGGTGCTCCGAGCCCACGTCCGTGTACCATCGGATATCCGCCATAACCCCACTTCCTCGCGATCGCCGCTTTTGCCCGGGATCGTGATAACTCGTTGCATGATCGTTACCGGAACGCGTGGGCGACATCGCCCCACCGGTCTGGACACGGGGCGAAGGAAGGGCAAGTGACATTCCGGCGAGGCGAGGATCGCAAGATACTTTGGTCGAACGAGTTGTGGCATCGGTGGACATTTTGGGTTTCCAAAGTGTGGCATGAGGGCCGCGCGGCGACTGTCGCGCGCCTGCGGCAGCTATCCGTCGTACCTAACGTGAAAAAGTGCCGGAGGGGTGCAGGAAGGGCTGGCTAGAACAACCCGAGTTGGGATTCCGGGGCGTCTCCGACCGGCGGACGGTCGACCCAAGCGTCCGACACCCGGATGGTCGCACCCATCGGCTCCACGCAGTCCGGATCGTCACACGCGATCCTGTTGACGCGTGGACTCACCGGAATCACTTCCAGGAGATCGTCCTCACAGGGGACGAGCGGATCGAGCGTATCGGCGTCGATTTCACGGGCGAGCCAGAGCTGTTGACCCGGCTCGTCCAGGATTACGGGCATTCTGTGGTGCAGCGGTTCCAGCAGGTGGTTGGCGTCGGTCGTCACGATCGAGCACGACTCGACCGCGCCGTCCGGCCCTTGCCAGCGGTCCCACAAACCGGCGAACGCCAGGGGCTTCCGGTCGCGTCGACGGACAAAGTAGGGCTGCTTGAGACCGCGCTCTTGCCGCCACTCGAAAAACCCGTCGGCCAGCACGGCACAGCGACGATCCGGGATCAGGTCCCGGAAAGCGGGCTTGATTTCGAGTGTCTCGGCTCGCGCGTTGATCATGAGGGGGAGGTCGCCGGGTGCCCTGGCCCAATTGGGGATCAGCCCCCAGCGCACGGTCGCCAAACGACGTCCCTCGTCGGTCGGACGCACGATGAGGATGTGTTCCGTGGGAGCCACGTTGAAGCGAGCGTCGCGCGCCTGTACCGACCGGGCATCGGCATCGAACAGCTCCGCGAGGTCGGGCACCGGCGTCTGAAGACTAAAGCGTCCGCACATGACGATAATGTAATGGACGCGCGTACCCGTTGCGGCCCGAGCAGCACGCGCCGAAGATCCCACCTGCACGGTCCGCTCAGGACGGTGTCCCGACGTATTTTTGGTACGCATTGGAGACGTACACCCGATGAAGATTGCACTCATACAGCAGGCGGCGGGACCCGACCGCGCCCAGAACCTCGCTCGAGCGCTCGCCGCCATGGGGACGGCTGCGGACGGCGGGGCAGAACTCGTCGCCTTCGCAGAATTGGCGATCGACGGGTTCTTTCCTCAACGCCAGGGCGATCCGCGTGCGGCGGGGCTGGCCGAACCGATCCCGGGGCCGACGGCGGACCGAATCGGCGCCCGGGCCGGTGAACTCGGGCTGGTGACGGTGTTCAACCAATACGAACTCGGAGACGACGGCCTGCGCTACGACAGCTCTCCCGTGTTCGATGCGAGCGGCGAGTTACTGGGGGTGACCCGCATGCTCCATATCACCGAGTACGCCTGTTTCCACGAACAAGGCTACTACGCCGAGGGCGATACGAATGCGCCGGTCTACGATACGGCGGTCGGTCGGATCGGAGTCGCGATCTGTTACGATCGTCACTACCCCGAGTACATGCGTCGTCTCGGCGAGTTGGGCGCGGAGTTGGTCGTGATCCCCCAGGCCGGTTCGGTGGGCGAATGGCCCGAAGGTCTTTACGAGGCGGAGGTCCGCGTCGCCGCCTT
>JAJCZV010000227.1 GCA_029262175.1 Gemmatimonadota bacterium
ATTCGACGCCGGCTATCGATTCACGACCGACGGCGGAAAGACGTTTCCGTATCGCGGTCAGGGGATTCGGATCCCGACGCTGGAAGAAGTGCTCGAAGTGCTGGGAGATTTGCCGGTCGTCACCGAGATCAAGTCTCTGGCCGCGGGTCACGAGATGGGCGAATGGCTGCAAAAGAACAAAGACCGCGAACGTATCCTGGTGGGAGGATTCAAGCGGGCGGAAGTCGAGCCCGCAGGACGCATGGCTCGCTGGCGCTGCACGTATCAAGATGAGCTCCGCGGCTACGTGCTCTCGGGCAAAGTGGGACTCGCTGGACTCTTTGCGCCCAAGCAGGTGGACGCGGCGATGGTTCCCGAGAAATACCGCCTGATCCGGATCGTGTCCCCGCGCTTCGTCCGGCGTGCTCACGCCGACGGAATCGGCGTCTTTGTTTGGACGGTGAACCGACCGGACGACATGCGCCGACTCTTTGATTGGGGCGTCGACGGCTTGGTCACCGATGCGCCCGGTCGCGCCCGCCGGGTTCTCGACGAACGCGAAGTCGGAGGAGCAGCGGGGCGATGAAGACCATTCTGCACGTCGACATGGACGCCTTCTACGCCGCCGTCGAGATGCGCGAAGATCCGTCGTTGGCCGACAAGCCCGTGGTGATCGGCTCGGATCCAAAGGGTGGGCGCGCACGCGGCGTCGTCTCGACCGCCAACTATGCCGCGCGGAAGTATGGCGTTCACTCCGCGATGCCGATTTCCCAAGCCTATCGCCGCTGTCCGCATGCTGTGTTCATCCGGCCGCGAATCTCCCTCTACGCCGAGATTTCGTCGGCGATCTTCGAGATCTTTCGATCGTTCACCGACCAGGTCGAAGGGTTGTCTCTCGACGAAGCGTTTCTCGATGTCACCGCGAGCCGGCGGTTGTTCGGGTCTGGACCCGAGATCGCGGCGCAGGTGCGCAAGCGAATCCGAGACGAAGAACGCTTGACCGCGTCGGTCGGGGTCGCGGCAAGCAAGTACGTGGCGAAAGTGGCCAGTGACTTGGAGAAACCGGACGGGCTGGTCGTAGTCCCCGCCGGTACGGAAGCCGCCTTCTTGGCGCCGCTCGATGTGTCGCGGCTTTGGGGAGCCGGACCAAAGACGCAGACGCGGCTACGACGCCTCGGCTTTCACAAGATCGGCGATCTCGCGCGTGTCGACCCTGCGGTGCTCGAAGCCTCGCTGGGACGATCCGGACGGCACTTTCACAATCTGGCGAACGGACTCGACCCTCGAAGAGTCAAGTCGAGCTTGGGCAGAAAGTCTCTGAGCAAAGAGGTCACGTTCTCCGAGGACGTGGCGGACCGAGCGCGGGTCGAGCGGACGCTGCTCGGTCTTTGCGATGGGGTGGCGCGAGCCGTCCGCCGGAAACATCTCGCGGGCCGTACGATCCAGCTCAAGTATCGTTGGGATGGTTTCGAGACCCACACGCGACAGAAGACGCTCCGGCAACCAGCCATGACGACCGAGGAGATTTGGCCGGTCGCGCGAGACCTGTTCCGCTCGGCTGATGAGCCATCTCGCCGCATCCGCCTCATCGGAATCGGGATGACCGGGTTCGACCCGGCCGCCGCACCCCAGCTCGACTTGCTCGACGCGGAAGGCCAACCCGCCCAAACCGACGCACCGGGTCACAAGGTGGCCGAGGCCGTCGACGCGCTCGCGGACAGATTTGGGAGTGCAGCCGTGGTCCGGGCGGCGCTCCTCGGCAAGAAACCTCGCGACGCATAGGAGACCTGTTTGTGCAAGTCTTTCCGATTCCGGCTGGCGGTGGCCGAGCTGTTTGGTTCCTTATTGCCGTCATCGCGTTCTTGCTCGCCGTCGCCGGAATGCTCGGCTGGGTGGCCTGGTCGGTAAAACACAGTCGGGCGGAGGTGTCCCCCCAGGGGCTTCGGCTCGTGGGAGATCTTTGGGGTCGAACCATCCCGCTAGAGCGGCTTCGTATCGATGAGGCGCGGGTCATCAACCTCGATGACGAGCCGAGTCTACGACCCACCGCGCGTACGATGGGTACCGGCATCGGAGGGTTCGCATCCGGGTGGTTCCGACTCCGCAATGGAGAGAAGGCCTTGATTTATCTCACGGACCGGGCTCGGGTAGTGTACGTTCCGACCCGCGATGGCTACTCCGTGATGCTCAGTTCGAGCGAGCCGGATCGCCTATTGTCCGCACTTCGAGGAGGGTAGACGCGATGGTTCCCAGTCGCGAAGAAGCATTGGCGTTGGTGCAGGAGTACACGGAAGGACCCGGCCTTCGTCGTCACATGGCGTCGGTCGAGGTGTCGATGCGTGCGTATGCTCGCAAATACGGCGAGGATGAGGATCGGTGGGGAGTTACCGGCCTGTTGCACGACTTCGACTACGAGAAATGGCCCAACGAAGCCCACTCTCCAAACGAAGAGCACCCGTCCACCGGCGTCGCCATTCTGCGGGAACGTGGCGTGGACGAGGACATTCTTGAAGCGATCATGGCGCACGCCGACTATACCGGCGTCGAGGCATCTTCACGGCTGTCCAAGACGCTTCGCGCGGTAGACGAGCTCACGGGGTTCATCACCGCGTGCGCATTGGTCCGCCCGACGCGCCTCGAAGGCATGAAGGCAAAGTCCGTAACCAAGAAGATGAAGGACAAGGCGTTTGCCGCGGCGCTCGATCGCGACGAGATGAGACGGTGCTGCGAGGAACTCGGTGAGGAGATGCCGGAGCACATCGTGTTCGTGATCGCCGCCATGCAGAGTATCGCCGACGACTTGGGACTCGCGAACAACGGAGCTTGAGCAGTGACGACGACGACGATCATCACGATGATCTTGATTTTGGGGTTTGTGTGGGGCGGACTCGCCCTCCTCATTGCAACGGCAGTTCGCAGGGAAGGCGCGAAGCGAGAAGCCGGGGAGTCCGGTCCTTCTTGAGGCTGCTCGCGATCCTGCTTGTCGTATCCCTCGCTTCGTGTCGGACGGCGCTGCGCCGCCCGCCGGCCCCCACCGTATCTCCTTCGACCCCGCCCGTGCAGACCGAGCCCGACCCGGACGTGTCCTACGAGCCGCCATCGCCTGCCGTCGCGGCCATCATCGATTCGATCCGAGCCGCCGTCCGCGATTCGATCGCCGCAGCCTCGGGCGAGTCGATCCAAGCGGCCGCGAGACGCGAGGAGGCGGCGGCGGCCGCACGACGGGATTCCATCGAGGCTGCCGAACAGGCATCGATCGCGGAGGGGCTGCGGAGAGACTCGATCGCCGCAGCGGCAAGGCGCGATTCGATCGAAGCGGCCGCGCGCGACTTGGCTGCGGCTGCGGCACGACGCGACTCGGCTGCGGCTGCGGCACGACGCGACTCGGTTGCGGCTGCGGCACGACGCGACTCGGTTGCGGCCGTGGCACGACGCGACTCGATCACGGCAGCGTTTCGCCGAGACTCCGTCGCCGCGGCTCTTCAAGACTCGCTCGCCGCGGTCACGCTCCGCGACTCGATCGCGGCTGCGATCGAAGAGGCGCGCGCGGCGGCACCGGTCAGCGAGGATCTCGACGTGCTCCGCAACCTCGGGCCTTCTTACATCCCGTATGACGAGAGCCCGCTCCCGGTTTGGGATACGGAGACCCAGGCCAACGTCACCAAAGCGCTTCTTCCGGTCGTGCGGGCCGAGAGCCTCGAGGCTCGGACACGGGCCTACTTCTGGCTCTTGATTCGAGCGGACGGGACCGTCGACCAAACGGTGCTTCAAACTTCTTCGGGAAACGCATCGTTCGATGCGACGGCGGAAGTCGTCGCCAAGACACTTCTGTTCCGACCCGCTATGCGAGCCGGACGCGCCGTACCCACATGGGTCGTGCGCAATGTCTCGCTCGTGATGTGACGCGTACCGACTGCGCCGTCTCACCCAACCGACCTCGCACCC
Organism: Gemmatimonadota bacterium; assembly: GCA_029262175.1. GTDB lineage: Bacteria > Gemmatimonadota > Gemmatimonadetes > Palauibacterales > Palauibacteraceae > Palauibacter. Next base: position 3,925 of record JAJCZV010000227.1, read on the forward strand.
ACGCCGAATAGAGAGAACCGCATGCGCACGTTCCGAAGATTGGCGCTCCTGCTGCCGATCGTATCGCTGGTCTGCGTCCCGCTAGCTGGCCAGCAGGTGGGCGATGTTCCCGACGACCTCTTCGATCAACTCCGTTATCGCCACATCGGACCGACGGGAAACCGCGTGATCGCCGTGACGGGAGAGCCCGGCAATTCCAACGTCTACTATGTCGGCGCCGCGTCGGGCGGTGTGTGGCGATCGACCGACGCCGGCCACTCCTGGGACCCCGTATTCGATGACCAACCCGCCTCCTCCATCGGTTCGCTCGCTCTTGCGCCGTCCGATGACAACGTGCTTTGGGCGGGGACCGGCGAGACATTTATCCGGGCCAACATCTCGCTTGGCAACGGGATCTATCGCTCGACCGATGGTGGCGACTCCTGGGAACATCGGGGGCTGGACGAAACGGGACGCATCGGTCGTCTCGCGATTCACCCCAGCGATCCGGACATCGTGTACGCCTGCGCTTTGGGTCATACCTATGGCCCCCAGGAGGAGCGCGGGGTCTTTCGGACGGAAGACGGAGGGCTGTCCTGGGAACGCGTGCTCTTTGTCGATCCCGAGACCGGGTGCTCCGACCTGATCATGGATCCCACCAACCCGCGGATCCTGTTCGCCGGGATGTGGCAGATCGATGTGAAGACCTGGGGTCGCACGAGCGGTGGGCCCGGTTCCGGCCTCTGGGTCTCGCACGATGCCGGGGACAACTGGGAGAAGCTCGAAGGAAACGGACTCCCGGTATCGCCGCTGGGGAAGATCGGTCTCGGGATCTCGGCCGCCGACCCCGATCGGATCTACGCGCTCATTGAAACGAGCTCCAACGCCGAGTTTGCACCGTCCGACCCGTATCAGGGGACGCTTTGGCGTTCTGATGACGGTGGACGTGCATGGCGCATGGTCAACGGGAGCCACGACCTGCATGCTCGGCCGCTCTACTACTCGCGAATGACGGTCTCGCCGTCAGACGCGGACGAAGTCTACTTCCATGCCGCGGGCCACTTCACATCGTTGGATGGCGGCGTGACGCATTTCCGGACAAACCCCTCGCCGGGATACGACCACCACGTGATGTGGATCGACCCGGAGGACACCGATCGCATGATCTCGGGTCATGACGGCGGCGTCTCGATCTCGACCAATGGCGGTCGCACCTGGTATCGGCCGCAGCTCCCCATCGCGCAGATGTATCATGCGCATGTCGACGATCGGATTCCCTACAACGTCTACGGCAACCGGCAAGACGGTCCCTCTGCGATCGTGCCGTCGAACACTCGGACCGGCGGCGAGATCCCGATCGGAGCATGGCGCGATGTCGGCGGGTGCGAGGTGGGGTTCGCCGTGCCGGACACCGTAGATAATCGAACGGTATGGACCGGCTGTTACGACGGCATCCTCAATGTCCACGACCTCGACAGCCAGCTCACGCAGAACGTGTCGGTGTGGCCGGTCGCGATCGAAAGTTGGCCCGGGAGCGACCTCGAGTACCGCTGGCAGTGGACGTTCCCGATCGAGATCTCCCCGCACGACCACAACACCGTCTATGTCGGCAGCCAGCACGTGCACCGAACGACCGACCGGGGTCAGAGCTGGGACGTGATCAGTCCCGATCTGACGTCTGACGATCCTGAACTGCAGCAACGAACGGGCGGCTTGACGTTCGACGATGCGGGGCCGACCGTCGCGCCAGTGGTCTTCGCGATCGCCGAGTCACCGCGAACGGCAGACGAAATCTGGGCCGGCACCAACGATGGCTATGTCCAGGTGACGCGAGACGGTGGGGCGACCTGGACAGACCTGACGCCGAACATCCCCGAGCTCGGGCCGCGCGGGACGGTGTCCAGCATCCAGCCTTCCCGGCACGTCGACGGGAAAGCCTACATCGCGGTCGACAGACATCAACTGGGCGACTTCGATCCGTATCTCTATCTGACGGAGGACTACGGATCGACCTGGCGCCGAATCGATGCCGACCTCCCGCGATCCGTCTTCTCGTTCACCCACGTACTTCGAGAAGACCCGACCGTCGCCGGGCTCCTATACGCGGGCACCGAGAATGGTCTGTGGGTCTCGTTCGACGACGGCCAGAATTGGGACTCGCTCCAATCGAACCTTCCGCCCTCCCCTGTCCATTGGATCACCGTACAGGAACACTTCAACGATCTCGTGGTCGCGACCTACGGCCGCGGATTTTGGATTCTTGACGACATCACACCCATCCAGCAGCTCGCGCGCGATCAGAACGTCACACCGGCGAGTCCAACTCTTTTCGCGCCCAGGCCCGCCTATCGGTTTCGGACCCGAGCCACCCCGATGTCTCAGCCCAACGACCCGGTGGCCGGTGAGAACCCGGACTACGGAGCGCTGATCCACTACTTCCTCCCGGAGACGCTCGAGTCGGGCGCCGAGGTCTCGCTCGAAATTTTGGACGGCCAAGGAGCGGTAGTGAACACCCTGTTCGCGGATCGAACCGCGGGACTGCACCGAATCAACTGGGGTCTCCGCACGACGCAGTCGGCCGCTGCGCGGCTCCGGCATCCGCCCACCGAGAATCCACACCTGCCGCTTCCTGAGCGCGGCTGGCGATCCCTGCCCGACGGCGGTCGTCTGTCGATTCTGGTCGCGCCAGGGGCGTACACGGTCCGGCTCATCGCGGGCGCGGACACGCTGACAGAGAGACTCGCGATCCTCAAAGATCCCGATTCGCTAGGGACCGAGGCCGATATCGCCGAGCAGTTGACCGCGGCGCGAGCGCTTTACGACATGCTGGACGACGCAGCGGAATTGATCAGCGAAAGCGAAGAGATTCGCTTTCAGTTGGGGGGCCTGTCGGACCGCTTGAAGGATCTCGACGTCGAGTCGCGCCAGACGCTCGTCGGCGCGGCCGATGACGCTTCGAAGCAGATCGCAGACCTCGAGAGCGAACTGTTCGATCTACGGCACACCGGCACGGGCCAAGACGGGCTGCGCTGGCGGCGTCTGTTGTACGCCCGCCTGGCCTCGCTCGCTCGGGGAATCATGTCCTCGGACGCTCGTCCGACGGAGCAACAGTCTGACGTGCTGCAGTTGCTCACGGCTCAGTGGGTCGATCTCGAGGCCCGGTATCGAGCCGAGATTCTGCCCGCGATCGAACGACTCAACAATCAGCTACGCGATGCGGGCGTCCCCGTCGTGACGACGACTCGAGTGCGCCCGGCGTCCTAGCCGCCGGCCCCGGTGATGACGACTCTGCGATTCGCCTGACGGCCTTCGTCAGTTTCGTTGTCGCCGACGGGCTCGGTCTCGCCCTTCCCGGCCGTGTCGATCAGATCTGCATCGACGCCTGCTTCCACGAGGTAGGCCTTGACCGCCGCCGCCCGTTGGGCGGAAAGATCCATGTTGTAGTCGTCGGAGCCGATGGCGTCCGTGTGGCCGGCAATCACGACGGGGCGGCCATAGTCCTCAATCATCTTTTGGACCCGCTCGAGCTCCGGCGTGGACTCGGCGCGAAGCGTGGCGCTATTGAAGTCGAAGAAGATCGACCGCGTGGTGTATTCGCCCTTCGTAGCGAACGCCTCGGCGACTTCGACCGGATCGTCGACCCCGTAGTCCACTCGAATACTGCTGATATAGACTGGGTTTCGGGCCTGCCCGGGCACCGAGAACTCGATCGTATTCGATCCGGACGGGAGCTTGAAGTTCGGAATCTGCGCGGCTCGGTCCCCATTGGCGTAGAGGAGCGCGTAGCCATCATCGATCTGAAACTCGACGGTCGTGAAATCGTCTCGGGCCCCGATGTCGGAGGTCGAAGACATGTCACTACCCGCGTTGTAGGCGTGCGAGATCTGCGCGCCGCGACCCAGCTGTATGAAGGTGTACTGTAGGTCTTCTCCAAACTTGCGTTCCCCGGCCACCACCGGTTCGAAGTACGTCGTAATCTCCCAACCACCCGGGCTGTAGTACGTGATCTCGAGCGAGAAATCTTCGGGGAGCGTCTCCTCGAGAGAGACATGGAAGACCGACTCTGACGTGATCTCGAGGACTGCCCGACCATCGAGCTCGATCAACTGCATGTTGCCCTTATCGAAAATGATATTGGACGGGATGCGACCGATGCGGTGGTCCGGATTCGGCATGGTCGATGGCGCGTGCTCCGGGTCCAGGATGTTCCACCATGTGTTGTACATGGGGAGCCGACCGCGCAGGTAGTCGTAGTCGACCCAGCGGCCCGTCCCGGGCTGTTCTTGCGCGAGTTCGGCCTGATTCTGATCCGTGACCGGCTTGCCGTCTTTGTCGGTGATGGGCTGCCCATCTTCATCGACGATGACCACCTCTTCGCCGTTTTCCTTGGCTTCGTCCACGCATTCTTGGTTGCCCAGCGCGCATGCCGTCACGTCGCCCGCGACGTTCACCACCTTCTTTTCTAGCTCGCCTTGGACCGCGCGCCGGATTCGGCCCAGCTGGGCCTCCGCCGGATGCGGCAGGGCCAGAACCCCAAAAACCGCCAGAAATAGCAGTGAACTCGTTCTTCGGATCATCTTTGGGTCTCCTGACCGATACCTGAGACATCGGGCGGCGCGGCCCCGAGGCCGATAAGCGCAATGCTCCCTAGCATCTTGAGATGTGCAGGGCCGGGCCCGAGGGGATCACGGCGGCGAAAGAGATGCGCCGCCGCGTTCAAGCGCATAGCTTGCCCGCCCGATGCCACGCCGCGACGACATCTCTTCGATTCTTCTCATTGGCTCCGGCCCGATCGTGATCGGCCAAGCCTGTGAATTCGACTACTCCGGGACGCAAGCTTGCCGCGCGCTCCGTGAGGAGGGGTACCGAGTCATCTTGGTCAACTCGAACCCCGCCACCATCATGACCGACCCCGACATCGCCGACGCGACCTACATCGAGCCGCTCACGGCCGAGTGGATCGAACGCGTCATCGAGCTCGAGAAGCCCGATGCGCTCCTCCCGACCATGGGAGGCCAGACGGCCCTCAACGTCTCTCTGGAACTCGCCGAAAGCGGAGTTCTCGCCAAGCATGGCGTGGAGCTGATCGGGGCCGATGTCGAGGCGATCCAGACCGCGGAGGATCGAGAGAAGTTCGCCGAGGCCATGCGGGGGATCGGTCTCGAGCTCACGCATGGCGGCTTCGCGCGATCCATCGATGAAGCCCTCGAGATCGTCAAGGACACCGGCTATCCCGCCATCATTCGGCCTTCGTTCACCCTGGGTGGCACGGGGGGGAGCATCGCGTACAACAGCGATGAGTTCGAGGGCTTGATCAGAACCGCGATCCGGAGCTCGCCGATCGGAGAGGTGCTCATCGATCGAAGCATCATCGGGTGGAAGGAGTTCGAGCTCGAAGTCATGCGCGATCAGGCGGACAACGTGGTCGTGGTATGCTCGATTGAGAACTTCGACCCGATGGGGGTCCACACCGGAGATTCGATCACGGTCGCACCCGCGCTCACGCTCTCGGACCCCGAGTATCAGGCCATGCGCGACGCGGCGATTCGGTGCATCCGGGAGATCGGCGTGGATGCGGGCGGCTGCAACGTCCAGTTCGCCGTTCATCCGACGACGGGCGAAATGCTCATGGTCGAGATGAACCCCCGTGTCTCCCGCAGCTCGGCGCTCGCTTCCAAAGCGACCGGTTTTCCGATTGCCCGTATCGGTGCAAAGCTCGCCGTCGGGTTTCGACTCGACGAGATCCCGAACGCGATTACGGAGGTCACGCCCTCCTGCTTCGAGCCGGTGCTCGACTATGTCGTCGTCAAGATTCCCCGCTTCGCATTCGAGAAGTTTCCGCATGCGGATCCGACGCTCGGCGTGCAGATGAAAGCCGTCGGGGAGGTCATGGCGATCGGGCGAACCTTCCAACAAGCCTGGCTCAAGGGATTTCGATCGCTCGAGAACGATCGGGCTGGCTGGCTGCCCGACGAGGATCCGAGCGAGGACCGGATCGACGACGAAACGCTCGCGACCGTGCGGGCGGCCCTTCGCACACCGACTCCCGAACGACCGTTTCAGCTCTATCGCGCCTTTGCGCTTGGTCTCACGGTCGCGGAGGCGAACGAGCTCACGGGGATCGACCCCTGGTTCCTTGCTCAAATCGAGGACCTGGTCCGTCAGGGTCGCGCCTTCAGCGCAGCAGATGAACTGACCGTCGACCTCTTGACCAAGATGAAGCGGATCGGGTTCGGCGATGGGGAGCTCGCGCAACTCCGCGGGGTCGCCGAGAGCGAGATCCGCGAGGCGCGGCAGGCGGCGGGCCTGCGGCCCGTCTTCAAGACGGTCGACACCTGCGCGGGAGAGTTCCCGGCCGCGACACCGTACCTCTACTCGACGTATGAGGCGGAGAACGAGTCGGTTCGTTCCGATCGAAGGAAGATCGTCATTCTGGGAAGCGGGCCAAACCGCATCGGTCAAGGAATCGAGTTCGACTACTGCTGCGTCTCGGCCTCGCTCGCCCTCGCCGACGAGGGGTTCGAGACGATCATGATCAACTCGAATCCCGAGACGGTGTCGACCGACTTCGATATCTCGGACAAGCTGTATTTCGAGCCCCTTACGGTCGAGGATGTGCTCGCGATCGTCGAACAGGAAGATCCCGAGGGCGTCATCGTCCAGTTCGGGGGACAGACCCCACTGCGGATCGCACGACGTCTCGAACAACTGGGCGTGCCCATCATGGGCACGAGCGTCGAGTCGATCGATCGGGCGGAAGATCGACGACGGTTCGAAGACCTCTGCCGCGAGCTCGGCGTCCCCATGCCGGAAGGCGGCACGGCCACCAGCATCGATGAGGCGGTCGCAGTGGCGACGCGCGTCGGATATCCAGTGCTGGTCAGACCCAGCTACGTCCTGGGTGGGCGCGCAATGGAGATCGTGTACGACGAACCCTCTCTACGCGAGTATTTCGTCCGAGCGGTCCAGGCCTC
>JAJCZV010000228.1 GCA_029262175.1 Gemmatimonadota bacterium
TCTCCACGGCGTCGCCCAGCTTCACAACTTCCAATATCGAGAAGCAGCGGAGGCGTTCCGCGAGGCCCGCAGAATCGACCCGGACTTCGTCATGGCCTTTTGGGGCGAAGCCATGACCCACAACCACCCGATTTGGCTGGAGCAGGACTCGACCGCCGCGCGCGGACTGTTGCTACAGTTGGGCGCCAATCGGGAAGCGCGACTCGCAAAGGCACCGACGGCGCGGGAGCGCGCCTATCTCCAGGCCGTCGAGACGCTTTACGGTCGTGGGCAAAAAGAGACCCGAGATTTTGCGTACGCCGACGCGATGCGGGACGTACACGAGCGCTATCCGACCGACCCCGACGCCGCCGCGTTCTACGCGCTCTCGATTCTCGGGACAGCCCATAAAGGCCGCGACGCGGCGATCTACATCCGTGCGGCCTCGGTCGTGGAAGACGTGTTCGATGCCCACCCGAACCACCCCGGCGCCGCGCACTATCTCATCCATTCTTATGATGACCCGGTTCACGCACCTCTTGGCCTTCGCGCGGCGCAGGCCTATTCGAGGATCGCTCCCGACGCCGCCCACGCGCAGCACATGACGTCCCACATCTTCGTGGCGATGGGCATGTGGGATGACGTGGTGGCGGCAAACGAGAACGCGCGCCGCGTCGCCATCGCCGGTGCGGAAGCTCGTGGCGCGCAAGCGGCCGGGTGCGGGCACTACAACTACTGGCTCGAGTACGGATACTTGCAGCAAGATCGGGCGGCCGACGCACACAGCCTTCTCCGCGAATGTTATCAAACGGCCACGAAAGCGATGGCGGGCCAGGGCAGCACCCAGCTGGATCCAGATGCCTCTGCGCGCGGTTCCTACGCCGCGATGCTCGCGCGTTATGTCCTCGACACCGAGGACTGGGAGAACGAGGCCCTGGGGTGGACGATTCCGCTCGACGACCTCCTCCCCGCTCGACTCACTTGGACCTACATCAACGGGTATGCGGCGGCGCAACGCGGCGAACTCGTCACGACGGAAGTTTCTCGCGAAGCCCTCGAGGGCGCCCGGCGCGAGCTGAACGATTACCTGGGCGGCAACCCGGCCGGCGCGGATGCGAACCGCGCCGAAGCGTTTCGGACGCGTGCCCGGGTCCTGGAGATGCAGCTTCTGGGGCTGCTGCAAGCCGGGCGGGGTCAGGAAGGCGCCGCCCGGTCCACGCTCTCCGAAGCCGCTCGTCTCGAGGATGCGCTGCCGGTGATGTTCGGACCGCCGTTCGTTGAGAAGCCGAGCCGCGAACTGTTGGGTGAAGTGCTCCTTGCTGCGGGGGATCGCGAGGGGGCCGCCGACGCCTTTCAATCGGCCCTGGAGCGCACGCCCGGCCGGCTCGCATCGGCGCGGGGACTGGAGAAGGCGCTCGCCCCGGCCGCGGCGGACGCCACGGTCATGACCGAAGAGTCACGCGTGCTCGCGACCGTGCAAGCGTTCTTTGACGCCCTGGCCGCCAAAGACACGGCGGCCGCCGCGAGAACGTTGACCGAAAGCGCCTCGCTGATCGGAACGCGAGAGACACCGGACGGCACGGCGCTAAACGAGAGTACCCGGGCCGAGTTCCTCCAGGGACTCTCGGGCGGCTCGGTCCAATTCCTCGAACGGATGTGGGACCCCACGGTCATGATCCGCGGCGCGATCGCGGTCGTTTGGACGCCCTACGACTTCCACCGAGATGGCGAGTTCAGTCACTGCGGGATCGACGCCGCCAACCTCGTGCGCACCTCCGAAGGTTGGCGCATCGCCGGTATCGTTTACACGGCCGAAGCGACCGGGTGTGCGCCCAGCCCGCTGGGAAGCCCCGGCGCCTGAGTGTCCTACGTCACATTCGCGGTCACGCTCTTCACGATCATCAACCCGATCGGGTCGCTGGCCATTTTTGCCGGCATCGCGGGCGATCGACCCATCGCAGAACAGAAGTCGATCGCCCGCACCGCAGCGTTCGCGGTCACCATCATTCTGATCGCGGTGACTTGGATCGGAGCTCAGGTGCTCGCGTTCTTCGGAGTGACGCCGGCCGGTCTTCAGGCCGCCGGCGGCGTGATTCTGATCCTACTCGGCCTATCGATGCTGCGGAGCCAAACTCCGCGACTCAAGCAGACGCCGGCCGAGCGCGAAGAAGCGCTCGAACGCGAATCGATCGCCGTGGTACCGTTGGCGATGCCGATTATCGCGGGGCCCGGAGCGATCACCAGCGTGATTCTCGCGACCCAAGAAATGAGCACGATAGTCGATCGGGTCGCCGTGTCCGGCATCGCGCTCGCGATCGGCCTCATCGTCTGGATCTGCCTGCACTTTTCGGCCCCGATCGCCGATCGGATGGGCGCGGCCGGTCTGCGGATCGTCACGCGGATCATGGGGCTGATCCTGACCGCCATCGCGTTTCAGATGCTCGCGGCGGGCCTGCGAGATCTCCTGCCGGGACTCGCTTAACCCGACCCGAGCGAGGTGCCGTCGGTCAGCTAGGCTGCCTCGTCGATCGTGGCGAACTCAGCACAGACCGCACGGTTTCGACCCGTGTCTTTCGCACGATACAAACATGCATCCGCCAGGGCGACGAGAGCGGGCCCGTCGTCCGTTCCTTGGACCTGCTGCAGACAGGCTCCGCCGAAGCTCGCAGTGACGTGGAGCGTCTCGCCTCCATGCGAGATTGCGACGTTCTCGATGGCCTTCCGCAGCCGTTCCGCGACGGCCCTCAGTTCCAGCATCGTGGTGTTGGGGAGAATCACGATAAACTCCTCACCGCCATACCGAGCGGCGAGATCGGTCCCACGCACGTTTTGTCGCAACGCTTCACCGACGCTGACGAGAACTTCGTCGCCGAGTTGGTGCCCATGCGTATCGTTGAAGATCTTGAAGTGGTCGATGTCGAGAATCAGTAGTCCGAGCGACTGACCGCTTTGAGCCACCAACCGCTCATTTACGACCTCATGTAGGATGTGGTCGAAATGCGCACGGTTCGCGATGCCCGTGAGTCCATCCGTAGCCGCGATCTCTTCGAGCTCCTTGTACTTATCTTCGAGTTCGCGAGTACGGCTTTGAGACGCCTCGAGATCGATCGCATTGTCGAGACTGATATGCATCATCTGTTGACGCGCTTTGTTGATGATCTCCCGGTACTCCCGAGCCTCGACTTGTGTCGATAGCAGACTCGCGGTCTCGGAGACGGCCTCCTCCATGTCGATGATGCAGCTATCGAGATCCGCTTCTACGATCCCGAACATCTCCTCGGCCGCGGCGTGCGCCTGTTTGAGCGCCGCGCCCTTTTGAGCGTCGTGGTCGCAGATGACCCCGGCCATGTGTTCGGCGACGGTCATGATCTTGATCAGAGTCTGTGTGTCGGCATCCAGTCCATCGACCACCCCCGGCGTGCCGTAGTGCCGAACTGTGTCAGAGATCACGCCGGGAACCGACCAGCTCTTTAGCAGCGCCCCGCCTACGTCATGAAAATCGTACCCCATCACGTCTCGCTCGACCTCGGCCGTCGGGAGCCGGCTGTGGACCTTCATCACGGCCGCCCGATACTCCTCGGGAATGGCCTGCGCCATGACGATCTGGCCAAAGCGACCGAGCAATCCGCACATGAAGGCTTCGTCGGCCTTCGGGTTCCGCAGAAGTCTCGCGAGTGCGCGTCCGGCCACCGCCGTCGTCATGCTATAACGCCAGTACGCCACGTAGTTGAAAGGATCGTCGTCTTCTCCGTCGCGCGGAATCGTCTCAGTAAGCGAGAACGAGAGCGCCATCAGTCGAAGCGTCTTCATCCCCAGACGCATACCCGCGACTTCGAGCGAGCTGACCGCCGCGCCCCGTCGGAACGCGGCGGAATTGGCGAGCTTGAGAATCTTCGCCGCCAGCGCCGGGTCGTTCGATATGACCTCTGCGAGTTCTTCGAACCTCGCGTCGTCGCGTTGCGTGAGCATCAGCACTTCGGTCGCGACGGTGGGAGGGCTCGGGAGATTGTCCGCGTTCGCGATCGCCTCCGGCAGCCCTACCAATACGATTGCCTCGCTCATGCCTCTTCCCCCAAAGACGGCGGTTCAGTGTCGATCCTCTGGTTTCTGGACCGGTGTCAACACCAGGGATATCGACAGCTTAGGGGAGAAACTTGAGGGGGTCAGGCGATCGTGATGTCTTTCTGGGAACGGCTCTCGAGGGTCCAGTGTCCGGGGCCGACGAAAACCACCGCGAGAAGCGCCGCCAAAAGCACCAGATTGAACTCGATGCCGTTTTGTCCGGGGCCGACCACGAAGAAGCCGTTGGGGAGGTGTACGAGGAAGATTCCGGCCGTCATGTGCAACCCCAGCGCTGCAGCCGCCGGCGTGACCCAGTAGCCCACGACCAGCATCAACCCGCCCAAGGTTTCCACGAGGGCAATCGCCCAGGCAACCACGAGCGGAAGGGGGATTGCGAGCGACTCGAGGAACTGCGCGGTCTCTGGAACGCCTCCAAAAAGCTTCGGCCAACCGTGCGCGATAAAGACGACGCCGGTCACGATCCGAAGGATGGCGAGCCCCAGGCCTGGGTTGGCTCCGTAACTCAGCGTACTGCTCCCGGTCTCGATCGCTCTAGTATCGGTGGACGCTTTAGGCCGTCACCATCAACGCGGTCCCATACATCACGACCAAGCCGAGGATGAGACCAAGTGCGTTGAGGGGCGTGAACAAGCCCTTTGGCCAGCTTCGCTGGACAAGTTTGGTCACTTCGATGATCACTTGGATAATCGCCCCCGCACCGAGCGCCAAGAAAAACGTGGCCGCGGTCGGAGAATAGGAAAAACCGCCGACCCAAGCCCCGAACACGGTCGGCAGCCCCGCGATCACTCCCATCGCGCCGAAGTGCCAAAGAGCCGGTCGCTCGTCCGCGATGGGCGCCACGATCGCCAACCCCTCCGTCGTGTTGTGCAGCGCGAACCCGATCACGAGAAAGCTGCCGAGGGCGATCTCGCCGAGCGAATAGGCGGCCCCGATGGCGAGACCCTCTCCGAGATTATGGAGCCCGATTCCGAGCGCGATCATGTAGGCCACGGTCAACGCGGATGTATCCTCTCCCTTGCCCCGCCCGAGATTTCCGATGGCCCGGAGACCCACGACCGCCCCGACGAGCCCGAGAGAAATCAAGCCGACCGCCGCGAACCCCTCCGGCACCATCGCCGAAGCTTCCAGCGTGTGCTCGAAAGCATCCACGACCAAGAACGTGAGCAGCCCGACGGTCAAACTCAAATAGAAATGGATCCACTTGCGATCGATCCTTCGCAGGAACGGATACCACATCAGCCCGATCAGGACGGGCAAGACGCCCGCGTACAAACCCAACAGGCCAAATGTGGAGAGATACTGCGCGTTGACCCGCGGAGATTGCGTCGCGACGGCCACCTCATGCTCGAACGTCGCCCCCGTGGACGTCACCACCCGGATCAGGTGCGGCTCTCCGTCGACCCAAGGATAGTCGAGGTCGAGCGTCGTCCGTCTGAGCCGGGCGACCGTTGGGTCGCCGTCGAGTCGGAAGCGCCAAAACGCATCGTCCACGGTGACCTGCGCGATCGTGACCGGTTGCGGACCGCCGTTCACGACGTGCACTCGCATCAGCCCGGGCTCCGGGAATGACACGCGTTCGATGGTGAGGTCCTCGACCGGCGGAAACGCCGCTTCGAACTGCGACGTCGGGTCGGCCCGCATGAACACGGCCACCATCACTGCGAGGAGCACCAACGGAATGGCCGCGAGCAACCAGCGGCCTGGACCCTTCTTCTTCTCGTTGTCAGACATAGGAGTGCACCGGGGCGCCCTCGTCGGCGGCCAGGTTCTCGACCGCCTCGAAGAACCCCATCCACCCGAGCTCCGCGAACTCGCTTTGGTGCGCGTGAAACATGTGTTTACCCGGGTGTTCGAGCCGGAACTCGAGCACGTGTCGCTCGCCTTGGCACATCATGATCGTGTCCGTGAGATCGTAGTGATCCATCCTCGTACCAGTGCGATAGACGCGGAACACTCCGGCATGGAGGTGGAAAGAGTTGATGAGATCGAACTCGGTCACGTTGACGAGATACACCCGGCACAGATCGCCGACACCCACACGGATCGGATGCTCGTGGTGATAGAAGGCGGCGGTGTTGACGGCGTACACTTCGTTATCGCCGTCGAAGTTGCTGTCGAAACCATTCATCATCATGACCATCTCCCGCGCCGGCTCTCTGCCGTCGGGCGGGTCGACGATAAACGTCCCGTAGAGTCCTTTATGAATGTGCCGCTTGAGGGGAAGCGTGTGGCAGTGGTACAAGTGCAGCCCCCACGGCTTCGCTTCGAATTCGTAGGTGAATTTCTCGCCCGGCGCCACGACGGGTTCGAAGCCATCCATCTCCGGGGGGTGCGTGCCGTGGAAGTGGATGGTGTGAGGGTGGGAGCCGGCGTTCGTGAACTCGACCTGCAGCACATCCCCCTGCGTACAACGCAGCGTAGGCCCGGGCACCTGTCCGTTGTAGGTCCACGCCGGGAACCATACGCCAGGCGCGATCTCGATTTCGCGATCGACCGCGACGATCTCCCAACGGCGCACGGTGCGACCATCGGCTCGCGTGCTAGCGGTGCCATAGTCGAAATCGGTGAGATACGCGGCGGGGTCGAAATCCGCGGGCGCCGTACTACCGACGACCCCCAGGTCGGCGGCATGCCCGGCTGCATGGCCCGCCTGGTCCTGCGAGGTCAGGCCCGCCGCCGCCAGGGCATGACGAGCCCCTCCTCGGGCAGCCAGGTCCAGAACCGCCGCCCCGGACATCCCCGCGACGCCCGCCGCTCCAAGCCGCAGCCAATCTCTTCGGCTGAGTTTCTCCGCTTTCACCGTATCACCACCACTCTAGTTGTATCTATCGATGACGCTAATGATTTTTAGTGTAGACTAAAAATCTGCACATATAATGCCTACGCGCTTTCACGGGCGTCAAATACGGGTTGCCGTGGGGACGGCCGTACCTTCAACTCCAAAAGCCGGCGACGCCCGTTTCTACCGGGTCTCTGGGTTATTGACGACCGAGCCACGCCCCCTCTCGAGACCCCCGGGGAGACCGAAATAAAGCCACGCGCCGCCCCCAGTCTCCTCCCGGAGCTCATGGACGCACCCGATTGTGATCGGACGGACCTGGCCGATGCGCTGGACGTCCTCGCGCGTGCGAGCCGCCGGCTGGGGGGAGACCGACTACTTCGCCGACAGGTCACCCGGTTGCTCGGGGACCGAATCCCGGGGCCCGTATCGATCCTCGATGTGGGAACGGGTGGAGGGGATTCTGCCCTCTCCGTGGCTGCCCATCTCAGGGCTCGAGGCTGGCAGCCCACGATGGTGTTGGCAGATCTCCATTCTGCGACGCTCGCGATTTGTCGGGACCGCGTGTCGGCGGCCGCGAGCGACGCCAAGAACCAGCGACCCTCGTTCGTCCGGCTCGACGCGGCCGCGCTCCCATTTGCTTCTCGCAGCTTCGACGTCGCGATCTCCTCGCTCACCCTTCACCACCTCGAAGACGAAGACGCGATCACGCTGCTCCAGGAGTTCGAACGAATCGCGCGACTCGGCTGGGCCGTGACCGATCTTCGACGATCGCGCCTCGCGTACGCGGCGATCCGCCTGCTCTCGGTCACGGCCTGGCGTCGCCACCCGTTTCCTCGTGAGGATGGACCGGTCTCGATCCTTCGGAGTTTTACGCCCGTGGAGATTCGGGTTCTCAGCCAACGAGCCAACGGACGGGAAGCCCGCGTAGAGGGTCGCTTCTTTCGGTGGGCGGCACGAGGCACTCGACGATGACGCATGAGAGCCACTCCTTCGACGTAGTCATCGTAGGGGCGGGGCCGGCTGGCTCTTCGCTCGGAACTCGACTCGCGCAGGCCGGCTTCTCCGTTGCCCTACTCGACGCGCGTTCGTTCCCGCGTTCGAAGCCGTGCGGAGACGCCATCAGCCCGGGGGCCACGCCGCTGCTCCAGGAGCTCGGCGCCTGGGATCCTCTGCTCCGAGAGACGGACCAGGCCGCGCTGCTGGAAGGCTGGCGGATTCGCTCCCATGGAGGCGCGTGGACCGAGGCTGGCTTCACAAGAACCGCGATGGATACCCCTCCGGCGGGGCTCGCGGTCGACCGCAGAATCCTCGACGCCGTCTTGCTGGAACGCGCCCGCACGGCGGGTGCGAAGATCTTCGAGCGGACGCGTGTCTTCGCCCGGCACGGTGGGGATCGACGATGCGACGCCGTCGTGGCGCGCGGGCCTCGTGGCGAGGCGTCCATCTATCGGGCTCGGATGTTCGTCGGGGCCGACGGTCTGCGCTCGAGAATGGCGCGACTGTTTGGACCGATGCGCTGCGGGAGGAACCCGCGACTCGCCTTCGTTTCTCGATACGTCGGCGTGGAGACGGCAGGACCGTGGGGAGAACTCCGGCTTTCCGAAGAGGGCGTGCTTGGATATGCACCGATCGCGTCGAACGCGTGCAACGTGACGCTCGTCGTGCCCATGTCCTCGGCCGCACGGATAGAGGGCGACGTGGCGGGATTTGTTCGGCGCCGAATCGATCGCTACGAAGCCAATCCGTTGATCGCTGGTGGCGAACTCCTACGTGATGTGGAAGTCACGGGGCCGTTCGAGATCGCGCCGACCCGTCGAACCGTGCCGGGTGGTCTCCTCGTCGGTGACGCCGCGGGATACTTCGATCCGTTGACCGGCCAAGGCATCCATCGGGCGCTTTACGGAGCGAAGCTCGCGGCCCGTACGATCGAGGCCTCTTTGACGCATCCGGAGGCGGAGTCCGAAGCGCTTTGGGCGTACGAGCAGGCGCTCGATGCGTGGCTCGGGCCCTCCAGAAGACTCCAGCGAATGATCGACGGCGTCGTATCCCGGCGTTCGCTCATGGAACCGGCGACCAGGATCCTCCGCGGGCGGGCGGCGCTCGCTTCCCGCCTGGTCGACGCCACCGGAGATCGACTGCCCGCGGGCGACGTATTGCAGCCGACGCGCTGGTTGGCCGCGCTCGCGAGTCGGGCGCCGCGGGTCGAAATAGAAAGACCCTACGATGCGCACGCATAACGACGTATTCGTCGAAGCCTCACCCGAAGCATGTCTCGTGGGCGCGTCGGACGTGGAACGGTGGCCCGAGATTCTGCCACATTACCGCGCCGTCGAGTTTACGCGACGCGATGGCGAGGGGAGCGGTCGGGTATTGATGAAGGCCTTCCGGGATTTCGGGGTCCTACCCTACCCCATCTGGTGGGAATCGGAGATGGAAACGGACCCATCGGCGCTCACGGTGCGATACGAACATGTCCGCGGGATCACGCGGGGCATGGACGTCGAGTGGCGACTGACCCCGGAGCGAAACGGCACCCACATCGAGATCGTACACGAATGGGCGGGACCTCCGTGGCCCCTGATCGGTACGTTCGCCGCCCGACGCGTCATCGGCCCGCACTTCGTCCACGTGGTCGCTGCACGAACGCTAGAAGGCGTAAAGCGGGCGGTGGAATCCGCGAGGAGTAGCACGTGAAGGATCGTCGCGTCGTCATCTCTGGTATCGGACCGGTCACGCCCATCGGCCAAGGGTTGTCCGAGTTCCGCGAGGGCCTGCGACGCGAACGATCCGCGGTCGGAGAGGTGACTCGGTTCGACGCGACACCGTTTCGCTCTCACATCGCTGCCGAGCTGGAGAGCTTCCGCCCCGAGCACTGGCTTGGTAGCAAGCGTGCACGACGCATGGACCGCTTTAGCGCGCTGAGCCTCGCCGCTTGTGCTCTCGCAGTTGAAGATGCGGATCTCGACCCATCGGCGCCGGCTCCGGAGCGCGTAGCCGTTCAGATGGGCACGGCGCTCGGTGGCGTGGGATACGCCGAGGAACAACACGGACAGTACCTCGAACATGGGCTGCGAGGCATCAACCCCATGCTCGCCCTCTCCGTCTATGGAGGCGCGGCGAGCTGCAACATCGCGATCGAGTACGGCTTCACGGGCCCCAACTCCACCAACGCGATGAGCTGCGCCTCGGGCGCGATGGCGGTGGGACGGGGCTTTCAACTCGTTCGCGCCGGCGATGTCGATGTGGCGTTGTGCGGCGGTAGCGAGGCCCCTCTGGCTCCCCTCACCTTCGGCGCCTTCGCAGTAATTCGAGCCATGTCGACTCGCAACGACGATCCGGCGACGGCGTGTCGACCGTTCGATGGGGGACGCGACGGGTTCGTGATGGGGGAGGGCGCTTGTGTGCTGGTTCTCGAGGAGTTGAGTCACGCGCGCGCCCGGGGAGCTCGGATCTATGCCGAGGTCTGCGGCTACGGCACGACCAGCGACGCTTACCACATGACTGCGCCTCGACCAGGAGGCACCGAAGCCGCGCGCGCCATGCGTCTTGCGATCGCCGATGCCGAGGTCGCGCCGTCGGCCTTTGACTACGTCAACGCGCACGGTTCTTCGACGACGCTCAACGACGCGACCGAAGCGCAAGCCATCGACTCGGTCTTCGGGGACCGGATATCGGAAGTCGCCGTGGGCGGAACCAAAGCCTACTACGGTCATGCCCTGGGGGCCTCGGGCGCCATCGAGGCTGGAATCACCGCGCTCGCGCTCGCGGAGAGCTGGCTCCCGCCCTCGCTCAACCTTGAAAAGTCGGACACGCCCTACGATCTCTCCTTCATCCCTTCCGGCGGCAAGGACGCTGAGATCGAGTACGCGCTCAGCAACTCGTTCGGGTTTGGCGGCATCAACGCGGCGCTCGTATTCCGTCGCTACGAACCATAGGGGCCGATTCGATGGAACGAGTTTTTTTGATCGACACCGATACGGCATCCGACGACGCGGTCGCGCTCATCATGGCGCTGCGGGCACCGGATGTTCGGGTCGAGGCGATTACCGTCGTAGCGGGCAACGTGCCGCTCGAGCAGGCGGTGCGTAATGCGCTCTATACCGTCGAACTTTGCGGCGAGGCGATCCCGGTTTATCCCGGCGCCACGGCTCCGCTTCGCCGACCCCTTCAGAACGCCGAGTTCTTCCACGGCAAGGACGGTCTGGGCAATCAAGGCTACCCGACCCCGACGCTCACGGCCGAGCCCCGGGACGCGGTCGATGCCATCCTCGAGACCACCGAGCGCTTCCCTGGATTGACGCTCGTCACGCTCGGTCCGCTCACCAACATCGCGCGGGCGCTCGAGCGAGACCCTCTGCTGCCCGACCGCGTTGGCCGACTGGTCATCATGGGCGGTGTGGCGTGCACGGTCGGCAACATCACGCCGGCAGCCGAGTTCAATCTCTGGGTTGACCCGGAAGCGTCTCGAACCGTCTTCGACGCACGCTTCAAGACGGAACTGGTGGGCTGGGAGCTGTCCCGCTGGGAGGCGACCCTGACCCACGATGAGATGGCGATGGTAAAGGCGTTCGACACGCCCTTGGCGCACTTCGCGATCGATTGTAACGCGACCGCCGTACAGGCCAGTCAACGACAGACGGGAGACCCGGGGCTCGATCTGCCGGACCCCGTCGCGATGGCCGTGGCTCTCGATCCGACGATTTGCACGCGACGGTCCCGCCACCATGCGATGATCGAGGCCGACAGCGAACTCACGCGTGGGATGGTCGTCATCGATCAGCTCGGCGTTTCCGGCGAACCGTACAACCAAGCGGTTTGGGGTGATCGCGCCGGCCAGGATCCGTGGGTCGAAGTTTGTTGGGCGATCGATGTTCCTGCCTTCAAGACGTTGTTGTTCGACACCCTCAGAAACGGCTGACTCGGGTGGAGGCGTCCGGGCCGCCGAAACCGCGCATCGTCGTTGTCGGAAGTTCGAACACCGACTTTGTCGTTCGCTCCTCACGGATTCCCGAGCCGGGAGAGACCGTCTTGGGAAGTTCCTTTTTCCGCGCTGCGGGCGGTAAAGGAGCCAATCAAGCCGTGGCGGCCGCGCGGCTTGGTGCAGAGGTGAGCTTGGTGGCCCGCGTTGGGGCCGACGACCTCGGCCGATCCGCCGTCGAGGCGTATCGATCGGAAGGCATCGACACCACCTACGTAGCCGTCGATCCGCAGGCCCCGAGCGGCGTCGCGCTCATCGTCGTCGACGATCGGGGGGAGAACGCGATCACGGTGGCCCCGGGGGCCAACGACCATCTCTCGATCGGGGAAGTCGAGCAGGCACGGGAGGTGATCGCCGGTGCTCAGGTACTTCTCCTCCAGCTCGAGACGCCGCTCGAGCCGACGATCCGCGCGCTCGAGATCGCCCGGCAGGCGGGAACGTGCGTGGTCCTGAACCCGGCACCAGCACGAGCCCTATCGCGCGAAGTGCTGTCGCTCGTCGATTTCCTGACCCCGAACGAGTCCGAGGCACGCGCGCTCGCCGAGGCCTTGAACCCCTCCGACCCCGATCAAAGGGTGCCGAGCTCCGCGGACGACGCGGCAAGTTTGGTGGCAGGTGGCGCCCGCACCGTCCTCGTGACGCGAGGGGCATCGGGTGTGTTATGGGCCGAGGACGGCGGTGCGTCTCGGTTGCTCCCCGCGTCGAACGCGACGGTCCTCGACTCGACCGGCGCGGGCGACGCATTCAACGGAGCGCTAGCTGTCGCGTTGGCCCGCGGCGACGATCTCGAACCAGCGATCGACTTCGCCCAACGGGCGGCCGGATGGTCGGTCGGAAAACTCGGAGCCCAACCGTCGTTCCCACGGCTCGCGGACCTTCTCTGACGGCGCGAGCCTTCTCACGGGGCGACGCAGCTAAAACTATCCTTGTCGCTCGCGTCGCCCGTTCCGTTGTAAACCGCCGCTGCGGGATACGCACAAACCGGGCGTTCCATCTCGACCGTGCCCTCGGTGGTGACCTTCGACGCGATCACCTGATCAGGCGCATCCCCGAGCTCGACCCAGCCCTGAATCGCCCCGAGCCAGTCCACCAAGTCCGGGCCTGGTCCGCCTCGACAGTGCAGAACTCCCGGCAAGAGAAACAAACGCGTGAACGAATCCGCATCTTCACTCTGATCTTGAACATCTTCGTAGTAGTCGATGGTCCCGAGCGCGCTCAACGCCGGATCCGACCACCCGTTCCAAAGAATGAGTTTGCCGCCTGCAACCCGGAAGTCGGTCAGGTCCGCATTGGTGGCGTTGAGGATGCCCGCCGCCCGTTCGGTCTCCGTCTCCCAGTCGGTAAAGTCATACGTGGAGTAGTCCCATTCTGGGTCGTCAAAGACGAGGTACTTGTACATCTGGGTGCCAAACGCGAAGTGGAGACTCGGCGTACCCGGGCCAAACGAATTCATGCCGCCCGTGATCCATGAACCCCAGCCTTGGGGCTCGGCTTCCCCTCCGAACGGATATCCGGGATAGATGTTCTCGCCGTCGATCACGGGGCCCCGATAGACGGTCTCGATCGCGGCGAGTTGCCGTTCCGTGACGCAACCCTCTCCCGAACCGTTCTCGAGACAAAGCGGCAAGTCATCCGGCCGGAACGCGCACGCGCGAGGGTCTGCCAGGATTCCGTCCTCGACGCCGTCCAGGTGGTCGCAGGCCTCGAGGATGGCCTCCTCGAGCAACTGGCGGGTTTCGGGGCCGACGACCGGCACCGACACGTCTGACGGATCCGGATACATCGCCTGCTGCGTCTGCAGCATGTGCGCGCCCAACTCGGTCCAATTATATGCGGGCGCGGCCGCGACGATGCCGTCGAAGTCATCCGGATATCTTTGCGAAGACATCATGGCTTGTCCGCCGCCGCGCGAGCACCCGAGAAAGTACGAGAATTCGATGTCCCGTCCGTAGTGCACGCGCATGATGGTCTTCGCGGCTTCGGCGGTCACGTGGATGGCGCGGTGCCCGAAGTTGATCTCGCGATCTTCGCGATCGAGGGCCCAGCTCGCGTCGATGCCGGACCCGGAATGCCCGGTGTCCGTCCCGACCGTGGCGAATCCGCGCGCAAGCGGCGTTCCCGCCAGACCGTTGTAGTCGAGCGCCTGATTCTGAACGGTCCCTACGAACCCGCCGCCACCCCCGGCCACGAAACGACCGTTCCAAGCATCGGGAGTGGGAAGCAAGAGTTCAAAGTGGATCTCTTCATCGATGGTCCCGCCCACAAAACAGTGTGCAGGGTTCGCATCGTCCGCCGGTCGCTCTTCCGCGACATCGATCACGAACCCACCCCAATTCATCGAACCGAGGTCACCGCATGAAGCGACCGACGTAGGCGCCGACGGAGCCGCGAGTGAGACCGTGAAGAGGAGTGCTAAACCGGTAGCGGAGAAGAGTCCGGTGTAGGCTGGTGGAGCTAAGCGCATGGCCGTTCCTCCGAAAGCAGGTCAGTCGGTGGCTGGGTTCATCTCCAACGCCAACGATTCGACAACGCGGTGGATTCGTGCACGGGCGGCTTCACGCGCGCGATCGAGTTCGGATCGCGCATCTTCCTTCAAAGATTCCAGCTTGTCCAACCGCTCGGTCTTGATGCGATCGAGCCGGCTGCGCCCCTCGTCGGTCGCGCCCTCCAGGCGAGCCAGACACTCTTCCTTC
>JAJCZV010000229.1 GCA_029262175.1 Gemmatimonadota bacterium
CTCACGCGGCTTCGCCTAGCCATCGAGTTCGACTGCGACCGCCGCGTCCTCGGTCACGGAGTGGACGCGCGCGACTACGCGGAGGCGCTGCTCGTCGTGGGAGGTCGAGTCTCGGGTCCGCTCCTCGCCGCCGCCGCGTTCGCGGAGCGAAAGCCTTCGGTCGAACGCCGGCTGCGCCGAATGTCGGAACCGCTCAAGCGGCTGCGTGGACCGCGTGCGATCGCAGCCGCGGGGGTCGGCATGTTGGGCATCGTCTTCGCCTGCGGTTCGCCGATCCCAATGGGGCCGGGCGAGCTCGACAATACAGATCCGCAGGCCGCTCATGTCGACGCCCCTGACGCCGGAACGCAGGACGGGTCCGCGAATCGGCCGTCGTTCATCCCCTACGACACGCCTCCCACGTTGCAGAACCCCTCCGACGTTCAAGAGGCGCTGGAGCAGCGTTACCCAACGGACCTACGTGACGCCGACGTGGGTGGGCGAATGGAGATCTGGTTGTACGTCGATGAGACCGGCCGTGTGGCGAACCAAGAGCTCAAGACGAGTAGCGGAAACCCGCGCTTGGATGAGGCCGGACAGCAGGT
This sequence comes from Gemmatimonadota bacterium, assembly GCA_029262175.1. Classification (GTDB taxonomy): domain Bacteria; phylum Gemmatimonadota; class Gemmatimonadetes; order Palauibacterales; family Palauibacteraceae; genus Palauibacter. The sequence continues at coordinate 585 of JAJCZV010000229.1, forward strand.
CGTCTCGGAAATGCGGTTCACGCCGGCCGAGAACGTGGGTAAAACGACTCCGGTCTGGGTCACACAGTGGATCACATTTAGCGCCCAGCCGTCGCCGCAGCGGACTCAGCCGAGCGAGCCGTCATAGGAACTCGAGGACTCCGAGCAAAACCTGTGGTCGCCCGTTTCGCCCCGCTAGCGTCCGACTTTTCTAGCAGGATATAGTGTCCCAGACAGTTAGGTGTTGACCTTAGTGTCGAGGGGCGATAACCTAGGCACATGCCTAACCAATTCGCGCACCTCGATACCGTCTTTCACGCGCTCGCCAACCCGACTCGTAGGGCCGTGGTCGCGTCCCTTAGCGAGGGACCGGAAGCGGTGAGCGTGCTCGCAGAGCCGTTCGACATGGCCCTGCCATCGTTCATGCAGCACCTCAAGGTGCTCGAAGCCTGTGGCCTCGTGCGATCCTCGAAAGCCGGGAGGGTCCGGACGGTGGAAATCGTCCCCGACACCCTCCGCGAAGCCGAAGACTGGATCACGGCCCAACGGCACCTCTGGACGCGACGTCTCAACCAACTCGATCGACATGTAACCGCGATGCAGAAGGGGACGACGCGATGACGAACGCCGCAGTCCATGACACGATCAAGATCACCCGAGAGATCGCGGGTTCACCTGACCTCGTATTCGCGGCATGGGCCGACCCCGGAGCGCGTGCGGTGTGGGGCCCACCGTCGAAAGAGGAGGCCATGGCTTTTCTCGAAACGGACTTCCGCGTGGGTGGAAGGGACGTCCACGTGTGTGGCATGAAAGACGATCTTCGCTTCCGCGTTGAGACGTTCTATCACGACATCCAAAACGCGTCTCGCTTGCTCTTCACCGAACGCGTGTCCGCCGGTAACGCCGTGCTTGGAGCCTCGCTCATCACTGTTGAGCTCTCCCAGGAAGGCCAAGCCACCCGGCTCGACCTAACGGTTCAAGTCGTCTCCCTGGTCGGAGGGGACCTGGTCGCTGGGAATCGCAACGGCTGGAACGCAGCCCTTGCCAACCTCGATGACTATCGTAAGGAAGCAACTCCATGACGACGACGCACGATCCGACCCGAGACCTTGTTCTCGAGCGTCACATCCCCGACGTAACGCCTGCACTCCTATGGCGTGCCTGGACCGAGCCCGATCAGCTGATGCAGTGGTTCGCGCCGAAACCTTGGGAGACGAGCGCCTGCGAAATCGATCTGCGGCCGGGGGGCGTGTTCAGCACGACAATGCGCTCACCAGAGGGTGAGGAGATGGCGGGCGATCCGGGCTGCTACTTGGAGGTCGTCGAACACCGCAGGCTCGTGTGGACCGACGCGCTTGGACCAGGTTATCGCCCCAATGCTTCTTCGTTCATGACCGCCATCATCACTATGGCCCCCGAGGGGAATGGGACGAAGTACAGAGCCTTGGTACTTCACCGCGATGCAGCGGGCCGCCAGCAGCACGAGGACATGGGCTTCTTCACTGGCTGGACGACGATGCTCGATCAGCTCGTCACCCACGCCCGCGGATTGGGGGCCGAGGCAGGCGCTGGCTGAGGATCAGCACGTAGCTCGCCTTCCATACCGTCGTCCATGAAACGAGTCGCGATCCTACGGGTCTTGACATAGCGGTTGTGTTATATAACAATAATATTATGACTCTAGACAACGCCTTCTTCGCGCTCTCGGATCCGACTCGCCGGGCCATCTTGCAACGCCTGACCGTTGGGGAAGCCACAGTCACGGACTTGGCCGCCCCGTTCGACATGTCACAGCCGGCCATATCTCGGCACCTGAGGGTGCTTGAAGAAGCAGGCCTTCTGACCCGTCGCATCGATGGCTCGAAGCGTCCGTGCCAGATACGTGAAGAAGGGCTTGGCCAACTCCATGAATGGCTGGAAGACATGCACGAGGCGCTATCGCAGAACTACGACCGCCTAGACGCGGTCCTCGCTCGCAACCCTAACTCGAAAAAAGAAAAGAAATGAGCAAACTCACGCTTAGTACCGAGGGCGATACCACGATCGTCGCCACTCGTCGATTCGTTGCTGCACCCGAGGACGTGTTTCGTGCTCATACCGAACCTCCCTTGATCCGGCAGTGGATGCTCGGACCGCCTGGATGGACCATGCCGGTATGCGTCATGGAGCCTAGCCCTGGAGGTCAGATCCACTACGAGTGGGAGAAGGAGGACGGCCACCGTTTCGGTATCACCGGTGAGGTCCATGAGGTCGAACCGGGAGCGCGCCTTGTACACACGGAGCGCATGCAGTTCGATCAGAACACGGTGGAGTACCGGGTGGAGACCCGATTCGAGGCTGATGCGGGCGGCACGCTGCTGACCGTGCGCATGATGATGCCCGACGCGGCAACCCTCCAGACGATGCTCGAAAGCGGAATGGAGCACGGCATGGAGGCGAGCTACGCACGCGTCGATCCGGTGTTCAACCGAGTCGCCGTTTGACGCAGTCCCTAGACACAGTGCTGGGGTGGCTTCGAGAGAACAGCTCGCAGGACGTACGGTCGGGGATGGCCCGTTACGGCATCCCTGATGACCGAGCCTTTGGTATGGCGATGCGCGATATGAAGAGCCATGCGAAGCAGCTCGGAAGAGACCACCAACTGGCGCTCTCGCTCTGGGAATCCGGATGGTACGAAGCCCGGACCGTCGCGGTTTTCATCGCGGAGCCAACCGAACTGACGAGTTCCCAGATGGACGGCTGGGCGGGCGACTTCGACAGCTGGGCGATCTGCGATACGGCCTGCTTTCATCTCTTCGATCGCACCAAGCACGCTTGGCCCAAAGTGCCGAAGTGGGCCAAGGCGAAAACCGAGTTCAAGAAACGCGCGGCGTTCGCCCTGCTATGGGGCCTGAGCGTCCACGACAAGGACTCTGGAGACGAGCCCTTCCTTTCGGCAATGGAGTGGATCGAGCACGGGGCCCAAGACGATCGGCTCTACGTGAAGAAGGCCGTGGACATGGCCCTACGTGCGATCGGCAAGCGCAATCGATCGCTCAACACGGCGGCCTGCGCTCTCGCCAGACACCTCGCATCCCAGGGAGAACGGACCCCGAGTTGGGTCGGGCGACACGTTCTTCGGGAGTTGGAATCCGAACGGGTGCAGGAGCGGCTCGCATAAAGCCGACCACGGAGATCGGCGACGACTTGCTCGGCATCGCCCATGTGGACGGACACTCCGTGGTTCAAACGCACCCGTTGAAACGCTAAACCACCTTCTCCTTCCAACGACCTCTTCGGAAGAAGTACAGGCCCACCGCCGCCGACAATGAATAGGCGAGGGCGAAGGACCAGAACACACCGTCCGGTCCAAGCTCGAGTTTCAGGGCCAAGAACCACGCGAGCGGAAGCTGGAAGAACCAGAAGACGGCGATGTTGATTCGCGTCGGCGTCGCCGTATCTCCCGCGCCATTGAACGCCTGCACGGTCACCATCCCCCACGCGTAGAAGATGTACCCGTAGCTGATGATCCTTAGACCACGGGTGCCGATCGCGTGCGTCTCGGGGTCTGGCGCGAAGATTCCGATGATTTGTGAGGCGAACACCACGATGAGGACGGTCACCACCGTCATGAACGCGGTGTTCCAAAGACCCGTGATGTATACGGCCCGCTCGGAACGGTCGGGTCGGCCCGCACCGAGGTTTTGTCCGACGAGCGTGGCGGCTGCGTTGGCGAGTCCCCACGCCGGCAAGAGAACAAAAAGGACGATCCGGAAGGCGAGCACGTAGCCCGCCAGCGCGACGGAGCCAAACGTCGCCAAGATTCGAATCGACCCGATGTAACTCACCTGTGAAACCAACATCTGGCCCACGCCGCCCCGCGACACGGACATCAAGTTGCGAATGATCGCGCCGTCGATCGCCAGGTGTCGGCGCCGGACTTTGATGCGATCGCCGCGCGACAGGCTCCACAGTTGAAAGAGGACGCCGATCCCACGACCGGTGGTGGTCGCGACCGCGGCCCCCGTCAGTCCGAGTTCGGGGAAGGGTCCGATGCCAAAGATCAGCATCGGGTCGAGGACCATGTTGATGCCGTTGGCGAGCCACACCGATCGCATGGCCATCGTCGCGTCGCCCGCACCGCGGTAGATCCCGTTGTTCACAAAAAGGAGGATGATGACGACCATCCCTCCCATCTGGATGCGGGCGAACATGGTCCCGACGCGCAGCGTCTCGGCGTCCGCTCCCATGGCTCTGAGCAGGTACGGAGCGGCGAGCGCGCCCGACACACCGAGGATCGCCGCGATGCCGACGGCCAGGATGATGGCCTGGATCGCCGACTTCGCGGCCCCTTCTTCGTCCTTCTCGCCCATGCGGCGGGAAACCAAAGCGGTCGTAGACATCGCCACGCCGGCCGCGATCGAATAGATGACCGCGAGAAACGTCTCCGTGAGTCCGAGCGCGGCCAATGCGTTCGAGCCCAGCTGACCGACGAAGAACGCGTCGACCACGACAAACAGCGACTCGCCGGCCATCTCGAGGACCATCGGAATCGCTAGGAGGAGAACGCCCCGGTTCAAGCTTCCGGTCGTGAAGTCCTGGTCACCGCCGACAAACGCTTCACGAACGGAAGCCCAGAAGCCTGCGTTGGCAGGTCCGGGCATTTCGTGAGAGGGTTCGGTTTCCAGGGGCTCGGTCACAGGGTCGCCGTGTGAGGGGAGCCGCCATCCTTCTGGATCAGCCCGAGGTGCGCAACCCGCTGCGGGTTTTCAGCAACCCCTAGCCCGGGTGGGCCGCACCGCTCGTTGGGAAGCGGCGCGGCCCCGCCCTAGATCCCGAGCCAGTACGTGAGCTTGAGAAGGAAGATGTTATCGGTCGGCGATGCGAAGAGATCGCTCGTATCTCGGCCGAGGTCGAAGTCTCCGAACGGATCGGTCGAGTTTCTGTCCTGCGTCCAGACGAGGAAGAGCGTCGAACCCGGCGTGTACTCCCACCGAAACACGAGATTACCTCGCAACGATCGGAAGTTGAAGTCCGGATCGGGGAGCGAGAACTCCGCGGACGGCCCGGCTCCATCGGGATCGATGAGAAACACCTGCGATCCAGGTTCGCCCTGTGTCTGCACGGTTCCGACGTCCTGACCGAACACGCTCTTGTCGCGCTCCCTGGGGGCGTCGAACTCCTTGAACTCGGAGAAATCGTTGGCGCTCACCAGAGGCTGCAGGAAGAGTTCGAGCGACATGGTCGGAGAAAACGTCCAGTTCAGACGCGTCGTCATCGAAGCGGACCGCTGGTCGAGCGTAGAAAAGATGTAGCGCCGTCCGAAGAAGTTCTGTGCGGTCGGATCATCGACGGCTCGCACGTACTGCGCCGTCCGATGGCTCCGGTTGTAGCTGGGGTTCAAGGTCAGGCTGATGTTCGACGCGGGCTTGAAGGTCACGTTGCCCGAGAGTCCGAAGTTGTAGCCCCCTTCATCGTTCCAACCCGCGGTGGGATCGAACGAAGCAATCACGGGCTTGCGACTGTCGGTGCGAATGGATGTCGACAAGAACGTACTCGGCGCTTTCCGTACGGCAGGTCCGCCGCGTGTAAGTCGGTCGTCGATCGCCCCCTGACGGAAGATCCCAAACATGTTGATGTTCCAGTAGAAGCGCGTCTGGAACCCCAGAAATCCGTGCAGCTCCCGATCGGTAAGGTCACCATCGAAGTTGAACTCTTGCTGGCTCCCGATGGTGGCGAAGATGTCGCGGTACCACGATCCGGGCGTGGTCCATGACCGCGACAGGTTCGCGTTCATCCACACGTAGTCGGTCCGAGTCAGAAACGCGATGTCGTTGTTCTCGAAGCCTGGGCTGCGCGCGTTGACCGCAGCCTCCCACTGCCAATCGCCCGCGTCCTTGGCCACTCGACTGTACAGCCCCCAACCGCGCATCGACGTAAGGGTCTCGTCGAATCGGTCGGTAAAGAACCCGTTGGATCCGTGCTCGCGGTCGGGTCGTTGGAAGTAGCGAGCGCTCGAGTTCTGAGCGCGCGCGATGGCTTCCGGCGTACCCGAGATGTTGGTCATCGCCGAACTGAACAGCCAGTGATAGTTGCGATCGCCCCACCAGTACTCGGCGTCGACCCCGAAGCCCTCCGAGTGTTTGTTCATGAACGGCTCGAGCGCGGCGTCATCGAAGTTGCGAACGACCGACGTCGCGATTCCCCCGATTTGTAGATCGCCATCCATGAAGTCCTGCTTTACGCGGGCGACGCCGTAGCTCGTGAGCGGTTCGACTTCCTGTCGAAGCAGCTCGGAGCCGACGCCGCTCACTTGGGCGCGCTCGCGTTGGGTCACGGTGCCGAGGATGCCGACGGACGTGCCGCCGTTGGTGCGACCCGTGATCTTTGCGGCCCCCAGAATCGTGCTCGCCGAGGGGACGTCGGCGAATTCTCCCGCGCTCGATGCGAGGAAGCCCGCCCCCGGGCGCCGACCGATCCGGCGGGTAAAGAGCATGCCGAGATTCGATACGTTGCTACAGAACTTACACCAGAAATCTCCGAACCCGAACTTGTCGCGGCCCTCGATAAAGAACTCCCGCTTCTCGGGGAAGAACGTCTCGAACGCGGACAGATTTACGACGGCCGGATCGACTTCGGCCTGACCGAAATCCGGGTTCACCGTCGCGGTGAGGGTCAAGTTCGAAGTCAGCAAATACTTGAGATCCGCCCCGATGCGGTACTGCGTGTCGTTGGCGCCGGTGAACGGATTGTCCGGATCGTTGGTGCCGCTCCGGTCGAGTTGGCTCACGACGTAGGGCAGGAGTTCGAGCTTGTCGACGCTCGCCTGCACATTTGAAAGACCCGAGAGGTGACCGTAGCGCGACGGGCCGCCTCCCTGGTTCTGGCGCCAGAACGACCACACGGATCGCTCGTTGAGACGGTTGACGGTCCGTTCGATCTGAAGACCCCAGTCCTGATCGACGCTCCTGGGAAACCGCAACTGGGAAAACGGGATCGCGAGTTCGGCCGTCCAGCCCTCGTCATCGATGTGCGTGCGAGCCCTCCACACGGGGTTCCACGAATCGTCGTGTCCCGCCGCATCGCTCCGCACCCCGGCCGGATTGACCGAGAAACTGACCTCTCCGATGTGGTCCAGGAACGGGTCGAAAGAGATCCAGAGTTGATCGGACTGGGTCTCCGCATCGCGTCGCACCAACCGCGAGACCACCCCCTCCGCTCCGAGGTCGTCGTACATCCGCGCACCGATGTACAACGTCGTCGAGCTATAGAGAAAACGAACTTCGGTCCGCTGTGTCGAGGGAAGTCCCTCGTTTGGCTCGCGCTGGAGAAACCGAGTGATGGGCTCGGCCAACGCCCACGCTGCGTCGTCCAAGAGCCCATCGACCTCGATCTCTGCATCGGCCAGAACCGCGGCAGCCCGCGGGGCCAAACGTTCGTGATCGTCCTCACTCGCAGCGGGCGTCACGAGGGGGCCACCCCCGCCCGATCGGGGTTCTTCCGAACCGTTCTGTGTCTGCGCAAACGCGCTTTCAGCGGAGATGGCCAGCCACAGCGACGCTGCCACGAGCACACACGAACGAACGAGCGTAGACGACATATATATACGTCACGGTTACGAGAGGGTGGTTTTTTAGCAGCTGTCAAAACCTAGGACGCAGCTAGGCTTCAGATGGTTGGCTCGGTTCGATGTGTGGGGTCAGATCCGCGCGTTTAGCGCGTCCAAATCGCGATCAAGTTGCAGTTGGTGAGGGGGGTGCCGAGGGGCAGCCACCGCCGCAGTTCTGGCGGGGCATCGCTGCAAAGATACGCTTCGATCCCGCGAACGCGTTTGAAGCTGATCTCGTTCAGCGATCGTACGCTATTGAAGCCGAGCCGACTCGCGGGTCGTCCATTGAGAAGCACGATGGCGTTCCTGCGGAAGCGAATCGCGAGCTCTCGCTTGAACTCGAACAGGGTGCGGAACATCTGATAGCGCTCGATTTCCGGATACGTCGCGAAGTACGAGTCGTCGATCGTCTCCCGACGATCGTAGAAGCCCGAAGTCAGGAGATATGGATCCCTCCCGGTAATCTGGACCTCGAGCGGGGCGACGGCGATCGCCTGCGTGATGAGTTCGATCCGGAACTCGGCCGTCTGATCCGACAGCACCGAGAGCTCTTCCTCCCGGGGGGCAAACGCGATGTGCCGTACCGTCATCCCGTAGGTGCCCGGCGGAATCGCCCGGAACGTGATACGGCCCAAAGAGTCGGAGATCCCGCTGACCGGTATGGGCACGAAGTCGATTCGAGCGCCGGCTACCGGCCGGCCATCCTCGGCCGCGACGATCGAGAAGACGAGAAACGCGGCGTCGCCCATGTCGACTTCCAGATCGACGAACTCGGGTCCCTCGAGATCGATCTTTCGTTCCTTGCCACGTCGAACCGTGTAGGTGGCCCGAATTCGGACTTCGCGGAACGCCTCCAGGCCGCAGGCTTGGTATCGACCGTCTGCGTCCGCCTCGACCACGACTTCGTCAGGCGTCGGGAGGCCGTCTTTCGCTTCGTAGCGAATCAAAACTGACGCGCCGGGCAAGGGCACCTTGCTCTCGTCGTCCCGCACGATCCCTTCGATTCCGACCTCGAGTTCAGACCGGCCCATCTGCTCACAGACCCGAAGCACACGCTCTTGCTCTTGGTCTTCCTGTGCCGCTAGGTAGGCGGGTAGGAAGAGCAGGAACAAAGCCGCGCGTCGGGACCGTCTGGAAACCACTGACATCGAGTTCAGTTCGTTAAGGCGGTAAGAAGATCTGCGAGCAATTCTTGACTGGCTCGGCCCAGGTTTGTTCGCCCACTGTTGTAATTGCGAAGCATCACCACGCCGTAGCCGCTGTCGGGTTCGAATACGAGATAGGCATTGTACCCAGCCACCGACCCGCCGTGCCCCACCAGCGTCCGTTCAGATCCGTTTGCGAGCGTGATCGGGGTGACGGAGAACCCGAGTCCGTATCCCGGACCATCGGCCGGAGTTTGCGATCGCATCACCTCATCGCGCGTCACGGCCTGCAGCAACTCGTGTTCGGTTCTGCCCATCACGGCCGCAGCAAACGTCGCCAGATCACCGACGGTGGAGTACACCCCGCCATTCGGGACCTTGTATCCACGGCCCGCGTGTTCGAGCGCCGGGAAGTCCGCGTCCACCGAGCCTCCGCCGTTGGCGTAGCCCACGGCCAGTCGACGAGAAAGTTCCGGGCCGACGATGAACGTCGAAGAATTCATTCCGAGGGGTCCGAAAATCCGATCCTCCACGAGCTCGATATACGAGATGCCGGCCGCGCGCTGGAGCGCGTATCCGAGGATCCCAAAGCCGATGTTCGAATACTGGTACTGGGTCCCGGGCATCGCGTAGAAGCTCGTGCGAGGGATCGAGGCGAGGACCTTGTGTCCCCAGTCTTCGATCGGACCGGCGGCAGCGCCCTCGAGTTCCGGTTCTCGAATCAGTCCGGCTGTATGACTGGCGAGTTGTCGAAACGTGATGGGGCTCATGCCGGCGGGAGGAGAGCCGAACTGTTTGACCTCCGGGAGGGTTCGTTCCACGGGATCGTCGAATTCGAACAGGCCTTCCTCGACCAAGTCGGCGAGCAGCACGGAAGTAAATGACTTGGAGATCGACCCGGTGCGGTAGATGGTGCGCACGCCCGCTGGAATGCCTCGATCCGGGTCCGCCCAGCCGAAGCCCTGAGCCCAAATAACCTGGTCTCCCTGGAAGACCGCGGCCGTGATGCCGCCAATTCCGTCGACCTCGACATCGGCCGCGATCTGACGCGCGAACGCCTCTATGCCGCCCTGCTGACTCGCGACGCATGCGGTCGCACTGGCCAACGATAGCGCTACCAACGTCAGCAGCGTCGACATGCGGGATCGAACGGAGGGTGTCATGGTTCTCCTCGAGCTGGGGCAGAGGGCGCCTCGCCGCGCCATGGAAACTGCGGTTTCGCCGAGTCGCCTGGCAATCGCACCGGGCGGGTCGCCCTCCGGGGCGGTCAGGCTGGCGAGCCTGCTCCGATTCTCCTAGTGTCTCGGCGCCGGTAGTCGGCGCTCTTTCACCACTCGAGATGGCCCTAGCCGAATATGTCGTTGCTCAAGAAGCTGATTTTCCGGATGGACGGCGCCGCCGACAGCGCGAAGACTCGATTTACAAGCGAATCGGGCGCGAGCTGGGAGGCGGAGTTCGCGCTTCATTCGGGCACCACGAAACAGTCTCCGCGGCTGCTCATCATGTTCCGAAACCAGGACGATGTGCGCGTTCCGCAGCGCTACAATCAGGCCCCGCCCGGGAGTTCCAAGATCCCAAAAGACGCGGTGGTCCAGATCGGCGAGCCGGCGCTCCGCGAACTGCTGGCAACGTCGGTCAAAGTATGACCGACGCGAAGGTGGATCCCAAGAAAGCGCTCTCGAGGCAGTTCATGGATGCCGGGATGATCCGTTGGGAAGCCTACGTCTCCGGTGGTCAGCCCAATACCGCAGCCGCGGCCCGGATCTACTTCGTCTGTCTCGAAGATCCCTACGAACGTCCCCGCTGGATCGAACACGAGAGCCGAAGCGTGTCGGAAGCGACGCGAACGTTGGCCACCATGAGCGACGACGGTCTTGTAGAAATGCTCGGGCAGTCCGCGCCGCTCTCTTAGACGTGGAGCGTCGGTCCGAAGGTCGCGTCGAGGTCATCACGGGCGTGATGTTTTCCGGCAAGTCCGAAGAACTGATGCGTCGCGTGCGGCGAGCCATCATCGCGCGTCGCGACGTGCAGGTCTTCAAGTCTCACCTCGATGATCGCTACAGCGGCATCCGACACGTCAGCTCACACGACGGCAAGAAGATCGAGGCATGGCCCGTGTCCAGCTCCGTAGAAGTGGCGGAGAAGGTGCGGCCGGGCGTCCACGTCGTGGCCGTCGATGAGGCTCAGTTCATGGATGTGGGGATCGTCCGGGTCGCGAATGCACTCGCCGACCAGGGGCTTCGCGTCATCGTGGCCGGGACAGACATGGATTTTCGTGGAGAGCCGTTTGGGCCGATCGGCCCGCTGCTGGCGATTGCCGAGCGCATCGACAAGCTCCACGCCATCTGCGTGATCTGCGCCGAACGCGCGTCTCGAAACCAACGATTGATCGACGGTGAGCCGGCCGCTGCCGAGGGCCCGACGATTCATGTGGGAGGCGCTGAAAGCTATGAAGCTCGGTGTCGCGCCTGCCACGAAGTGCCGGCCGCCACGGATGCCCAGGAAGAGCTCTTAGCCGAGGGTTGAGCCGCGGCGAAGCCCCGGTTACTCCCCGCGGCAGAGCCCCGGTTACACCCCGCGGCAGAGCCGCGGTTACTCCCCGCGGCAGAGCCGCGGTTACTGCACCGTCACCAGGGTGTCGAGCCGGACGCCCGCGACCCCGTCGAAACCCTGAAACTTGTAGTCGACCGTAATCCCATGCGGACCTGGCTTCACGCTGATGATGTTGAAGACGTAAGACCACGTCGTGGGCACGGCGCCGGGGCAGGCCGACTGGTCGGCGATCAGCGTGACGGTCAATTCCAGGTCGTCTCCGCGTTCCTTGAGCTCTCCGACAATCCCGTCACACCGAAGACGTCCGACGATTTGGCCGGTGACGAGTATGGTCCCGCCGAGCCCTTGAGCTACGCTGAACTCGGGAAGAGCCTCGCCCTCTCTAACGACAGCCTGCTCGCTGATGAGGCCGGGCCCGGGGCCCAGACCAAAACAAGCCGCGGCAAGGAAGGCGGAACCTAAACAGAGCAGCGGACGAGTCAGCGTTGTACGGCGCACCGGAGGCCTCGTGACGACAGGACGAACAAAAACTGGAAAGCCCTTGGACGAGGAAATCTAGCCGGTCGCATTGGGGTTCGCACACCCTGGGCCCGGGTTCGGTTGCCGCATGCGCCGACCGGAGAGAGGTTCGCAACCGCCGCGTCGCGGTAGACGACTCAGATATTGTCACTTAGCGAGTCTGCATGCCCGAACCTAAATCGGACCTTCCCACGGCGCCGCGGGTGCTGACCGACGCGCGTCTCGTGGCTCGGATCGTCCCATGGGTATTGGGTCTCGGGGTCGTCACTCGCGCGATTTCGTACGTGGCGAACCGTTCGCTGTGGTTGGACGAGTCGATGATCGCGCTCAACATCGACGGTCGCTCCTTCCTGGGTTTGGCGGGAACGCTCGACTTCAGCCAGGCGGCGCCGCTGGGGTTTCTTTGGCTGGAAAAACTCTCGGTCACCGTTCTGGGTGTGAGCGAGTTCGCGTTGCGTCTGTGGCCCTATATCGCCGGTGTCACTTGTCTGTTTTTGGTCGACACGGTCGCGAGTCGGATCCTGCGACCGGCCGGGCGATTGTTCACCGTGAGCCTGCTCGCGCTCTCCGGCTCGCTCATCTACTACTCCTCGGAGGCCAAGCAGTACTCCTTCGATGTGGCGTTGGCGGCGTTCGTCCTTCTGGCGGGCGTGGCCTACGGAGCGAGGTTGCTCGCGTGCGAAGCCGAGGAGGAACCGAGCGGTCACACGAGAACGCCGTGGCTGGGACTCGCGTTGGTCGGCGCCGTCGGGGTTTGGTTCTCGCACCCGCTCGTGTTCGTGTTGCCAGGGATGCTGCTCTATCTGTGGCTGACTCCAGGGCCTCGATCGTCTCGTCTTAAACCTCTGTTTCTCACCGCCGCTCTGTGGGGCGTCAGCTTTGCGGCCGCCTTTTATCTGACGGCCCGTGGTGCGTCGCAGAACCCGGTGATGGCGCGATTCTGGGCCGAAGGGTTCATGCCGCTTCCACCCACGAGTTCGGCGGAGGTGGTGTGGTTCCTCGATGCCGCGTCGGGATGGATCCGAAACACGCTCGACTTCGCCGAGACCGAGAGCCAACTCCACACCATCGGGATCTTGTGTGGATTCGTGTTGGCGGTCGTCGGGATCGGTCGCGGGTGGGTGCGCGATCGTAGAACCCTCCTCTTGATCGCGCTCCCGATCGGGGTGGCCCTCCTGGCCTCGGCCCTTCGTCTTTATCCCTTCAAGGGCCGGCTGAGTCTGTTCCTGGTTCCGTCTACCGTGCTGCTAATGGGCTGGGGCGTGGACGCGGGCGTCGGCTGGTTGCGCCGTCGCGTCGAGTCGCCGGAGCCCGCCGCAGGCGCCGTTGCGATGCGCGCGACGTTTCTGACGCTCGCGTTCGCCGTGCTCGTGTCTGCGGCGTCGATCACCTGGGCCTGGTCGACGGCTCCCTACCGTGAAGAGCTGCGACCGGTTCTGACACAGATGGCCGAGCGCATCCAACCGGGCGATCTGGTCTATCTCCACAGCGGCACCCAGCATGCCGCGTTGTTCTATGAGCGTGCCTGCGAAGCCTGTCGATTGACGCCCGCCCTCCAGGTCCGTGGCCGATTCCCCCTCGACGGTGAGGAAGCGGTGCGAGCCGAACTCGCGGGTCTGCCGGAGTCCGATCGTCTGTGGGCCGTGTTCTCCCACGAGTGGTGGGGCTTTGGCGACGAGGAACGTGACGAGATCGTGGCTCAGCTCGAGGCGCGTGCTGGCGCGCCAGACACGATACAGGCGCCCGGGGCGGAGGCGTTCTTGTTCGCGGGAATGTCTGCGGCCGCATCCGATCCACGACTTCGGCGCCTGTCCGTACTCGGGTTGGGCGGCGCAGTCGCAGCGATGGAACCCTTGGCGCGCGAGTTGGCGCTCGAGGCCCGGGACGAGGGCCGCATCGCCGATGCGCACTGGCTCGCTCTTCGCCCGGCCTACGTGATTCTCTATGGTCTTCAAGACGCCCCGCGAGCGCTTGCCGCGGCCGAGACCTTGTTCGAGGACTTCCCGTTCGACCGGGCCACGGCCGAGTCCGGGCTGGTGCTGGCCGACTTCTTTGCGCGGGCGGGGCAGGTCGATCGGGCGCGTCTCTTCGCGGAGTCTTGGCTCAGCACCCGCGCGATCGAGAACCCGCACGCCCCGCTCGCACGGCTGCAGGCGCTGCTCTCGCTCGCGACCGGGGATCCCGGCTCGGCCGTCGCGCGTCTGCGTTCGGTTGCCAGTCGAGCCGATGGCTGCGACGCGTGCGTCGCGTTTGATCTCGGCGTCGCCTACGAGGTCTTGGCCGAGACGGATTCCGCGATCGTGTCGTTCGAACGTTACGTGGCGGCGTCAGAGCCGACCGTTCGTTCGACCCGATCGTTCGGGCAGCCCTATGCGGTGCGCAGACTCATCGGCTTGTACGAGAAGCGGGCCCAAGAAAGTGGCGTGGCGGACTCCACACGCATCGGTGCGCTCGCGCGCGCCCGAGCCCTCCAAGACCAACTCGACCATCTCTGGGGCGACGCCGATCCCGAGTTTCTCTCCAACCGTTCCAACGAGCGCTAGGGCCTACCTCCGGCCCGACTCGGTTCGTCGGTGACGAAGCCTCGATAGGGTAGCGCTCGCTGGCGTGGCCACTGTTCGTCGAGAGTCTCGGCGTCGAACAGTCGTCCGTTCACCATGACCTGCCGAATCGCGGTCGTGTTGCGAAGATTCTCCAGCGGGTTTTGAGAGAAGATGACGAGGTCCGCGAGCTTGCCCGGCTCGATCGAGCCGAGTTCGTTCTCGAGCCCGATCCCGTTCGCCCCGAAGAGGGTCGCGGAACGCAGAACGTCGTGGTTCGACATGCCGCCCGAGCCCAGCATCCACATCTCCCAGTGGTATCCGAGACCCTGGAGCTGTCCATGGCTCCCCACGCCGGCGAAGCCTCCCTTGGCCACCACATCGCGCAGGAAGCGCGCATGCTCTTCGAACACGAACTCCTCATCGATGGCCCAGCCCACGGCGCCGGATGCCCCTGCTCGGCGGCGGGTCCGACCATCCAACGTCTCGTGCGGCGTAAAGCGAGCCAGCCGTTCGTTGCCGTGTACATCGTCGCGTGTGAACCAATAGATCTCACCCATCGGCCCGCCAAAGGAAACGATGAGGGTCGGCGTGTTCACGACCTTCGTTTCGGCAAACAACGTCACGACATCATCGTACAGCGGATACACCGGCAGATTGTGTTCGATGCCCGGGTAGCCGTCCATGGCGTGCGTCAGATCCAATAGAATGTCGATGCCCGCTTCGGTCGTCGGCATGAGCTCGAGTTCGCGCGCGGCCATGATCAACCACTGCCTCTGCTGTCGATTCCCTGCCAAATACATCTTGAACGTTTTGGTGTCGTAGTACTCGGCGTAGCGCTTTAGGATGTCGCGCGCGTGATCGAGATCGCGGATCGCCTCGCCGGGTTGGTAGTTGCCGAAGACGCCGGGCCCCGTCGAGTACACACGTGGACCGAGCACCGCCCCCGAACGAACGAGATCCGAGTAGGTGAGCACGTCCGATACCCCGGTCTGCGGATCTCTCGTGGTCGTGACCCCGAACGCGAGGTTGGCGAGATATCCCCACGGTTGCGTCGTGTGGACGTCGGCAGGTGGGCGGAGGTGCGCGTGCGTATCGACGAAACCGGGCGTGATCGTCATCCCGCTCATGTCCCGGATCTCGACGTCGCCAGGAACGGACAGAGAGCCCGAGGGGCCTACCGCGGCGATGCGATTGCCTTGTAGAAGGATGTCACCCCGATCGATGACCTCGTCGTCGCGCATGGTGATGATGCGTGCGCCCTGTAGCAAAAGAGCGCCCTGAGGGAGGTCGCGGTCGACCTGTAGGGAGACGCGAATCTCGAGCGGCTTGTAGCCTTCGGCTTCTTCCTCTTCCTCTTCCTCTTCTTCGCCTTCCGTGGTCGTCGAGTCGGCTTCGACGCGCGCCTCCGCGCGAGCCACCTCCGCGAGGCTATCCGACACCGCTTCGGCCCGTGCGAGATCGTACTGGAAGAAAGCGTTCCCGAGCGCCCACACCACTCGACTGCCGTCGGCGCTCCAGGACGGGAACTCGCCACCGAACTCGGTCACGCGCGTGACCGGGAACGACGCGTTTTCGGGGTTCTGCACCGAGAGCGTCGGCGGCTCCGACCCGACCTGCGCCACCGTGACCACGTACAGATCGTTGCCCACCTTGACCAAGGCGCGGTCGCCGGTGGGCGCCGCTTTGATCCATGACGCAGGGGCCGCCGATCCGCCTCGCGTGGCTCGGAACCCCGTCACCTTCAGGTGTTCCTTCTCGTCCGTGCCATCCCACCGAACCGATACGAGTCCATTCGTTCTGTGATGCAGATAGATGCGATCTGGCTCGTCGCTCTTGAAGTGCGGCGCCCCCCTCCCGTTTGAAGGCGCAACGACGGTCGCATTGCCGCCTCCGGCCGGATACCACACGAGGTCGGTCTGACTCCCGACCCCGCCGCCTAGACGCGCCCGGACCGGCGCCTGAAGCGCCACGATTCGATCGCCCGCTGGAGACCACGCCGGAGCGCGGAGAAAACGGGGCGCGGTAGAAATCCGGCGAGCGTCTCCGCCCCCCGCTGGGACCGCCCACAGATAGCCGCCTTCGGGTTCATGCCAGCTGATGACCGCGATCGTCTGTCCGTCCGGAGACCAGATCGGGTGGGACAGACCGCCGACGACATCCGCCGGGAGCAACCGCGGTGTGCCTCCCTCGGCGTCCATCACATACAACTCGCCCAACGCGGTGAAGGCGATGCGACGACCATCCGGCGAAAGCGCGACATCGCGAATCTGCCGCACTTCGAACGTCGGCGTGTCCTCGATCGCGTAGTCGAAGTCGAGTCGCGGACCGACATGCAAGGTTACATCGACGACGAAGGGGATCTCCACCGGGTCGCCGCCCTGCAGCGGGAGGCGCCAAAGCTTGCCGTCGAAGGAGAGGACGAGCGCCTGGCCGTCGGGCGTGAAGTCGTATCCCGGTAGAATGTCGAGCGTCGCGCGGCTCTCCATGTCGTCGCGCTGGACCGGATACATCAGCCACCGTTCGTCACCCGAAGCGAGATCTCGGACGCGGATTCCCGTCGCGTCTTCGTGTCGCGATCCGTAAACCAAGGTCTGTCCATCGGGTGACACCGCGGGACGAAAACCGGAGCCATATCGACTGGTCAGCGTCGCACGCGTACCGGTGTCGCGATCGTATCGTGTGACTTGGTACTCCGGAAACTGCGCGTCGTACGTCCAGTCTCCGCTTCCCTCGGCCAAGTACACATAACGGCTGTCGGGCCCGAAGGCCGCGCCGATTTGCTTGAGTGTCTCGGGCTCATCGACGAGCGCGACGCCGCTACCGCCCTCTCGATGAAACAGCCACGGCTTCGCCGCGCCACCGAGCGGGCTGTACGTACGCGAGGCGACGATGTACTCGCCATCGGGGGCCCAGTCGGGCGAGGTGTAGAGGAAGTCGTTTCCCTTTGTGATCTGGGTCGTATCCGAGCCGTCGGTTCGCAGGGCCCAAAGGTTCTGCCCTCCGCTCCGGTCGGAGACGAAGAGGATCTCCGACCCGTCGGGGCTAAAGCGCGGCTGCGCTTCGAACGCGGGTCCCGTAAGCAGCGGCACAGCGGTTCCGCCTTCGATCGGCAGCGTATACAGGTCGCCCAACAGGTCGAACACCGGCGTGGAGCCGTCCGGGCTCAGGTCGACCGACATCCACGAGCCTTGGTCCGTCTGGAAGCTGATCTCGCGCTCGGGCTCGAGCGGCAGACCCTTCGTGGCGAGCGAGTCGTTCGAGGCGTCCGGCGTCTCCTGCGCGTCTAGGGTCTGGAGTCCGAGCGCAGAGCCGACCAGCGACAGACAGAAGACAAGCGTGAACTCGATGGCCCGGGCGGTCATCGGATCACCCGTAGGTCGCCCTGAAGCAACGTAGACGGCCCGAACTCCGGCATCCCGAGCATGCCTGCGTCCACCGCGATGATCGCATCGAGCCGATAGAGGAGAGAGCCGGAGGAAAGCGCGGCGAGCGCCGCCTCCGCCAGCCCGGGAACGTCATCGAAGTCGATCGACACATCGAGCGGTACGATCGCGTCGCCGGCCGCCACCAAGGCGACGCCAAGCGGAAAATCGACCTTGAACCCCTCGCCATCTCCGATAAACAGATCACCGGCGAGCCGTGAAATCGTGAGAGAGAACCCGTTGGGATTCTCGATCTTCGACCACAAGCGTACCGCCGCACCGCCGATGGGGCGGCTGAGGCTGGGGAGCCGAAGCTGGAGCTGCGGATCTTGACCCTCCACACCGCTCACGATGGGGGGTTGAACAACGGTTCCGAGGTTCAGCGAGGCACACCCGAACGCCAGCAGGGAACAGAGCACGCCTACGGAAAGTCGTTTCACAGTGGGATGTCTCACGGCTAGGTTGGATGTCTCACGGCTCAGGGAGTTTCCGCGACTTCTTGCAGCGCTTCGGCCGCTTCTTCGATCGCATCGTCGGTGTCGACTTCCGCTGTCGCGCCGGTCGGAAACGCGTGCAGTGCGGTCGCCTTTACGCGCACCGAAACGCGCGAACCGGGCGAGGCTCCGAGCTCATCGGCGGCCGCGCGCGTGACCAGTGCGACGAGCTCGACCGGTCCCCTCAGTCGTAGCCGCACGAGCCCGCCCATGTCTCGTCGATCGGTCACGGTCGCGTGGAGCAGGTTCCGGGTACTCAAGTCACGATTGGTCTGATCGGGGGCGCCGAGCACGAGGTCCTCCGGCCGGTAGGCGACCTTGACGAGATCGTTGACGGCCGCGTCGCCGAGCACGAGGAGCTGAGCGCCCCCGACGTCGACGGTCAGCATTCGGTCCTCCGTGGCGGTCGCCGTTCCATGCAGCGTGAACTCTGCGCCGGTCACGCGCGCGGTATAGACGTCGGCCGGGTTTTCGTAGATCTCGGTCGGCGTCCCGATCTGAACGAGCCGGCCCTCTCGGAGGACGCCAACTCGATCCGCCAGGTGGAACGCCTCGTTACGATCGTGCGTGATCAGAAAGATGCTGGTCGCTCGTTCTCTGGCGAACCGTTCGAGGTCATGGCGGAGTTCTACGCGCGCGTCGGTATCCAGGTTTGCGGTCGGCTCGTCGAGAAAGAGGACATCCGGGTCGAGGACGAGCGCCCGGGCCAGCGCCACCCGCTGGGCTTCTCCTCCAGAGACTTCTTCCACCGGCGCGTTCAGCAGCGATGCGATCCCCAGCTGTGTGCACACTTCGCGTACTCGCTGCCGCGTCTCGCTTCGCGAACGGCCTCTGAGACGGAGCCCGAGTCCCACGTTGTACTCCACCGTCTCGCGCCAGAAATACGCCCGTTGAAAGACCACGGCGGAGGTCGCACGCAGCGCGCGCTCGGCGTCGCGTCCGGAGGCACCCCGAAAAGTGACGCGTCCCGACGTCGGCTTCTCGAGCATCGCGAGGATCCGCAGCAGCGTGGATTTGCCGGCTCCGTTCGGACCAAACACGGCCAGCAGTTCGCCAGCCATCAATTCGATGTGTTCGACGTCCAGCGTGTTGCGAGGTCCGTGTACCCGACGGAGCGCATCACCGACCAGCACGGGCGTCGGTTCGCTCATGCGGTCAGGGGCCGACGAATCGAACGCCTCCCGAGCAGAAGCAGGACGACGTTTACATAGACCGCAATCGCCATGAGAACGATGCCCATCGCGATCGCGACCTCGAAGTTGCCGCGACGCGTCTCGAGTACGATCGCGGTCGTCATCACTCGTGTTTCGTCGAGGATGTTGCCCCCGACGATCATCACGGCTCCGACTTCGCTGATGATGGCACCGAACCCGGCCGCGACGGCGGCGACGAGCGAGGTCCGGACCTCGCGGAGTTGTAGAAGGATGCTCTGCCAACGGCTGGCACCGAGCGCACGCGCCTGAAGCGCGATATCCGGCGGGATCCCCTCCACCGCCGCCAGGCTCACGGCCGCCACATAAGGCCCGGCGATGATCGCCTGCGCTCCGATCATGGCCCAAGGCGTATAGAGCAGAGAAAGGTCACCCAGCGGGCCCGATCGGGAGAGCAACAGAAACACCGCCAGACCCACGACCACCGGCGGAAAGGCGAGACCCGCGTTGATGATCGCCACGACCGGCATGCGAAATCGGAACCGAGCGAGCCCCACCGTCACACCGATGGGTAGACCGATGAGTACCGCTAACACCAACGCCAACCCGCTGATACGGAGCGAGCGGACGATGACATTCCAGACGTACAAGTCACCGGAGGTGATGAGCCGAAGCGCCTCTAAGAGCGGGTCCACGGTTGGAATGTGGGGTCACAACCGAGTCCTCTACAACCTCGCCGGATCGGGTGAGGTCAGTGGTTGCCCGGAATCGGGAGGCGCGACCCCAGCACAAGCGGATAAAACAGGGGTGTGGTGTCGGACGGGAACCGGAACGAGGCGATCACGCGCCGGCCCGCATCGGAGCCGAGCCACTTGGCGAAGTGGGCCGCTTCTTCCTTGCGAAGCGCCGCTTCAGGCAAGATCACCGAGTAGAGATTCAAGAGGGATTCGTGTTCGTCGACGAGCGACTCGAGCTCGAGCAGGCGCCGCAGGACGACGTATGTGGCGCGATCCGTAAGCGTGTAGGCTTGGCGTTCGCTGGCGATTTGGAGCGAGGTGCCCTGACCTTGGCCGGACTCGATATACCAATCCCCACGACGCTCGCCCGTGGGCGCCAGGCCGGCATCTCGCCAGATCGCGAGTTCGCGATAATGCGTGCCCGAACTGTCTCCCCGGCTGACGAATCGCGCGCCGACGTTCGCGATCCGACGAAACGCCTCTGCAGGGTCAGCCGCCGTTCGGATCGAAGCGGGATCGTTCGGTGGGCCCACGATGAGAAAGTCGTTGTACATCATCGGCGTGCGATCCACCGCGTGACCTGCCTCGACAAACCGGATTTCCGCTTCGGGGGCGTGCACGATGATGAGGTCCACGTCGCCGCGCCGAGCGAGCTCCAGTGCCTCCCCGCTTCCGGCTACGAGGGTGCGCACCTCCACCCCGGGGTTGTGGTTCTGATAGGTCCTGACGAGCGTCTCGAGCAGACCCGAGTCATAGGTGGAAGTCGTGCCGGCCAGCACGAGCGCGGCCTGCTCACCACCACAGGCGCCAATGGCAATGCAGAGGCTTAGGAAGAGACCCGGGGTCAGCCGTGCCTTACCCATCGGATCACCTCCGGCAAGTTGGGTCGCTGCCCCTTCATCAGGATCCCGACGCGGTAAATACGACCCGCGACCCACGCCGACGCGAGGACCCCCAAGACGAGGAGCGTGAGCGAAAGCGCCCATTGCCACGCCGGCACCGACGTGATGAACAAACGGGAAGTCATCACGAGCGGGCTAAAGAACGGGACCAGCGATACGACCACGGCCCAGCCTGCATCCGGGCTTTGGATCACCCCCTGAATCGCGATGAAGGGAAGGATGATCATCATCGTGATCGGCATCGCGGCCTGCTGCGCGTCCTGCTCGTTGCTGATCGTGGCGCCGGCACCCGCGAACAACCCGGCGTAGAGCAAGTAGCCGAGCACGAGGAAAAGGAGCACGAGTGTAATGGTGCCCCAGGGGATCGAGATGGCAGAAACATCGATGCCCGCCTCAGCCAGCGTGCTGGCGCCACCCGTCAGTCCGTACGCGGCGGCCAAGATCATGATCGCGGCCCAAATCCCCATCTGCGCGAGCCCCACCGCGCCGACACCCACGATCTTGCCGAGCATCAGCTCCCACGGTCTCAGCGACGAAACCATCACCTCGACAATGTCCGATTGCTTCTCTTCGAGGATCGAGCGGATGATCATCTGACCGTAAATGAGGAGGATCATGTAGAAGAAGAAGGCGATCCCGAAGCTGATCCCTTGGTAGATGTCCTGCGATCGTGCTTCACCGGTTTCGGTGACGTTCACGATGTCGATCGAGGTTCTGCGCAGCAGTTCGCCCGCGTCCACATCCTCTAAGCCGGCTCCGCGCAGACGGGCACGAAGCAGCGCGCGCTGCAGACCGTTTCGAACCGTTCTCTCGGTGCCGGCGGGGAGGTTCGCGCGCGCGAGCAGCGTAGCCTCGGAGGCGTCTTCCTCCTCGCCCTCGAGCGTCGGGTCCACCACGCCCTCTGGAAGAAGGAGCAGATAGTCGTAGTCGCTTTCACGCAGTTGTGCCTGCGCGGTGGCTACGGACAGACCCTCGAAATCTCTCGCGCGCGAAGCGAGCACCGAATCCGAGAGCAGCTCCTCGACCAGGATGTCGACCACGGCCCCGGAGGGATCCGCGATGCCCATCGACCGGGCTTCGTCCCCGCCGGCCTCCGAGCCTCGCACCGCGAGGAATGCCGCCAGCGCCATCAAGCCCACCATCAAGACCGGAAGGCCGATGGTCGAAAACAGGAACCATTTGGACTTCACTCGGTGCATGAACTCGCGGCGAACGACCGCTCGGACCTTCGGGGTAAACGGGTTCATGCCGCGACGTCCTCGGACTCATCTTCGTGAGAGAGGCCGGCCTGCGCCGCCTTTTCGATAAAGATCTCTCGGAGTGAGGGCTCCA
>JAJCZV010000230.1 GCA_029262175.1 Gemmatimonadota bacterium
GCCAGCGATCATCCGCGCCTCGAACTTCGACTTCATCCAGTCGGCAATCACCGACGGTTTCGAGATCCACAACAAGCAGCGCTCCTCGAGTCAGTCGCTCGAGTCCGTCGACCTCTTCGCGTTCCGCACCGAGTATTTCGAGACAGACGACCAGCAGCTCGCCGCGCCAGCAGACATCGGCTCCGCGCGTTTCAAGCCAGCGATCATCCGCGCCTCGAACTTCGACTTCATCCAGTCGGCAATCACCGACGGTTTCGAGATCCACAACAAGCAGCTCTCCTTCGAGAGAGTTGTCGGCACCTCGCTTGCCATCGAGTTCGCGCAGCTCCCGGAGTTCGGCTCCAAGCATTCGCTCTTCCCGCTCGAATTCGGGAAGCTCGCTTTCAAGCCGAGGCAACTCCAACCGTAGTGGAGTTACAATTACGCAGTCGCCGACGAGATCGATGGGAAGCGCTCCGCGGGTGACAATGGCGCGAACGTCGCCACCAAACGACCAACAGACAGTGGCCGACTCGAATTCCACTACCGCTGAGCCAATGCGTCGCTCGCGTACGGATTTAGCGAATACCGATACGCGGCAGAAATTAAGTAGTCTATCTCGAGAAATCGGTCCGCCTCCATTGGTTAGCGTAACGGAGGACGGACGATCTTCAACGAGGAGCGGCCGTTACAGCCGGTTGAGCCCGGAGCTGTCGGATGCGGCGGGTATCTACCGTCAGAGCCGCGACTCTTCCCGCGATATTTACAGCGGCGCTCGGAGAGAGATTTCGCGCCGGACGATCGAGCGTCGCGACTTGCAGCGTGACGCGGCCGTTGCGCGGCTTGGGGGCCGTCCTGGTCCCATGAGATCCAATGGAGCGCACGAGAATCCGACGGTGACGCACTCGAGAAACGAGCACCATTCGATAAGCGCGCCGCGGATTGCGCATTTCGATTTTCACCACAAACACGTCCATGGCTCGAACTGCGGTCATTACAGTTATAGCGGGAACTGGCACGACTTCCCGAGCAGCCATCGTCATGGCCACGGTTGCGGGCACCACTATTCATCGGGTATATGGGTGTCGTTTTCTATTGGGCATCGTCACGGTATCGGTTGTGGCCATTTCTATGATCACGGGCGCTGGCTTTCGCATTCGGGGCTCCACCATCACGGAACAGGCTGCGGGCATTACTATTACGGAGGCGTGTGGCGCAACTATTCGAGACTGCATGTGCATTCCAGCATTTGCGGTCACTATCGGCACGGCGATGTTTGGCTGGATTTTCCGCCGTTGCATATCCATTCCTCGTCCTGCGGGCATTTGTACGACGGATTGGGCTGGTACAGCTATGGGCACGCAGGCCATGTCCACGGTCACGATTGCGGCCACTTTTTGTACGGAGGGCATTGGCGTGTGTACCCGAGAAGCTACTACACGCGGCACCGCAGAGACAGTTTCTATTTCTTCATCGATCTAGGGGACTATCGGAGACGCAATCTTTCGACTCGAGTCTACGAGGATACGATCTATCGCGATGAGGAACCGGTGGATATATTCGATGACAGAGACGCCTTAAGCCGCGCGTATGCAGCTTTCGGCGAAGGGAAGTTCTACGATTCGGTGGTGGAATTCAATCAGGCGATCGAAGACGACCCAGACAATGGAATTCTCTACTTGGCACGCGCCCAGGCGCATATCGCCATAGAGGATTACCGTGCGGCTTATGATGATATAATCACGGGCATGGAGTTTGTTCCGGAGTGGGCCGAAGTAGAGTTCAGCATTGCCGAATTGTACGGAGATCCGGATTGGTTCCGAAATCATTTCGATTCTCTGTCGAACTGGGTGAACAAGTATCCGAGGGACTACAAGGCGCATTTCGTTCTTGGATACATCCATTATTTTCAGCAGGACTATGAGGCGGCAAAGAGCGAGTTTATATACACCTTGGCATGGGACGAGGAGCACGCTCCCGCGAGCCAGATGATGGAGTCGATTCTGGCGATCGAAGCCGAGTCGGAAGTACTCGCGGCTGAGAAAGGGGAAGCCGAGTCGGACCTCGAAGACGAGAACTTGTAGCTAGAGTTGGAGGTAGGAGCGGAAACGCCGCAATCCTTTCGGAACTGCGGCGTTTGGAAAATACTAAGTGGGAGGATTCCTCAGGCGTCTCCGCCGCCGCCTCGATTTGGCCGCTGGCCGCCTTGGCCGCCGCCCCGTCCACCACGTCCGCCTGCGGGACCTTGAGGCATCGCTGCGAATTCCTCTTTGGTGAGCTCGCCGTTTTCGTCTTTGTCGGCTTTCTTAAAGGCTTCCGCCATGCCCTTCTTTACACGAGCGGCCATTTCGGCTGGGTCTCCGCCGCCTTGGCCTCCGCGTTGCGCTCCTCCTTGCCCTCCTTGGCCGCCGCCTTGACCTCCACGCTGTCCGCCACCTTGACCGCCTCGGCGGCCCATCATTTCGATGCGGCTATTGACTAGTTCGTCTAGAGTGACGGTACCGCTCTCGTCCTTGTCGGCTAGGGCGAAGAAGTCGGGACGTTCGCGATTTCCGCGTTGCCCACCTTGGCGGTTTTCATTCTGAGCGAAAAGGGTGGAGCCTGCTGTTAATAGCAGCGTTGAACAAAGTGTGATAATTGGCTTATTCATACGTGTAATTGTGTGTCTTTTGAATTTATGGGCGGCCGGTTGAAGCGGCGGCTTGTCTGACTTACCAACGCGAGTATTGCGGCTCGGGTTTCATCTTTTATGCTCGATTATTTCGTTGCTGAATTTGGTAGCGGCCGATCTCCGAGCGGCCATTCTGAACGATGCAATCG
>JAJCZV010000231.1 GCA_029262175.1 Gemmatimonadota bacterium
AGCGGCACGACCGGGGAGTCGATCGGCGTGATCCAGGAGGGGGGCTATGGTGCCATCACCGGCCACGTCGGGGATCGCGCTTCGGACCAGAACCAGACGCACTTCGAGGTCACTGGGACGCAAACCATGATCGCTGGTGGGATGATCCGCGGCGGCGACTATGGAGTTCGTCCCGCGATGGGCGACTCCGCAGATGACATCTACGGCGGGATCATCAACGTCAGAGTCTCCGGGCTGATCCACCACGCGGCGCAGGAAGCCTGCGTCGTCCTCGCCACCGGCTGGTGGATCTACGATCTGACCTGCAACTGGCTAGGCTCCGGTGCGACCGGGATTCAGGTCCAGTCGGACACGGCGAACGAATACTACTCCGGCGGCGCTACGGTCATCGACACGAACCATCAAGGCGTCTTCACGTCGAACTTCCACTGCACCGCCTGCACCTCTCTGATCAAGTTCTCGGAAGTCGGGGAGAGGTGCGTCGGCGGCACGGACGAGGGCCGGGACTGCACGGCGAATGGGTCGAACGGTGTCTGCGCGGGGGGCGGGACTTGCAGTGACGTCAATATCGCGAAGACGTCCGTCGTCGGAAATCATTTCATTGGTCTCGGCACGGGGTACGCCATCGACATGGGCGCCTCATGGGGCGTCGTCTCTGGGGATCGAGCCTCCATCTCCGAGACTCTGATAGCGTCGAACCAGTTCCAGGCCGATCCAGCGATCGGATTCTACGCGACAGACTCGAGCCTGATCACGCTGACGACACTAGGCATCAACGCCCCTGGAACGAGCACCTACCTCACGAACTGGACGTCCTCGATGGGCACGGACTTCATGCTCCAGAAGCAGTCGTGCGTGATCCTCGAGAACGTCGCGAGCGGCTCACCGACGGACTACCCGATCTGGACGGCGCCCGCGCCGGTCGATGTGACCGGCGCGTCCTGCCGGTGCCATGACCCGGACGACACAGCGCCCTTCGCCTGCGGGGCGACGAAGGCGCAGTTCACGCTCCGGGAGGACGACGGCTCGACCGCGGTGGGCTCGGCCATCTCCTGCAACGACGGCGCCGCGGCCGCGACGCTCACGACGTTCACTGCCGACCCGGTGGCGAACAGGGAACAGGTCCTCGTCGACACGACGACGGCCCCAACCAACGGCGACGAGATCTACACGCTGTGCATCTACTACGAGTAGCCGCGATGGTTCTGGGGCTCGCATCCCCAGCGGCGGCGGACACGGTGACCATCATCACGCTCCCGGCGGAGAGCTCGCCGCCGGACTGGATCTCGTGGCTCGGAGCGAACGACGGCGTGCTCCACCAAATGGAGGAGGACACGACCGCGGACCGCGTGGACTCGGCCGGGACGAACTGCTCTGGGCCCGCGTCCTGCGACGTCACGCCGGATGCATCCATCTCCCGGACATCGAGCGCCAAGCGTGGATCGTTCGCGCTCAACAAGACCGCGAGCGCCCGCTACCTCGACACGACCGACACGTTCTTCGACATGGACGGCACCTCGGGCGTCGACTTCACCGCCGGATGCTGGGTCTATCCGACCGCCAACCAGCGCGGCGACGTCATGAGCAAGTACGACGACTCGAACGACGGCTGGTACATCGAGCTCCGAACCAGCGCCCCTCGCCTCGCCTGCAACGTCGACAACGGCGCGGCGGTGAGCGGCAACAACGTCTGGTCCCTCAACACCTGGTTCCACGCGGCGTGTCGTTTCGACCAGTCAGCGGGCAGCGACAATATCACGGTCTTCGCCGACGGCGTGGCCAACGGCACCCGGACGGAGGACACGATGGGCACGACCGTGGCCCACGACTTCACCATCGGCAACGAGGCGAACGGACAGAACCAGGGGTTCGCCGGCCGCATGGACGAGTGCTTTTTCGTGAAGCGCGTTCTCACCGCGGACTCGATCTGCCGGGTCACGTCGTGCGGCTGGGACGGGGCGCTCTGTAAGTGCGCCGGAGGCGACCCCACGACGTACTCCGACAAGGGCGACAACGTCTCGAGTTGCCTCGACTCTGTAACCGAGGACTGTAACGCAGCCTCCCCCGGGACTCTGTGAGGTGACCTGATGTCCTACGAGCGCATCTACGCAGGCGAGACGACAGTCTTCTCGGGGAAGCTCGAGACGTCGGCCAAGGTCGCGGTCACGGCCGCGCAGGTCTCGGACCTCCGACTGAGCCTGGTCGACTCCGCCACCGGCAACACCGTGAACAGCCGGGGCGGGGACACGAACCACAAGACCACGCCTCTCCCCAACGTCACGCTGGGGACCAGCGACGGGATCATCGAGTGGGAGGCCCAGGCGGCGGATACCGCCCTCCTGGCCGCGACCAACGGCGGCGAAGACCACCAGATGATTCTGAAGGCCACCTTCGACGCAGAAGACGGGGACGGGACGCAGGTGAAGGAGTTCCGTCACCGGATCTACTGCGCGAGCTTCCTCGGCCTCACGGGCATGGAGGAAGTCGAGCTCCAGATCGGCAAGGACGCGAACCGGACCGACGACGAGCGCTTCCTCCTGGAACTCATGATCGACTCGGTCACCGCTCGCCTCGAGATGGAGTGCGATCGGATCTTCCTCAAGGGGACGGCCGAGAACCCCGCGGTAGAGACCTTCTCACCGGGCGAGAACTGCGGTGCCGTCGACCTGAAACGCTGGCCGGTCACGAAAGCGGACATCGTCAGCGTGAAGGAGGACGCCGACGGGGAGTTTCCGGACAGCCTCGCCGCCGTAGACTCGAAAGCCTACGGGATGTCGACCACCCGGGCCCTCCGCCGCAAGCGCGGCTTCTGGATCAACGAGGTCGAGGCGCTCCAGGTGAAGCACATT
>JAJCZV010000232.1 GCA_029262175.1 Gemmatimonadota bacterium
TGGGATAAAACCCGTTAAAAATGCCGACAATGTTTGGATTTTGAAGAACCATATCTATCACATGGGTGGCGATTCAGTCCAAGTGGGCGAAGCTTCGATTGATGATTCGCTGCGAGTATCCAACATCTTCGTCGGAAGAAACAATTTCTACGATAACTACGAGAATCCAGTGGACGTAAAGGAATCCGACATGGTCGTCTTCTCGGAAAACGCGCTTCATGGCTCTGCGAATATCGTACATAACAACGCAGACCATTGCTGGTTTCTATTTAATAAAATCTACAACGCAAAAAGTGGACTGGTATGCACAGGAGGAACCAACATTTGGTTTGTGGGGAACTATATTTACAATATAAAGCACGACCCAGAAGATCAGCTTTGGAACCCGGACAATGGCTATTCGAAGGGTGCCGCAATTCACTTTCGAGCGAGCGAAGGAGGAGCCATAGACAATACAATCGTGGACTGTGACATCGGCATACAATTGACCAGCGGAAGTCTATCATACCTAACTCAGGGAAATCTATTTTCCGATAGAGCAGAGTCAAACGGTTTCTCGATATTCGTTGCGAACTCGGATGTAGCAAACATTTCTGTATTAGACCACAATGCGATGGAAGACATGCGGATCAAGTGGAAGGGTAAAGTATATGACAACCCAACCGCCTTTTTTGGAGATTCCACCCAGTGTGGAGAATGCATCGAAAATTCCGATCTGGGGCTTGCGTACCCCGAGTCCTCTCCGACCCTTTTAGAAGATTCGCCAGCAATAGATATGAACGAGAGGAAACTCCCCTACCTTTTATACCAAGAAACGTTCGGAATAGATATTTCGGTAGATTCGGTCGGGACCTCTAGACCATTAGAATTGTGGGACATAGGCGCATTCGAATACGTCAACGGCGTTCCTAATCGTCCTCTAGATCTTGTAGTGCCTTCCACGGCCAATTAACCACGTCCTTTAACATATCTCCATTGCTTGGCTACCTGGAGAATCCGCAAACGAGAGCTACAAAGACTCGATAGCTCAATCTTCTCTATTCTCAAAATAGGTTCGTTCTTCTACCTCAACTGATCCAAACTATAATCCTAATCGTCCGCCAAGTTTTCATTTAAGAGGCTACAATCGTTCGCTGGTAGCAACCCACTAATCAATCCGCCTATGTATACCTTGATAAAGAAAATTAAAGCTCCGATTGTTCAGCGCTTAGGCATCGCACAACTGAGCAAACGCCTCGACGAAACAATAACAAACAAAGCTCCAATAGAAGATATTCGCAGACTCGAAGAAACGATAAAATACCTAAAAGAATGCATCATCGAGTGTGCAAAAAATCGTTCATCGATAATTCCAGATAGAGTAGAGGATGCATTTCGGGCACTCCAGCAAAAAGATCAATACTATGATAAAAGCATTGGCAGCAACAGCAGACTCGTGTTCATTTGCGGTCTACATAGAAGCGGCACCTCCTTTCTCGCTAGATATTTAGGAGAGCACCCGGACATCAGCAGCTTTAAGCACACGATGGTGCCCGAAGACGAGGGGCAGTTTCTGCAAACCGTTTTCCCCTCTGATAGTGATATTGGCCGTCCAGGGCTCTTCGGCTTTATAAAGGAAGCACACCTTACTGAGAACTCGCACCTGATCTCGGACCGAAACAAAGACAAACTCCTACGCCAATGGAGCAAGTATTGGGATCACGACAAGCAGGTCTTTCTTGAAAAGACTCCATCCAATCTGCTTCGCGTTAGATTTATGCAAGAGCTTTTCCCGCAAGCGAAATTCATTATCGTTAAAAGACATCCCATCGCCGTATCGCTAGCCACGCAAAAATGGTCCGAATCCAGCATTCGTTCACTACTCAAACACTGGTTTCACTGCTATGGCATATGGGAAAGGGACAAAAAATTCATAAGAAACTACATCGAAGTGAAATATGAGGACAATGTAGCGGATATCAAAGGCGCATTGGACGAAATCTGCGAATTCATCGATCTTCCAAAGCTCAATTGCGACCAAAGGGCTTTTTCAAATGAATCCATACGAACAGGCATCAATGATAAATACTTTGACATCTGGCGCTCCAAGGGATGGCGCAGCACCATTCTAAACCATATCTACAGCAAGGACTTCATTAGGCACGGGTACGACCTTAGCGAAGACAAAGTCTAAAGAGCAACGTCATTTCTACATAAAAACACAAATTCGATTCTCGCACATCCATGACCTCGATGAGCGCTCTATAGACCGTCACCCTAAAGGATCCGCATGAACCGCGAGCCATATAGTCCATTGAAAAAAAACATCATCTTCATCAAATTCGGCGAATTATCGCACGTAAACAATCGCATCCTGTCAATTCTCGAAGAGAATTTCAGCACATTTGAAATAGTAAAGGTAGACATATGGGAGGAGTTACTAAAACGCCCGATATGCCTAATCATCTCGCTGATCCAAGCAATGAAGTATTACGGGCTCGATATTATCCGCCGAAATAAAGACGTCAAGGACTCGCTTATGCACACCCCTTACGGCTTTCGCATCTCGAAAGCTATCATCGAATCAGAGGCTCGAAAGCATTACGCTGCTTTCTCATTCCAAACGCAATCGTTTTTCGATGGAAACACCGGAAATTGCCCCCATTTTCTATACACAGATCACACTCATCTATCCAACCTTAAAAATCCATATTATAGTAAATCAGATCTCTGGTCTTCTGACTGGATCGAATTGGAACGCGAGATATACAAATCGGCTAACATAAACTTCGTTTACAGCGACAATATCGGCGAATCAATCAGAAACGACTATCACATCGACCAGTCAAAAATCATCAAAGCCTATGTTGGCTGCAATACGAGTTTTGACAATGCTCCCCCAAGTCTCGACGTTGAGCGTTATGAGCGACAACAAATTGTTTTTGTTGGCGTCGCTTGGGAACGCAAAGGCGGCCCCGAACTGGCAAAGGCATTCGATCGCATTAAACCCAGGTATCCTTCAGCATCTCTACACATAGTAGGCTGCTCGCCGAAGATTTTTAGTGAGCGTGTGGTTGTGCACGGAAAAGTCGATTTGAAAACCGTAAAGAGAATACTGTCCGAATCCTCAATTTTCTGCATGCCTACTAAGAATGAGCCTTTTGGGATAGCCTACATAGAAGCAATGCAAAACGGCCTCCCAATAATTGCTACCAATATCGAGGCCCTACCGGAGATCGTCGATGATCCAAACGCGGGAATTCTGATTTCCCTAGATTGCGGAAAGACGCTGGAAAAAGCACTCATTGAGCTACTCAACAACCCCAAACGCTGTTCGAAAATGGCCGCATATGGATATCGTAAATCGACGCAACTATATAGCTGGATAAACGTGAGCGAAATCATTTCCAATGAAATTCGTCGAACGATCAGCCAAACTTCACTTGCCTGAATCCCTTTCCGAACAATGAAAATCTGCATAATTTCCCACTACGGACTTGGAGCACTTTCTAACAGCACTCTAAAAGGAATTGGCGGAGTCGAAAAGCAAACCAGCTTAACGGCACACTGGCTAGCAAAGCGCGGCCATGAGGTCTCTTTTGTCATCTTCAACACTAGAGAAGGTACAACTGACGATCACGTCAACGGCATTCGCGTGATTCGAATGTGCTATAAATCCGACGGACTTCCCCTACTGCGCTTCTTCCATCCCCATTGGACGAGCTTAATCCAATCCCTCAAAAAAGCCGATTCCGATATATATTACTACAACATGGCAGAAGCTGCCACCGGCCAAATCGCGTTGTGGTGTAAGAAGAACCGAAAACCGTTTTTCTATTCTGTCGCGAACGAACCAGACGTCGACAAGCGGCTTCCTAAAATGAATACTTTTCGCGAAAGGTACCTGTATAGAAAGGGGCTGAAGTATGCGGAGAAAATAGTCGTTCAAACGAAATCACAACAAGATCTCCTCAAGAAGGACTTTGGCCAAGATTCGACTATAATTCCTATGCCATCATATGACCTCGGGGCGAATACGCGAAGCGATGCTTCTTCGTGTGATGCACTCTCGAAGCCTATTTTGTGGATCGCTCGTTTTTCGGAACAGAAGCGCCCAGATCGCCTTATTTCGATCGCACAAAGCAATCCGGATCTGCGTTTCATAATGGTGGGGCCCTACGAGCGCACCGTTTATGGGCGAAGCATAGCCGACAAGGCCGAACAACTGCCGAACATAAAGTTAGTCGGTCCGGTCTCGCAATCCGACGTGAAGCGTTTCTACGAGAATGCCTGTTGCCTTCTTTGTACATCAGACTACGAGGGTTTCCCTAACACCTTTCTAGAAGCTTGGAGCTGCAAGGTTCCCGTTATAACAACCTTCGACCCTGATAACGTGGTTTTCAACCACAAGCTCGGCTACGCGGTCAGCAATACATCCAAATCGATTGTAGAAGGCATAAATCTGCTCCTGTCATCAGCGAAAGATTACGATCGAATCGGCCGGAATTGCCGAGAGTACTATGAAAACTTTCACACTATCGACAATTGCCTTCAATCATTTGAACGCTTATTCGAAGAGACTCTACAAACGAATCCATAACCATAGATTCTAGTTTCCCGAATGGCCCATCCCAATAAGAATCCTTCAGATATTCATGGAATAAAACGACTTCCCTTTAACGTCCTATCAAGCTGGGGAAGTGAACTTGTCCTAGTAATTTCTGGCTTTATCATACCTCGCATAATTTCGGATGATTTAGGGAAAGAGGCGCTCGGGGTGTGGGATTTCGGCTGGGCGCTCGTCTCTCACTTCAAACTCGTTCAAGCTGGCTTATCGGGATCGGTGAACAAATACGTCGCCAATGCCCGTTTAAGAAATGATACCAGGGAGCTCAACTGCTCACTCTCTTCCGTCGCTTTCGTGCTTCGTGGCATGGGTGTCATCATATTTCTTCTAACATTAATCTCCACCGCCTTAATACCTTGGCTGCTACGCGAATCGCTGGGAACATGGACCGATGAAGCAGGATGGATCGTTTTCTTCTTAGGCCTGAGCTTAGCCATCCAAACTTCCTCGTCTATATACGGGGGAATTCTCACCGGATGCCATCGCTGGGATATTCACAACGGAATCCACGCACTGACCTATCTTTTTATTCTCGGTCTAATGATCACTTCACTCTCTTTCGACTGGGGTTTGATTGGCTTGGCCGCGGTGAACCTGGGTGGCGAAGCGCTTGGCAGAATCGCAAGGATGATTACTGCTTATAGAATATGCGACGGGCTTGAGATACAAAGACGTCATGCCACAAAGAAGCGAATTTTGAGCATGTTAAAGTTCGGCGGAAAGATGTTCATTCAAACCTCTTCCCAAACAATATTAACCGCCACCTCGAGTTTACTAATTCTTACATACCTCGGTCCGGTCGCTCTTTCCATATACGCGAGGCCCGCTTCACTAGTCAGGCACGTCAGCAAGTTCATCCAAAAGCTTGCGTTCGTATATGTACCTTCGGCAAGCTCATTGAGCACAGAAAATAATCCCACAAAACTTCGAAATTTCGCTATCGACGGAGCTCAACTTGGAGTCCTCCTTAGTTTGCCTCCAATCATTTATCTAACAATTTTCGGAGGAGACACATTAGGTTTGTGGATGGGATCGGATTTCGAAAATCCAGATCTTACACGCGTAATCGCTCTAGTCTACCTCATGAGCATTGCCAACACACCACTGTACTATATCCTAGCGGGTTTGGATCAACACGGCCCAATTAGCATTTGGCTTTTGATCTCAGCGATC
>JAJCZV010000233.1 GCA_029262175.1 Gemmatimonadota bacterium
TGCCCGCCGTTCATGTAACGATCGCGGTCAAGTGGGGGAGTTTACGGGGTTTCTCAGCACGACAGGCCGCGTAAATGTTCAAGCTAGGGCGTTTTTTGGTCCGATTAGCTTGGAACGGCATGACAGACAGGGTTTAATGACGAAGTTAGCGCCAATCGCTTCGAGAATGGCCCTGTGCGTTATGGAAAAGTTTGAATTCGGGCGTTGACGGGAAGGGTCCGATTCCTACAATTCGCCCGTTGTTGCTTTACTGCGTCGCTTCTTTATACCCGTTGGGTTTGATGCGGTTTCGGAATTGGCGCAAGCTAAGATTGGTGGCGGTCGTTTCGGCGTTGGCGCGTTTCCGAAACGAGAAAAGCTGCCCTTACGTTAAACGTTAGATCGATACTGATTGCTGTGTGTTATCGCACGGCAGGTTCGACGTTCGGCGTGATTATTTAGAAATTGACTTGCCGTGTGTGGATTAGTTTCCGGCGGCATGTATTGTTATTGGAAATGTTTTGAGAGCAAAGCGTGTGACACGGCTCCACGCCACAGCCTTTTCTTTGGAGGTCCATGAGAATGTTTAAGAACGAATTGTTTGGCACGTGGGTGCGTGGTGTGTCGCGTTTGGGCACGCTCTGTGGCATGTTGGCCATGGTGGTATTGGTTTCCGGTTGTCCAACGACAACAACAACTTGCACAGACGCCGCAGATTGTCCGACTGTTGCATGTGCTACTGCCGCCTGCACGGACGGCGTTTGCACCTCGACCGAGGATTGCGATGCGACCCTCTGCGTCGACGACGCATGTGTTGGTTGTCTCGATGACGCTGGTTGCGACGATGCAAATGCTTGCACCGACGACGCATGCACGGCCGGTGCTTGCGTGAACACGAATAACGCCGCTGCCTGCGACGATGGCGATGCTTGCAGCACCGACGACGCTTGCGTTGGCGGAGCCTGCGTTGGTACCGCAACCGACTGCGACGACGGTCTCTTCTGCAATGGTACAGAAGTTTGCAACGCCGACACCGGCGACTGCGATGCGGGCACCAGCCCTTGTGCCGCTGGCGAAGAGTGTGACGATGACAACGACGTTTGTCAGATCACTTGTACCCAGGACAGCGACTGCGACGACGCAGCCTTCTGCAACGGTACCGAAACTTGTGGTGTTGACGGCTTCTGTGACTCAGGTGCTGATCCCTGTCCGGATGACGCTCTGTTCTGCACGGGCGACGAGACTTGCGACGAAACAACCGACGCATGTGCCGTCTCTGGCGACCCTTGTGCGGGAACAGCCAACCCATCATGCAATGAAGCTGATGATACCTGCGATAGCACCACGGCTTGTGCTGTAGATGCCGATTGTGATGACGGCGACTTCTGCACGGGTACAGAAACCTGCGTCAACCTGCTTTGCACGACAACGGGGAGCCCTTGTACGGCATCGCAGACCTGCGACGAAGCTTTGAACACTTGTAATGATCCGGTTGGTGATACGATTCCGTTCACCCTCGCCACAGATACCCTCACGGGAACCGGTAGCGCTGACACGTTCAGCGGACCATTGCTATTCAACGCTCCAACTGGTACGAGTGTTCCTTCGGTACAGACCGGTGACTCCGCTACGGGTGGTGACGGTGCTGACGTGATGAATGCTCAGTTCAACTTCACCGCGACGACGACCGTTGCGATGACCACGAGCGGCATTGAAACGTTGAACATCACCGACTTTGGTGCAACGAACGCGACGACGCTTTCTGGTACAAACCTTATCGGTGTCACTGACATTAACATGGCCAATAGCACGAACACAAACGTGTTCACTGTCACCAACCTTCCTGCGGCTGCCAACCTTGGCATCAAGCAGCAGGGAATTGGTGCTACTTTGAGCTTCCAGACCGCTGCAACATCTGGCACAACCGACGCGGTCGGTGTCAATGTCAACGGGATGACCGCTGGTACGCTTACCCTCACAACGGGTACCACGAACGGATTCGAAACGCTCAATCTTGCTTCCAACACTGTTGCGAGCACGATTGCTGACATTGCGATGAACGGAACAACGCTCGCGACCCTCAACGTCTCGGGTGATGCGAACGTCACGCACACCGCGTCGCTCGACTCCGGCGTTACGACGATCAACGCAAGTACCGCAACGGGTAATACGAATCTGACGCAGACCAACACGACCGTTCTTACTTACACCGGTGGTGCAGGTAACGATACGATCATCCTTGGCGCTACTTACGGCACAACGGATACGCTTGACGGCGGTGCTGGAACTGACGTGCTGGGTCTAACGACTGCAGTCGCTGCAGTGACTGTTGCTCAGACGAACGTTACGAACTTTGACACGATCCGCGTCTCAAATGCTCACACAACCGCTTTGGCAATCAACCACTTCGGTACGATTGGTGAAGTTGTTCTTGATGCGGCAGCAAACGGTGGATCGATCACTGGTGCGGCGACCGGATTCAAGGTTAGCTGCGGTGCACGGGCAACGAACGCGAGCGGTGGTGGTGCTTTGTCCACAACCATCTCAGGTAGTGCGACGACTGACACGGCGACGTTCCAGCTGAACGACTGCAGCCAGACGGCTGGTACGATGACGTTCACCGGTGCTGAGACGCTGAACCTGATCTCGAACATTGACCTAGACGGTTCTGCCGCTAACGGTGGTGTGAACACGCTTGCCGGTACGTTTGTCATGACCGACAGCGCTGCAACAGAGAAACTCGTCATCACTGGTGACGAAGCTCTGACGATCACTGGCGCGATCACAGCGAATCAGATCGACGCAAGCGGATTTACTCAGCCGTTCATCATGAGTGCAACCACGACCTCTACCGGAGTTACAATCACCGGTGGCAGTGGTGCGGATACTCTCAACGGTTCGACCACCGCCGACATCATCGATTGTGGTGCTGGTAATGACACGGTTGATCCTCAGGACGGCAACGACATCGTAACGCTGGGTGCGGGCGCTGATACGCTTCAGTTCACCGCTGGTGACCAGATTGGTACCCCTGCTGCGACTGCGTTTGTGAACATTACCGACTTCGCCAAGGATTCTGACATTCTTGACGAGACCGCGGGCGCTCTCGTGATTATTACGAACGCGACTGCATCTTCTGGTACTGCTTCTATCAACGCCGAGGGTATTTGCACTTTCAATACGGCTGATGACACTCTTGCTGAGCGGATCGTTGCAGCGGAAGCTGGCATCAACGCCGGTGGTGCTGCAGCCGTTCGTCAGACCGCAATCTTCGAGCACAGCACGAACAGTTATGTGCTTGTCTCGGACGGAACTGACGGTCTTGCTGCAACCGACATGCTCTTCCAGCTTACGGGTGTTACGGGTCTTAGCGACTCGACCATCACCTCTGGTAACATGACGATCAAGTAGATCGTCTCGACATAGCGACGCTCGCCGATCCGGCTGAGTATCGCAAGGCAATAAGCCAACGGAAGCCCGGTGGATTCGTCCACCGGGCTTTCTTATTGATTCAGATGAGCGAATGGAGAACACTGTCGGACGTCGTAGTGTTGCCGATGCACATTCTCCATTCTGAATTCGCTATTTCGCAAATGGCTATGGGTGGCCTGGGAAATCGATGCAGACACGGGTCGCTTGAGCTTCCCTCTCGGATTAATTTTGACGAGTTACGCCGAGCAAGCTGAGGGCGTCGCGCTCGACGATACCGCGGAGCTGTTCGCGAGGGATCATTGGAAGGTTCGTTCCATGCACCAGGTGGTTGATGCTGTAGAGGTCTTCGATGCAGTGTGAGGCTGATGCTGCGGGGAAGCCGCTTCCGAAAAGGAGTTTGTCCATTACGCCGTACTGGTGGGCGCTGAGAAGAGCCTGGTACGCTTGCCACGGTTGGTGGAGCAACCAGCTAATTTCAGAGAAGACATTGTCATGTTTTGCGAGCAGCGCGATCGTTTCCGTGACCCACGGATACCCCATGTGGGCGATGACGATTCGAAGCTCGGGGACTTCGCGGGCAACTTCGTCGAGTAGCACCGGTTGCGCGTATTCGAGTTTGGTCGCTGGCGAGATATGCACGCCCGTATGAAACACCGCGGGCATCTTTCGCAATGCAGCCTCTTCGTAGACTTTCATCGCCTGTGAATTGCTCGGATGAAAGTCCTGAGCAGCCGGCGCGATGGAAACGCCCGACATCCCAAGTTCATCCTGGGCTCGCTTGATCTCGGCAATTGCTTCCGCTGGATCGCTCGGGTCGATTCCGGCGAATCCGAGGAGCCGGTCGCGGTGGTTCGCGACGTAAGCAGCGACTCGGTCGTTGTCGATGTCGGCGTCGAGGTACTTGCTCTTGAAACCGAGGACAATCGTCGTATCGACCGGTTCGGTCGCTGCCAGGTGCTCTTGTGTCCCGGCGCCATCCAAATCCGCCAACGTCTCGCTCGCCGCCTCACCGATCGCTCTGGGCAGACAAGTCCCAAGGCGGTTTCTAGATTCCCAAGTGTGTGTGTAGCAATCGACAATCATACGGGTTGCTTTTGTCTCTCTGCTCGTGCCGGGTAATGTGTTATGATAGTAGCCGATGGCAGCCTCCAGCGTCAAGATGGGTAAAGTCGTCTCGCTACGGGGGCAGGAGGGGACTATTTCGGCCTCCGCGTCGGTCTCATAGCTCTCTGCTGAAAAAGTATCGGCAATACGTGCGCAATGAGTGCAACAGGCGGGGACTAGGTTGCGGCTGCGATGGTTCCGTCGATTGGGGAAGAGGCGGTCGCATAGCGTTTTTTCGGAATTCGCCCACCGAGGAAGGCCTTTCGCCCGGCTATGGTCGCGTGATTCATGGCACTCGCCATGGTCACAACGTCTCTCGCGCTGGCGATTCCGGTGTTAAGCAGCACGCCGTCCGCTCCGAGTTCCATCGCGATTGTGACGTCGGAGGCGGTCCCGACGCCGGCGTCAACGATCACTGGATAATGGGGGTCATCGTCTTTGAGGTATTCGAGGCAGATGCGAATGTTGTTGGGATTCAAGATGCCCTGTCCGCTCCCGATCGGAGAACCAAGCGGCATGACGCTCGTGGCCCCGGCGTCTTTGAGTTTCTTGGCAAGAATGGGGTCGTCGCTTGTGTAGGCGAGGACCTCGAGTCCGGCGTCAACGAGGGCGGTGGTCGCTTCGAGCGTTCCGATCGGATCGGGGAGGAGCGTCTTCTTATCTGCGAGAACTTCGATCTTCACCCATTTCGCACCGGGGTTTCCAAGTCCTTCGAGAAGTTCGCGGCTAAGCAGGGCCGAGCGAATTGCGTCCTTGGCGGTAAAGCACCCCGCGGTGTTCGGGAGGATCGTGTACCGCGAGAGGTCGAGGTGATCGAGGATATTGTCGGTTTTCGCCTTGCCCGTATCGCCAGCCATGACATCACGGCGCACCGCAACGGTCACGACCTCGCACCCGGAAGCGTCGAGTGCTCTTTTCATCAGGTCGAAGGTTTCGTACTTACCGGTCCCAACCAGCAAACGTGATGAGAGCTCAAACGAACCAATCTTGTATTTTGTGTCTACCACAGTTCTATCCGCCTCCTACGAACGTGACGACCTCGATGCGGTCGCCCTGTTGAATTTCGGTTCCCGCGAACGTCTTGCGAGGGACCAGCACCTCGTTAATCTCGACGGCTACCCGGATGGGTTGCAGGTCTCTTGTTGCGAGGAAGTCCGCAACGGTCAATCCGTCGCCGATGGTTTCGTCTTGGCCATTTAGTGTGATGTTCACGATGCTGCGATTATAGGCGTGGGTCGGTCAGCCTTCAATCGGTAAGAGCTTATTCGAGTAGACGATGAGTATGTAGACGATTGCGGCTGCGGTGATGGCGAGGGCGATGGCGACCCATGCCTGGGTTCGTTGGGCAGCGATCGCCTGGTCGCCGGAAATATCTTTGCGATAGGCCCACAGGATCAGCCCTGCGAAACACATCGACAGGGGGGCGGCGAGCCAAAGGACGAACCAAATGGATATGTCCGTCATGGCGGGTCTGTAAAAGAGCATCGTCACGGCGACGACCAACGAAGCGAAGGCGATCCAGACACTTGAAAAAGCTAGCATACTCGGATGATACGTCAGAGTTGGTGACGGGGATACGGCGGAGCGTTCGCAGGCACGAATTCCCGAGTGGGCGGTGGTGTTTTGCGCCGCCGGTTGAGCGGGGTGGCGGGGGTCGGTACCATATGCGGCTGCGATGGTGGATCGAAGGCGCTAGAAGGAATTGAACATCGTGATTGTTACAACGAAAAGAGGATAGACGGATGGCTGAGATGGAAACGATTGCACCGCCGAAGGTGACCAATAAACAGATGTTGATTGACGGGAAGTGGGTCGACGCCCAGTCTGGCAAGACTTTTGAAACGACGAATCCATCGACGGGTGACGTAATCTGTCAGGTGGCTGAGGGCGACAAGGCCGACGTTGATCTTGCGGTCGCTGCGGCGCGGAAAGCGTTTGAAGGCAAAGCTTGGAAGAACATGGCCCCGGACATGCGGGGGCGACTCTTATATAAACTCGCCGATGCAATCGAGGCAAACGCGAAGGAGCTGGCGGCGCTCGAGACGTTAGACAATGGTAAGCCAGTTCGCGATGCACTCAGTGGCGATATACCTGGGACGGCTGGCGTGTTTCGGTATTTTGCCGGATGGGCTGACAAAGTTCACGGCAAGACGATGCCCGCAGCCGGTCCGTACGCCGCCTACACACGACACGAACCGGTCGGCGTTTGCGGTCAGATTATCCCGTGGAACTTTCCGGTTCTAATGGCGTCGTACAAGCTTGCTCCGGCGCTTGCGACTGGTTGCACGGTTGTTCTGAAACCGGCGGAGCAGACGCCGCTGACGGCGCTTCGCATCGGCGAGCTCGCGATGGAAGTCGGATTCCCGGAGGGCGTAATCAATATCGTTCCCGGATTCGGAGCGACCGCCGGGGCAGCCATCGCGTCGCATATGGATGTCGACAAGGTTGCGTTTACCGGGAGCACGGCTGTTGGTAAGGAAATTCTAAAAGCATCGGCGGATTCGAACCTAAAGCGCGTGACGCTGGAGCTTGGCGGTAAGAGTCCCAACATCATCTTTGCGGATGCGGATGTTGAGACGGCTGCGAAGTACGCCTATTTTGCTGTGTTTGCGAACGCGGGGCAGGTCTGTTGTGCGGGTTCGCGCCTGCTGGTCGAAGAGTCTGTTTACGATCAGGTGTTAGAAGCTGTTTCTGCTCGGGCGAAAAAGGCGAAACTTGGCGACCCGTTTAATCATGGAACGCATCAAGGTCCCCAGGTTTCGGCGACGCAGGCGGATCGGATCATGGGGTATATCGATTCTGGCAAGAGCGAGGGTGCGGAGTGTACGGCGGGCGGAAATCGGTTGGATCGCGCCGGGTATTTTATTGAGCCAACCGTCTTCGCTGGTGTTGGTGACGAGATGAAGATCGCGCGGGAAGAGATTTTCGGTCCGGTGTTGTCCGTCATGAAGTTTACCGACGTCAACGACGCGATTCGTCGTGGGAACAATACGATGTACGGACTGGCTGCGGGCGTTTGGTCGCGTGACATTGGCACGGTGAACAAAATGGCCGCCGGTTTACGTGCTGGGACCGTTTGGGTGAACTGCTACAACGTGTTCAATAACGCAGCGCCGTTTGGCGGGTTCAAGTCGAGCGGAATTGGCCGCGAGCTTGGCGAGTACGCGCTTAGCAACTATACGGAGGTCAAGACAGTGATTTCGTCGTTAAGGTAGATTGGCGAATCTGCGATTTACGTCGATTAGGG
>JAJCZV010000234.1 GCA_029262175.1 Gemmatimonadota bacterium
TCCGTCGCGCCGGCGCCGACTTTGTGCTCAGCTACGCGTCGTTCGGAGTCCAGTCGGTGTTCTCGCAGGTGACCGGACGGGAACTCGTCGTGTTGGGCGAGGGCGTGGATCTCTACTATCTCCGGCTTCCGCACTCACTGGAGGGGAAGAGCCTCGCGGGCGCCGAGATCGGTGCGAAGACCGGACTCAACGTGATCGCCGTGCAAGAAAACGGCGAGGTCGTGACAGACCTGTCGCCGCAGCGTGCGCTGACGAAGGACTCGACGCTCCTCGCGATCGGCAGTAGGGAGCAACGAGAGCGCTTCGGGGCGATCTATCGATAAGACCCTGAGCGGGCGGCTCGGCGGCGCTCGAGTCCTAGCCCGGTTCGCGTAGCCCGGCCTCGGCCTTCCGCAGGAGCGCCGCGAACCGATGGCGCTCGGGTTCGGTCAACCCACCGGCCGCCTGCTCCGCCGCCGCGAACCGGGATGTCGTCGCGAGCGCTTCGACTTCGAGCCCCTTGGCGGTCAATCGGATCCGCACGCTCCGACGATCCCCGGTCGGGGATCGCACGCGCTTGACCAGACCGGCTCGCTCGAGCCGATCGATACGATTCGTCATGGCTCCCGATGTGAGCAAAACGGACCGGCTGAGCTCGGTGGGCGTGAGCTCGTACGCATCGCCCGCCCGCCGGAGGGCGGCGAGGACCGAATAGCCTGAGGGAGCGACGCCGTGGGGTGCCAGGGCTTTGCCCGCTCGAACTTCGATCCGGCTCGCGAGCCTGCGGATTCGATCCGAAATCTCCATCGCCGTCGAATCGAGGTCGGGTCGCTCGCGACCCCAGTCCTCCATCGCCTCATCGACTGCATCGTCGCGCACGATCCTTGGTGCCACGGTCCCTCCTTCGACCTCCGAGGGCCGACAAAAGGCGGCGTGTATCGCCAAGTCCGGTCGTCCCTATATCGCTTCATGCAAAGATACTTGACATAAAGCTTCAATGCAACTATCTTTACATAAAGAAACTCTAAACAAAGACATCGCCGGTCGAGGCCGAGCGTCGTCCAACGTTCAACGCCCGCGAGGGCCTAACCAGAAGGAACACGCACATGATGACGATCTTCTTGATTCTTGTCGGGCTGTGGCTGCTTGGCATGGTGAGCTCATACACGCTCGGTGGACTGCTGCACATTTTGCTCGTGGTGGCCGTGGGCGTCATGCTCGTACGGATCATTCAAGGGCGCAAACCCGTCTGACGCTGGGCGAGGGCACTTCTCAAGCGAGTTAATTTACCCGAAGTAGAAACGAGGAACGGATATGAAGGGACGAAACGGGGTCATCGTAGCGGTACTGGTGGTCGCGCTGGCGGCAGTGCTCGTGATGTGGCAGCGAGATCGCGAGTCGCAGGACCTGAATCTGGATATCGACATCGGCGCCGTCACGAGCGTAACCGACGCAGCGCTCCTCTAAGGCTCTCTAGCGGAGAGCGCTTCAGTTCGAGGTCGCCGATACCCGATCGAAGTGCTCGGCGATCCAGTCGATCCATCGTCGCCGCACGTCGCGGCGATGAACCGGATCGGCGGGGAAATGTCCGGGCACCGGGTACACGATGAACTGCACTTCGACCCCGTTGTCTTTGAGCGCGTGGTAGAGCTTGTACGACTGGCTGACCGTCACTCGCTCGTCCCCACGGTCCGAGAGGATCAGGGTGGGCGTTCGGATTCGGTGAGCGTATGCCATGGGTGACTGCTCCCAGTAGTTCGCTGCGTTGTCGTTCAGCCACGGTGATCCGCCCAGGCCGTAGCCGGCCCACGTGTTCATGTCGGCCATGCTGTACCAGTCGAACCAGTCGGTGACTGCCGCCCCGGCCATCGCGGCCGCCCAACCGTCGTAGTGGGCGGTGAGCCACGCCGTCATGTACCCGCCATAGGACCAACCCGAGACGGCCACGCGCGACTCGTCGACGATGCCGCGTTCCTTGAGTACACGGACACCCGACATCACGTCGCGCCCGGGACCCTCGCCCGCGTCGTTGATCACGGCGCTCTGGAACGCCTTGCCCTGCGTGCTGCTCCCTCGGTAGTTGGGGCTGAACACGAGCCAGCCACGTGCGGCCATGATCTGGTTGAAGGTTGCGAACGACTCCAGCGACGCCCCCATCGGGCCCCCGTGGATGCTGAGGACCAACGGGTACTGCCGACCTTCCTGGTAGCCCGGGGGATAGACGAGCACTCCGTTCTGCTCGAATCCGTCGGGTCCGTCCCAGACCACGGTCTCGACCGCGCCGAGGTCCATCCCGGCAATCACGTCATTGAGGCTTGTCAGACGACGCGGTGCCCACTCACTGGCTTGCATCGCGTAGAGCTCGGACGGGCGGTGGTTCTCCCGGCCCGTGAACACGACCACGCCGTTCGTCGAGACGGCAGCACCACCGGGGTGGATGTCGCCGAGGTCGAGCCTCTCGGGCGCTTCCCCCATCGGCTGTACCCAAAACGCCCGCGCCGTCAGGTCGGTCCCGCTGACCAATAGAGTTTCGCCATCCGGCAACCAGGCGACCCCCCCGAAGTCGCGATCGATCTGCGGCGTGACGTACACCTCATCGCCTCCCCTGACCGGCTTGACGAAGATCCCGTCCGGGTTGAATCCAGGCT
Source organism: Gemmatimonadota bacterium (assembly GCA_029262175.1). Lineage (GTDB taxonomy): Bacteria > Gemmatimonadota > Gemmatimonadetes > Palauibacterales > Palauibacteraceae > Palauibacter. Next base: position 2,628 of record JAJCZV010000234.1, read on the forward strand.
CGGGCCCGCGCGGCCGGCTATAGGCCAGGTAGCGGCCGTCGGGCGAGAACGCCTGGGGCGAAGCCGGCCCCTGGGAGACGAACTCCGTCGCCTGACCTGACCCCAGATCGAGAAGGCGAATCGTGGTCCAGATCCTCTGCCCGGAGTGAGGGAGCGCACCGACTCCGAGCGCCACATAGCGACCCTCGGGAGACACCAGGAAGCCGCTGATGTTCTCTGCGCCCTCGGTCAAGCGCTCGGCCTCGCCCCCCGTGGCCGCGACTCGCCAGAGGTGGCTCGATCGTGCGGCCTCGCTGGCCAGATAACTGTTGTCGCCGACCTCGAACGATCGGTTGTGACGTTCCTCCCCCTCGCGCTCGACGGCGGGGTCGGGCGTCGTGTAGAGGATCTGCGAACCGTCCGCTGTCCAGTCGAACGCGACCACGCCGTCTGGCGCCATGGTCACCTGCTGAGCCTCGCCCGGGCCGAGCGGCAACATGAAGACCTGACGAGCCTCCCCTTCCTCCGCCGCATCCGTGAACGCCAGGTGCTCGCCTGTCGGCGACCATCGTGGCGCGCCCGCAGCGGGGCGGTGCGGAGTGAGTTCTCGCTGTTCCCCCGTCGCGATCTCGACGAGCACGAGGGTTTGGTCGAACCGGTTGTCCTCGTAGTTGGGCGTGCTGGTCCCGATGACGGCATGCCGCCCGTCCGGAGACAACACCGGACTCGTCAGACCGACCTCGAGACGGAGGTCGTCGACCTCGAGGGTGCGCGTCTGCGCCACCGCGGTCTCCGAGGTGCCGAGCACGAGCAAGCCTGTCGTGACGAGGATCGTGACGGGGTGGCGACGGGCGAGGGGCGGGGCGGTCATGGTGGTCTCCGTGGCAGCGGCGAGGGCGATGCGTGGACGCTGCCGATTGTTTGCGGCCCCGGCAAGTCGACAACGGTGCGGTTGCCCCGTGCTTGAGCGGTAGCCAGCGCATGCGAGCGTATCAACATGCGGGATCGCGGCCCGATGCTCAGGGCCTCGCGCGACCGAGCGTGGTCTTGCCCACCTGGTCCAACGATTGCGCGGCAAATACCGTCGTAGGCTACGAACCGGTTCGTTTCGCACGAAGGAGATTCACGTCATGTCTCGCAGTCGCCCAACGCTGGTTGCGCTCAGTATGCTCGCGGGCTCTCTGGTGGCGGTCTCTCTGCAGGGCCAGGCCGTCGCGACCGATCTCGAGTCCCGTCTTCGGATCGTCGAGACGAGCTTGCGACCGCGAGGCGCTGCGGCGGACCAGAGCATCCGCTGGACGATCGAAGAGCGGATGGCGCACTACGGGGTCGCGGGCGTGAGCGTGGCCCTGATCGAAGATGGCGCGCTGCTGTGGGCGAAAGGCTACGGACTGAAGCAGGCCGGGACCCACGATGCCATCGATCCGGAGACCGTGTTCTCCGTCGGCTCTGTGAGCAAGGTGGGCACCGCGGCCATCACGCTCAGACTCGTAGACGAGGGCCGGCTGGACGTCGATCGGCCCGTCAACGAGTACCTGCAGCGGTGGAAGGTACCGTCCAACGAGTTCACCGAGCGCGAGCCGGTGACGCTGCGGAAGATCATGTCGCATACCGCGGGTCTTACCGTTCACGGGTTCCAGGATTTTCAGCCCGGCGAGGACTTGCCTGAGGTGGTCCAGATTCTCGACGGCGCGCCTCCCGCCAAGAACCCACCCGTGCGCGTCGATCTCCTGCCAGGGTCGGAGTTCCGATACTCGGGAGGCGGCACGACCGTCGAACAGCTCGTGATCGAAGATGTCACCGGCCTGTCTTTCCCCGAGGCGGCTCGCGAGCACTTGTTCGGACCGCTCGGGATGCGCCGTAGCACGTACGAGAACCCGCTCCCGGCCGCGCACGGCAACGTCGCGCGAGCGCATGGACCCGACGGCAAGCCTCGGGCGCTGCCCAGAGGTTGGGAGGCGATGCCCGAGGCGGCGGCGTCCGGCCTGTGGACGACGCCCAGCGACTACGCCCGCCTGATCATCGCGCTGATCGAGTCCTATCAAGGGGATGGTGACACGTTCCTGCGCTACGAGACCGCCCGCGACATGATGACCGCGGTGCCGCCGAGCATCTTCGGGCTCGGACCCGAGGTCGGCGGAGAAGGTCCCACACGCAACTTCGTCCACGGCGGGGCCAACGATTCATACAGAGCGTGGATCGCCGGCTATCTAGCCGAGGGCGACGGGCTCGTGATCTTCACGAACGGAGCGCGTGGCAACGAGCTGATTGCCGAGATCCGCATGGCGGTCGACGCGGCGGGGTGGCCGAGCCACTAGCGGGCTCTCAGCGTTTCTTGGCGGCGTCAGCGGTAGTTACCCCCGAGTAGCACGGGGCCGTAGCTCAGTTGTGAAAGCGCCTGTATCGGGCCGTATGCGCCTGTAGCATCAGTTGAGAGCCCGTCTATGCGTACCCGGAGACTCTGGCCACGATAGACGAGCACTCTCGCGCCAGGCAGTGGCTTGGATCTCACCACACTGTTCGACTCTTACCTCGAGTACCGCACCCCGCGGAAGTCCGCACGCGAGCAGCGGACCGACGAGCGCCGCATCGAGCTTTGGACGCGATACCTCGGGGGGCGGAAGGAACCGGAAGAGATATCGCTGCGCGAGTGGGAATCGTTTCTGGACGCCCGGCTGTCAGGGGCGATCGACGCGCGGGGCCACCCAGTCTCCATCGACGAGCTTCCGCGAAGAGCGAGGGGACCGATTGGACACCGCACCGTAGAGGCCGATCTGAAATGGCTCAAGTGGGTCATGAACTGGGCCACCAAATGGCGGACCGAGACCGGATATCTCCTCGGCCATAATCCCGTCCGGGGATACGAAATCCCTCGCGAGAAGAACCCGCGTCAGCCGGTCGCGACCCAAGAGCGCTACAGAGCCACGA
>JAJCZV010000235.1 GCA_029262175.1 Gemmatimonadota bacterium
GGCCGAAATGTGGCTTCCGGGGTCCGAGCCGCGGCTGCGGGCGCCGGAGCCCCCGATCGCCGACACGCTCGAGGAACGCGCGGCCGCCGCGATGATCAAGGCGCTCGGCAGTGATCGCGCCAGAATACGCTCAAAAGCCGCACACGCACTTGGCAGCCTGGAGTCGCCGGCGGCGGTGGGTCCGCTGGGTGGAGCCGCCCGAGGCGACGAGAGTGCCGACGTTCGAGCCCAGGCCGTGTGGGCGCTTGGGATGATCCAAGACCCGCAAGCGGTTGCGGACGTCTCGGCCGCGCTTTCGGACCCTGAAACCCGTGTGCGCAGTCAAGCCGCCTGGGCGTTGGGAATGATCGAGAGCGCCGAAGCCGTGCCCGCGTTGCTTCCAGCGCTGCGCGATGAGTCGGCCCGAGTGCGGAGTCAGGCTGCCTGGGCGCTGGGGATGATCGAGAGCGCCGAAGCTGTCGACGGCTTGATGGCCGCCTTGGGATCGGACGAATCCAACGATGTGCGCAGGCAATCGGCGTGGGCGCTGGGCATGATCGAACACCCAGATGCAACGGACGCCCTGATCGACGCGATCGAGGACGAAGACGATGAGGTTGCCGAGCAGGCCATGTGGGCGCTCGGCCGAGTGATGGGCCAATAGAAGCTACAACTGACGCGGCCCGCCACGGCGAGCCACCTACCGCGAAGAGGCCCGGCGAGCCCGGGCTTTTTCGGCCCCCTGGCATGCTAAATTTTTACCGCCCCTGAAGGCGAAGGTGTAGATATGACGTTTCGAATTCGAAGAGGATTAGCGACGGGTCTCGTCATCTCCATAGCGATCGCGATGTCCGTGTTCCCGGCTGCGGCACAACGTTCACGCGTCGACCCTGCCCAGGCGCGGGCCGAGCTTGGCTCGGCCAATGCCACAGAACGGGCGACGGCAGCGTGCGAACTTGGCAGAATGAGAGCCGCCGAGGTGCGCCCCGCGCGACAAGAACTCCTGGCAATGTTGACCGATGATACTCCAGTCGAGGGGCAGCTTTGTCGCGACTACAATCGATACGGGAATGGGGGCCGTGAGGAGAGCTCGCCCGGTCGCGAAGCCGCCGTCGCGCTTGAGGAACTCGGCGTAGACGTGCTGGATCCGCTCATCGCAATCCTCGAGGGCCCGAGTGCGGCGGGACGGGAGAACGCCGCTTTGGCGCTCGGGCTGATCGAACATCCGCGTGCGATTCCTTCGCTCGCATCAGCGCTAAGCGGGGACCGCGTGGCTCCGGTACGAGCTCGATCGGCCTGGGCCCTCGGCATGATCGAAGACGCCGGTGGGGTGGCCGCCCTGAACGACGCGTTGCTTGACGACAGCGACGGGGAAACGCGAAGTCAATCCGCATGGGGCCTAGGGATGATCGAACACCCCGACGGTGTGCCGGCGTTGAGCCGAGCCATTGACGACTCCGACGCCGAGGTTCGCAGTCAGGCCGCATGGGCTCTTGGGATGATCGAGAGCGCTGATGGTGTCGACGCTTTGGTTCGGGCGTTGGGCGACTCGGAGGCCGAGGTACGGAGACAAGCGGCCTGGGGCCTGGGCATGATCGAGCACCCAACGGGTGTCGCCGCGCTGAACCGTGTCATGGACGACGCCGACGCGGAGGTGCGCCGGCAGGCCGCTTGGGCGTTGGGGATGATCGAAAGTACCGAAGGCGTCGACGCCCTGATTGACGCGTTGATCGACTCCGACGCCGAAGTAAGGAGGCAGTCCGCCTGGGGCTTGGGCATGATCGAATCCGATCGCGGCACTGCAGGTCTGATCGGAGCCCTTGAGTCTGATCGGGATGCCGAGGTCCGCAGACAGGCGGCGTGGGCCCTGGGGATGATTGAAGATCCCGATGCGACCGACGCGTTGTTGGAAGCCATCGAGGACGAGGACGCGGAGGTTCAAGAGCAGGCCATGTGGGCCCTCTCCCGAGTTGTACAGAAAGGCGGCTTTTCACGCGACGACCGAAGCAGGCTTGCCGCCGCGCTCCGGAGAGTAAGGAGCCGCAGTCCCTAGATTGAGCAAACCGCAGTCCTTCGGGGAGGCGAACCCGGGCCGGCCCGCGGATCCAACACATTCAACCCTCCCGTCCTCATGCCTGTTGTTGTGGGGAGCATGGGCTTTTGGCGAGGGAGCGGACGGATCAGATCGAGCGATAGGTCGAAAAGCGGGCGCGTGAGCGCTCAAGGTCTCATGGTGGCGGCGATGACCGCCGCGATCACGGTCATGGCGTTTCCCGTCGCGGTCTACGCGCAGCCGACCGACCTCCAGGCGATGCGACTCGTCGATGACGACCGAATCGAACTCGACGGTCGCATCGACGAGCCAGTCTGGTCTCGCGCCACGGCGATTTCGGACTTCACCCAGCAGGAGCCGTCCGAGGGTGCGCGGCCCTCTCGGGAGACGGAAGTGCGAGTCGTTTTCGACCGCGACTTTCTCTACATCGGCGCGATCATCTTCGACGACCCCGAGGAGATCCTCGCCTTCCAACGCCAACGCGACGCGGGTCTCGGGACTGACGATCGTTTCATGTGGGTGCTCGACACGTTCCGCGACGGTCGCACAGGGTACTTCTTCGAAACCAACGCTGCCGGTTTGATGGGCGATGGGATCATGACCGGAGGAGGAGGAGGAGGAGGCGGCGGCGGCGGAGGCGGCGGAGGATTTGGAGTCAACAAGTCGTGGGACGGGATCTGGGAGGTGCGAACGACCCGGCGGCCGGACGGTTGGTCCGCGGAGATTCGCATTCCGTTCCGCACCCTGAACTTCGACTCCAACGCCGACAGCTGGGGCATCAACTTTCAGCGCACCATCCGGCGGACCAACGAGGAAATCCTTTGGCGCGGCTTTCGTCTCAACCAGGGGTTGTTTCGACTCGTCTTCGCCGGTGAGCTCACGGGGCTGTCGGAGCTCTCGCAGGGGATCGGACTCGAGACCCGCGTCTCCGCGATCGGCGGCTGGAGGAATACTCCTGCGGACGCTGACCCGACGACGTTTCCGGCCGACATCAGCATGGATCTCAACTACAGCATCACGCCGAGTCTACGTGCCTCGGCAAGCATCAATACGGATTTCGCAGAGGTCGAGAGCGACCAACGTCGCGTGAACCTGACCCGTTTCCCGCTCTTCTTCCCGGAGCGTCGCGACTTCTTCCTGGAAGGATCCGGCGTGTTCACGTTCGCACCGCGAAGCGGCCCGCGACCCTTCTTCTCCAGGCGCATCGGGATCAGCGGCGGCGAGCAGATTCCCATCAACTATGGCGCGCGGATCACCGGCCAGGTGGGACGTACCGAGCTCGGCTTCTACCAGATGGGTACGGGGTCCCAAGAACTCTCGGACGATGACCGCACGGTGATCCCGCGCGAACAGTTCACCGTCGGCCGCGTTCGGATCCCCATCTTCGAGCAGTCCACGATCGGTGCGATCTACACGCGCCGCGCAACGTCCGCCGACACGAGCGGCTTCTCACCCGACGACCGACATACCGCCGGCGTCGACGTCGCTTACAACACACGCCGTTTTCTCGGTGACAAGAACTTCGACGCCGAGGCGTTCTTCGTCTGGAACTCGAACCCCGATCCCGCGATCGACCGCTCCTTTGGAGATCTCAGCTCCCGAGGCTTCCGAATCAACTTTCCCAACGACGTGTGGACCGCGCACTTGTCCTACCGGGAGTTCGGCGACGACTACGACCCGGCGGTGGGGTTCGTCACCAGAAACGATTTTCGGCGTGTCGAGCCTCGCATCGGATGGGCGCCACGCCCGGCGATCAGCTGGATCCGCCAGTTCGATTTCTCGGCCCAGTTTCGGAACCAGACCCAACTCGGCACCGGCGTCCTAGAGGAACGCGAGTGGCAGTTCAACCTGCTTGGGATCGAGTTCGAGAGCGGCGACAACATCGACATCCAGGCGACGCGCACGTTTGAATTCCTCGACGAGCCGTTCGAAGTCAGCGATGGGATCGAAATCGCGCAGGGAGACTACACCACCTGGCAGTATGAACTTCGGGCCCGGACGTCGAGCAGACGGAGGGTATCGCTGCGCGGCGGCCTGACGTTGGCCGATTTTTGGAACGGCGATCGGACCGAGTACAACGCGAATGTCACGGTTCGGCCAAACCCGGGTGTGAGTTTGGAGACGAGTTTCGAGAGAAACGACGTCCGACTCCCGCAGGGTGACTTCACGACCAACCTCTATCGACTCGAAGGCTCGTGGGATCCGAGTCCGTGGGTCAGCCTGACCAATCAGCTGCAGTACGATGACGTGAGTCGGGTCATGGGGCTATTCGCCCGCTTCCGCTGGATCCTCACGCCGGGCAATGACCTGTTCTTGGTATACACCCACAATTGGCAAAACTTCGACTCGGGACTGTTGCCAGACCCTTCGCCGGACCCGGATGCGCTGGGCTTCACGACCCTCTCGCGCGGTGGGTCGATCAAACTAAACTACACCTACCGTTTTTGAGAGCGGGGTCCGCCCCACCCTGAAGACACCCACAGGAGACACCTACGTGACCCATCTCCCTCGACTGCTTCGAACCCTCCTCATGGGAGTGGCCCTCGTCTCCTTTTCCGCGCCTACCGCCGCGTTCGGGCAGCAGCTGACCGACTTCGAGCAGTTGGCCCGCGACATTCTCGAGGAGCTCGTCGAGATCAACACGGCTCACTCTGCACAAGGGACTCTACAAGCGGCCGAAGCCATGGCGACGCGCCTCCGCGCGGCCGGCTTCGAAGAAGAAGATCTGGACATTTCGGTGGTCGCACCGGGCGAAGGCAACGTCGTCGCTCGCCTGCGCGGTCGCGACACGGGCCGAAAGCCGATCCTTCTACTCGCGCATATCGACGTGGTGGAAGCGGATCCGGCGGATTGGACCCTGCCGCCCTTCGAGTTCATCGAACAAGACAGCACGTTCTATGGTCGTGGGGTCGCTGACGATAAGGACGAAGCCGCCATCTACACGGCGATCCTGATAAAGATGAAGCAGGAAGGGTTCGTCCCCGACCGCGACATCATCATGGCGCTGACCGCGGACGAAGAAGGCGGCGGACACAACGGGGTTGCTTGGCTCCTGGAGAACCGCCGCGAGTTGATCGACGCGGAGTTCGCCCTCAACGAGGGCGGCGGGGGAGTGGTGGTTGACGGACAGAAGGTGTCGAACGCCGTCCAAGCGAGCGAGAAAAAATTCCAAAACTTCACGCTCGAAGCGACGAATCCGGGTGGACACAGGACCGCCGTTGGCGCGTTCAAGCTTCCGGTCAACCTCAACGAAGTCACGACGGCGTTTTTCACGCGCTCGGCCGACATCGTCGACGACCCCGAAGTCGCTGATGCCATGCGCCGGATCGTAGCGGATCAAACCGATGCCGAGGCCGCCGCCGTCTTGTCGAAAGATCCACGCTACAATTCAATGATGCGCACAAGCTGCGTGGCCACGCTGCTCGACGGCGGCCATGCCTCCAACGCGCTTCCGCAGCGAGCGACGGCAAACGTCAACTGCCGCATCCTCCCCGACGAGTCCCCGGCCGACATTCGCGACGCCCTTCAGCGGGCCGTGGGCAATCCGAACGTCACCGTGACGGCGCAGGGTCAAGCGCGAAACAGCGTGTCATCCCCGTTGACCCCGGAACTGCTCCAGACCATCGAGCGCGTCACCGACGAGATGTGGCCGGGACTCCCTGTGGTGCCGACCATGAGCACAGGCGCGACGGACGGGCTCATGCTCCGAAACGCGGGCATTCCCGTCTACGGCGCGTCGGGCCTGTTCTACGGAGAGACGTTTCTTCACGGGATGAACGAGCGAATTCCGGTTCGGGCGTTCTACGAAGGACTCGAGTTTCTCGATCGACTGGTCAGGGCCCTGAGTACAGGCGAGATCAGCTAGCGACAGCTCGTTCATACGCGCCGGCGAAGAAGTCGTACTCGCACTGCATCGCGTAGCTGTAGGCCGAGGAGATGAGTTCACCGGGCTCGGCCAGTCGATCGAGCATCGCCTCGAGTTCAGCGGCGAGATCATCGAAGTCGTCGCTGGCGTACGTGTCGATCCAGTCTCGATAGGGGTTGGCCGAGTGATCTCCGCCGGCCAGCTGGCGCCCAAGCCAAAGATACAGCTTCATGCACGGCGTCATCGCCGCCAAAATTTCGCCGGCGTCGCTTGTCCAGGCCGTACGCAGAAGGAAGTCCGTGTACGCGCGCGTCGCCGGGTCCGGGCTCACACGTTCCAGGTCGATGCCTAGTTCGGCTGCGTAGGACTTGTGAAGCTCGAGCTCGTCCAACACGCCCTTCATCAGCGAGTGGAGGAGTCGTGCCACATCTTCCTGCTCGGCCGAGCGGGCCGCTGCCAATGCGAACGCGCTAAAGAACGCGCGCAAGAAAAACGCGTCTTGACCGACGTAGTGTTTGAAGGTGTCGGCGGGCAGAGATCCGTCGGCGATCCCGCGGAGAAATGGGTGCGCGAGACAAGCCTCGGCCGTCGCCAGGTTCGTCCGCCACAACGTCTCGTGTAGCTTTTCCGAATTCATTCCGGCTCCCCGGTCACGTTCGGTTCGGCGGCAGGGCCCAACCACCCCGTACATCGTGCCCTCGATCGGAAGTGCGCGGACTGCGGGGCATTAGGCAAGAAACGAGGCTGTGTCTCGCGCCTCGGCCCGACCCTCAACGTTGCGCCGACCCAGTCTTGCAGCGCAAAGTTGACGGGAACGTACGTTGCGTAGGTGCACTGCGCGGCGGCTGATGTCGGGTGACGACAACGGAGGCTGCGATGATCTCGAAGCACAATGTTTCCCGCCGACGCTTTATGGGAGGAGCTGCGGCCGCGCTCGGATACCTGGGTCTTCGACCCGGTGCGGGGCTCGCCGCGACAAGTCCAGATCGTCGTCCGCGGTTCCCCTTCCTCGACGACGAATACGACTCGCTCGCCAAGCTGTCATCCAACGAGAATCCTTACGGACCCTCGGAGTCGATGCTCGAGGCGATGAACGGCGCGTGGAAGTACTCCAATCGCTACGGCTATCCCGATGGCGACATTCAGCAAATGATCGCGGATCACCATGGTGTCGACCCCGAAAACATTCTCATTGGCGCAGGCTCGGGCGAGACGCTCGAAGTCGCGGGGCTCGCGTTCCTCGGACATGACAAGAAGGTCATCGGAGTCGAGCCGACATTCACCACGGTCTATCGAACAGCCACCGGGATCGACGCCGATGTGATTGCCCTTCCGCTGACGTCTGACTATCGGCAGGACATCGCGGCGACCATCAAGGCGACCAAGCGAAACTACCGAGACGTCGGGATGGTGTATCTCTGCAATCCGAACAACCCTACGGGTCGGATCGTCCCGTCCCGTGAGATTCGGCAGCTTTTGGATGGCATCCCCGAAGATGTTCCGGTGCTGATCGACGAGGCGTACCACCACTTCATCGAGGATCCCGAATACAGCACGTCAGTCCCCTACGTTCTCGAGGGACGGCAGGTGCTGGTGGCCCGCACGTTCTCCAAGATCTATGGCATGGCAGGACTCCGACTCGGCTATGGCATCGCGCCGAAAGAGATGATCGACCGGATGCGCCCCTACAGCACCGGCAGCGTAAACGCGCTCGTCAAATGGGGCGGCGTCGCGGCGCTCAAAGACACCGAGTCCGAAGCCTGGGTCAAGAAGACGACGATCGCGCTCCGCAAAAAGACGGTCGCGGAAGTCGAGTCGATGGGGTACAGCGTGATTCCGTCGGAGACCAACTTCTTTATGGTTCAGACTGGCCGACCGGCATCCGAAGTCAGAGCGGAGTTTCGAAAACGAGACATCGCCGTTGGCAGAGACTTCCCGCCGATGCTCGATCACCTGCGGGTTTCGATCGGAACGGAAGAAGAGATGGGCCGATTCATGACCGCGTGGAAAGAGATCTTCCCGGTGCGCAGTTCGGCGGGCGGCGCCAACGGTCGTTAGTCGGTGTTTGGCCTGGGCTGGTCCCGGGCCGCCACAAAAGAGGCGACGGCGCGCTCGATATCGTCGCGCGTCGTCGCCCACGAACAGACGCTGATGCGGATCACGGCTCTTCCCTTCCAGGTAGAGCCGCCGCACCAGCACTCGCCCTCCTCCTGTATCCGATCCCGAACAGCAAGCGTGCGGTCGTCATCGCCGACAGACGCCAACACTTGGTTGAAGACCACATCGTTGTGAATCTCGAAGCCTTCTTCGAGCAGTCGCTTCGCAAACCACCGTGCATTGGCGCACAGTTGATCGACGAGCTGCTCGACTCCGGAACGCCCCAACGATTTCAGGACAGCCCATAGTTCGATCGAACGGGCACGACGTGACATTGACGGCGTATAGCTCATACCGTCGCGATGCTCGCTCCACTGAAAATAGGATTCCCCGCCCGGATCCCCTCGGAACGTAGAAACCAACGCCTCGCGGTCTCGACACAGAACGATCCCGCTGTCGTACGGCGCGTTCAACGTCTTGTGCGCATCGACCGCCCAAGAGTCGGCCGTTTCGATCCCGGCGAACTCGGACTCGAGTGCCTTCGATGCCCCGGCCCATAGACCGAATGCGCCATCGACGTGGACCCAACCATCTACGGCGTGAGCCCGCTCGCTAAGGGCACCAATGGGATCGAACGCGCCCGAATTCACGTTGCCGGCCTGTGCGATGACCAGCACTCCGGCTCTGAAGGGTGGGAGTTGATCCAGGGCAAGACGTCCTTGGTCATCGGTCGGCACCAACTCCACACACTCGGTCCCCAAACCGAGGAGCGAAACGACCCTGAACACGGACGCGTGCGCGTCTGCACCAGCCACCACTTGGATCGGGGGAGCGCCCCGTAGCCCCTGACGGGCGACATCCCACCCGCCCCGTCGCAGCAGCTCGTTTCGCGCGGCCGCAAGCCCGGACAAATTCGCCAACGTCGTCCCGGTGACAAAGCCCGCGGCTGTCCCATCCGGCAGCCCGAGCAGATCGACCAACCATCGCTCGCACACCTCCTCGAGTCGAAGCGAGACCGGAGACATGACGTAGTGGGCGGTGTTTTGGTCCCACGTGTCGCCAAGCCAGCGGGCGGCCAAACCCACAGGTAACAGACCACCGTTCACGAAACCGAAGTATCGCCCCCCCGTCTGAGCCATCGTGGCTGGCGATCCCACGCGATGGAGGAGATCGAGGACGTCGGTCGCAGCGCTACCTTCCTCGGGGAGCGGTTCGTCGAACGCCTGCAGCGCCGCGATCGCATCGGGCGTAGGAGCCACCTGGCGTTCGTTCACCTCGGTGGCATACTCCTCTGCGAATCGATGCGCACGGTGGAGGAGCGAACCGAGTTCTGCCGCGCGCGGGGCGGCTTGATCGTCGAAGTTTCCCATCAAAGGGATCCGTGTTTCGAGTCGAAGCCCACCGTCATGGCGGGGCCGCTCCATCGCGAATCGGAAACATATCGAGCCGAGCGGCGTTTCATTAGCGGACGAGAATCTCGCTGTGGAGCCAACTCCTCCCTGATCTAGGGTGAACCAGTGACGAAAGCGCTCCATGGGATTCCTGACCGATCCCCCCCCGCTAAACAAAGGCGGCCTCCGACCGCACAACTCTTCGCGATTCTCTGCCTGATGCTGATCGCGACGTCGGGAATCGAGGCCCAAGTCGCCGTCGGTCTGCGGAGCGGTCTCAACTTCGCCAATGTGAGTTCGAGCGAGTTTGCGTTTGGGCGCTCGTCAGGGCGTACCGCCTTTACGGGCGGTGCTTTTCTCACGGTCGCGGGGTCCGGGAGTCTGGCGTTTCAAACCGAACTCCTCTATTCGCAGAAAGGGATTTCGATCCTGGGCGAGGGCGGCAGTGCGGTGGCGAACATCGACTATGTCGAGGTGCCGGTGTTGCTCCGGCTGCGACTGAGCGATGAGGCGAACCGGCTCAGACCCCACTTGTTCGCGGGAATGTTCTTGTCGTTCGAAGCGAGCTGCGCGGCGGTGGGCACCATCGTCGGGCTCGACCCCGGCGGCGATTGCGTGAGCCTTCTGCCGGGGCGCGGTGAGACCGATGCCGGGGCCGTGATTGGCGGCCGCCTCGACTATGGCCTCGCCCGAAGATGGTTTCTCACACTCGACGCGCGGCTGAACCAAGGCTTTCTGAACCTCAATTGGGACGAGGACATCGACAGCGTGCGCTCCCACGTCTGGGCCGTCTCGGGCGGGGTCGGCCTATTGTTGGGGGCCTGACCGGCTGAAAATCGCGGCGACCGAGCCGGCGAAGCCGACCCAGCCGGCGAAGCCGACCGAGCCGCCCGCTCCCTACGTCTTCGCGAGCGGGTTCACGCCCGCGAGCCACGCGCCGGCAAACGGGAGGGCGAGCACCCAGACCCGCAGACCGAGCCACCCCTCCCCCGCTACGCCAGATAGCGCGAGCAGTGCGAGCCCCCCGCACGAGAGTAGACCCCCCGCGACCAGCCGCCACGCACCGATCGTCCTCGGCTTACTGCTCGCCCGCTCGAACCGCCCAAACCCGACCGCAAACGGGATCAAAGCCAGCGCGTAGAGGAGCATCCAGACGGGACGCACGGCCCACCAAGTCCCGCTCCCCGGCGGCACCGCGAGCCCGATGTCGCCGAGCAGGAGCGCGGCTCCGATGACGAGCGTCGAGGCGGTCAGGTGCCAGAGGAACACCGTCATGATCATCCCGTTGATCAGGACGGTTGCGGTCCAGGGCCGAGCGTGGGAAAGCCACCGGCGCATCGGCACCTCGAGCGCGAGCAAGAGACCGCTCTGTACCAGGGCCAGCGCAAGCATCGGAAGCTTGGGTGGAAGCGTGTTACTCACCTCCTCGCCGGGAACGCTGACCATACTGACCGGATAGGGTCCGATCGCGACAAACCCGACCAGGGCGACCGCCCCGAGTAGGGCCCAGCCCAAGCCTTTGCGTGATCCGGCCACGTGTCCATCTCGCCAGGCGTACCCGAGCTGATGGACGGCAAGCCAGATAAACGCGTAGTTGAGCCACCCCGCCGCCCTCAGGTCGGCCGCAAAAAAGAGAAGATCGTCGAGGATTGCGGCGAGCACGAGAATCCAAAACGAAGCGAGCCCGAAGCGCTTCCACCCCGCATACGTGACCGGCACCAACACGACGACGACCAGATAGACGGCCAGGAACCAAATCGGAATGAGCGCCATCTGAGACGATGCGGCCACCAGCTCCGGCGCCATCCCGAGTTGACCGGCGAGCGCTCCGAGCAGAGCCCATAGAACGATCAACGGCAACACTGGACCAAGCAGACGCTGGAGCCTGCTTCCCAACCACACCGAATACGATCGACCAGCCTCGGTCGCCGAATTCCAGGAAACGCCGTTCGAATAACCGCCGACGAGGAAGAAGACGGGCATCACTTGAAAAACCCACGTGAGCCACCGAGTCCAGGGCTGGTGTTCCAGGAGGTTGCTGAGCCCGACCTCTCCCCCAGACACGTAGGGAGCCGCCATCATCCAATGTCCGATGACGACGGCACTGATGGAGAGCGCTCGCAAGAAATCGACGTAGCGGTTTCGCGATTCGGGCGTGCGGGCGGCGAGTGCTGCGGCTTGTGACCAGATCCCCTTCGGACGCGGCTCGCGATCCTCCCTGTCGCTCACGGCTTTCTCCCAGCAGTTGACCCGGTGGAACGACCCGTCACGACTTGAACGTCTCCAGATGACCGGCTCTAAGGTTCTGCCGCAATGGCTCCGTTACTCCTGAGTCGGAATGCTCTAACGGGACGGGCCGATGGTCGAGAAGAACCGGCGCAACTTCTATCGTATCCTGCACGTCCAGCCGGACGCGCCGCAGCCCGTGATCAAATCGTCCTACCGCGCGCTGATGTTGAGCCTCGAGATGCACCCGGACTTGGGCGGCGACCACTGGAACGCGGCGCTGATCAATGAGGCCTACTCGGTATTGTCGGATCGAACCCGTCGAGAACGGTACGATCGCGACAGGCTCGCGAGGGCCGGGCGCGGGCCGAAGCATCGACCCGAGCCAATGGGACCCGATGACCGACTCCGATGCGTGTTCTGCGGCACCCGCGCCGAACCTGGGCTATCGCCCGCAGACCGCTGCAAACGCTGTCGAAGTCCCCTGGCCGAGTTGGACAAGCTCGAAACGGGAGGATCCGGCAAACGTTTGATCGATCGAGTGCCGCTGCGCGCGCGATTGGAGTACTTCACGACGTGGCCTCAACTGAAGCCGTTCGTGGGCACGCTCGAAGACCTGTCGCCAAACGGAATGCGGTTCGGCGGCGATACACCCGTCGGCGAACACACCATTCTCAAAATCGAGTCAGAGGTCATTTCGGCGACGGCCCGCGTGGCGTACTGCCGAACAGATGTCGGTGGAAGCGGGCCGGCGTGCGAGATCGGGGCGGAGTTTTTTACGCTCGAGTTCCCGAATCCAACCGGGACATTTCTGTCGACCCGCGCGTAAGAGAGCCTCGAGTCAGTCCTTCGTTTCTCCGACCAGCTTGTAGACGGCCGCCCAGCCGACGGCGAGGTAGACGATGCGGGCGAGCGGACCAAACAGGCTCCCGACGAGGTTGAAACCGAACAGGCCGATCAGGCCCCAATTCAAACCGCCGGCCAGCAACAAGAACGCCGCCAGCCTACTCCATTCTTTGTTCTTCACTGCGTGCTCCGATTCTCAGTTCGTCAGGTTGGTAAGGCGCTCCGACAAGGGGCGGTCCGGTCCTTACGGCTCTCTCGACGTCAGGTTTCAACCTTCCGTAGGCGCCCCTAAGACGCTCCACCGGGCCTAATCGTTGGGACGGCCCACACGCTCGACGTATTTGGCGTAGAGCGCGCGAGCCACTGGGCCGGGCTGGCCCGACGCAATGCGGTCGCCGTCGACGGTGACGGTTGGACGCACCTCCGTCGTGGTGCCGGTAAAGAACACCTCATCGGCCGCGTAGAGTTCGGGAAGCGAGAACGGGCGTTCCTCGACGCCGATGTCCAACTCGGCTGCGAGTTCCAGGACGAAAGCACGTGTGACTCCGTGGAGTATGCGGTGGGTCGCCGGGGCCGTAACCAACGTCCCCGCTATCACTGCGAAGACGTTGTTGTGCGTTCCTTCCAGCACCATTCCTTCGCGGACGAAGATCGCGTCCTCGACACCCGCTTCCACTGCGGCCTGCTGCGCCAGGACGTTGGGTAGCAATCCGGTCGTCTTGATATTGGCGCGCCCCCAGCGCTGGTCCGGGACGGTGATCGCGGCGAAACCACGGTCCCATTCGGTCGGCGTCATACGGCGGAGCGTCTTTGCGAACGCGTAGACGGTCGGAGCCACGGGGTCCTTTGGGAACGCGTGAGTCCGGGGGGCGGCACCTCGCGTGATCTGATAGTAGAAGACGGCGAACTCGGCTTCGACCAGGTCGTTTCGAGTGATCAGCTCGGCACAGACCGACCGGAGCCCTTCGACATCGTATTCGATCGCGATGGCGTGGAGTCCGTCCGCCGTGCGAGCGAGATGTCGTTCGAGTAGAAAAGGGGTCCCGGCATAGATGGGCGTCGCTTCGTAGATCGCATCGGCGAACAGGAACCCTCGGTCGTTGACCGAGACCTTCGCCTCTTCGATCGGAACATAGTCTCCGTTTAGATAGACGGTACTGATGGTTCTGCACCTTTTCGACGGGCCCGAGCCCTGGTGAGCTGGGAAGTTCACGGGTTGTAAGACCGTCCGTCAATGCGGAGGTTAGATCGTCTGAGCTTTCGCGATCGCAGGCCACCGGCATAGAACCAAAGGACGACGATGAACCGACCCCTCTGTCTTCTCGCACTCGGCCTCCTCGGCGTCATCGGGGCCGCGCCCGCGCATGCTCAAACGACCGCCCTGATCGGGGCCACCGTGATCGATGGAACCGGCGCGACGACCCCCAGGGGCGTAGTTCTGGTCGAGGGCGATCGTCTGACCTGCGTCGGTACGGCCGACGAATGTCACGTACCGTCAGGGGCGAATGAGATCGACCTCACCGGCCGTTTCATCACCCCGGGTCTCGTCGACGCGCACGTCCATTTTAGCCAGACGGGTTGGGTCGACGGGCGACCCGATGGTCTGCTTGCACCGGAGATCTACCCTTACATCGAGACCTCGGAGTACAACCGGGACCACCCCGAGCGCTGGCATCAATCCTATCTGTGCAGTGGGATCACGGCCGTCTTCGATGTTGGCGGTCACCCTTGGACGACGGGGCTCTCCTCCTCTTCGGAAGACGACGCCAATGCCGCGCATGTCCGCGCGGCCGGTCCCCTGATTACGCACGCCACACGCACCGCGCTCATGGCCAACGAGGATCTCTACACGTTTCTTCCAATGGATACGCGGGCGGAGGTCTCCGAGAGCGTGCGACAGTTGGCTGCCATGGGTTCGGGCGCGGTCAAGGTCTGGTACCTACGTCCACCGGCAGACCGACGTGAGGAGTTGGACGCGCGTCTCATGCAGGTGGGAGAAGAGGCTCGATCCGCCGGGCTCGACCTGATCGTGCACGCAACGTCACTTCGCGAAGCAAAGATGGCGCTCCGGGCCGGCGCCAAGCTCCTCGTACACAGCGTCGAAGACCAACCGGTCGACGGAGAGTTTCTCGAACTCCTGCAGCGCAACGATGCCGTCTACGCCCCGACGCTTGTCGTCGGCGGGTTTTGGACGCGCGCGCGTGGATCGATCGCGATCAACCAGCCGCCTGAGATCGACGATCCAAACGGGTGTGTGGATCCCGGTACGCGCGCAAAGCTCCGTCAGACCGCGGAATTGCAGGCGTTGGTACCGGAAGCGGGCCGCTCGCCCGAGCGCTTCTACGCCGGGCTCGAACGCGTCGGTCGCGCTCGCTCGGTCATGGCCGACAACATCCGGCGGGTGCACGAAGCGGGCGTGACGATCGCGACCGCGACCGACGCCGGCAATCCGCTCACGCTCCACGGACCTTCGATCTACACCGAGATGGAAGCGATGCAGGCCGCGGGGCTCGAAGCCTCGGACATCGTCATCATGTCCACGCGCAACGGCGCAATCGCGATGAATCGGCTCGACGATTTCGGCACGTTGGAAGCGGGCAAGCTCGCGGACCTCATCGTACTCGCAGAAAATCCCAACGATGACGTGCGCGCGTTTCGAAGCCTGACCCACGTGATGCGGGCGGGCCTGCTTCGCGAGCAGAAGGAGCTGGCGTTCCGCCAGTGACCCGCCCGCGAATGCCAGCCGGGGCACCGTCTAGGGGAAGATCTCGCGCAGGGCGTTTCGTCTGTACGAGAAGATCTTCTCGAGTTCACGACGAACGAATAATCGGTCTACCAGACGCCCGCCCGGGACGGCGTAGTCGACGTGATCCTCGACACGGGTGCCCCCGTCGACCGGTGTGAAGGTGTGCGTGTGAACCCACCGTCGATACGGTCCCTTTAGCTGTTCATCGACAAAGCGGACGGACGGTTCCCAAGCCGTGATCTCGCTGCGCCAACTCATCGGCAACCCCCGCATCCGAAGCCGATAGTCGATGCGCGTGCCGACCGCCATCACGATGGGCGTCGGCGAGGTGATCCGAAGCCGGAGCCAGGGCGGAGTCAGCGTCTCCAGGTTCTCCGCGTCGGCAAAGAACGAGAAGACTTCATCGATCGGATAGGCCAATCGTTGCTCGGTTACGAACTGTGCGCCGTTCATACCGGTGTGTTTCGTACGAACCGCCCAGGCGGATCCGTTTGAGACGGGGAGATCCGAATAGCGCTCGCGCGCGAATACGGGATCAGAGCGAAATGCGGGGCCTCCCCACCGTGGGACTCAACGTCATATCTTCTGCCGCATGCGAGATGAGAGCTTGGTCGTAAAGACCGAAGAGCGTCTTCTCGGAAGCGTCGCGCGCGGCGAACCGGGGGCAGTCAAGGCCTGCTTGGACCAATACGGGTCCTTGGTCTGGTCCTTGGCGTTGAGGAGGACCGCGTCTCGCGAGGAAGCTGAGGACGCCGTGCAAGAGATCTTCGTGGATATCTGGCGAAGTGCGGAGCGCTACGATCCGGCCAAGTCGTCCGAGGCCGGGTTCGTTGCGTTGATCGCGCGGCGACGTCTCATCGACCGCTCTCGCAAAGCCAGCCGTCGTCCGATCCTGACCCAGCTCCCCGACGGCTTGCAAGCCGGTTCAGACGATCACGAAGCGCTCGAGCGCAGAGTCGAGGCGAGCCAGCTTCTGGAAATGGTCAATGAGTTGCCCGAGAAGCAGCGGGACTTCATTCACCTGGCGATTGTCACCGGTCTTTCGCACACGCAGATCGCGGAGCGCACGGATACGCCCCTCGGCACGGTGAAGTCGAACATCAGACGTGGTCTGGCGGAGATCCGGCGACAGGTTACCGGGTCCGCCTCTCGAGACCAGACGGCGGGGGCATCGTGAACGATCGACCGCTGCCGCAGCTCGAGGAGCTGCTGATCGATCGGGCAACCGGAGACCTCGATGCGGAGGGCGAGGCGCGATTCGCCGAGATGTTCGCGACGGAGCCGGGCGCCACTGATGACACCTACGAGCTGCTCGTCGCCGAGATGACTGCGGCGATGCTCGAACAGGATGGGCTCGAGTCCATGCCCGAATCTGTGGCCGCGGCGATCCTCGAAGGTGCCCAGGATCGCACCGCGCCCGTCGATATTTCGCCCGCGACCCACCGCGCGCCACGGGCGTCTTGGCCCACGTGGTCGGGCTGGTTGCTCGCTGCAGCGGCGCTCATTGGCTGGTTGGTTTTACCCGGCCTGAGGACGCCCGCAGGCCCGCCGCCCGAACCCACGGTCGCGCAGATCAGAGACGCGCTCGTGAGTGGCGGCTCGGCGGTACAGCTCGCGTGGACCGCCACCGAGGATCCCGCCGCTGCCGGCGCTTCGGGAGAGGTGGTTTGGAGCACGGCAGAACAAGCCGGCGTCATGACGTTTTCCGGACTCGAGGCGAATGATCCTTCGATCTCCCAGTACCAGTTATGGATCTTTGACGCGACACGCGACGATCGCTTTCCGGTCGATGGCGGTGTGTTCGATGTCGTGGCCGGTCAGGACGTATTGATCGAGATCCAGGCCAAGATCGGAGTGCGCGAACCCAGCCTGTTTGCCATCACCGTCGAGCAGCCCGGTGGGGTCGTGGTCTCGGATCGCGAGCGGATCGTCCTCGTGGCGCAGGCCGATTGATGCTCCGATCGACGCTGCTCATGGTCGCGTTTGGGCTCTTCCCCGGAATCACCGACTCGCACCCCGCCGGGTCGACTGCACGGCCGGACCCGGAAGCATTGGTGGGGACGTGGGTGGTCGATCTTCGACCGACGCCCGACGCCGCGCCGTACCTCCAGGAGTTCGTCGTCACGTCGGTGGCGAACGGCCAACTCGAAGGAACGTTCTATGGGAGTTCGATCGAAGAAGGACGCATCAACACG
This sequence comes from Gemmatimonadota bacterium, assembly GCA_029262175.1. Classification (GTDB taxonomy): domain Bacteria; phylum Gemmatimonadota; class Gemmatimonadetes; order Palauibacterales; family Palauibacteraceae; genus Palauibacter. The sequence goes on from JAJCZV010000235.1 coordinate 17,399, forward strand.
GATTGGGGATTGGTCCGCTTTGCCTTCGTCACCACCGATGGGGCAGGCGTTTATCACACGTCCGGCAGGCTAGACGGGGGACGCCTCGAAGGACTCACGCATTCGCTCGGCCGCGACTTCCTCAGTTATTGGACGGCCGAAGGGCCGGCCGCTCGGTAGGGTTCGCGAGACCTCCAAACCTCTACGATTGACCTCTTGACCTCACGAATCGAATCGCCGCCCCTTGGGCGGACGCTCATAGCTCTCGCCGTATGCTTGGTGGCCCCGCTCGCGGTTGGCGCGCTATCAGGGCTGGCCACTCAGGACGGCGTGCGGACCTGGTATCAGCAAATCGTGAAGCCCGGGTTCACGCCTCCGGACTCCCTGTTCGGGCCGGTCTGGACCGCGCTCTATTTCGCCATGGGCTGTGCGGCGTTCCTGGTGTGGCGTGCCGGCAATGCTGGCGCCGACGCCCGCGGGGTCCGAGTGAGTCTCATTTGGTTCGTGATCCAATTGTTCGCGAACAGTCTGTGGTCCGTGATCTTCTTCGGGTTGCAGAACCCGGGGCTCGCGTTCGCCGAGATCCTAGTGCTGTTGGCCCTGATCGCGGTGACGACGAGAAGTTTCTGGGATCACTCGCGCCTCGCCGCCGCGCTCATGGTGCCCTACCTGCTGTGGGTGAGCTTCGCGACCGCGCTGAATTTTTCCATTTGGCGTCTCAACGCGTGAGGCGTGATCGGCCCTGGTTCGCTCGCCCAGCTCAGTTCGCTCGCTCGGGGACCCTAGCACTCTGCCTCGCGGCCTCAGGGTTTGTTCCCAGGGCCGGTTTCGCGCAGAGCCCCGAAGGGAGCGGCTGCCCTCCGAATCTCGAGGTACTCGTCGAAGCTCCGTTTGCGGCTTCGCGAGGGATCGAGCCAGGTCACGAGCTTCGCGTTCGTGCCAATCCCGACGGGGAAACGTGCCTGGCGCGCGTGGCCGGGCTTTTCACGCCGCCCGCCGATCCCTCCAAACTGGTCATCGAACGACCGCGCGTGCTCTTCCATCTCCCCCAACTGGCGACGCTGACGGGCAGAGCCGACGAAGTCGATCACTTCACGGTTCGGCTAACTCCGGGCCTGGACTTCCGAGCGATCGCGGAGCAGCTCGAGCCGCTGCTCCCTGGGACGCAGGTCTTGACCACGGCCGAGGTCGCCAATCAAAGTTCGACGACCTTCCTCGTGGTGAGCCGGTTTCATCGAGCGATCGGGATCATCACGCTGATCGCCGGAGGCGTCTTCCTCGCCTGCATCATGATTCTCAAAGTCCAGGAGCGGCGAGCCCCCATCGCGGCGGCTCGCTTGGTGGGAATCCCCCGAAGCATGCTGATGGGGTGGACGATCGCGGAGGCGGCCATGGTGTCCACGATCGGCGGGATCTTAGGGCTCGGACTCGGCATCGCCGCATCGCGGATCATCAACGTGTATTACCAACGCGTCTACGAAACCACGCTCGTATTCTCCCACGTGACGGTCGACATGATTCTGCAAGCGGTTGCGTTGGCGATCGTGTTGGGGATGGCTGCCGGCGTCTATGCGGCCCAGCGTCTGGTTTCCGCCGACGCTCTTCAAGAAGTGGGACGGTAGACGGTGCTCGCCCGCTACTCGGTCCGCGAGCTCGTACACCGCCCGCTGCGAACGATCCTCGCCCTTCTCGGTGTGGCGGTCGCTACGGCGATGCTGGTCGACATGCTCATGCTGGCGGGCGGGATCCAGAGAAGCTTTGCCGAGTTACTCTCGGCCCGCGGCTATGAGCTTCGGATCTCCCCCAAGGGCACGTTGCCCTTCGACACGGAGGCCACGATCCCGAACTTCGCCAGCCTGATGGACACCCTCGCGGCGACGAACGGCGTAGCAGGGGTCGGACCGGTGCTGGCGTCCGCGGTGATCCTGGCGCACGGTGACGGTGCGGCCCCCTCAGACCTTTCGGTGCGCGCGATCGCCCTCGGCATCGATCCAACCGAGCAGGGACTGTTTCGTTTGATCGACGGTGAGGATCCGGTCGAGAACGAAGTTCTTCTGGACCAACCGACCGCCGAAGCGTTCGGTGTCGCACTAGGCGACATGGTCGAGATGCGCGTCGCCGGCGGTCTCGACGTCGCGGGACGGTCTGCACAGATGCGGGTTTCGGGGATCGGCGAGTTTCTCTATGCCGCTCGCGGCGACGTCCCGATTGCGGTGCCCCTGGAGGAACTCCAGCTACTCACGGGAAAGCTGGATCGGGTGTCGTTCGCGATGATACGTGTCGCGGAGGACGCCGAGGCGGAAGCGGTTCGAACCGAGCTAGCCGGCGCGGCGCGTGTCGAGGTCGTGACCTTGGCGGGCATCGTCGCGCAGGCCAATGAACGACTCTCGTACTTTCGTCAGCTGGCGCTCATCCTCGGGTCGGTAAGTCTCATCGTGACCTCGCTTCTGGTCGGCACGATCATGGCTGTGTCCGTCAGCGAACGGCTGGGGACCATCGCGGCGCTGCGGGCGATCGGAATTTCGCGTCGAAGCATCGTCGGAAGCCTGACGGCGGAAAGCCTCATCCTTTGCGCACTCGCAGGCGCGGCCGGGCTCGGGCTCGGCGTGATCGTAGCCGAATACCTGGAGACGATCCTTTCCGACTTCCCGGGTCTCCCGCTCGCCGTCGAGTTCTTCGTTCTCCGACCCGAGAGTCTCGCGACCGCCTATGTGCTTCTCCTCGCGGTGGGGAGCGTCGCGGGCCTCGTTCCAGCTTGGCGGGCGACCCAGCTCGAGGTGGCCACGCTCCTCCACGCGGAGGAGCCATGACGGACACCGTCGGATCGGTGAACCTCGAGGCGGACAGCGACCGGACGATCGTTACGGCATCAGACGTCGTTCGCGAGTACCGCATGAGCGGCGTTCCCGTTCGCGCCCTCCGCGGCGTATCGCTCTCGGTCGCGGAGCGGGAGTTCATCGCGGTCATGGGGCCGAGCGGGTCCGGAAAGTCGACGCTGCTCCACCTGCTTGGCGGCGTGGACGTGGCGACATCTGGCAGGGTCGTTTTTCTCGGTCAGGACTTCGGGCGCATGTCCGTCGAAGCACGCGCACGACTTCGGCTTCGCAAAGTGGGACTCGTGTTTCAGCGTTTCCATCTCCTGCCGATGTTGACCGCGCTCGAGAACGTCGAGCTCCCGATCGCAGCGCTCGGTGTCCGGCGAGCGGAGCGTCGCGACCGCGCCGCATCTTTGCTTGCGCGCGTGGGCTTGGACGACCGGCTGGGCCACCGGCCGGGAGAGCTTTCGGGAGGACAGCGACAGCGCGTCGCCATCGCACGCGCGCTGGCCAACGAGCCCGCCGTGCTGTTGGCGGACGAGCCGACCGGAGAGCTGGACCGCGCGACCTCTCACGGCGTGCTCGAGTTGTTCCAGCGGCTCAACAGCGAGGGCACCACCATCGTCGTCGCCACCCACGACCCGGAACTGGCGGCGGGGGCAAGCCGACACGTTGAAGTCGTCGACGGCCGGATCGGATCATGATCTGGCGGCTCGTGCTGGCCTCGATTCGGCAGCGACCGGCGCGCAGCCTGCTCCTCCTCTTCGGCTATGCGCTCGGGGTCGGGGTGACGATCGCTCTGCTTTCAATCGGCGGCGCACTCGTGACCCAGGCGCGCGATCAGACCTTGATCGGTGGCGGTGACCTCGTGGTGCTCCCGGCCGGTATCGATCTGGAGACGCTGAAGACCGGCGCCGTCAGCTCGATGTTCTTTTCGATCGAACCTGCCCCGTTCCTGTACCGCGAGGTTCTATCCGGTCCGCGGTTCGAAGATCGCGTGACGGCCGCCGCGCCCTGGATCGACGACGAACTCCTATATCTCGAGATCGACGGCGATCTGATCCCGATCTCCGCGGGCGCGAACATCCCGAGCCTCGCGGCGGCGTTGGGCGTCGCACCTGACCTGGTCGCAGGGGACTGGAGGGACCTGCCGATCGATACTCGCTGGCGCGCCCCGACCGATGCCGAGCTCTACGCTTCCCTCGACAGGCTGCACGTTCCCGAGGGTGCGGCTGCCGGAGATTCGACCTGGGCCGAGTGGCACTATTTCAATGTGCTCCTGCCCGATGACGCCGGTTGGCTCTATCTGACCTACATGATCGCGGGCGAAGTGCCGGACGGTCGATGGGGAGGTCGGCTTCTAGCTACGCTCGTCGAACCTGGAGTGGGGGAGCGTGCCTTCGTGTTCGAGGTCCCGGCCGACGAGGTCGTCTTCGTCGCTGGTCAGCCGGATCTTTCGATCGCCGGGTCCTCCGTCACGATTGGCTCCGACGGCGTGTACCATCTCGAGGCCCTGATTCCGAGCGAAGGAAGCGGCGACCCGCTCCGGGTGGACTTGTCGGTGGCGGCCGCTTCGCGCCGGTACTTGCCGCCGCTCGACATCGGCGGCGCGGCACTCACATCGGGGTACACCGTCCCAATGCTCGATGGCCGATCCACGGGCCAGATCTGCGTGGGCACGCGGTGCCGGAATCTGGAGGAGGCCGGCACGTACCACGACCATAATTGGGGAACCTGGAGTGAGGTGACGTGGAACTGGGGGCAGGCGACGGTGGGCGAGTATTCCGTCTTGTACGGCGGGGTGGCCAAGTCCGGTCAAGCCGAGGGGGCCCACTTTCTGTACGTCGCCGACAGCGATGGGTTCGCGGGCGTGTACCCGATCCGCGCTATCCGAACCCAGTGGCGAGACGATCCCTTGAAAGCGAGCACACCGCATTCGATCTCGGTCATTGCCGGATCCGGGCGCGACTCGCTGGCGCTCGAGATCGATGTTCTTCACGCGCGGGCGACCGCGCTCCCGGCAGGGGCCGACACTTCGCCCGCGCTCTTCTATCAGATGCGCGGGCGTGCAACGCTGTCGGGGCGCCTGTCGGACACCCCAGCGAGTGGCATGGGATTGGGGTTCTTCGAGACGTGGGCGCAGGCACCCTCTTCGACGCGGGCTAGCGCCCCTCCGCCCGACCCTTCCCAGAGTCGCTGACTCCGATCCACGCCTATTGAACGCCGCTTCACTCGAGATGACGCTGCGTCGCCCGACCGAGTTCGGAGAGCAGGTCGCGCAGCTCGACGAGGTCATCCATATGTCGGAGCCCCGCTGCATCCAGGGCGGAACGATAGCGCTGTGCTCCGGCCCCGCCGACGACGACGGGCACACTCGCGGGCAAACGCCCCCCGAGTCGCACCAGCTCCGCGGGCAGAGCCGGATCGTCAACGAGATGGACGATGCTCAACGCGACCAAGTCGACGGACGTCGCGCGCGCCGCGTCCGCGATATCATCGGCGGGTAGGTCGGCCCCCAAGAACGTGATGCGGCACCCCATCGCGGCTGCGGTCGTGGCGACCAATAGGGCACCGACGTCGTGATGCTGGCCCGCAGGCGTCGCGACCAGGACATGCGCGCCCCCGGACGGTTCGTCTTCCATCCTGCCGACGGCCTCCGTCAGCATGGCCCGCACGACCGCGGTCGCGGCGTGTTCTTGTGCGACAGTCAGTTGCCCGTCGGCCCAAGATTGCCCGACCTCGTTCATGAGCGGCACCACAACGCCCTCGATGAGTTCCCAGGGAGAGAGTAAGAGCATCGCGCGCCGTATCGTCGCTTTGAGGCGCGCGGTGTCCATCCCGATCACCGCTCGTCGCGACTCGGTGAGGTGGGTCTCGCAAGGGCCCCTCGATGCCGTGAGGCCGGACCCATGCTTGGGCGATTGCGCTTCGTCCTCGCGGGTAAGCGACGCCAGCGCATCCGAGGAAAGCGCGGCCACCTGCCCGATCGTCCGTCCGGCGTCTGTAACCTGCTTGAGGAGCCGCAGCCTCTCGACGTCGGTGTCCGAATACAGGCGCCGGCCGCTCTCCGTCCGCGCCGGCTCCACGACCCGATAGCGTCGCTCCCAGGCTCGGAGCACGTCCTTGGAGAGCCCAGACCGCCGCGATGCGATCTGGATAGGGTGCCGTTTAGTCCCGTCGACCAGCGTGTTTGGCGTAGTTGAATCCATTTCGGTCTCCCCGGCGAATCCTTGTTTTGAACCGAATGTACAGAGTTTGTCTACTCTCCATCAATAGAATATGTAGCATACTATTGATAAATTTCATAGACAAACCGTTTTACATTCGACAAGACTTGGACCAACGGCTGGCCCGCGAGCGCGAGCGCGCCGGATCGGATCCAGAACTTTAAGGGGATAAAAAATGAAGGTCTCAAAGCTCTTCGCACTCGCTTTGGCAGCCGGCGTCGCGGTATCGAGCCCGGTAGCCGCGCAGCACACGACAATGGCGGCGCAGCACCCGACCATGGATATCGTCGACACGGCCGTATCCGCCGGCTCGTTTGAAACGCTCGTCGCCGCGTTGACGGCCGCCGGTCTGGTCGAGACGCTCAAGGGTGACGGTCCGTTCACCGTGTTCGCACCCACGGACGAAGCGTTTGCGGCGCTCCCCGAGGGAACCGTTGCCAACCTGCTCAAGCCGGAGAACATCGATCAATTGGTCGCGGTGCTGACGTACCACGTGGTTCCGGGTAAGGTTCTCAGCGCCGACGTGGTGGGCCTGTCGTCCGCGAAGACCGTTCAGGGCGAGAGCATCTCGATCGCCGTCAAGGACGGCAAGGTCATGATCGACGAGGCGCAGGTGGTCACCGCCGACATCGAGACGACCAACGGAGTCATCCACGTGATCAACCAGGTCATCCTTCCCGGGCAGAACTAACCTTCCTGTCGGTTGCTTCCGCGGGACCCGACCGACGACGGTCGGGTCCCGTTCTTTTTGCCACATCCCTACGCGTGGCTAGGGTTCGCACAAGCGGCGACCCGCTCCGGGTCGACTTTTCGGTGGCGGCCGCCTCGCGCCGGTACTTGCCGCCGCTCGACATCGGCGGCGCGGCTCGATGGCCGATCCACCGGCCAGAACCCGTGCGAGTGGCATGGGATTGGGGTTCTTCGAGACGTGGGCGCAGGCACCCTCTTCGACGCAGGCTAGCGCCCCTCCGCCCGACCCTTCCCGGAATCGGTGACGCGGATCAACACCTTCTGGATATGGATCGAAGAACGCTTGATCAAGCAGGTATTGGGTCTCGAATTCAAAACCGGAGCGATACTCGCGAACCACTTCCGCGAACGGACGCTTTGCGGTTCGCCACGATCGGGCCGAGGAGTCTGAAGTGCTTCTCGCTGTTTGGAGGGGTTGTCCATCACGGACGTGGATGATACCCTAAGGTTTCATTATGTGTAGTATACTACTCGTAACGACACCTATAGCTCTCGACTAGAGTAGAGGTCATTCATGAAGGAGTTCACGCTCAGGCTTGCGGCAACAACGCTCCTATTGGTTGGGGGACCGACTGCGGCATTGCAGGCTCAGGAGGGTCGCCAACATACGTTTTCGTCAGGGGTTCTGGGTGAGGAGAGATCACTCACCGTCCACCTCCCGAGCTCTTACGACGAGCAGGGCGGCTACGCCTACCCGGTCCTCTATTTGTTGGACGGACATGCGAACGCCGGCTATGCACTCACGGTCTCCGAGTTCTTGGCTGAGAGTGGCGTGGCCCCCGAACTGATCACCGTCGCGATACCGGCCGGGCCGACGCGCGGCCGCGACTATCTGCCACCGAACCCGAGTGGCGACGCGAACTCGTCAGGTGAGGCGGATCGATTTCTAGATCATCTCGAGAAGGAGATCATCCCTTTCGTTGAATCCAACTACCGAGCGGCACCTTTTCGGTTGGTTTCTGGCCACTCACTGGGCGGCGTCTTCGTGACCCACGCCATGATCACGCGCCCAGGACTCTTCCGCGTCCACCTTGCTCAGAGCCCCTATCTCATCGAGGCAATCGCTGCGCCTCTGCTCGAGCGCGTCGCGATGTCGCTCGGAGATCGCGCGGGCAGCTCCTTTTACTACATGAACCTCGGCGAGGAGCCGAACCTGTCAGAGAACTACGACCGGCTTCGCTCGCTACTCGCCACCCGAGCTCCTGGAGGCTTCGAGTGGGCAAGCGACCGTGAAGACGGCGTGGGCCATATGGGCACCCGCTTGATCGGTCACTATGCCGGCCTCAAGGGATTCTTCGCCGACCGATGGACGCTTCCTACCGCGACGTTGGAGAAAGATGGGGGCGACGCACTGGCCGCCTATGTCGACCGCCTCAACGCGGATTTTGGTTATCCGGTTCTGATCGGCGAGTCTTCCCTCCAACAGGCGACCCAGTTGTTCTTTTCCAAGCAAGACATAGCTGCGGCGGGAAGCTCCGCCGAACTCTACGCCAAATACTATCCGCGTTCCCCAATCGCGCACTTCCTTCGGGCAAATGCTCTGGCTGCTGGTGGTGCAAGAGAAGAGGCGCTCGAAGCGGTCGCGGCAGCAATTTCTTTGTACGAAGCAGAGCCAGATGAAAGCCTTGCGCCGCTCTACCAAGGGATGAAGCAACTTCGGGCAGGACTAGGCGGAGGTGATCGGTGAAGATCAACAACCTGTCGGCCCCGCCGACCGAATCGGGAGTCTCGTCGCAAGCGTCGACTTTGTCGCTTTCCCTGTCATCCGAGAAGTGGACAAGCTCGGCCTTCAAGCCTTGATGAACGCTGCTCCGTGCGGGCAGCAGGCTCCTCGGCAAGTCTCAGTAGGACGGCGATGAACCGGCGCAAACACGGAGACTACGTCCCAGATATCGCGGACCGACACCGTCGATACCGGTCAGCGAGCGATTGCGGAGTCACGTCTTCCCAACGAGGAGGCGCACATGTCTGACAAGGAACTCACGGGCATTCGCGTCCCACCTGTTCTTCATTTCCTATCGTTCCTCGTTGTCGGCATCCTCCTCGACCGACTTCGGCCCGCTCCATTCCTGCCAACGGCGGTCGCACGGTTGCTGGGAGCCGGTATCATGAGTCTGGCGTTCGCGACGCTCGCCTGGGCAGGCCTTCATCTCAGGCGTGCGAACACAACCCACGACCACCACGTGCACTCGACCGCCATGGTCTCGGAAGGCCCGTTTCGCATCTCGCGGAACCCCATCTACCTGGGGCTTCTTGGTCTGATGATCGGGCTGGCGTTCCGGGGGAACAGCCTGTGGCTCCTAGCGATGGTCGTGCCCCCGTTCATAGTGCTCAATCGGTGGGTCGTTCCCCGAGAGGAGGCCTACCTGGAGCGCATGTTCGGCGATGCGTACCGTCGGTACCTACGAAACGTCCGCCGGTGGCTTTGAGCCGAACGTGACCACTAACCGACGCGCAGAGAAGCGCCCGCGCGCTTACCACGGAGACGGACATGCGACTCGGTCTACTTCTAGTACTCTTGGTGTCGATGTCGGCGTGCGAACCAATGAGCTCAGCAACGGACAGCACCACCGAGGCGAAAGCCGCGTTTCAGGCGTACGTAGACGCGATCAACAACGGCGATATCGAGTCCGCGTCTGTGATGTACGATGTCGAGGAGGGATTCCATTGGGTCGAGCGCGGCGGCCTCCAATACGCCCGCGGCGAAGACGCTGCGGAGTCCTTGAGGACCCTGACGTCTAATGGTGGCGTCCCCCGCATGTCGATCGATGACATACATGCTGCGCATCTCTCCAAAGGTGCCGCACTCGTGTCAGCACACTTCGACTTCTCCGTGCTTTCCGATACCGGTGAGGAACGATTCAGCTTCGATGGGTGGATGACCGTCGGCATGGCTATGCGAAGCGGTGGATGGCGCATTGCAGGGGGCCAAAGCGGGCCAGGTGTTGCTCCCTAGTGACTCGTCGGCCAACCGTTTTGGGGGACCGGATTGAACGAACATCTCACGCGGCTCGGAGCAACACGGCTCGTGGTTTGTGGCCTCCAATCGGAGTTCTGTGTCTCGCCTCCACGTGCCGCACGGACTACGCCCAGGGATACAGCGTCGTCCTAGTGACGGATGGACATACGACCGCCATCCGGCCTCCCGTAGATCCATTAGATCCGCCGACTTCCATAGATACCTCCACTGGCCGCCTACGAGGATCGGATCAACGCCTTCCTTCGGTCTAGAACCCCAGAATATCTTTTCCGCTTGACCGTGGGGATTCCACCGGGTGTGGCCCGATTCACGTCCGTCGACTAGCCTGAGGAAACCGCTAGTCAAAACGAGGGGAGCCGCTATGCCGTTCGTCCGCCCGCGCCGTTTCGTCCACGCATCCGCTCTCGTGGCGCTCTTTCTTGTCGTCTTCGCTCCGTGGGTCGCCGCTCAACAAGCGCCGACGCTGTCCTCCGCGGATCCTGCCGATGTGGGGATGTCCGCAGCGGTGCTCCATGGAGCACTGGGCCTGTACGAGGAAGCGGTCGAGCGCGGAGATCTCGTCGGCGCGGTCGTGCTCGTCGCGCGCCACGGGAAGATCGTTCTTCACGAAGCCGTGGGTTGGAAGGACAGGGACCGAGATCTGCCGATGGAGCGGAACACGATGTTCCGCATGGCGTCCAACACCAAGCCCGTCGTCGCCACAGGCATCGCGCAATTGGTGGAGGCCGGTAAGCTCGATTACGACGATGTCGTTCGCGCGTACCTGCCCGAATGGGACAACTATCGATCGGGGTTCATCACGATCGGGCAGTTGCTCTCGCATAGCAGCGGCCTTCGGATCCCCACCCTGTTCCTACAGCCGCTGGGGGATTCACCGACGCTGCAAAGCGAAGCGGCGCGCTTTGGGGCGGTCGGCGCCGTGGTACCGCCGGGCGAGAGCTACAGCTACAACAACCCGGGCTTCAACACGCTCGGCGCGCTTGTGGAAATCGGTTCCGGACAACTCCTCGAGGATCGCCTACGAGCGACGCTCTATGAGCCACTCGGCATGGTCGACAGTTACAACCACAAAGCCGCTCATGAACTCGATGGCAAGCTCGATCGGATGGGTGCCGTCTACTACGAACGCGGCCCCGACGGACAGTGGAAGCCCGACGGCACGCCAGGCGGTCCAGCGGCTTTCCCGTTTGCGCGCGCCTCCGGCGGAATGATCTCGACAACTTCGGACTACGCGATCTTCTGTCAGATGTTCTTGAATGGTGGCGTGTACGATGGCGTCCGCTACCTCGAGCGGGAGACCGTCGAACTCATGACGTCTCCAAAGATCCACATCGCCGGCGAGGGCGAAAGCGCTTCGTACTACGGCTATGGCTGGCGCATCGCTGACGGCACCTATGGTCACGGGGGCTCTGACGGGACCAACGCCTGGATCGATCCGGAGCGCGGAATCATTGGACTCGTTTTTACGCAGACGCCGCGCGGTGAGAACCCGCTGGATCGGTTCCGCGAACTCGTAAACCTCTCCATCGCGGATCGCGACCTGTCTACTGACGACCGATAACCGGGTGACTCGAGAGGGGCTCGGCAGACTTCGATGAGATCGAATCGCCGCACGTTCGTCAGGGGCCTGGCGGCCGCGTTTTCGGCGATCGCCCTGGCCGGTCGTTCCAGACTCGCGGGTCTTTGGCCTCAGATATCGTCATCGGCCCCGAATGCGCTCGACGGTGAAATCCTACGCGCGGTGGGCGGGGCCGTCTTACCCGAGGAGTTGTCCGAGGCGGACAGAGAGCGTGCGATCGGAGCGTTCGAAGTGTGGTTGCGGGGCTTCCGCCCGAACGCGGAGCAGCGGCACCCCTACGGCGGTTGGATCATCCCCTACGGCCCTGGAGACCCGGAACCCAGGTGGGCTGGACAATTGAGCGCGCTCCAAACAGACGCGAGTCGGAGCGGGGGCTCCTTCGCGGACCTCTCGATCGGCGATCGGCGCGCGCTGCTCGAAGCCGCCATCGAAGACGCCGGCGAGCGGTTCCCCGCTCCCGCAGATGCAGATCACATAGCCGTCGCACTGATGGCGCACTACTTCGCATCACCAGAAGCGAACGACCGCGCTCACGGCGTCGTGATCGACAAGATGAGTTGTCGTTCGATCTTCACGGCCGGCGATTCCCCGCCGCCTCTTCCGGATTGAGCCGCGTCATGCCCAGACGAATCGACAGCGACATCTGTATCATCGGCTCCGGCATCACCGCGATCCTGACGGCGCAGCGACTGACCGAGTTGGTCGATTCGCACATTGTCATGATCGAAGCCGGTGGCCGCACCACGCCGTTCCGCGAACGAAATCAGCAACGCCGCCGCATGCTGGACTACGACGAAAACCCGTGGCGCGACGATCACATCGAAGACCAGACCGGCGAGGGACTCATGTACCGGTCGATGGTGGTCGGCGGGTGCGCGATGCATTGGGATGGCGCCACGCCTCGGTTTTCGCCGGAAGATTTTCGGCAGCAATCCATGTATGGGGTCGGTACGGATTGGCCCATCTCGTACGACGACCTCGAACCCTACTACGCGGACTTCGAACGTCGGGTCGGCGTCGCCGGCGAACCAGGGCCGCCGGAGTACGACCCCCGGTCGGGGCCGTACCCGATGCCGCCACTTCCACTCTCCTACAATCTCGAGCTCTTGAAGAAGTGGGGCGAGAACGCCGGTTACCCGTTTTGGACGCAACCCTGGGCCAAAGCCACCACCGAGGAGCACGGTCGGGCGGTCTGTCGCCGTTGCGATACCTGTCATGTTTGCCCAACCGGCGCCAAGTACACACCGGACGTGACGCTCGACGCGCTGATTGAAGCGGGGCGCGTCACGCTCTACGACGAAACGTTGGTTCGACGTTTGGAGTTGGCCGACGGATCGGATCGAATCGCACGCGCGATCGCGGTCGATCGAAACGATCCATCGGAACCGTTAGAGTTTCGAGCCACCACCTTTATCCTGGCTGCGGGGCACGCGTGGAGCCCGCACCTTCTCTTACTCTCTGCGAACAGCCGGTATCCGGCCGGGCTCGCGAACACGACCGGTATGGTTGGAAAGTACATGACCGGTCATCCGTACATGGCCGGGGTCATCGATCTTCCCCTAAAACTCTACCCCGGGATGTTCGAGACCAACTCGCTTCTGTCTCGAATGCACGCGCGGCCTGGCCCGCTCGATCGATACGTGCGACACGATCTCCGTATCTGGGATGTCGCTACAAGCCGCGGGGCGAGGCTCCGAGACGACGCCGGACGCATCCAGTTTGGAGACGACGTGATGAAGGACTGGCGGTCGCCGGCGCGACAGGGCACGGCCCGAGTGCGCGGCTACTACGACGTCGTCCCGGACAAAGAGAGCCGGCTCACACTCGACGCGACCCGGTCCAACCGTTGGGGAGACCCTCTCCCGAAGGTCGAGTTCTTGGATGCCCCGGAATCGCAGGCACTCCGTCAGCACACGCACGACACCATGTCCGGAATCTTCGAACACATGGCGCGAGTCGGCGATGGGCGGGTGCTCTCTACCAACGTCAGCTACACCATGGAGCACCCGGGCGGCGGGTGTCGCATGGGCGATGATCCAAACACCAGCGTCACGGATTCGTTCGGGAGGACACACGACCACGACAACCTCTTCGTCATCGGCGCTCCGACGCTGGTCTCGGGCGGCTGCGCCAACGGCACGCCGACCTTCAGCGCGCTATCGTTACGGTCCGCCGAAGAGATCGCCGCCGGATTCTCCACTCGCGGCTAGATCGACCCTAGTCCGCGCGAAGCGCGCGCATCGGATCGATTTTTGTCGCTCTGTGCGCCGGCACGTAACAGGCGATGCCTGCGATCAGGACCAGACCCGCGACGGCGACCGCTAGCGCGAGAGGGTCCGTCGCCGAGACGTCGAACAGCAAGCTTTCGAGCCACTGCGTTCCAAGCAGCGCGAGCGTGAGGCCGATCGCGATACCGATCCCAACGCGGGCCATCCCGCCGAGGACAACCGACCGACGAACCGCGGCCGGATGAGCACCGAGGGCGATTCGAATCGCGATCTCGCGACTCTGACGGCTAACGGTGTAGGACAGCACGCCGTACACGCCGATGGCGGCGAGGACGAGTCCGAGCCCGGCGAACAAACTGAACAGGGTGGTCCAGTAGCGCGGCCCCGCCACCTCTGCGGATAACCGCGCGTCCATGGTCTCGACGTTGGAGAGGGGCAGCGCCGGATCGAGTTCCTGAAACACGGCACGCAAGCGGCCGACGATGCCGGCCACGGGTCCCTCGCTTCGAACCAGTAGACTCACGCTTCGAAACCCGGCCTGCGCGAACGGTTCGTGTACGGCGACGTCCCCGGCCGTATCGAGACCTTCGAACTTCACGTTCGCCAAGACCCCCACGACAGTCATCGGGTTGTCTCGGTCACCGCCCGAGTAGAGCTGCTTGCCCAACACGTCGCCGTCCGGGTAGTAGCGACTTGCCCAGGCCTCGCTGACCATGACGACGGGGAGTGAATCCCGCCCGTCCCGCTCTTCGAACATCCGTCCTCGCTGGAGCGGCACCCCGAGCGCGCCCCAAAACCCAGGACTGGCCCAGCTCCACGGCACGGATGGTTCGCTCGACCCCTCGGGAACCGGCTTATCCACCAGATCGAAGTTGTTTGTCTCGCCTTGCAGATTCGGGGGCAACCCGGTGCCGATGCCCGCGGCGCGCACGCCGGGGATCTCACGGACGCGTCGCAGCGCCTCATCCCAGAACGCGACGACTTCGCTGTACCCTTCGTACTCGGCGGGAGGCAGAGAAACATCGGCCGAAACGAGATTCGTCGGATCGTAACCGGGATCTACGTTCTGGAGACGAACAAAGCTTGATACGAGCAGCGCCGCCCCGGCCAAGAGCGGGAGGGCGATGGCGAACTCGGCCGCGACCAGTGCCGAGCGCAGTCGACGCCCCCGCGACCCGGATGCGTCAGCTCGATCTCCGCCGCGAAGATTCTGCATGAGACTCGGGGCGGTCTGCAGCAAAGGCGCCAAACCGAACAACACGCCCGAGCCTAGCGTGACCGCCGCCGCGAACGCGAGTACTCCGCCGTCCAGCGAGATCTCGTCGAGCCTCGGAAGGTTGGGGCTCGTGCCCACGAAGGTCTCCAAACAAAGAAACGCCAGCGCGACGCCGACCGCTCCTCCGATCGCGGCCAGCAACAGACTCTCCGTGAGAAGCAGCCGCACCAGCCGCCTCTTTGTCCCGCCGAGCGAAGTTCGCAGCGCCATCTCGTGCTCTCTGCCACTGGCGCGAACCATCAACAAGTTCGCGACGTTCGCGGTCGCGATCAGGAGGACCCCGAGGACGGCACCGAACAGCAGCCACACTCCGGTACCGACGCCCCCGAGAATGGTCTCGCGCAGCGAGTACGGCGTGATCAACGCCTTTTCATCGCGAAATCCTTCGGCCCAGATCGGGTAGATGCGGCGAGTGATGTCTGCCAGATCGGCCTCTGCTCCCGCCACCGAGACGCCGCCCGAGAGCCGACCAAACCCGCGGAGGAAGAACGGGCCGCGACGCGTGGGCGGCTCGAGCTGGAGGATCGGCCAAACGTCCGCCCGCAGCCCGGCGAGCGACGCTCGGTCTCGACCAAGGACGCCCACCACGGTGTGGGGGACGCCGTCGAGGGTCAGCACTTCATCGATCCCGCGGGCGCCCTCCCCGAACATCCGGTCGCGAAGGCCCGCGCTGATCACGACGACCGGCGACGACCCGGGCTGGTCCTCGTCCGTTGCGAAGCCACGCCCCTCGAGCGGGTGGACCCCGAGAACCCGAAACCAATCGGCGGTGACTCGGCCCGCGACGAACCGTTCGGGGCGGCCCCGCCCGGTGAGCGTCACGCGAGCGGCTTGCAGGGCCGCGACATGCTCGAAAGAGCGTTGTTGTTCCTTCACCGCTTGAAAGTCGACAACGGAGAGACTCCACCGATTGGTCGGAGCGTTCTGCTCGAACATTCGCACCAAACGATCGGGCTCTGGATAGGGAAGATCGTCGAGCAAGACGGCGTCGACGATGCTGTAGATCGCCGTAGTCGCACCAATCGCAAGGCCCAGTGTGAGGACCGCGGCGACCGTGAACGTCGGGCTCCGGCGCAACCCGCGAGCCGCATATTTCAGATCCCGGAGTGTATCCTCGACCCACCGGAGCCTCCACTCCTCGCGGGCCTGCTCGCGAACGGTTGAAGCCCGTCCAAACGCCTTCTGTGCGATTCGCTTGGCTTCAGCGGGGTCGGCTCCCGCGCCGATCAGGCGATCCGTCTCTCGCCCGAGGTGATAGGCGATTTCCTCGTCGAGCTCGCGCTCGGCGCGCGGGCGATTCAAGAGTTCGGAGAACCGGCTCTTTAGACGCGCAAACCAGGACATCGCTCAAACACCTTCCAAAGCGAGACGGAGAACGCGATCTACGGCCGCGGAGGACTGACCCCAGTGGGCCTCCTCAGCTTCGAGCTGTTTCCAACCTGCTTTCGTCAGCGTGTAGTACCGCGCGCGTCGGTTGTTGTCCGTGATCCGCCAATCGGAGAGCACCCACCCCTTCCGCTGGAGCCGACGGAGCGCCGGATACAAGGAGCCCTGGTTGAGTTCGAACACGTCCTTGGACAGGTGCCGGATCCGCTGAGCGATCCCCCAGCCGTGCATCGGCTCCAGGGTGAGGGTCTTCAGGATCAGCAGATCGAGCGTTCCGCGAAGCAGATCGGATCGGATGAGTGACACGCGTGCCTCCGTTGCTGTTGAAACCCTACTGTAGCATTTCTACTGTAGAATAACAACAGGAGTGGCCCGGATCGCTCGCCGCCGTGGGCTATCGCTTCGTGCGGTGTCTAGCGGCGCCCGATGAGGCGGAGGAAGTCGGGATCGTTGTGGATCGCCTCGAAGTCTTGGTCCGCAGGCAGCGTTCGCGCACGACTCGGGTTGAGCTCGAGGGCGCGTTCGAGAGCGGAAAACGCGTCGGCCTTTCGATTCAGTTCGACATAGATTTCCGCTAGAGCGACCCACGCGTTGTCATTGCCCGGCGACCGATCGCGCGCGGCGAGGGCGATCTCCAGCGCGCCATCGACGTCGCCGTCTTCCCGCTTCTGACCCGCCTCACGGATCATCTGACCCGATCTAAAGACGTCCATGACCCGGCGCATCTCTTCCAATGGCTTTGTGTGGTCATCGACGCGGATGTCGACGGCGCGGTCACTGTAGCCGCCGCCGGCTCGCGGGCTCACGACCAGAAGGGCGCCGGACTGCATGCCGCGCGCGTCGCCGCCCGCGGCCTGTGCCGCATCAAGGGCATCCATGAGTCGCTCCACCAACGGACCGCTGGAATTCTCGAACGAGCGCGACATGGCGGCGACGACCTCCGGCCCAGTCAGGATGTTTCCCTGCGCGCAGTAGTTCGTGCCGCAGGTGTGCCCTTTCCAGTCGTTGGCACCTTGGCCGGTGAAGGCGGCCGTTCGCCCTTGGCTATCGAGGATGGAAACCTGTCGTCGATCTCGACCCTCGTCGCTGGCCACCATGATGTCGAGCGCTTCTTGAGGTGAGTAGCCGGCCTGCAGGAGTTCGATTCCGATCGCCCCATACATCGGGTTCGCCGCGGCCTGGTGCGCGACGATGACGAGGCCGCCCTTGGCGTGCATCGCACGGTTGCCGGCGCCGAACGCCTTGGACTGGACGCCCATCCCGAGTTCGCCCGTGGCAGGATCGCGAGCAATGATGGAGAACGTACCGAGATAGTTCGGATCGTCCTCGGGATCCTCGTATTGCGAGGTTGGTGACGCGATCAACTCTTCCGTCAGCCTCCGCAGACGCGCGCGCGCGGACTCGTCATAAGCCTGGTCGTTTGCTCGCGCCGGCTTCAACCCGTTGAAGAACTGCCCTCCCTCGATCTCGTTCGATGACACGAGCTGCATGACCGCATCGGCGCCCTCGGCGATGGTGGCCCGCGGTTCGACTCCCAGGCGTTGGACCATCCCGGTCGGCATGTAGGTCGCCGGATGCAGTGCGTTCACCATCACGTCTCGACCGCGCAACTCTTCGGCGAGATCGAACGTGAACATGATTTGGGCGAGCTTACTCTGTGCGTACGCGCGACCGCCGCTGAAATTATTTGCGATCATGACATCGTCGAAATCGATCGGGGTCTGCGCCAGCGATGACACATTTACGATCCGCGACGGCGTGCTCTCCAGCAGGAGCGGGAGCAGCATCTGGGTGAGCAACACGCTCGAAAGATAGTTGACCTGGAAACGAAACTCGTGCCCATCCTCCGACAGCAGTCGCTCATCGGGGGCGGAGCCGAACCCGGCATTGTTGACGAGGACGTCCAACCGCTCGTAGTCACGCAGGATCGCTTCACCAAAAGCCCGGACCTGGTCGAAAGAGGCCAGGTCGGCCGCGTAGAAGCGCGCGCTGCCTTTTCCGTCCCTTTCGATCTCCTCGACGAGCGCCATCCCGCGCTCCCGGTTGCGACCGTGCACGATGACGTGCGCGCCTGAGGTAGCGATGCGGCGGGCGACTTCGCGACCGAGCCCGCTGGTCGAACCGGTAACCAACACGACGGGTCGATCCTGCCCCGCCAGAGAGAACGCGGAGACGGCGCTCTCGCTGGCCGCGGGTAATACGGCAGCCAGGGCGAGCACAAAGAGGGCACCCCGAGAGCCGGCGCGACGGATCATTCGGTACTTGTCCATTGGATCTTCAACCTCGTTTATTGCGGTCGGCGGCCACCCATGAGGGGCGGCGCAGTCGATGGTGGACTCCGGTGGCCGGTCGCCTGTTCGTACGCGTAGCCAAAGCGGAGCAACATCTCTTCGGTAAACGCTCGTCCCAAGAACTCCAGACCGACGGGCAGTCCCTGGGGAGTGAATCCTGCTGGGACGGTAAGAGCCGGGAACCCGAGAACGGGACTAAGGGCCCGGTTGTCTCCCAATCCATAGTGATCTTCCGGACTCGGGTTGGTCTCGGCGTCGAGGGCGATCAGACTCGGCGGATGATCGAATGTCGCGTAGACGACGGCGTCCAGATTCAGTTCCGCCATCGCTTTCATGAAACTCGTCCTGAGCTTCGCGCGCGAAACGAGATACTGGGCGTAACCGGCTTCATCCGTGGTTCGCCCGATGAGACCCGCCATGCCGGCGGCTCGCCACGGTGTGACGGTTCCGCTCAACAAGATCGACTTCAACGTCTTGAACGGGGCGCCCGCATGTTCTCCCAAATAATCGTCGGTGGCCTGCTCGGTCTCGAAGGTGTTACTCGCGAGGAGCGCGTTGACCGTTTCCACTCCGGAGATGGTCACGGAATCGATGACCTCGGCGCCCAAGCGGGTCAGCTCATCGATGGCCCGATCGATCAACGCTCGAACGCTCTGATAGTCTGCGGAAGCAGGATCGGTGTTGGGGTCCATCGGATCTCGAATCACACCGATGCGGGCGCCTTCGAGCGCCTCGGGATCCAGATTCGACGCATACGAGTTTTGAACCCTGCGAAAGGAGTAGGCCGTCACAGGGTCGTTTGGATCGTACCCGGCGATCACGTCGAGCAAGATCGCGGCATCCGTCACGGTGCGCGTCATCGGGCCCATCGTGTCCGTCGTCGGGTTGGCCGGCATCATCCCATAGCGACTGACCAGCGGAACCGTCGGACGAAGGCCCACCAAGTTTTGCACCGCGGCAGGCCCGCGAACCGACCCGCCGGTGTCCTCTCCAATCCCGACCATGCCCAGATTCGCAGCCACCCCAGATCCAGTACCCCCGGAGGAGCCGCTCGGATTGCGGCGAGTATCGTACGTGTTGCGGATCACGCCGTAGGCCGACCCGACGTACCGCGAAGCGAACTCGCCCATGTTGGTCTTGGCGAGAATGATGGCTCCTGCCTCTTTCATACGGACGACGATCGTGGCGTCGCGGGTCGGAACGAAGTCTGCGAACAATGCGGACCCATAGGTCGTCGGCATATCGCGCGTCTCGACCTGATCTTTCAACAGGACCGGGACGCAGTGGAGCGGACCGACGGGACCGCTCGCGGCAAAGGCTCGATCCAACCCATCGGCCTCTTCCAAGGCCCTCGGATTGATCGTCTGGATGGCGTTGAACGCGGGGCCGATCTTGTCGTAAGCCTCGATGCGCGCGAGGTAGCCCTCGACGAGCTGGCGGCACGTGAGATCCCCCGACGCAAACGCTTCGTGCGCCTCCCCGATCGTCGCTTCGCCCAGTTGGAAGTCCTGTGCCTCGAGCGAGACCGCAGACCAGAAAACGAAGACATAGAGGAGAGAACGGAGCGGGACGGGGAGAGACGGTTTGTGATGCATCATCGACCCCCGAGAATGAAAACGGGCCCGAGCCGTGGAAGGCTCGGGCCCGAGTACAGCGGCTGCCTAAAAGTCGCTCGCGCGAACGGTCTTGCGGCCGTTGGCCGTGCAGCGCTTCTGAGCATCTTTGATAAGAGCGTGGACATTATTGTTGAGAGCGTCGAGTGCGTCGCCGCTCACGTTGAGGCCCGTCGACTTGAGGGCATCCTTGGTTTTGGATCCTACCAGAAGCATTTCTTTGGCCATTGAGGCGCTCCAAATTGGCGTGGAACAGCATTACAGGTTCACGGAAGCTAACCCCAACCATGGGATTAGCGTAGGTGCTGGTTGAAAAAGGCCATCGTCCGCTCCTGGGCCAGCGTCGCGGCAGCTTCGTCGTACCGGGGGGTCGTGTCGTTGTGGAACCCGTGATTCGACCCGTCGTACATGTGCATCGTGTAGGTCTTCCCGTTCGCCTTCAGAGCCTCTTCGAAGGCCGGCCAGCCGGCGTTTACGCGCTCATCCAGCCCCCCGTAGTGGATCAGCAGCGGCGCCTGAATCGCCGGAACATCCTCGGCGGCGGGCTGTCGCCCGTAGAACGGGACCCCGGCGCCAAGCCCGGGAAGTCGGACAGCGAGGGTTGCGACCATCCCACCGCCAAAACAGAACCCGACCGCGCCGACCCGACCGGTGGACTCCTCGTGGGACATGAGAAACTCGGCGGCCGCAACGAAATCCTCGGTAATCTTGGCTCGGTCGAGCTGGCTCTGCATCTGCCGGCCTTCATCGTCGTTCCCGGGATAGCCGCCCAAGGGCGTAAGAGCATCCGGACCAAAGGCCAGGAAATCAGCCGCCCCGAACCGTCGGACGACGTCTTCGACGTACGGATTCAGACCGCGATTCTCATGAATGACGAGGACGGCCGCTTTGGGCGGGCCCTCGGCGGGACTCGCCATGTAGCCCCGCATGGTCCCATGTCCGTTGGGAGACTCGTACTCCTCGTAGCGGGCCTGGATACGCGGATCCGAAGGATCCACCTGACGGGCCCAGGAGTAGCGAGGCTTGAGAGCCTCGAGCATGCCGACGGCCGTCATCCCTGCGAACGCGAACTTCGCCGCCCCCTCCAGAAAGGCCCGACGGTCGATCATCCCGTGGACGTATCTGTCGAACAACCCGAGCACCTCGGGTGGAAAGTCGTTTGCTTGCATGCGCTCGTCGGACATCACCAGTCTCCTTGCGTGGACAGACGTGGGGCGAGGAGTCAACGTGGTCCCGCGCGTCCGAGCCATCAAGGCGGGAGGAGACGGCGGGTGGCGCCGCCCATGGACGAAACCGTCAGAATCCGCGAGTTTCAGGGCGCCTAAGACCCCCAGTGGAGGAACAATGAGCATGATCCCGACGACGCGTCGAACCCTTTTGGCCAGCCTCGCCATGCTGGTCCTGGCCACTCAAGCCTGGGCCCAGATGGAAACGACGACGCCCCGTGGCGCGGACGAGGGCGATGGTCCCTACGACCGCTTGATCCTTCGCGGAGTAACGATCATCGATGGCACCGGCGCGCCCCCGATGGGGCCCGTGGATATCGTCATCGAGGGCGACCGGATCGTGGGGGTCGAGGGGGTTGGTTTTCCGGGGATCCCCATCGATGAAGACGGGCGGCCCAAGCTCGCGGTCGAAGAAAACCCTGATGCGAGCGTCCACGAAATGGATCTCTCCGGGCACTTCGTGATGCCCGGGTTTATCGACATGCACGCGCACACGGGTGGCGACCCGAAAGCGCCGCAGGCGGAGTACGTCTACAAGCTCTGGATGGGTCACGGCGTAACCACCTCGCGAGGTGTCGGACACGGGCCGATGATGTGGGCGCTCGAAGAGAAGGCGAAGGCCGCGCGGAACGAGATCGTTGCCCCGCGGATGTACACCTACGCGCGGCCGGGTGAGGCCTGGGACGAAGGCGGAATCGACACGCCCGAGAAGGCGCGACAATGGGTCCAGTGGGCGGCCCTCCAAGAAGTGGACGGACAGAAGATCGACGGTCTCAAGCTCGGATCCTTCGATCCTCCGATCATGGAAGCGTTGATCGATGAGGCGCACAAGTTCGGTCTCGGCACCGTCGCTCATCTGGGCCAAATGGGTGTGGGGCGGATGACCGCCCTCGATGCGGCAGAGCTCGGACTCGACATGATGACCCACTACTACGGTCTCTTCGAGTCGATGCTGTCGGACTACAGCATTCAGGACTGGCCGCTCGACTACAACTACGGAAACGAGCAACACCGGTTCGGTGGCGTCGCGCGTCTGTGGGACCAGATCGATGGACCCGGGTCGGATTCGTGGAACGCGCTGCTGGATCGTTTTCTGGAGCTGGGCTTCGGTCTCGACCCCACGATGACCATCTACGAGGCGAGTCGAGACGCCATGGCCGCGCGCAACGCAGATTGGCACGATGAGTACACGCTTCCGAGCCAGGAGGAGTACTACCAGCCAAGCCGCGCTGCGCACGGCTCGTATTGGTTCGATTGGACGACCGAAGATGAGGTCGCCTGGCGAAACTTCTACCACGTCTGGATGCAGTTCTTGAACGAGTACAAGAACCGCGGCGGAATCGTGACCACGGGCTCGGACTCCGGGTTCATCTACAAGCTGTACGGCTTCGACTACATCAAGGAATTCGAGTTGCTTCGCGAAGCCGGTTTTCACCCCATCGAGGTCATCCGATCCGCGACGATGTATGGCGCGCAAGAACTCAGCGACCCCAAGGGCGTGGCCCCCGACTTCGGGATCATCCGAGAAGGCATGAAGGCCGACTTCGTGGTCGTCGACGAGAATCCGCTACAGAACCTGAAGGTGCTCTATGGCACCGGCGCGGTAAGACTCAACGATGAGACGGGTGAGACCGACCGCGTTGGCGGGATCAAGTACACGATCAAAGACGGCATCGTGTACGACGCGAAACAGCTTCTGGCCGACGTTCGTGAGATGGTTCGCCAGGCCAAAGCCGCTATGACGACGGACGACGCAGACAACTAGCCCCGACATTGAAGGCCAACAACGAACGCGCCGGCGCCCGCCGGCGCGTTTCTTTTGGTGGGATGGCAGCGGCGACGGGGTGGGTCATGCTTTTCCTCGGCGCTGCCAGCGCGATCGGTCAGCGTTGGTGGCCGGCGTCCTTGCTCGTGCATTTCTGGCCGCATCTCGTCGTCATCCTCATCATCACCGGTGCGGCTTCCCTGCTGACGGGCTCGAGAGTGAGCGCGGCGGCGCACGCGGTCGGGGGCGTGACCTTGATGGCCGCCATCGCCTCGAATCTGGGAGGCGCGCCTTCTGGCCTGGCCGGCGACGCGGGTGTGGGCGGCGAGCCAGAGGTCCGGGCGCTGTTCGCCAACGTGGGCCGCTGGAACGTCGACCACGACCGTTTGGTCGCGTTGATCCGCTGGATCCAGCCCGACATCATCGCCTTGGCCGAGGTCGACGACCCTTGGATAGAATCTCTGGCAACGATCTCGGACGACTATCCACACCGCGTGCTCGCGACGCGGGAAGACAATTTCGGAACCGCGCTCCTTAGCCGATTTCCGCTCGCCTCAGGCTCGATAGAGTCGATCGGTCGATTGAGGCTCCCCTCCATCGTCGCGACGGTCGAGACGTCGGGTGGGTCGTGGAGGATCCTGGTCACGCACCCGGTCCCGCCGTTTCACGCATCCGCCTACGGGTCGCGAAACAGTCAGATTGCCGGGCTGGCGGCATATGTGGGCGACGATACGATCCCGACGCTCGTCCTCGGGGATCTCAACGCCTCCCCCTGGTCTCCCTACGTCCGAGATCTGAGAGCGCGGGCGGGTCTGACCTCGGCCGCCACCGGCCTCCGCGCCCTATACACGTGGCCGGTGGGCATCCCGCTCTTCGCACTCGCTCTGGATCATTGTCTTTACTCCACAGCGGCGGTCGCCGTGGGATATCGTGTGCTTGAGAACATCGGATCGGACCACTACCCCATCCTGTGCGAGCTTTCCCGACGCGAGTAGTGCCCCCAGAGTAGTGCCCGGGGCCTCTACCGGGCTCCGCTCGGCGGGACCATCTCGATCTGACCCGGCGAGCTGCCGTCCGTGCATTCACCGGACAAGGTGCCGTCCTCGCCACTTGTCAGCGTGCAGGTCACCCCGGCGGGTTCGCCCCACTCGAACGTGAGGGTCTCTCCGTCGAACACCGCGTCCTCCATCTGGAAGGGACCGACCCCGACGCTGGCCGGCGGTACGATCGCGATCTCGAGCTCGCTATCGACGTAGCTCACCTCATACGTCACGTCGAGACCGGCGCCGCCAGGCGGGGTGACGACTCCCGTCCACGTGCCTTCTGCCAACTTCTCCTGTGCCCAAAGCGGGGATGCGAACAGCGCGCAACAAGCGACAGTCGACAACACGAACACGAGCCTACGCATAGGGTGGCCTCCTGGGTGGCAGAGCGGGAATACGAGTTACCACAAGTTGGGGAGGCCGGGCTGGGCGGCGACAGCAGGGGGCCGTGTGGCCCCGAAGATAGTATCTTAGGAGACTTCGTCGTCTTGGAGGAAACCAACGTGCAAGCTTCAACTCGGATCTGCGTTGCGGGTCGCATCTGCGCCGCGCTCTTGATCGCCGTCTCCGGCGCTTCGTGCGCCTCTGGCAGCGGCGAATCCACAAGTCGGGTGGTCCAGCCCGGGGCGCCCGGTCAGGCCAGCCGTGTTCTCGCCGCCAATGAAGCCGCCGACATGGAGCGACCACAACACGGCGCGGCGGACGTTCGCTTTATGCAGGGGATGATTCCGCACCACGCCCAAGCCATTGAAATGTCGGACCTCGTAGCAAGCCGAACGGATAACGAGAGCATCCGACTGCTCGCGCGCCGCATCGACATCTCACAGAAGGATGAAATCCGGCTCATGGAGCGGTGGCTCGAGCGGCGCGGGGAGACCGCCCCGGACGCGGCCGATCACATGCACGCCGGTGACGGTGCCCTCATGCCAGGGATGCTTACGGCGGAGGAGATGGCCCGGCTCGCGGCTGCTCGCGGCGCAGACTTCGACCGCTTGTTCCTCGAGGGGATGATCGCCCACCATCAGGGCGCACTTACGATGGTCGGGGAGTTGTTCTCGACGGTCGGCGGCGGACAGGAGACCGAGGTGCATCGCTTCGCATCGGATGTCGATGCCGACCAAGACATGGAGATCCAACGCATGCGGAGCATGCTAAACGCAGTTCCTTAGGACTCACGAGCGAGAGGGTAAAGATGCGAGGTAGAAAAGAGACTTTGAACGCAGGTTGGCGAGTGCTGGCTTCGGCCTGCCTCCTCGCCTCGACGATGACGTTGCTTGGCGGACCGCGAGAGGCAACGGCTCAGGCGTCTGAGGAACCACCGCCTCCACCGGCGTGGGAGTGGGACGAGAACGATCCTCGCATCGGCCTCGGGGCGGGCATCATGGATGCCGAGACCGCGATCTCGAACATGGATCGTCTCGTGAGTCTTCCCAAACCTGAGGCGTTTCTGACGTCCGAGGCCGGGGGACGCGGGCCGACCAACTCCGATTTGACGTTCCGTGGCGACTACGTTTTTCAGGGGAGCTATTGGGGCTTCCAGGTATACGATGCCTCGAACCCGAGCGCCCCGGAGTTGGTTGTCGGAGTCGTGTGCCCCGGCGGTCAGGGGGACCTGTCCGTACACGGCGACCTCTTGTTCATGTCGGTCGAGCAGACTGCGGGTCGGCTCGATTGTGGGACGGCGGGCGTACAAGACACGGTCAGTACCGAACGACTCCGTGGCGTGCGCATCTTCGATATTTCCGACATGCAGAACCCGCGGCAAGTAAAGACGATTCAAACGTGCCGCGGCTCGCACACCCATACGCTCGTGACCGACCCGACGGATGACTCTCACGTCTACGTCTACGTGTCGGGGACCGGACGAGTTCGATCTCCCAACGAGCTGGCGGGCTGCTCGGGTCTTGACCCGGATGAGGATCAGAACACGTCGTTGTTCCGCATCGAGATCATCGAGGTGCCTTTGGCCAACCCCGAGAACGCACGGATCGTGAACATGCCGCGAATCTTTGCTGACGAAGAGACGGGCGATGTCGCGGGTCTCTGGCAGGGTGGCGACCACGGAGAAGGAACCCAGGATTCGCGACGCACCAATCAATGTCACGACATCACCGTGCGCGCAGACCTCGGTCTTGCGGCCGGAGCGTGTTCAGGGAACGGGATTCTCCTCGACATCTCCGATCCGGTGAACCCGGTGCGAATCGACCAGGTGACCGATCCCAACTTCGCCTACTGGCATTCGGCGACATTCAACAACGATGGGACCGCCGTCATCTTCACCGATGAGTGGGGCGGCGGCGGTGCGCCGCGCTGCCGCGGATCGGATCCGGAGACGTGGGGTGCCGACGCCATTTTCCGCATCCGCGATCGGAAGCTCGAACTGGCAGGCTATTACAAGCTCCCCGTGCCGCAGACGGAGCAAGAAAACTGTGTCGCGCACAATGGTTCTCTGATCCCGGTCCCGGGTCGAGACATCATGGTCCAGGCGTGGTATCAGGGCGGACTGTCGATCTTCGATTTCACCGACCCGGCGAACCCGTTCGAGATCGCCTATTTCGACCGTGGTCCGCTCGACGAAGTCGAGATGTTGAGCGGCGGATACTGGTCGACGTATTGGCACAATGGCGCGATCTACGGCGCGGAGATGGCGCGTGGAGTGGATGTGTTCAAGCTCACGCCGAGCGAACACCTTTCTCAGGCGGAAATCGACGCAGCCAACTCGGTACGACGCGGCAAGTTCAACGTGCAGGATCAGCCTCGCCTGCGTTGGCCAGCGAGCTTTGCCCTTGCTCGATCGTATCTGATCCAACTCCAGCGCAACGACGCCATCGGCGATCAGTCGGCCAGCAGCCTGGAAGCACTGTTGGGTCGTGCCGAAGTTCTCGCGCCGGGCGCGGAGCGGAACTCCGTCTTGGATGAGCTCGAGGCGATGGCCGCAACGCTACAGGAGGAATCTCGGGGGACCGGAACGACCCGTCCCCGCGATCCGCGCCGAACGCGACTCTTGGCCGGAGCCATTAGCGACCTGGCGCGCTCGCTACGATAGCACCGGGGACCATGGGCCAGCCGTCACCTCGAGTGACGGCTGGCCGCCCTGAAGACGGAGGTGCGTGATGCAGGACGAGCGGCACCTGGGTCTTTTTGGGGCTACGGCGATCGGCGTAGGTGCGATCGTCGGCGGCGGCGTCCTCGCCTTAGCCGGCGTCGCGTTCGCGACGACCGGTCCCAGCGCCATCCTCGCGTTCGCTCTCAACGGCGGCATCGCGCTTCTCACCGCCATCAGCTTTGCCAGTCTCGCTCGACGATTCCCGGAATCGGGCGGCACTTACACATACGCAAAGAAAGTCCTCTCGATCGAAGTGGCGTTTGTGGTCGGGTGGGTGGTTTGGTTTGCGTCGATCGTGGCGGGCGTGTTGTACGCGCTTGGTTTTTCCGCCTTCATGGTCGAGGGGATCGAGCGGGCCTTGGCTGTGGGCGGGTTCTCGATCGACTGGCTGGACACGACCGTGATGCGTGCCGGCTTGGCCTTCTTGGCGGTCGGCTTTTACACCGTCATGCTGGTTCGACGGTCAGCGGGAGGCGGCAATGCGGCGACCATCGGCAAGGTCATCGTTTTCGCGCTTCTGCTCCTCGGCGGTGCCTGGGCTTGGCTGGGACCGTCGCCGTCGGAGGTCATGGGCCGGCTTACGCCGTTCTTTTCCAGGGGCCCCATCGGCCTCGTCCAGTCGATGGGTTACACGTTCATAGCGCTACAGGGCTTCGACCTCATCGCAGCCGTGGGCGGGGAAGTTCGCGACCCTTCCCGAAACATCCCCAGGGCGATGTACCTCTCTTTGGCGATCGCACTGGTCATCTATCTACCGCTTCTCTTTTTCATGGCGACGGTGGGCGCACCTGCGGAGGGTCTTACAGCGACCGCCCAGGAGAATCCGGAGAGCTTGGTCGCTGCGGCCGCTGGCCGCTTCATGGGCCCGGTCGGCTACTGGCTGGTCATCGGAGCCGGGATCCTGTCGATGCTCTCCGCCCTACAGGCGAACCTCTACGGCGCGTCACGGGTCGCTTTCGCCATGGCCCGCGATCGCACGCTTCCCCGCAAGCTCGGCCAAATGCGGGGAGCCAGCGGGACGCCAGCAGTCGCCATCTTGGTGACAGGCGCGATGATCGCAACGATCGCGGTGGCGGTCGGAGACGTCGCGGCTGCGGGCGCCGCGTCGAGTCTCATCTTCTTGATTTCGTTCGCGATGGTTCATTGGTCGGCAGGCTTGGCCACCCGTCGCTCGGGTGGAGAACGCCTGCCTGTCGTTCCCATCGTGGGCGCCGCGCTGTGCCTCGGCCTGGCCGTCTTTCAGGCCTTTGCGGTTCGAGAGGCCGGAGTGGTCGCCGTTTCGTGGCTGGGCATCGGCGTCGTGCTGTATCTGACGTTGCTCGCGCCTGGGGCTCAACTCGCGGATGTGAGCGCGGAGGCTCGGGACCCCAACCTCGCGCGTCTTCGAGGACGAAGCCCGCTCGTCCTCGTCCCGATCGCGAATCCGGACAGTGCGGCGAGCCTCGTCGATGTGGCGGCCACCGTTCGCACGCCGGGGGCCGGACGGATCCTCCTGCTTTCGGTCGTGCGCACGCCCAGCGACCCGCTGCAGCTCGAAGAACTGTTGTTGCCGGATGCTCAGAAGATCCTCGGCGAGTCCTTGCAGCGCAGTCTCGAGAGCTCTCTCATCGCCGAGACCTTGTTTACGATCGCGACCGATGTGTGGGGAGAGATCGCTCGCGTGGCCCAGGGGCACGGGTGTGAAACCGTGCTGCTCGGATTCCCAAAACTGACGACCCCCGGCCTCGAGGCGAAGCTCGAGAGCCTGGTCGCGTCGGTGGATGCCGACGCGGTCGTGGTGAGCGCACCTCCACGTTGGCGGATGTCGGAAGCCAAGCACGTCCTGGTTCCGCTCGGGGGGCGACGCGACCAGAGCCGACTACGCGCTCGCCTTTTGTCGAGCCTGTCCCGTTCACAGGAGCGGTCGGTCACGTTTCTTCGCACACTGCCAACGGCAACGGCACCGGAGACCCGAGTACGACTCGAACGCTTCGCCCACGATCTCGCGCGCGACGAGGCAGCCGGCCCGTACAACGTCGAGATCGTCTACACCGACGAAGCCGAGAAGACGATCATCGAGCACGCCTCCAGAGCGGACTTGGTGGTGATGGGAATGAGGGGACGCAACCAAGGGAAACCCGGTCTAGGCGGACTATCCAAGGCCATCGCGCGCGAAACTGACGTCCCCCTGATCCTGATCGGACGCCGACCTACCCGCACGCTCAGCATGCCGACCCTGACATTCCGCGGACGATAGCTAGCGACCCAGCGAATCGCGCGGTCCGGGTGTTCTCCGGTAGCGTTGCCCCGTTGAGGAGACCGTTCTGAGTCGACCGACGTTCGGCGAAATCCCATTGCGACAGAGGAAAACCTATGTCTTGGAGAGCCAGCGCACGCCGTCTTTTCGTGGCCGCGTTCGTCACCGCCGCTCTAACCCCGGCGGTCGTGGGGCAGGCCGCCGCGAATGGGCAGGCCATCGACGAGGAATACACGCGACTGATCGCCGAGCACCTCCAGGATGACCGGATAACCACCGAACTGGTGGATCATCTGCCGGCCTCGGAAACCGTCCCGACGCCGCTCGACTTTCACGGTCGGATCGTCGGCACGCCCGGCGAGCTCACGTATTCGGCGGACATCAATCGCTACATGCGCGCGATCGCGGAAGCATCCCCACGCGCGCAGGTGTGGTCGATGGGCGAGTCCGAAGAAGGTCGCGAGATGATCCTGATGGTCATCGCGGACGAGCAGACCATGGCCAGGCTCGAGACCTACAAGAGCTACATGCAAGAACTCACGGACCCGCGCGTCACTTCCGAGACGCGCGCGCGTGAGCTCATCGAGGGCATGGGTAAACCGATCTACTGGCTGACCAGCGGGATGCATTCGACGGAGACCGGCGGCCCGGAGATGCTGCAGGAACTGGCCTATCGACTGGTGGTTCAGGAGTCCGACTACGTCCAGACCATCCGCGACAACATCGTCACGTTTATCACGCCCGTCATCGAACCCGACGGACGTGAAAAGCAGGTCGACCGGTACCACTTCAACAAGAACCGACCCGATGGCGAGGCGGAGGTGCCGCTGATGTACTGGGGCAAGTACGTGGCCCACGACAACAATCGCGATGGGATGGGTCAATTCCTCGCCCTCACCCGCAACGTGACCAAAGTCCAGCTTGAATGGGCGCCCGTGATCATGCACGATCTGCATGAGGCGCAGAACTACCTATACGCTTCGACCGGGACCGGCCCCTACAACGAAGCTTTCGACGCGATCACGATCGGCGAGTGGTGGGTTCTCGCGGAGAACGACGTGCTCGAAATGACGAAGCGCGACGTGCCCGGGGTGTGGACGTACAGTTTCTACGACGGGTGGACGCCCAACTACATGTTCACCATCGCGCATGCGCATAACGCGATCGGTCGCTTCTACGAAGTGGCGAGCTACGGCCCGGACAACCGCACTTTGAACGTGGGTGCGACGACGACCAGCCGTGAATGGTTCAGACCGAACCCGCCGCTGCCCGAGATTCAATGGGGTCCGCGGAACAACACGAATATCCAACAGTCCGCCGTGCTGATGTCGCTGAAGTACCTCGCCGAGCACAAGGAGTGGTTTCTCGAGAACTATTGGCTCAAGAACAAGCGATCGATCGCCGAAGGCGTCGAAGGCGAGATCAACGGCTGGGTGATTCCGGCTGGACAGCGACGCGCGGCCGACGCGGCCGACGCGGTCAATGAGCTGATGCGCCAAGGACTGGAGATCCATCGAGCAGACGAAGACTTCGAAGTCGGCGGTATCCAGGTCCAGCGTGGAGACTACGTAGCTCGCGGCGACCAACCGTTCCGCACGCTGGGCGAGATGTATTTCTCTCTACAACAGTTCTCTCTCGATAATCCGCGCCCTTATGACGATACCGGCTGGACGTTCCAGTTGATGCGGAACATAGAGCTACTCGAAGTCAAAGACGTCGAGCTGTTTGAGCAGGACATGAGTCCCGTGACCGGCCCCGTCGTCGCGGCTGGCGGCATCCAGGGGCGCGGCGACCACGTCGTGATCGATCATACCACCGATAACAATCTGATGGCATTTCGTTTTCGCCATCCTGACTTGTTCATGGTTGCGGCAGAAGAAGACTTCGAGATGGACGACCACGCGTTCCGCGCAGGGGCGTTCATCATCCCCAACGCAGATCGGGCTACGATCGAACCCGACCTGACCGAATTGGGGCTCTCGGCGTGGGCCACCAACGACCAGCCGAACGTGCCGACACACGAGTTGGATGTTCCCCGAATCGGATACATCCATTCGTGGCAGCGCACACAGGACGAAGGGTGGGTGCGGGCGGCCCTCGACACCTACGGCGTCCCCTATGACTATTTCGCAGACCAGAAATTGCGAGAGGGCAATCTTCGCGCGAAATACGATGTGATTGTTTACCCACACGTGGGCGGCAGCGCGCAGTCTCAGGTCAACGGCATCGCGATGACCGGAGAGCTCCCGCTTCCGTACAAGAAGACCGCGGAGACGCCCAACTTCGGATACATGGACGAGAGTGACGATATCCGCGGTGGAATGGGGCTCGAAGGTCTGCTCGAGCTCGCGCAGTTCGTTCGCGACGGTGGGACGCTGATCGTCGAGGGGTCGACGGCGGGGATCCTGCCCGAGTACGGCATTACGTCCAACGTGACACTGGAGAGCCCGACCAACCTCATCTCGCCGGGATCGATTCACCGCGGGATGATCTCGGATCGGACGAGTCCGATCGCGTATGGGTTCGAGGGCGAGCAACTCCCGGTCTACTTCAAGGGCGATGCGGTCCTCTCGGTCAGCGGGGGCGGACGCTTCGGGCGCTTTGGCGGCGGCAACAGTCCGTGGCAGAACACGACTCCGATGGCGAGGCGGCCCGAGCTTTCCCCGTTTGAGGAAACCGGAGAAGAGGCCTCGGACCCGCAGCGACGACCCGGTAACGGTGCGGGTCGAGGTGGTGGGGGCGGTGCGAATAGCGATCAGTCGCGTCCGAGAGTCGTGATGAGTTTCCCGGGGGAGGTCGATCGGATCCTGCTGTCCGGAACCTTGGGCGGCGGCCAGGCCCTGGCCGGAAAAGCCCAAGTGGTCGATACACCGCTTGGCGACGGCCATGTGGTCATGTTCGCGATTCGCCCGTTCTGGCGCTGGCAAACCCAGGGGACGTTCTTCCTCGGCTTCAATGCGATTCTCAACTGGAACGACCTCAACGCCGGACTGGCGGAGGAAGAAGTAGCCACGGAAGAAGACCAGGGAGGTCCGGGCCGCTAACCATCGGTGGCCGGTTGCCTGGCGGGGAACCTCGGATCGGCGCGCGGTTACCTCGAAGGACACGACCGTTGTAAGAAGGATGCGACAATGACAAGCCACGAAGTCGCCGAAGGGACGCTCCCGGGCGCATCCGCGCTCGGGGAGTTTCTGTATCCGATGCCGGCGGAGAGACGCGCGGTCCCGATCATTCGCTGGTGGGAATCTCGCCGAGTTCATTTCAACCTCGTTCTCGGCGGGTCGGGCGCCGTGTCGCTTGGCGTGATCGCCCTTTTTCAGTCGCTTCCGCCGTTCGCCGAGAGCTTCGCGTTCCCGCTGTTCGGAATCGGCATGTACACGCTACTCGCGAACTTCTGTTATAGCCTTGGGCCGGCGACCGAAATCCTGCTCGAAAAGATGGGGCGTGGACGGCTGCTTCCGACGGGGCCGCTGCTGTTCCGGGCAGGCCTGACGTTCACCATCGGATTGACGTTGGTGCTACCCGCCATTCTCATGACGATGGAATACGTGTTCCGCATCCTCAACTGGATCTCGTAGCGTCGAACGCGGATCTCTCTTGGCGTCGGACGCGGACCGCTAGTCCGTCGTGATCGAGTGGGGGCCGATGTCGCTCAAGGCGGGAGTGCCGACCGCACGCATCGTGAGCGCGAGTTCGTCGGTCAGGATCTCGAGCGCACGTTCCACGCCTTCTTGACCAAACGCGCCGAGCCCCCAAAGATAAGGGCGCCCGATCGCCACGGCTGTGGCACCGCGCGCGATCCCTTTGAAGAGGTCGCTTCCGCGGCGAAAACCACTGTCGACGATGATCGGGATCCGACCCGACACCGCGTCAGCGATCTCCGGCAACGCGTCGATGGTCGCGCGACCGTCTCCCTCGGCCCGTCCACCGTGGTTCGAGACCCAGACCGCGTCGATGCCGTGTTGAACCGCGAGCGCCGCGTCTTCCCGTGTGACGATTCCTTTGACGATGATCTTCTGGTCGGTGATGTCGCGCAGACGTTGGATGTATTCCCACGTCATGGTGCGGCCGCCACTGTCCGCAGCGCCTTGGGGAAGGCCGCGAAGCATGGGTTTCACCGGATCGGCTCGTCCACCGCTCCGATGGCAGGTGTCGCAATTCCGATCATCGATCCGGGCGTACCGTTCCACGGTGAGGCGGTTGCTCCCGCCATTGAGGTCGACGGTCAGCACGATGACCGGGCAACCGGCGGCTCGCACTCGGTTCACCAGCGCCACGTTGGCCTCCCAGTTTTGCGGCGCATAGAGCTGATACCAGACCGGCTCGCCTCGAGCCTCGTTCACCTCTTCGACGGCGGTCGAGCTGACGGTGGAAAGTGTCTGGAGATGCGTGCGCGCGGCTGCGGCGCGCGCGGTCGCGAGTTCGCCATCGGGGTGAAACGCCTTCTGACTCCCGGCCGGAGCAACCATCAGCGGCGTCGGCCATTCGCGACCGAACAGATTGACCCGCATGTCGATGTTGGAGACATCGATCAACCGTCGGGCCCGCAGGTTGATCCGTTCGAGCCCGGCTCGATTGTTCGCCTGGGTCTCTTCCCCGTCGACGCCCGTCTTGATATAGCCCCAATGAGCCGTCGGGACCG
The DNA here is from genome assembly GCA_029262175.1 of Gemmatimonadota bacterium. Lineage (GTDB taxonomy): Bacteria > Gemmatimonadota > Gemmatimonadetes > Palauibacterales > Palauibacteraceae > Palauibacter. The sequence continues at coordinate 51,542 of JAJCZV010000235.1, forward strand.
TAGCCGCCGCGACCTTTTCCAGATCGAATACGTCGAGCGCTTCTTGAGCCGAGGCCACGATCGCGTCGAGTGCACGCTTCGGAGGTTCCTGAGCGATCAACTCCTCGAGCAGCCCGCCATCCCACGTACCGAGGGCGCCGAGCAGCGGTGTGGCCGCGAGCCAGCGAAGGAATTCCCTGCGTTGCACATCCCGCACGTCCGGTCGATCCCGCATGCTCAACTCCTAACGAGAGGATTCGCAGCCAGGGTGCACTCACCGAGTCCGTGCGTCAAACGCGAGGCAGGCGTCGCCCCGCCATCGCCCCGACGAATCTCTTACGGGTTGAAGGGGCGTCGACGAACTTGATCCAGACAGGTCACGTCCGGGTGACGTCCTGGTTCGGCAAGAAAGGCCGCCTGAATCCTATTCACGCAATCGGAGTTCTCCAGACTCCCCCAACCATGATGACCGTGGGGTACCGTCACGTGGAGAGCATTGGGGAGCGTGCGCGCGGCGTCCTCACCCCAGTGAGGTGGGGTCACGGGATCATGGCTTCCGTTGATGATCAAGACGGGAGCCTCCGAAGCCACGGCGTCGTGAAAATCTGGATCGACCGAGCCCGCCGGCCAGCGGCGACACGCCTCGAAGTGTGAACGCGCCCGCGCGTCGCCCAGAAACGTACCGGCGGCTTGCTCGTATTCGCCTGGTTCGTTCGCGAACGGAATGTCCTCGGCGCAGGTCACCGATAGATACATCCCCGTCGCCGCCAAGAGGCCGATCGCGTGCGCTCGGGCTGCGCCGAACTGTCCGAACCCGTCGTAGTTTCCGTCGGTCGCCGCCAAATGGAGCAGGCGAGGGATGTCCCGGGTCGCGCCCGGATCGTACATCATCGCGCGAAGCGACTCAGCAAAGCCGGCCCGCGTCATGGTGGCATCGACCGGCGCATCCGTGCGAGGGTCTCTAATCGTGACTCCGACGGATTCCCAATCCGCTTCGACGACCGCGCGGTAGTCAGCTTGCACCGTCGGGAAAGCCGCTGCACAATCGGGCATCTCCGAACAATCTTTGAGGACGCCCCGCAACGCCGCTTCCGCGTCGAGCGCCATTCCATCGGGCATCACCTGACCCAAGGACATCGAGCCGTTGAGTACCGCAGAGCGAACGTGTGTTCCGTGACGCCGCAAGTAGACGAGCGATGCGCGCGTTCCGTAGGACGTTCCCCAGAGGTTGATCTGATCGTGACCGAGCGCTTGGCGGAGATCCTCCACGTCGTCGAGGGAGAATGGCGACGTGTACTTCGTGAGGTCGGCGTGTTTGGAGAGGTCTTCGACACAGTCGGCGATATGATCCGGATCGAAAATCTGCCCAAGATACACCTCGACCGGCGCATCTTCGTCGAAGAGGCATTTCAATCCGTTGGAACGACCCGTGCCCCGTTGGTCCATCATCACGATCGTTCGGTGCTCTCGGTGCTCCGATCCGATCCAACCGCCCGCGGTACCGGTGGCGGCCGACCCCGGCCCCCCCGTCAGAACGTAGATGGGATCAGGCTCCGGGTTCGGGCCCGTCGCGGGCAGGATCATGTAGAAGAGATCCAGAGTGCGACCCGATCGCGCATCCCGATCTTCCCAAACGGTCAGCTTCCCGCAGACCGCATCACTTTCGCTCGTGGCGCCTTCGCATGAGGCGACGTTGGATCGCGGCACCGCCTGCGCGGCCAACGAGGTTGCCAAAAGGCACGAGGGTATCAAGAGGGCGAGGCATCGTGTGGCGGATGAGGATGGCACCAAGATCTCTCCCGTTTGAGTTGAGCTAGACTCTACGCTTCGGCCCCGCTCGAAGATTCCAGGCGTCGTGTTCCCAAGGTAATGGCCGTCGTCCGCCGCCGGCGCCATTCTTCGTCTTGGTCGACGTCGACAGATCTCCCGGTTCACTCGATCTAGGAGGCGGCATGAGCACATCGGTTTCCCTCCGGGTGGGGCTGATGACCGCGATGCTGGCAGCTGCGTGCACCGCATCCTTTGGCGGCCTCGGCGGCCCGGACGCGGGGATCTCCGGCGCGATTGCCGAGCGGGACCCCGATCCGAGTGCCGAAGGTCAACGACAGCAGACCCTTAGAGACGAACTCCGGCGTTTGTTTCTTGCAGAGGAACGGTACTACGCCGACCAAGGCACCTACACGGATGAGATCTTTCATCTGATCGGCGACTCCGGTTCCGGGTTCAGGACCGATGGACGCGTCCGCTTTTCGATCCCGGAGGCCCATACGGAAGGCTTCTCGGCGATCGCCGGTCACGCCCCATTCGAATGCGCCCTTTTCGTGGGCGAAGCGAACCCACCTCGCGGGTATGTTTCCATCCCTGGAGTTATCGAGTGTCGCTAGACGAAAAGTGACTCCGGGTGAACGCGCCCAACCTCGATTCAGATATCGCACGCAGCCGACATGGAAGCGATCGTCGCTGGAGGACTCGCGTCAGTAAAGATGGAGTAGCGAAGCGCGCAACAAGCCTCTTCACAGACCCGATCGGGCGCCCACCGAACGAGGATGTGATCCACCGCTTGTCCCTCGAACCGAAATGCGTACTTCTCATCGATCGCCCACAGGGCTCGCGCGCCAGGTGACAGCGCTTCCCAGCTACTCCGGACGGTCTGCGGCAAGAATTCACGGTCCAGGCGCGCAGTTTGGGCCACTCGAACCGCTCGCGGGTTTTCAAAGACCACGACGAATCCCGCCGAGCCCAGGGAGGAGGGTTCGAGCGGAATGCCGACGACCGAGCCGTATGAAATGCGATCGACAAGTTCGCCATTCCGAGCGAAGCTGAACCGCACCGCGCCTTTCAGGTGGTCCGCGCGTACCTCTTGAACACCATCATCGGAGATGTAATAGAAGTGCTGCTCCCGCAGCGACTCGGGTACGGGAGCTTCAAACACCAACTCCGCGTCGTCGAACATGTTCTGTTGTTCACGAAGCATCGTAAGAAATTCGGGCGTCGCATCGGAGAGTTCAAAGTTGGTCCACTCCTTCGGCGCCACAATGCCCCAATCGATGGGTTCCGCGGCGTCGAACTCGACTTCGCCGGCCACGAGAAGCGCGTTGGCGAACACGAGCTCTTGGCGTTCGTGCGCTTGGGCCGTCACGGCGATCAATAGTGCCGCAATGAGTATGGTCACCAACCGAATTCTCCCGTGCCTCTCGAGCGAGCCCTGTGGGGCGGGTTCACGAAGTTAGCACATACCCGAACAGGCGCCTTGTGTGCGCAGCCCACGCGGCACCCGTCCAGGGCGTGGCGATCACGCCGATCGGCGCACAACTTCGAAGCGCCGTCCCACGAAACCATGGCCTTCTCTTGGAGATCGCATATGTATCGGCTGCTCAGGATCGTCGCCCTCGGCGTTCTCGCCACCACAAGCTCGCTGGATGCCCAGGCCACTCGGCTACTGAGACAGCCGAGCGCGAGCGCGAGCCACGTCGCCTTCACGTACGGCGGCGACCTGTGGACGGCGCCGATTTCGGGCGGGCGGGCACTCCGCATCACGAGCACGGCGGCGGTCGAATCGGGGCCGTACTTCTCGCCTGACGGCGAATCGATCGCGTTCACTTCAAACCGATCGGGAGTGGATGCGGTCTATGTGGTATCGGCCGATGGGGGCACACCGCGACGTTTGACCTGGTATCCGGCCGATTCGTTTGCGCGCGGATGGTCACCGGACGGATCGCAGGTGCTCTACGCCTCCACGCGCGAGACGGCACCCACGGGTTACGAGCGACTCTGGACGGTCTCCTCCGACGGTGGGCCGAGCACCCTGCTTCCCGCTCCGTGGGCGCACTCGGGCTCGTTCTCGCCCGACGGCCGCCAATTGGTCCTGGATCGCATGTCGCGCTGGGATGTCGAGTGGCGCGACTACCGTGGCGGACAAAACACGCCCTTGGTGATTCTCGACCTCGCATCGCTCGAGGAGACGCGCCTGCCGAACGAGCGCACCACCGACACACAGCCGGTGTGGCTCGGGGGTCGAATCTTCTTCGTCTCCGACCGCGACTGGGCATACAACGTTTGGTCGTTTGACCCATCCTCGGGCGCCACCGCACAGCTGACGGAATTCGAGGGAATGGAAGTCAAGCATCTCTCCGGTAACGGGCAGATGCTGGTGTTCGAGCAGGGCGGTTGGATCCATACGCTCGACCCCGCGACGGGCACGAGCCGACAGCTCGATATCGAGGTTGTGGGAGATTTTCCGTGGGCCGAAACGCGTTGGGAGGATGTCAGCAATCGAGCCACGAGCGCGTCGCTTTCGGCGACCGGTCAACGAGCCCTGTTCGAGGCCCGCGGCGAGATCTTCACCGTACCCGTCGAGCACGGCGACGCCCGTAACCTGTCGCAATCTTCCGCTGCTCACGACAAGTCCCCCATCTGGTCGCCCGATGGCAGCCAGGTCGCCTGGTTCCGCGATGCGGGAGATGGCTACTCGCTCGTCGTCTCACCTCAGGAGGGCATGGGCGAGCTCCGCACCATCTCTCTCGGCGAGTCGAAGCTCGGCTGGGAGGCCACCTGGTCGCCCGATGGTGCGCGCATCGCGTTCGTGGATGATGACGTTCGCGTGCGCGTGATGGACGTCGAGTCTGGAGAGATCCTGACCGCTGACGCAGGGGGGACCAATCTCGAGCGGGGCGGGATGGGGCTCTCCTGGTCGCCCGATTCGAAATGGCTCGCCTATTCGAAGTCCTTCGCCAACGGGTTCCGTCGGATCGTGGCGTGGAATGTCGATACGAACCGCGCCACACCGCTGACCGATGTGATGGCGGATGCGGGCGAGCCCGCGTGGGATCGCGATGGGCGACACCTCTACTTCGTGGCCAGCACCGACCTCGCACTCGGGTCGGGTTGGGCCAACACCAGTTCGATTCGATCGAGCCCCACCTATGCCGCGTATGTGATGGTGCTACGGGACGATGATCCGACCCCCTTCCCCCTCCGCAGCGATGAGGAACCGGCGGAGACGAACGAAGAGGGGGAGTCAGAAGCGGGCGACGACGATAGTGGTGGTGGAGACGCCGCTGGCGACGACGCCGAGTCGGAAGACGGAGACGCCGTCGAGGTGAGGATCGACCTAGACGGAATCGATCGACGCGTGATCGCGCTTCCGCTGCCGGTTCGCCGGTACGTGTCGGTGACCGCCGGCCCCACCGGCTCGGTGTTCATCGGTGAGGCTGTTCCGAATCAGCCTGGTTTGACGCTTCACAAGTTCGAACTGGAAGAGCGCGAGGCATCGGAGTTCGCGAGCCGAGCGGCTTCCGTTTCGGTATCGGCCGATGGTAAGAAACTGCTGTATCGCTCGGGCCAATCCTGGCACGTCGTCGACACGGCGCGACCACCTGAGTCCGGCTCCGGCACCCTCGAAGTCAACTTACGCATGCAACTCGATCGGACGGCCGAGTGGGGCCAGATGTTCGACGAGGCTTGGCGCTACGAGCAGGAGTATTTCTACGATCCGGGCATGCATGGCAACGATTGGGAGGCGGTCCGGAATCGCTATCGTCCGCTCGTGTCATCCGTCCGGCACCGTAGCGACTTGAGCTATCTGATGGACCAGATGAACGGGGAGCTCTCGGTGGGGCATTCGTTCGTCTTTGGCGGCGACTTCCCGGCGGTCGACACGGTTCGCGTCGGGCTGCTCGGGGCAGATTTTGTCGCGAATCAAGGCCGATGGCAGATCCGACGCATATACACGTTCGAGAGCTGGAACCCGGGTTTGTCGGCCCCTCTGGATCAGCCTGGAGTGCGCGCCGAACAGGGCCACTATCTGGTGGGCGTGAACGGTCGCGAACTGACCGACGCCTCCGACCCCTATCAATTTCTCGATGGGACCGGTGGCGTCCAAACGGTGCTCCACCTAAACGATCGTCCCTCGATGGAGGGTCACTGGACGGTCACCGTCGAACCCATCGGGTCGGAGTCTCAGCTTCGTCAACGTGCATGGGTAGAGGACAACCGGCGGCGGGTCGACGAACTGTCCGGCGGCCGCCTCGCGTACGGGTGGATCCCCAACACCGGCGGATCGGGTGTGGTCTCGTTCGATCGCTATTACTTCGCGCAGCAAGATCGCGAAGGCGCGGTGATCGATGAGCGGTTCAATGGTGGAGGCAACCTCGATGACTACATGGTGGACTACATGACGCGCGACCTGCGTGCCGCCATCACGAATGAGGTGCCGAACGGTCGACCGCTGAGAATTCCCCAAGGCGTTCATGGCCCCAAGGCGCTCCTCATCAATGAACTCGCCGGTTCGGGCGGCGACTACTTTCCGTGGGCGTTTCGCCAACAACAGGTTGGCCCGCTCATCGGCGCGCGAACCTGGGGCGGCCTCGTGAAGTCATCTGTTCACTACTCGCTGATCGACGGCGGCGCTTTGACCGCGCCGGATAACGCGGTGTTCGACCCGGCGAACAACGTTTGGGTCGCCGAGAACGAAGGGGTGCCACCGGACATCGAAGTGTTGCTCGATGCGCGTTCGGCCGCCGAGGGACGAGACCCGCAACTCGAGCGAGCGGTTGAAGAGCTGCTGAGGATGCTCGAAGCCGCCCCCGCACAAACCGTCACCCCGCCGCCATTCTCGCGACCATCTCGGCGGCGGTCGGGCGGCAGATAGGTGGTCGTTTGAAGACTCTCAGGGATCTGCGAAACTACCTTCGGTTCTTGGCGGGGTTGCCGCGGTTTCTACACCGAAGCATGACGATCGAGGAGGCCCGCGAGGTGCTCCATCGACGCATGGCCGAGCGCGAGAAGACGTTTTTGTCGACGCTCGAACAGTGTGTGCTGAACAATCGACATAGCCCCTACCCTGCCCTGTTCGAACATGCGGGCTGCGAGCTCGGCGACGTGGTCGAGGGGGTCGGCCAAGACGGCATCGAGCACACGCTGGAGACGCTTCGAGACGCCGGCGTCTACGTCACCTTCGAGGAGTTCAAAGGCCGGGCCCCCATCATCCGTTCCGGGCGGGAGATACCGGTCACGGCCGAATCGTTCGACAACCGTTCACTGAGTCGCTACTACCAGATGTCGACGGGCGGGTCCACGGGCGCGGGACGCGCGGTCGCCGTCGATCTGGATCACATGTGGGCGAGGGTCCCAGACCACATCGTCGCGGACACGATCCAGGGCTTCTACGGGAACCCGCAGGCGATTTGGTTCGACGGGCTCCCGGGAAACGGTCTGAACTCCATGCTCATGCGGATCCCTTCGGGGACCGCGGCCGAGCGATGGTTTTCGCCCACCATGGGTCGCGACTCGCGACCGGCACTCAAGTTTCAACTGGCCCAGGCGGGAATCCTCGCTGTGGCGCGACTCTCCTCGAAGGCTCCAGCGCCAGAGCCGGTGCGGCTGGATGAGGCGGAGATCATTGCCCGATGGGCCGCCGACGCCCTTGAACGCGCCGGGGCGTGTGGGATCCGAACCATGATGAGTCGGGCGCTTCGGATTTGTTTGGCGGCTCAAGAGCTCGGAATCGATCTCACCGGGGTCACGCTCTCCGGCGGCGGAGAACCGCCGACCGACGCAAAGGTCGCCGCAGTAAGAAAGACCGGCGCGCGCTTGATGTCGAACTACAATTTCCAGGAGGCCGGACCGATCGGCCACATGTGCATGAACGGGGTGGAGACCAACGATCAGCACCTCATGCAGCATCACCTGGCGATGATCACGCGCCCTCGGATGGTCCCGGGCTTTGATCGAGAGGTCGATGCCCTTTGCTACACGACGCTCCTACCCAGCGCGCGCAAGCTGATGTTCAACGTCGAAACCGATGACTACGGCCTGGTCGAAACCCGGGATTGCGGGTGTCCCTGGGAGGAGTTCGGCTTCACGACCCATATTCGTGGCATCCGAAGTTTTCAGAAGCTGACCGGCGAAGGCGTCACGCTGGTCGGAAACGAGATGGTGCATATACTCGAGGACGTGTTACCGACTCGGTTCGGAGGGACGCCGCTCGACTATCAACTCCACGAGGAAGAAGACGAGCGTGGCTTCACACGGCTTACGGTCGTGGTGAGCCCCAGGGTCGGCGAACTCGATGAGAGCGCGGTCGTAGAGACCGTTCTCGCCAGCCTGGGGGAAGCCAGCCACGCGGGTGACATCTCTCGCGCGATCTGGGGGCAAGCCGGGTCGCTGCGAGTTCGCAGAGCGGAGCCGACCTGGACCACGCGCGGCAAATTGATGCCGCTCCACCTCGAACGGCGGACGCGACCTTCTCGTCCTTCAAGCGAGACTTCCCGAAGCACCTCGAATTGATGCTCGACCAGCAGTGCGCCTCCACCCGGATCGCGGCGCCTTGAAGCCGGCGGTCGCGCTCGCCGTTCTGTCCGTGACCTTTGCCGCGTGCGGCCATCGCGATCTTGAGCAGGACAGACCTCGAATCCGGATCGGGTACACGCGGTACCTGACCATGGCACCCATGTTCGTTGCGGACGCGGCGGGCTTTTTCGAAGAACAAGGCCTCGACGTCGAGCTCGTTCCCATGCGTAGCGCCGCGACATCGATCCCGGCGCTGACACAAGGCCAGCTCGACGTGGTTCCCGGCCCGATGAGCCCATCATTCTTTAACGCGATCTACCGCGGCGCGGGAATCCGTCTTGTAGGCGACAAGGGGTCCTACTCGGTCGACAGCTGCTCTCCCACAGCTTTCGTGGTGTCACCCGCTCTCGGAGCTCAGACCGAGAAAGTGCTCCCGAAACGGGCGAGTTGGGGTCGAGAGCCCTTCTCCGAGTTCAGGGTCGAGCGCGTACTCGCGCACTTCGGGTTCGACATCGCCGATGTGGAGCCGCACCACGTCCCGCTGGCCACGAGATACGAGGCGGTGGTGGCCGGACGTCTCGATGGCGCGCACTTGAGCGAGCCCTTCCTGGGTCGGTTCCGCAGCGAAGGCGGACACGTCTGGATCGATCTCAACGAGGTCGTTCCCGGACATCAGTTTTCGGTCTTCGCGTTTGGACCGCGACTTCTGGAAGAGGATCGTGAACTCGGACGTCGCGTCGCGATCGCACTTCTAAAAGGCCTGCGTCGCTTCAATCTCGGCAAGACGCCCGAAAACGTAGAGATCCTATCCGAAGCACTCGGGTGGGAACGCGAGCTACTCGAGGGTGCGTGTTGGCCAACGATGCGCGACGATGGACGCATCAACTTCGAGAGCATCGACGAGTTTCAGCGTTGGTCGCTGGAGAAGGGGGATCTCGACGCGCTGCTACAGCCCGCCGAGTACGCGGATTCGACGTTTATGGCTCACGCGAGACGAACGCTGGACGGTGCACCTTGATCAGGACGACCGTCGTACTGGGGATCGCGGCTTTGATCGGGGCATGTGGAGGTCCGTCAGGAGAGGGAGACAGACCCCAACTCCGTGTCGGTTTTACCCGGCACCTCACGATGGCGGCGGTGTTCATCACGCACGCGCAGGGGTACTTCGAGGAGCAGGGCCTCGATGTCGAGCTCGTGCCGCTGCACGCCACGGCGACCTCGATCCCCGCCTTGGCGCGGGGTCAGCTCGATGTCCTGCCGGGCCCGATGAGCCCGTCGCTGTTCAACGCGATACACCGCGGCGCTCCGATCCGTATCGTCAGTGACAAGGGCTCGTTCACCAAAGACGGCTGCTCCCACAACGCGTTCATCGTTTCACCTGAAGTCGCGCGCGCCGAAGGCAAGATTGCCCTGAAACGAGCGAGTTGGGGTCGCGAGCCTTTCATGCAATTCGCGGCCGAGCGTGCGGTGGAGTACCTGGGGTACGATCTGGACGAGATCGATCTCACGTTTGTCCCGAACGCCGCGCGGTATGACGCGGTCGTAAGCGGACGGCTGGACGGGGGGCTAATCGGTGAACCGCGGCTCACGCACTTCCGCCGTCAGGGCGGTGCCGTGTGGGCCGAGACCAATGAAGTACTTCCAGGGCACCAGATCTCGGTCTATGCGTTTGGACCCCGCCTGCTCGAGGAAGACCCGGAGCTAGGCCGACGCGTATCCATCGCGCTACTGAAGGGAGTCCGACAGTACAACCGAGGAAAAACACCGGAGAATCTGCGGATTCTCGCCGAGGCGTTAGACTGGGATCTCGCGCTGCTCCAGGACGTCTGTTGGCCCCCGATGCGAGACGACGGCCTCATCAACGCCGAGAGCATCCGCGAGTTCCAAGAGTGGGCGCTCGAGCGCGGGGACCTCGACGCGGTCCTCCCCGCGGAGCGCTACTGGGCTCCCTCTTTCGCCGAGCATGCCCGCTCGGTCTTGGACGCGGGCAGGTGACCGAAGCGGGCCGTGAGGTTCGTCGAGCGAGCGTCTTGCGGGTCCCGGGGGTCGCCTGCGCGACCGTGTGCTGGCCGCCGATGCGGAGTGACGGACAGATCAACAGCGCGAGCATCCTCGAGTTTCAGGAGTGGTCATTCGATCGCGGGCTCCTCGACGCGATCGTCCCGGTGCAGGACTATTGGGCCCCCATCTTCATGGAACACGCTCGACGCGTCGTCGGGTCGGCACGATGAGCGGCACCCCGCCAGCCACCGCAGGAACGCAAGGCGCACTCGTCTGCGAAGCGGTCTCTCACAAGTACGACAAAGACGACGGAGAACTCGCAGCGCTCGCGGACGTGGATCTTCAAGTGCAGCCTGGGGAATTCGTCAGCATCGTCGGTCCAAGCGGCTGTGGTAAGACGACGCTCCTAAAGATCATCGCGGGCCTCATGACGCCTTCGTCGGGCAACGTGAGCTTCCCGGGTCATGCCCAAGATGATCCGCCGCGCAACGGACTGGTGTTTCAGGAGCACGGCGTCTTCCCCTGGATGACGGTCTTGGACAACGTCGCCTTCGGTCTGGAGATGCGTCAGGTTCCGCGGGTCGAGCGTCAGCAGCGGGCCGCCGAGTTTATCGAGCGGGTCGGGCTCCAGGAGTTTGGGAGCAGTTATCCGCATCAACTCTCCGTGGGCATGCGTCAGCGCGTGGGAATCGCGCGCGCTTTCGTGGCAGACGTTCCGATCCTGCTCATGGACGAGCCTTTCGGATCGCTCGACGCGCAGACCAAGATCGTGCTCCAAGAAGAGCTCCTCCGTCTCTGGAGCCACGATCGCAAACTCGTCGTGTATGTCACACACGACATCGAGGAGGCCGTGCGACTCGGCGACCGGGTGCTCGTCATGAGTGGCCGGCCCGGACGCATCCGAGAGGACATCACCGTTCCGTTCGAAAGACCGCGACAGCTGGGGCGCGGCGACCCCGCCGTGTCCGAGCTGGTGTGGCATATCTGGGATCTCCTGCGCGACGACGTCCGCAGCGGTCTTTCCTTGCGAGACTGATGTCGCGCCGAGAGTCGAATCGTCAAGTGGTCGATTCACGCTGGATACCGGCGATCGTCGTCTCGATCGCCCTGGTATCCTGGGAGGGTTCTGCTCGGCTCGGCGCTCTACCAGGCTTTCTGTTCTCCTCTCCGACCATCGTGATCAGCACGCTGGTCCAATCATTGGCGAGCGGAGAGATGTTCCGGCACATCGCGGCCACGCTCCTTCGAGTGATTCCGGGACTGCTGCTCGGCGCGATCCCAGGGTTCGCGCTCGGGATCGGCATGGGGCTCTCGCCGCAGCTTCGTCGGGGGCTGGATCCGCTGCTCGCCGCAGTGCACCCTATCCCGAAGATCGCGATCCTCCCGTTGGTCATGATTTTTCTGGGGGTCGGCGAGGCGTCGAGGATCGCCGTGGCATCGGTTGCCGCGTTCTTCCCCATGTTGATCAACACGATGGCCGGCATCCGACAGATCGATCCCATCTATTTTCAGGTCGCCGAAAACTACGGCGCCAGCCGTCTCAAGTTGCTCACGCGCGTGGTTCTGCCAGGCAGCTTGCCGCTGGTACTGAGCGGACTTCGACTCGCCGCGAACGTGACGCTGCTGGTGACGATCTCGGCGGAGATCGTGATGGCGGATGTGGGTCTCGGATCGTTCGTTTGGCTTGCCTGGGAGACCCTTCGCGTCGAACTGCTCTACGCCACGTTGATCGTAATCTCGACGCTGGGGATCACGCTGACCGCGAGTCTTCGGTTCCTACAGAGCGCCCTGGCTCCCTGGGAGGTCGCTGAGCCACGGAGGTAGTCCCGTCCCGACGGTGGTCGGGCGGCTAGGACCGTCCAGGTCTTCGGCGCGCCTCGAGAATCGATCCGACGAGCACCAGCAGGATCGCGATCAAACCCGCGGCGAGCAAAGGAAGGAGTGCTGCGCCGGGCATGAAGCCGCGGGTGTCCAAGAGCACGCCCATCCCGGCCAGCCCCCCGAGCACCCACCCCGTGATCTCGACTCCACCCATGCCGTCCAGGAGCCGCGGGCCGCCTCGCCCGAGCACGTGCGATCCGGCCGACCAGATTCGGTCGGCATCCCAACACACCAAGTAGGTGACCGCCAACACGAGCAGACCAGTGACGTACACCGTACCGGTGAACCCAACGCCCCAGGTGATGAAGAAGATACTGACGGCGATCGGCAAGAAGAGCAGCGCGCCGAGCGCGGCTGTCGCGGGGATTAGGAGACAAACGCCCGCGACGATTTGCATGACCCCGATGAAATTCCAGTACGGACCCGTTCGGTACATGGCTTCGAAGAAGAAGCCGACGGGATTGTCCACTCCGAGTAGGGTGAAACGCTGACCCGTGGCCTTTACCAAACCCGTGGGGATAAAGGCCATCGCCAGGAGTAGCCGCGTCATCAACGTGAAGCGTCGCAGCCAGGGCTGAGCGTGCGCCCAACCCTGGGCCCTGGAAAACGACGCGGGAAACGCGTTGCGAGGCTTGTCCATTGGTCATGATCGTCGGAAGAAGTGGCCAACACCGTGCGCGTGCTCCACGCAAATCAACCTCTGAAGAACCTACGCGAGCGGGGTATGAAAGGAGTCAGCGGTGGCCCGCTCCACTACGACGACGTTTGGCCCTCGTCCAAACTGCGCCACACCATCGCGACCCACTCCGCCGTCGGAACCAACCTCGAACTCCACGAAGCCCACTGCTCGTCCAGCCCGTCCCGCTGCGCGTCCTCGAGCGAGACGCCACGACTCTTGAGGTCACGAATCGCGTGAACGGTCTCGTTGACCATTGTGGCGTAGGACGCCAACTGAGTCGACGTCATCGGCGCGCCATGTCCGGGGACGACGGTCGTGGTCGCGGGCAGTCCGGCCGAGATCTCCGTAAGAGCTGCCGCAAGTCCCAGGGCGCTGCCGCCATTGTAGGTATCGACGAAGGGAAAGCTCTCGGGCCACACGAGATCCCCTACGACCAGCACGCCCGAGTCGGGAGCGTAGACCACCAGATCGCCGTCGGTGTGCGCGTGTGGGTAGTGCGCGACCCGGAGCGCTCCGTTTCCGATCGACAGCGTCAGCGTGTCCGAGACCAGCCGAGTGGGAAGCGCCTCGGCGGCTCGCGGCGGGAAGACGTGGTGCGAGCCGGGCTTCGTGAGACCAAACCCTTCCTGTGGAGAACTCAGTCGCTCGCGCGTCGAGGCGTGCGCGACAATCATCGCTCCGGCGGCCAAGGCCTGGTTTCCGCCGCTGTGATCCGGGTGCCAATGCGTGTTGACCACCGCGGTTGTGGACGCGCCCCACCTGCGATCGAGCAGCCGCCCGATCCGGCGGGACAAGGGTCCGAGCTGCGCATCCACGAGCAGCAGCCCGAGGTTCCCCGAGAAGACCGTCACGTTGGCGCCGATGTCGTTCAGGCCGTTTCCGGTCCGCAACACGTGCACACCTTCCGCCACTTCGACGACCTTCGTCCGACCGAGCAAGAAGAACTGCGCGCCGAACGCGAGGGCCACCGCGACGCCGACCAACCAGAGCGCGATCCGCAGTTTTCTACCAGGCTTACGCATCGGCGCACGCCAGATAGCGATAGATGACGTCCGTCGTCTCCCGCACGAGTCCGCGATTGCTTACGGGTCGGGGCAAGAGCCCGGGCGAACCGAAGACCACCGTCTCCCTCAAGGTCGACACCAGCACGGTGACGGCGAATTGGACGGCCTGCTTCGGGCGAGGATGTCGGATGTCGGCGCCTCTGGCGAGGAGAATCCTACCGACCTCGCTTACGAGGGCCCGATTCACCTTTTTCGATCGCGCGACGAACGGGTCGGAAGGGTTGATCCGAGTGTGATAGAAGACGGCCTTCAGTAGTCCGCCATGCGTTCGATAGAGCTCGAGCGTATGCGTGACCAGGCGTTCGATCAGACTCCTGAGCGTGTCGTCGGCCAACCGCGCCGGTCCGAAGCTCTCTTCGATCGAGTTTTTGGCGTCGGCGAGAAACTGCTCGTGAAGCGCGTGAAACAGCGCCTCCTTGTTGTCGAACCGAGCGTAGAAAGCGCCGGTTGAAGTGTTCGCGCGCTTGACGATCTCGTTGATCGAAGCGCTGTCGTATCCGCCTTCGGCCATCAGGTCTTCTGTCACGCGATAAATCCGCGACAGCGTGTCGCGGCTCCGCGCCTGCGTCGGCGTACGTACCCATTGCGTCATCCGAGCCCCAAACCATAAATAGAATTCTGTTTCTGTTTCAAACACTAGTCGCCTCGCCTCGGTTCGTCAAACACCCGGGGAAGCGCGAGGACGTGGCGCGGGCCGACGACCCGCGGCAACTTCTCAGCTTCCTACATTCCGCGAAACGATGCCCGGAGAGCCCAGGTGACTACCCGTCGCACCCCATCTCTTGCAGTGCTGCTGCCCCTGCTGACGCTGCTGACGCTGCTCGCAGCCGACGTCGCGGCCCAGGGTATTCCCACCCCGGAGTCCGTGCTCGGCTTTCAGCCGGGCGCCGATTTCGAGCTCGCTACTTATGAGGAGTCCATCGAGTATTTCGAGCGCCTCGATGAGGCGAGCGAGCGTGTCCGTCTCGTGAAGGTCGGTCGCACTTCGGAAGGACGGGATTGGTACGTCGCGATCATCTCATCTGCGGCAAACCTCCGGGATATCGATCGGTATCGTCAGATCGCCGACCAGGTCGCGCATCCAAACGACCTCACGGACGACGCGGCTCGCTCGCTCGCGACGAGCGGTCTTCCGATCGTGGACATCAGTGGCGGCCTGCACGCATCCGAGGTCGCTGGAGCCCAACACACGATCGTGCTGGCCCACGAGCTCGTCAGCAGCGAAGAACCCCGGATCGCCGACATCCGAGAACACGTCATCACCGTCTTGTGGCCCTCGCTCAACCCCGACGGTCAGACGATGATCGGCGAATGGTATCGATCCAACGTCGGGACGCCATACGAAGTCGCACCGATGCCGTGGCTATACCAAAAATACATCGGGCACGACAACAACCGCGACGGATATATGCTCAACATGATCGAGTCGCGCGTGCTTGCTCGGACCTGGCAGGCCTGGGATCCGCAGATCATCTACGTACACCATCAAAGCTCACCCTTCCCTACCCGAATCTGGCTGCCCCCGTTTGCGGAGCCGATCGCCACGTATGTGCCACCGCTCATGTCGCGTACCGTGAACACGATCGGAATGACCATCGCGCAGATGCTCGAATCGCGAGGCATGCCCGGAGCCGTGCACATGGGCACGGGGTTCGACGCGTGGTATCCGGGGTACGTCGACTATCTTCCGATGCTTCAAAACCAGGCCGCGTTTTGGACGGAAACCGCACTCTACCGCTACGCGACGCCTCACTTCTACACGCTACAGGACTTCCCCCAGAGTCGACGTAACCTTCGTCCCGAGTCGCTTTATCCGAGCCCTTGGGAAGGGGGATGGTGGCGGTTGGCCGATGCGGTCGATTACATGCGAGTCGGCTCGCTGGCGGTTCTCGACTACGCGGCGAAGTACGGCGAGGACCTGTTATACAACCGGTACCAGTCGGGCCGAGATGTCGTGGCGAAGTATGCATCGGGGCCACCCTACGCCTACTTCATCGCTCGCGACCAACGAGACCCCGTGACACCCGTCGAGCTCTTGCGACGTCTCGCGTTCAATGGCGTGCGCGTCTACGACCTCGGAACGGACGTGACCCACCAGGGCTTGGATCACACGACCGGCGACTGGGTGATCCCGATGGATCAGGAGTTTGGCGAACTCGCGCGTCAGGTGCTTGAAGTTCAAGAATACCCGGACCTCCGCGAGTACCCCGAGGGACCGCCCGAGCAACCCTACGACGCCGCGGGTTGGACGCTGGGGTATCAGATGGAAGTGGATGTGATTGAGGCGACAGAACCCCTAGGGCCGGACGTGCGAGCGGCGATGCGACCGCTTCTCACGGAACCGATCGCTTGGGACGCCGATGTGGAAGATGCATCCCCGTTCGATGTGGCGTCGGGTGTCGGCTTCGACAGCCATCCGGTTGCAGCGGCGATCCGTCCGCTCGCCGGACGTGTGAGTGGCGGGGGCGGTGCGTTGATCCTCGACCCGTCGCAGAACAACAGCTTCCGCGCGCTCAATGCGGCGTGGGACGCGGGCGCACGAATCGCCTTCAACGACGGACACTACTCGGTGAGCGGGCTTTCGAACCAATCCGTCGACCGGATGGTGACCGACTTCGCGCTCCAGGCGAGCCGCGGATCCGCTTCTGGAACCGCCGTGTCGCGGCCGCGTGTCGGACTCTACCGCCCCTGGTCGCCGAGCATGGATGAAGGCTGGACGAGATGGCTGCTCGAGCGGTATGGCTTCGAGTTCACGAACCTTCGCAACGCCGACATACACGCGGGTGATCTCGGGAGTCGATACGACGTGGTCGTGCTACCAGCCGAGCGCACGCAGAATCTGCTCGACGGATTCCAGAGGGGATCCGTGCCCCCGCGATATGAGGGGGGCCTGGGCGAGGTCGGTGTCAGAGCGTTGGACGCCTTTGTCGATGGGGGAGGCACGTTGATTTGCATGAACCAGGCGAGCGACCTTTGTATCGATGAACTCCACCTCCCGGTCGAGAACGTCGTTCGTACAGAGGGTCGACAGTCGTTCTTTTCTTCTGGTTCGATCCTCGAGGTCAGATCCAACAGGGCACACCCCGCATTTGCCGGAACACCAGAGCGTACGAAGATCTTCTTTGATCGAAGTCCCGTGTTCTCCACCTCGGAAGAGTTCGAAGGATCTGCCCTCGCCACCTATCAAGAGAAGGGATCGCCGCTTCTGTCCGGATATCTTCTCGGTGAAGAACACTTGCAGGGGCTCGCCGCCGCCCTCGACGTGAAACGTGGGTCGGGCCACGTGATTCTTCTCGGATTTCGGCCGCAGTGGCGAGGACAACCGCACGGAACGTTCAAGGTGCTCTTCAACGCGCTGCTCTTTCACGGCGCGATGGCGGATCAAGCGTGGGGAGCCGAAGACTTCTGGACGGCGCCGGACGCCGACGACGCGAATCACGGATCGGACGAAGAAGGCGCGGCGACTCCGTCCCGCTAGACGCGTTGAAGCTCAGCTTGCGCGCAAGCACGCCTTCGCGAGAACGTCCGGTTGTAATCCGTCCGCCCTGCACCCCCTGAGGACCATCATGATGAGGACCACACGCGCCGTCCGCTTCGCCCTGACCGCAGCCGTCCTTTTTGCGCTACCGACTCCCCTGGCGCTCTCCGGTCAGGACGTGGAGGAGCTCGCAGATGCGTATCGGACCGACGCTGGCCGGCTGATCGGCGCCGCGCTGACGGATGAGATTGGTTGGGAGAAGCTGACTCATCTCACGACACAGATCGGACACCGGCTGAGCGGGTCGGACGGGCTCGAGCGTGCGATCGAATGGGCGGACGAACGAATGCGCGCAGAAGGTCTCGAGAACGTCACGTTGCAGCCGACCATGGTGCCACACTGGGTCCGCGGCGAGGAGCACGCACGTGTCGTCGGGCCGGTCGAGCGCAGGCTGTCGATTCTTGGACTCGGCAATAGCGTGGGGACAGGCGGCGAAACGATCGAAGCGCCAGTCGTCGTGGTCGGTTCGTTCGAAGAACTCGAAGCGTTGGGGCGATCCGAGGTCGAGGGAAAGATCGTACTGTTTGCGGTGGAGTGGGAAGGCTACGGCCGCACGGTCCAGTACCGCGGTGGCGGCGCGTCAGCCGCGGCTCGGCTCGGCGCGGTCGCGGCCCTCGTGCGGTCTGCCACGGGGAACAGCCTATATACGCCGCACACCGGTGCCATGAACTATGCGGACGACGCCCCGCGCATTCCGGCCGCCGCGGTTACGGTCGAGGACGCTGCGTGGATGCGACGGATGTCGGAGGCCGGCGAGACCGTCGTGGTACGTCTGGCTATGGAAGCCGAGATGCTGCCCGACGCACAGTCCTACAACGTCGTGGCCGAGATTACCGGCAGTGAGCTCCCCAACGAGGTCGTGGTCATGGGGGGGCACTACGATTCCTGGGATGTAGGACAGGGCGCACACGATGATGGCGCCCCGAGCATCGCGGCCTGGCACGCTCTGACGCTGATACACCAACTCGGTCTGCGGCCGCGCCGAACGTTGCGCGTCGTCTTGTGGACCAACGAGGAGAACGGTGGTCGCGGCGGGCGATCGTACCGCGAAGCCGTCGGCGAGGACATCGACGATCACGTAGCCGCGATCGAAATGGATGGCGGAAACGAGCGTCCCATCGGGTTTGGCGTGACGGTGCCGGGGGCGGGAGGAACACCGGGCGGTCTCCCGGGCACACCGGCGCGAGGCGAGGTCAGCCCCGCGCAGCAACGCGCCCTGGCATTGACCAGTGCGATCGGTACGCTGCTCGACGGGATCGAAGCGGGGACCGTGACCTCAGGGGGCGGCGGAGCCGACATCGCGCCCCTCATGGCCGATGGCGTTCCAGGGCTCGCGCTACGAACCGTCGGGGATCACTACTTCGACTGGCATCACACCGATGCCGACACGATCGACAAGATCAACCCGGTCGACTTCAAGAAAGCCGTCGCGATGCTCGCCGTGATGGGCTACGTGCTGGCCGACATGCCGGAACGACTCGCCGTTCGATAGCCCCGCACGAGGTCTCTGAGCGACGCTATCGCCGCTCTGGCGGTTGCAGCAGCAGCGAGAACGAACCGACATCGAAGTTCACCAGTCCGTCGTCACGGACGGTGCCTTCAAGCGTACCATTCAATGCCCCTCGAAGCGCATCGCGCAGTTCGATGAGCCTGCGAGGCTCCGCAACCGCCGTGTTGTGGGCGGGAAAGACCCGGGTCAGCGCAGGAACGAGAGCCGCCAACCGCTCGGTCGATCGACGATACGCATCGAGGTCGGTGCCGGGCCAGAAGAGCCAAATCGGCCCCTCGTAGAACGAATCTCCCGTCCAAACATATCCGGCGTCTCGATCCAGCAGCGCGATGGCGTCGTCCGTGTGGCCGGGGATGTGAAGGATCTCGAGCGTGCGCTCGCCAAGAAAAATCTCATGGCCATCGGTCACGAACTCAGAGATGTCGAAGCTCCGACTTACGTAATCGTCGGCGTCGAAATCGTCCGGCAGCGGACCGCAAAGCGCAGGCGGCTCCACCTCTTCTCGAACCTCCTCGTTGGGGGCGCCGGCCGCGTTCGCTCGAGTAAATTCCGTGTCCATCGCGATGATTTCGGCGAACTCCCAGTTGCCGCCGATGTGATCGAAATGCGTGTGCGAGTTGAGCACGACCACCGGAAGGTCCGTGAGTTCGCTCACGACCTCCCGTAGAGATGCGATCCCCATACCCGTGTCGAACTGCAGCGCGCGCTCGGAGCCGACGATCAAATAGGAGATTGCCTCCTGCCACTGCATGGGTTCGTAGATCGCAAACACCCCCTCCCCGACGGCATAGACTTCGAACCAGGTGCCTCCGGTAGGAACTCGCTCCAGCGTCGCATACGCTGGGCGTGGAGTGTTCGCACACCAGTCCGGAAGGACCGCGGAGAACTCGCCCGCCCCAGGCCCGCCCGCGACCGACCCGCCGCCCAATCCGTCCTCGACAGCTGGATCGGGTGAGACCGTGCAAGCGGCGAACGTGACTGATGCGACCAGGGTCGCTCGTTTGAGCATGTACCCTCCTCGTCTCCGGTGAAGCGGTGGGATCGGCCCGTTCCGTAACGATCAAGCAAAGTCCGCCGAGGGCGACGGTTCGGACAGAGTACGTGCGGGATCCCAGCTGGTGGCCGGGAGCCGTTGCCGGTCATCACTCGCGGACCGCAGAACGATCGCGTAGCGTCCCTCCAGTGCCACATCGATCGTGCGTGGTTTTCGGAGGAGCAAAAGATGGAAGTCTATTCGGCGGTTCGCCCACGGAGCACACCCTTCTTGATCGGCGCCGTTGCTCTTTCCTTGGGTTCCCTCGGGCTCACCCCGCCCGTCTCCGCCCAGACCGGCGTTCGCGAATCTGCAAAGTGGACGATGCCGAGAACCGCGTTCGGACACCCTGATCTTCAAGGAAACTGGACCAATGCGACGCTGACGCCGTTTCAACGCGCCGAAGGACAGGCTCCCGTTTTCACGCCCCAGCAGGTGTCGGACTTGGAGGCGGGGCGCGCGAGTTACGTCGACGAGACCGCCGCACAGAGCGATCCGAACCGGCCCCCGCCCGTGGCCGGCGGGGTCGATGATCCGGTTTGCATCGAGACGCTTTGCTACAACGAAGTCTATACCGCGAGGGGCGATCGCGTCGCCGTCGTGAACGGCGAGGCGAGAAGTTCGTTGATCACGTATCCGTCCGACGGTCGGATTCCCGACCTCACTCGCGAGGGACGACAGCACGTCGAAATGCAAGCCGCTTCGAGGGCCGGCTTCGGTCCATTCGATCATCCCGAACTCCGACCTCTCGCGGAGCGTTGTATCGTTTCGTTCGGGACGAGCGCCGGCCCGCCCATGCTTCCGAACTATTGGTACAACAACAACTACACGATCGTTCAGAACGCCGACCACATCATGATCATGTCGGAGATGGTGCATGACGTGCGAATCATTCGGTTGGGCGAGCCGACGTCTCCGACCTCTGGCCTGCGCCCGTGGTTTGGCGAGTCCTGGGGTCATTGGGAGGGAAACACGCTCGTCGTCGAGACCACCGATCTCAATCCTGAGCACACGTTCCGTGGCGTTGCCCCATCGGCCGATCGCACCGTAACCGAACGATTCACACGTGTGGACGAAGAGACGGTCTTGTACGAGTTCACCATCGATGACCCCGTGATGTACTCGTCGTCATGGGGAGGGCAGATTCCGTTCAAGCGCTTCGACGACCGGCTTTACGAGTACGCCTGCCATGAAGGCAACTATTCGATCTCGAATGTGCTGAGCGGCGCTCGGTATCAGGAACGCGAGGCCAGGCGCGAGGAGCCCCACTAGCCGCTTGATCTCATGCGGGTCGTGATTGTCGCCGGCTCGATCCTTCCGGCTCTTCATTATGGCGGTACCGAACGCGTGCTGTGGTGGCTAGGTCGGAAGCTCTCGCAGCTGGGGCACGAGGTCACTTTCCTCTCGGCGCCGGGGTCTCGCAGCGATTTCGCCAACGTCCAGGTCTTCGATCCCAAACGCCCGTTGAGCGGGCAACTCCCTCCCTGTGACGTCGTTCACCTAAATGGCGCCTGGAGCGAGGCTCCGTCGCAGGCCCATGTTCTGACCCTGCACGGCAACATGAACGTGGGCGATCGCCTTCTCCCCAACACCGTATTCGTCAGCGGCGACCATGCGCGTCGGCACGGCGGCGAAGTGTTCGTCCATCACGGCCTGGATGTGGATGCGCACCCTCCCCCCCGCCTCGATGCTAAGAAGGACCATCTCATCTTCCTCGGCAAAGCCGCGTGGCGGGTCAAGAACGTTCGCGGCGCGATTCGCATCACGAAACGGGCGCGGCGGAAATTGGTCGTGGCCGGCGGATATCGGTTCAATCGAAATATGGGTCTGCGAATCACCCTGGATCGGCACGTGTCTTTTATGGGAATGGTCGACGACGAGCGAAAGCGCCGACTGCTTTCCGAGTCGCGTGCGCTCATCAATCCCGTCCTCTGGGACGAGCCGTTCGGGCTGGCGATGATCGAGGCGCTGTATCACGGGAACCCCGTCATCGGGACCCCTTTCGGGTCGCTACCAGAGCTCGTCCAGCCCGACGTAGGGTTTCTGTCGGAAAGCGAAAGCGAGTTGACGGATGCGGTGCGGAACCTCGAAGTGTTCCATCCATCGCGCTGTCATGAGTACGTGTGCGATGCCTTCAACTCGACTCGAATGACGCAGGACTATGTTCGTCTGTACGAACGCGTGGTCGCCGGCGAATCACTGCACGCGAGCCCGCTCGTCACGCCGAGCAAGCCGTCCGTGCGCCGCTACGGGCTGTCCGAGTAGCGGAAGAGCGAAAAGGGGGGTTATTGCAGCAGCTGTAACGTTCGGTCTTTAAGCGTTTGAATTCGGTTGAATTGATCGAAATCGCGGCCGGCTTGGCCGCGCGCGCTGTTCCAGAGGCCCGTCACCAAATTGCGTGCGGGCCCGTACGCCGACGGGGACAAACCATCGACCTGCAGCCGTTCGACGAAATGCGTGAGGGCGAACTCCGCCACATCCAACTTCATCTCGGCCGGGGCCCGCTGAGTCGCGAGCCTCCCATCGTGAAAATACTGGACGGGGTTCCTCTGATGTGCGCGACCATTGCCGACCATACGGCGCAAAGCCGCGAACGTGGCGACACGCGGGAACTGCCGGATCTCGCCCGTCGAGGTGTCGCGGAAGCTGCTCATGAACGTACCCATGTAGCCGGCGGGCTCTTCAAAAGCTTCCGGCGCGAAGATGTAGCCCAGATACAGCCAGCGGGTGCCGTTTCGAAACGCTCGGTCGCGTTCGGCCTGAGACCTCGCCACCGATTGCTGGGCAATCGCCGACTCGCCGACTTCCCACCAGATTTGCGCGACCTCGACGGGTACGCTCTCGGGTCGGCCGGACCGCAGATAATGTTGAGCTGCGAAAGAAGACATCCAGCGTCGAGCGTTGAAGCACGGCCAAATGTCGGCCCACGTGCAAAGCCCGCCGGCGCTCTTGGACGCTTCATCGAACCCAACCAACACTCGAACGAGGTCCGTCTCGGTGGGATTGGCGTAATAGTCGGACAGAGCGGCACCAATGGCGCCGCCGCCGTAGTCGAGGATCTCTCCTCGTAGCGGCGAATCGGGCAGCCAGTCTTCGTTAGAGTTCTCGTTCGACCACTCGGGGAGATCGAACGGGACGGGCAGATCGCGAGGATCAACCGCGCGCAGGGCGTCCACCGTGAGGCCGGTCGGCCACGTCGGAGTCCCGAACGCCCGCTCCCAGAATTCGAAGTCCCCCGGCACGATCTTCCCGCCGGGTTGGAACGCCGCGACCCGGTCAAGGGCGACCGGGACGTTCAAAGACTGGATGTAGGCGTCGATGTCATGGCTGGTCTGGGCGTCGACGTGACCCATGGCGCGTCGAACGACATCTCTCGACGGATACCTGAAGTGCGCGAGATCAAACCCATCGCGGGTCGTGTGGCATTCGGCGCAGCTGGTGACGAACGCCGCGGCTCCGGCGATCGGATCTCCCACGAACTGCGCCGGAGGCGGCTCCTGCGGCCCCGGTCCCGCGGGTCCACCCGCATCGGCTGAGGAACACCCGGCGACGCCGAGGGCCACCAAACAAAGGATTTGACGCGATCTTCCGAGCATGCGTAGTCCATCCCAGTCAAATTCGCGGGCCGCTCTCTCGTCTCCATCAACGATTCGTACGCGCAATATATGACGTCTGGGGTGACTCCGGTCCACCGGCGTGCGAGGTCGGTGCTCTCACGTTGGGCCTCGGTGCCGTAGTATTGGGGCACTTACGGTAGTCCAAGATCTGACATAACAGGGAGGTAGCGTGGCGAGAAGGGCCAATTACGGTTTTGAGAAGAGGCAGCGAGAGCTTGAAAAGAAGAAGAAGAAAGAAGCCAAGGCAGAGAAGAAGAGGCAGATGAAGGAGGCCGCTGCGGCGCTCGAGGAAGGGGTCGGGGAGGCCGACGACGGCGAGACGATCGACGGCGAGGCAGGCGAGCCCGAACCTGCTAGGGCGACGGAAGGCCCGACCGAAGACGGTTAGAGCAGCGCGGGGCTGAAGACGTACAGCCCTCGCGGCGAAGTGCCTTGATCAGACTCGGGACACGCATTGCGCCGGGAGGTACGCGGTCGCGAGCGCCTCGACAAACAAGATGATGAGACCGCCCGCCAACGCGAGGGGATCGGCCGCTTCGATGCCGTACAAGAGGCCCCGCGCCAGGCCGGCGATGGCGGGCGATGTCGCGTCCCCGAACCACACGCCCAACCCAAGACCGATCGGCGCGCTTGATCGCCGACCGCGCCATCGCTTCAGTCACAACTCGCAAGATGAGGACGAAGACGGCTCTGCGAGTGCAGCGACCCCGTGATTGCGGTCACTTCGCTACTTTGTTCGATTCGACAAATCGACCGGCCCCACCCTGCGCTTCCCGGAGGTGAGATGTCACTGACCAGATGGAAGCAACGTCGCTCACTCGCCCTTTGGGTGTCTGCGATCTTGCTTGCGGTATCCGCCCCCGACGTACTCGGACAGACGAACGCCTACCTGGACTTCGATGGGCTGACCGCAGAGCTGCGTGCGGTGACCAGCGCCTCGAACTCTGCGAGTCTTTCCTCAATCGGAACCACGCTTGGCGGGCGAGACATTTGGCTCGTCGAGATCGCCAACCCCTCGGGCGGACCCACGTCTGAGCGCCCCGCACTCCTGGTGGTTGGGAACCTCGAGGGTGACCACTTGGTCGGGAGCTCACACGCACTCGAGATCGTGCGGCACCTCTTGAGCGGTTCAGCCGACGCCCGGAGCGTTCTCGACGACCAGGTCGTCTACGTGCTACCGCGCCTCAATCCCGATGCCGCGGAGGTCATGTTTTCGGCCGTCCGTTCGGGCCAAGCCGGCAACTCGCGGCCGTTCGACGACGACAACGATGGCCGGGTCGATGAGGACGGGCCGGAAGATCTGAACGGCGACGGCGCGATTACCGTCATGCGCGTTCCGGACTCCCGTGGCGCGTATATGATCGATCCCGATGAGACGCGGTTGATGAAGCAAGCGGACGCGAAGAAGGGGGAAACCGGCGCCTTTACCCTCTACTGGGAAGGTGTGGATTCGGACGATGACGGCTTTATCGCCGAAGATTGGCCGGGCGGCGTCGACATCAACCGGAATTTCCAACACGATTATCCGTACTACGGTCACCTGGCCGGTCCGCACATGACGTCCGAAGCCGAGTCGCGCGCACTCATGGACTTCATGATTTCCCACCGAAACATCGGAGCGATCCTCGCGTTTGGACAAAGCGACAACCTGGTGACGCCGCCAAACTCGAGCGGCGCGTTGGCGGACGAGAGCGTGCTTGACCTCGGACAGTTTGCCAGCGCTTCGAATGGCGATCTTTTCGATGTCGGCGTCTTTAGCCGAAGCGGGGGCGGCGGGTTCGGGTTTGGCGGATTTGGAGGCGGCGGCGGGCTTCGAGGGGCTCAGCCGGGTCGAGACAACGACCCGAACTCCGGACGACGGCCAGCGACCTCCGTCGACAAGGCGGACCTGGAGTATTTCACCGCGGTCTCCGATGCATACAAGGAGATCACGGGGATCGAGCGCGTCGGCGTCAATCGCAAAGCGGAAGGGGCCTTCTTTCAGTACGGCTACTTTCAGTTTGGCGTGCCGTCCTTTAGCACGCAGGGCTGGGCGCTGCCGGAGCCGGACTCGACCGACGCGAGTTCCGGCGATGAGAGCACGGATGCGCGAGTCCTGAAGGGGCTAGAAGGCGCCGGAATCGATGCCTTCGCACCGTGGACCTCCTTTTCGCACCCGGACCTCGGGGACGTCGAGATCGGCGGCTTTCTCCCCTATGTGACGGAGAACCCCCCGGCGTCGGACCTATCGGACCTCGGACGACGACATGGAGAGTTCGTCGTTCGGCTCGCCGGGATGCTCCCGCGCGTACGCTTTGTCGAAACCGAGGTGACCGCGCATGGGGGCGGGGTGTTTACGGTGGAGGCCGAGATCGAGAACGCCGGGTACTTCCCCACCTCGCTAGAACATGGCGTGGTCTCGAGGGCCGTCCAGCCGACGACCGTTCAGATCCAGGTCGACCCCGCCGACGTGATCAGCGGTGGAACCAAAACGATGCAGATCCGACAACTCGCGGGTTCCGGGACGCGCGAGCGCTTTACGTGGGTGATCCGAGGGCGGTCCGGTGCAACCGTCGAGATTCGGGCCAGGGCACAAAAAGGTGGGACGGATTCCGTCACCATCACGTTGAGGTAGGGCCATGAAAACGAGACAAACAGGCGCGCCAGCGCTCCGGTTGGTGGTCGCAGGCTTCGCGTTCTTCGCACTCTTCCTACCCGCTCCGGTGCCCGCACAACAAGCCACCGGAGTCGGCTCTGATCCCGAACACACGCTCCCTCTCACCTGGGACCGGTGGCTCGATCACGCCGAGATCGGACAGCGCATGCAACTCATGGAACGCACCTGGCCAGAGTTTCTGTCGCTGCAGTCACTCGGGGACAGCTACGGCGGTCGAGAGATGTGGCTCATGACGATCAACAACCCCGAGACCGGCCCCGAGCTTTCGAAGGCGGGGATGTTTATCGAGGCCAACGTGCATGGAAACGAGATCCAAGGAGCCGAGGTCTCGTTATACACGATTTGGTATCTCATGGAGAACTACGGCCGCATCGACGAGATCACGCGGCTCGTCGATGAGCGCGTCTTCTATGTCCTTCCGAGCGTGAATCCGGACGGGCGCGACTACTTCCTGCATGGCGCGGGATCCGGCGCACGGACGGGGCACATTCCGGTCGACAGCGATGGCGACGGACTCATGGATGAAGACGGCCCGGACGACTTGAACGGAAACGGCGTCATCGAGCAGATCCGCAAGCACGTGCCGGGCCAGGGCAACCTGCGGATCAGTCAAGAGGACCCCCGGGTGCTCGAGCCCGTCGGTATCGGCGAGACCGGCGACTGGATCATCCTCGGGTCGGAAGGCGTCGACAACGACGGGGACGGTCGAGTCAACGAAGATCCCATCGGCGGCTATGATCCGAATCGAAACTACGCCTCCGACTGGCAGCCCAACTATATCCAGGGCGGGTCGATGGACTACCCGTTCCAGCTGCCCGAGGCGCGTGCGATCAACGACTTTCTCATGACGCGACCAAATATCGCGGGCTTCCAGTCTTTCCATAACAGCGGTGGGATGATCCTCCGCGGTCCCGGGATGGCCTGGTATGGCGACTATCCCGCTCAGGACGTTGGGGTCTATGACGAGCTAGGCGAGACCGGCGAGCGCATGCTGCCCTACTACAACTACCTCGTGATCTGGCGCGGCCTCTACACGGTGCACGGTGGCTCGATCGACTGGACGAACGACGGACTCGGCATCGTTTCTTTTTCCAACGAGCTTTGGAACGGCGGACAATATTTTGGCAGCCCTCTGCTACAGGAGCAGCAGACCAACGCCGAGGGACCAATTTCGGGACGACAGGGCACGCTGTTCTTCGACGACTTTCTCGAGTTCGGAGATGAGTACGTAGAGTGGGCGCCGTTCGATCACCCGGACTTCGGTCCGGTGGAGATGGGCGGATACAAGAAGCTCCAGGGTCGCGTGAATCCACGGTTCATGAGCATGGAGCTCTTCCACCGCAACATGGCGTTCACCTTGTACCACGCAGACGAGATGCCTAAGCCCCGCATCGGCGAAACATCGGTGGAAGCGGTCGGCGGTGGCGTGTATCGGGTGCGTGTCGACTTCGTGAACGACAAGGTCATCCCGACCATCACGGTCAAGGGTCAACAGAATCACGTCGTGCGACCCGACCTGATCACGGTGCAGGGCGCCGAGGTGATCGCTGCGGGCTGGGTGCCGAACAAGCACCGACCCGGGCCAACAGACATGATCGATCAGGAACAGCTGGGTCGCATCATGGTTCGCAGCGGCCTAGCGGGTCACGAGACGAGAACGCTCGAGTACCTGATACGCGGCTCGGGGTCCGTGACCGTGCGCTACGACGCCGTGAAGGGGGGCGTCGCGGAGACGACGATCCAACTGCGCTAGGACTTGTCGGAACATGACGTTCCTGTGCGTAGCGGGCGTCTTGCTCTTTGCCCCGAAGGGAGCTTTGCCATGCCACCGATCCTGAGTCGCGAGATCCGCCTGAAGCGCCGGCCGGTCGGACTGCCAACGGCGGCCGACTTCGAGTTGGCCGAGGTTACGATCGGCGAACCTGCCGACGGGGAGGTACTCGTCCGCAATCTCTACATGTCCGTCGACCCGTATATGCGCGGACGCATGATCGACCGGCCGAGCTACGTTCCACCGTTCAAGCTTGGTGAGGTCATGACTGGCGGTTGCGTGGGCCGCATCGAGGCGTCGAAGAACGAGCGTTTGCAAGCCGGGGATCACGTTCTGGGAATGAACGGCTGGCGCGAGAACTACGTTGCCGATGGCTCGGACCTGCTAGCCGTGGACCCCACATTGGCGCCCATCCAATCCTACCTGGGCGTGCTCGGGATGCCGGGGCTGACTGCCTATGTCGGGTTGTCGGACATTGGAGCGCTCCAGCCCGGAGAGACGGTGTTCGTATCGGGTGCGGCGGGCGCCGTGGGTTCGGTCGTGTGTCAGATCGCGAAGATCAAAGGGTGCCGCGTGATCGGAAGCGCGGGTTCGCCCGAGAAGGTCGAGTGGTTGACCTCCGAAGCGGGCGTCGACGTCGCGATCGACTATCGCACGGTCGACAACCTTCGAGAGGCCCTTGGGAGCGCCTGCCCCGATGGGATCGATGTCTATTTCGACAACGTCGGGGGTGACCACCTCGAGGCGGCGCTCGACCTGATGAATGTCCAGGGGAGAATCGTCGCCTGCGGAAGCATTTCGACGTACAACGCGACGGAAGCACCGCGGGGCCCGAGCAATCTGTTTCGCATCGTGACGAACCGACTCACGATGAGAGGCTTCATCGTGACCGATCACAACGATCGGTTCAAGCCGTTCGTTCGCGATGCATCGGAGTGGATCCAGACGGGAAAACTCAAATGGCGCGAGACCGTGTACGAAGGGCTCGAGTCCGCGCCGGAGGCATTCCTGGGGCTGTTCTCGGGCGAGAACTTGGGGAAGATGCTCGTACGACTCGACCGTGTTCCGACTGGTGGCGTGTAGGCCCTTGCTTGGGAGTGTCGCGTGGAGCACGATGGGTGCGGACGCTAAGTGCGCCCGGAGTACCCCGCAGTTCCCTCTTCGAAGGAGTCCTGCCATGACAACCGCCGTAGCCAACCTCACAGAGGCCGACATCGCCGCGCTCGAGGCCCTCATCGAGCCCTGGCGCAACGCCTGCCTGCAACGGGATTGGGATACCATCCTCGGCATGTGCACGGATGACGTCACGTTCCTCCCTCCCGGTTCGCCACCCGTATCGGGCGAGAAACTCCGTACGTTCCTGGAAGCGTTTCCCGTGATGACTGCCTTCACATTCAAGTATGATCGCGTCGAGGGGCAGGACAACTTCGCGACGCTCCAGGGACCGTTGGACATGACTGTGGAGACCGACGCCGGCGAGGTGCGCGGCTTCGGGAAGTTCGTCGACGTGATGCGCAAAGGCGCCGACGGCACGTGGCGATTCTCCTGCGTCATCTGGAACGACGACGCCGCGTAGGTTCGCGGCAACTCCAAGGGGGGGGCGAGCCAAAGGTTCGCCCCGCCCGATCCATGAGAGTCGCTGACCTCGGTGGGTCGCTGCGCGAGCCACCGCCATCCTCGAAGACGTATTTTGCTACGTGGCGCCCGAGACGCTCATCGCGCCCATCGAAAACAAATGACCAACCGCTCCGCAACCGACCACGGGACGCCAAAATGAAACTCACCTACGTCGTTCTGTCTCTCGCGTTGCTCGCGCTGCCGGTGGCCGCTGCAGGACAGGAAGGAGTCACCCTCGACGAGCGCTTGATACCCTCGCTCGAGTGGCGATCGATTGGTCCGGCCGGCCAAGGCGGTCGGATCACGGACGTCGAGGCCCTTCCCCATCGCCCTGCGACCATCTACCTGGGCACGGCGTCGGGTGGCGTATTCAAGTCGGTGAACCACGGCACGACCTGGACCCCGCTCTTTGACGATGAGGCGACACTTTCGATCGGCGATATCGCCATCTCCTCTTCGCACCCCGATCACATCTGGGTCGGCACCGGCGAGGCGAACAACCGAAACAGCTCGCCCTGGGGACGAGGGGTGTATCGCTCGACCGACGGCGGGCAGACGTGGACCCTCACTGGTCTCGAGGAGACACGCCACATCGGACGCGTCCTCATCCACCCGACCAACCCGAACATCGTATACGTCGCGGCGGTGGGACACCTGTTCGGTCCAAACGAAGAGCGCGGCGTGTACAAAACGACCGACGGAGGACAAAGCTGGGAGAAGGTGCTCTACATCGATGAGGATACGGGCGCCGTAGACCTGTTCATGGACCCAACGGACCCCGACCTCCTGTATGCCGCGATGTACCAGCGCCGGCGGAGGGCCTTCGGCTTTATCGGCGGCGGCCCCGGTAGCGGTCTATACAAGACGACAGACGGTGGCCGGGGATGGGTCGAGCTGAAAGACGGGCTGCCCGAGGGTACGAAGGGGGCGATCGGACTCCACGTCTCCGCGTCGAGCCCCAACGTGATCATGGCCACCGTCGAGGCAGACTCGGGAGGGATCTTTCGGTCGGAGGACCGCGGCGAATCGTGGTCGAAGATGAACGACCTAAATCCGCGGCCGATGTACTACAGCTATCTGCGCATCGACCCCAACGATGATCAGCACGTCTTTGTACTCGGCACCTATGTGAATGAATCCTGGGATGGTGGCGAAACGTTCGCACGTCTCGACTTCTTCCCGTACGGCACGTACGGCGAAGGCGTGCACGTGGACAACCACGCGTTGTGGATCGATCCCGGCGACTCCGATCACATGCTGCTCGGGAACGACGGCGGCTTCTACTACAGCTTCGACGGCGGCAAGCGCTGGACCATCGTAAACAACTTGTCTATCGGCCAGTTCTACGACGTCGCCTTCGATATGAGTGAGCCC
This sequence comes from Gemmatimonadota bacterium, assembly GCA_029262175.1. Classification (GTDB taxonomy): domain Bacteria; phylum Gemmatimonadota; class Gemmatimonadetes; order Palauibacterales; family Palauibacteraceae; genus Palauibacter. The sequence goes on from JAJCZV010000235.1 coordinate 82,551, forward strand.
TACAATCTCTACGGGGGGTTGCAGGACAACCAATCCGTTTCGGGTCCGAGCGCTACTCGCAGCGTCAAGGGCATCTTGAATCGCCACTGGACGATGACCGATTTCGGCGATGGCATGTACCAACAGGCCGACCCCCTCGACCCGGAATACGTATACACCAGCTCTCAGGGTGCCGGCATCATTCGGTACCATCCGGTCACGCGAGACCGAAAAGCGATTCGGCCGTCGCCGTCCGATACGGCGGAGACCTACCGATTCCATTGGACCGCGCCGTTCATCATCTCGCCGCACGATCCGGAGACGCTTTACTTGGGTGGCAACAAGTTGTTTGCTACCCGCGATCGCGGCGTGACCTGGACAGAGAGCGAAGACCTTTCCCGGCAGATCGACCCCGACACGTTGCGCATCATGGGCGTGGTCTGGGACTCGACGGCGCTCTCCCGCAACGACGGCGTGTCCAGCTACGGCCAGATCACGACGCTTTCCGAGTCACCGAGGCGCGCCGGACTCCTTTGGATCGGGACCGATGATGGCAGTGTCGGGGTCTCGACCGATGGCGGCGCCACGTGGAGTGATCTCTCGGACAACTTCTCCACGCTCCCTCGCGCCATGGTCGTCAGCCGGGTCGAAGCCTCCCACGCTCGAGACGGCCGAGCGTACGTGGCCTTTGACGGTCATTGGGATGACGATTACGAACCGTATCTAGTTGTTACGGATGACTTCGGTCAGTCGTGGCGGAGCATCGCCGCCGGCCTCGACGCGCCCGTGCGCGTGGTCCGCGAGCATCCGGACAATCCCAACGCGCTGTTCGCCGGTACCGATCTGGGGGTCTTCGTTTCGCTAAATGCGGGAGGAAGCTGGACCCGGCTCAACAACAACATGCCGCGCGTCCCAGTCTTCGATCTCGAGATTCACCCGCGCGAAAACGACTTGATCGCCGGAACGCACGGCCGCGGCATCTGGATCCTCGAAAACGTAGGCGTGCTCACGGCGCTGACGGAGGAGACGATGGCGCGTGGGCTAAGCGTGTCTCCGATCAACGCGGCCACTCTGTTTCAGCCCGCACTCGACATCCCGCGGATGGGACATGGGGCGTTCCGTGCCCCGAATCCGACCTTCGGAGCGGTGGTCACCTATTACCTGCGTGAAGACATGGATGGCGAGGCTACGATAAGAGTGCGGGATCGTGACCAACACATCATTCGAACGATGACGGGACCAAGCACGCGAGGCATTCACCGCGTAGCGTGGGACCTCCGCCTACAACCCTTGGTGCTCGATACGGTCTCGTTCGAGGTCGGCGAACTCGACGTCGGTCCCCAGGGCCCGTTCGTCATGGCGGGCACCTACGACATCGAAGTTCAGGCGGGCGATTTGGTCGAGACTCGAACGGCCCTCGTCGTCACGGACCCCGCAATGCAAATCGCCGAGTCGGATCGTCGGGCCAGATACGAGTTCACCGTCGATCTCTACCGCTTGCAGGCGGAGGAATACCATGCGGCGGTACAGGCGAACCAAATCGCGCGCGCGGCCACGTCAGCCATCGACAGCTTGGGTGAGGTCGACGACGCGATGAAACGAGTCGAGGAGCTCGTCGAGGAGATCTCCCAAGCCGCCGGCGAGCTCAAGGACCAAAACGGCTCGCTACGGAGCTGGTGGCGCGGGCTCATCGGGGAGTTCGATGGAGGGCTGAACACACAGGGCACGATGACGGGGCCGACCGAAGATCAGCGGCGTCGGTACACGCGAGCACGCGGCGAGTTTTCCGCGGCGCGCGACGAGCTAGATCGGGTGATTTCCGAGGTGATCCCGGAGCTGAACCGCCTTTTGGCGAACCTGGACGTGGCTGCAATCGAGGTCCCGCAGCGAGGAGGCGGCGAAATTGTGACGTGAGCGACGCTTACGTCGTCTCATAGGAGTGGTCCTGCCCCGTCGGTCGGCCTACTCTGGACTCGGCACGGGGCGAGGGTCGATATTTCACAGGTTGAACGAGGCTCCGGCCTCGATGCGGGAGTGGATGATCCTGAAATTCGAACGCCTAAGACGCGCAATCTCGGCCCCCACGCTGGTTTTGATCTTGGGGGCTCTGCTGACGCCTGAGATGGCTGCCCAAGACGCCGACTTCTTGTTCAAGCGTCCCACCGTCACACTCGGCGTGCGGCTCGGCTACGCCCTCCCGCGAGCCGGCAGCGAGATCTTCGACTTCACTCGCACGGAACTCACGGTGGAAAAGCGCGACTTCAACGCGCTCTCGCTGGGCGGGGAGTTCGGAGTCCGAGTGACCGATCGACTCGACCTCGCCGTAGGTCTCGGAATCGAGACCAGCAAGACGCGCTCGGAGTTCCGAGAGTTCGTCGACAACAACGATCTCCCGATCGAGCAGGACACGAAGTTTACTCGGGTACCGCTGACGGTCGGGGTGAAGGCCTATCTGTTGGAACGCGGCCGCAGCATCAGCCGACTGGCGTGGGTCCCGAATCGGTGGGCACCCTATGTTACCGGGGGTGCCGGATTCGTCTGGTACACATTTGAGCAGACGGGCGACTTCGTGGACTTCGATACGTTCGAGATTTTCTTTGACAGGTTCGATTCCAAAGGCAGTTCCCCGCTCGCCTATCTCGGAGCCGGATCGGATTTCTCGATCGGGCCGAAGTGGCTTCTGAACGGCGAAGTGCGGTATTCTTGGGCGAGCGCGGGAATGGACCGTGATTTCGTCGGGTTCGACGACATCGACCTCACCGGCGTGAAAGCGACGGTCGGGGTTTCCGTTCGATTCTGATTTCCGAAGGAACGACAAGATGGACAAACGCATGATGATCCGAGCCTCGCGAACGGCTGGACTCTTCTTGGCGACCGCGGTCTTGACGGCCACCGCCGCTCCGGGTGCAGCCCGCGCGCAGGACACCGATGATCGCTGGCTCCCCTTTAGCGGGTGTTGGCAACCGGTCGGAGAGTCGATGGCCGATACGCCCGCAGGGCTGCTCTGCTTTCGGCCCAACGACGGACAATCGGGCATCCAGATGATTTCGCTCGAAGACGGCGAAATCGTCGGACGAGAGACGGTGCTCGCCGACGGAGAGCAGCATGCCGCAGATTTGGAAGGGTGCACGGGTTGGGAGCGGGCGAGCTTCTCGGCCCGGGCCGGACGCGTCTTCCTTTCGTCGGAATACGAATGCGACGGCGGGGTCGAGCGCGGCTCGACCGGGCTGCTATCGATGGTCTCGACCAATGAATGGGTCGACGTCAAGGTGGTTACATCGGGGGGCGAGCGTCTTACTTGGGTAACTCGGTATCGCGCGGCACTCCCTGGCGACATGGAGGCGCAAGGTGTTTCCGACCTGGGTGTCGACCGCGGAATGGCGGTCCGCTCGTCGAGAGGTGCCGGCTCCGCCCGCCCGTCCGTTGAGGACATCATCGAAGCGACGCAACATGTCGATTCAGAGGGCGTACAAGCGTGGCTCGCAGAACGAGACGCGAGGATGGACCTCGACTCGAAGAAGCTGGTGAGGTTGGCCGATGCCGGCGTACCCGAGGACGTGATCGACATGGCGATTGCCGTGAGCTACCCGGAGCGCTTCGCGATCGATCGCGAGACGGAGCAGTATGCCCAGCCCTACGACGCCTACGGGGGTTCGATCTACGGGGGCCTGACGTACGGCTCCCTCTTTTACTCGCCCTATGGGTTTGGTTACGGGCGCGGATATGGGTACGGATACGGCGGTCGCTACGGGGGCGGTTACGGACGGCCCATCGTGATCATCGACAGCGGAGGCTCGAACACGGAAGGCGGTCGGGTCATCAACGGTCAGGGCTATCGTCGGAGCGGGACCTCCGGCGCGACTCGGAGCCGTCCGACCTCATCGCGCCCTGCTGCCACGGGCAGCTCGTCGGGCAGATCCTCAGGCAGCACGGCCGGCCGGTCATCGGGGAGTTCGTCACGCGGGACGTCGACGGGCCGTACTGCCCGACGCCGGGGCGGCGGCGGTTCCTGAGCTCGCAATCGCAGCATGACACGGGGCTCGGACTTCCATTCGGGCCCCGTGAGCGTTTAAGGACCCAAAAAGCGCCTCTCTAGTTAGAAGCCCGCGCACCGCGCGGATGGCCACCGACCGGGTACCAGACCCGTCGGCGTTGATTTTGTCTATACCCTCGGAGAACCGATGACACTTCGCATCAATGACACGGCGCCCGATTTCACGGCGGAGACGACGCAAGGGACCATCAAATTTCACGAGTGGATCGGCCAGGGTTGGGCTTTGTTGTTTTCCCACCCGAAAGACTTCACGCCGGTTTGCACCACAGAGCTGGGCGCGGTCGCGGCCCTGCAGAGCGAGTTCGCAGCGCGGAATTGCAAGATTATCGGGGTAAGCGTCGACGGGGTCAGCGACCACGTGGCGTGGTCCAAGGACATCGAGTCCTCTCAGGGACACGCCGTGAACTACCCGTTGATCGGTGATCCGACGCTGGACGTGGTGAAGGCCTTCGACATGCTTCCGGCGGACAGCGGTGATGCCGCGGAAGGCCGCACGGCGGTCGACAACGCGACGGCTCGGTCCGTCTTCATCATAGGTCCCGACAAGAAGATCAAAGCGACGCTAACGTATCCCATGAGTACCGGACGGAACTTCTTCGAGATCCTCCGTCTTCTAGACTCCTGTCAGTTGACCGCGCAGAAGCAGCTGGC
>JAJCZV010000236.1 GCA_029262175.1 Gemmatimonadota bacterium
GTGCGCGCCGCCTCGGCGAGAGCGCTCGGCCCGTTCAGTTGGGAGAGGTGGCAGAACGGCGAATGCACCAGTCTCGAAAACTGGCGCCCTAACGGGCTTGTGGGTTCGAATCCCACCCTCTCCGCTTTATCTGACAACGACTTACGGCGTTTTGCTGTCGAGGGCCGTTCGAGGGGTGTCCCCACTTCTGTCCCCACTCGGAGAGAATCCGAGGCGGTCGGCCACTTTTTGGAAGTAGGGTTTCGCGTCGTTGTAGTCGGGGTGAAACCGGGCATACTTCATCGTCTGCTGGATCGTCCCGTGTCCGAGTTGGTGCTGTAACACCCCTAGCGGCATCCCCGCCCGCGCCATCGAGGTGGCGAACGTGTCGCGGTGACGATGAATCGTGTAATCCCGTCGGATGCCAGCGGCCATCACTGCGCGGGTGTGTTCCTTCTGAACCGTGCGTCTGGGGATCGGTGCAAAAATACCATCGGTCCCGTCGAGGCTGTCTGCTTCGATCCGAGCCTGGATCACATCGGCGCACCAGTCAGGCACGGATATGACCCGGACCCCGTTGGGCGTCTTGGAGTCCTCGACGGATGCCTCGCACGCATCACCCGAGAACCGAACATCGCATACGCGTAGGTTCTCGGCCTCACCGAGCCGGATGCCGGTCCCGACGAGCATCTGCATCAGCGGACGAAACGCCGGACGCAAGTTCGCCATGTAGGCCGCTACGTCCGGCCCTTCGAGCCAAATGGTCTTGGGAGCACTCTTGAATCGCTTGATGATCGGACGCTCCGAGATCCAACCGCGTTCCTGGGCGTAGCTCGCCAATATGGACACAGCTTGTAGGTCGTTGTTCGCCGTCTGGGGCTTAACCCCTTCGTCTTGGTGGCGTGCTTTCTTGAAGTCACGAATGATCGCGGTCGTTAGCTTCTCGGCAACGCGTCCGTCATGTGCGATCCGCAAGAAGTGTTTTAGGCCAGTCCGATAAACCTCCAAAGTAGCTGGCCTCACGTCCGCCGCTTTGGCGTCCAGTGTCTCGTCGATAGCCTCTGATAGCGTGGTACGACCACCGCGAACGAGGCGCACTAGATCGTGCGTCGTTCCGGCTTCGTAATGCTCCTGTAGCTCAGCTAGAGTGGTGTCCCCTTCCAGCCAGGCGTGCATCAGGTCGAGCCGTCCCGCCTCGTGGAGCGATACGACCATTGATTCGAGCCTGTGGGCGCGAGTGCGAGACTTCGTGCCCAGTGACCGCTCGACGCTACCGATCCCGGGCAAACGCTTCTTGAAGTACCACACGCCATTGGATCGCCGCTTCATGTCGTCTCCGTCCTTCGTTCGATGAACGCTCGTACGTCCTCGGGTCGCCACCGGACGGTTCGGTTCGACACCCGAACGCGCGGGATCGGGAGTTCGTACACGCGAGTGCGTGAGACACCTAGGACGGTCGCGACCTGGGATGCCTTGAGCAACGGCTCTTCGTCCCAGCCGTCTCCGATCAGATGCGGGTGCCTTGTTTCTCTCATGCGCAAGCCGCTTCTCGCTCAACCACGAGCCGTCCGTCTCACAAATGTGTCAGCCATCTTCTCGCCTTCCGTTTCTTCTTTCACGCCCCTAGGGGTGCGAAAGGGAAACGCGCGCCGACTCCGGCGTTTCCATAGACCGCTTCCGGCTTGTTTCCCTGTGGGTCTTCGCGGGAAACGGGCTCACCGAGAACCGCTTCTTCGGGTGTTACCTGGTTCAAAGCGAACCAGGCGTTCGCTTGCCCGTTCTTGCGGTTCACGATTGTGCTTTCGGCCTCGAATCGATCCAGCGCTTCCTTAATTCGTTTTGTCTGCCCAACGACTCTACCGATCACTCCGTTCGTCGTCGTTCCGGGATTGCGCTGGACATCGAGTAGGACGCGAGCGTCGAGACTCAATTCGCCTTCCGCTAGCTCGAAGCGGAGAGGATCGTCCGATGCACCGGACTCACCGATAAGACGAATGGCGAAGTCTCTGAACGGCCAGCGGGCGAGTCCCTTTATGCGGCGCACGGAAGAGTCCGTGTCGTCCGAGAACATCGTCAGGATTGCGTCCACTCCGGCCCCGATTGCAGTGCTGTCGCGGTAACGACCGTCAGATTTCTTGGCGTGGTGGAGGATGAGGACAGCGGCTTTCGAGTCACGAGCAAGTTGGGTCAGCCCGGCCATCGCTTGCGTCCATCCGGTTGAGTCAGAGGATTCGAGCCCGAGCGACTTCGCGTAGGCGGACAGCGTATCAATGACGATCAGGTCCGGCTTGATGTGCGCCACTTCCCGCCGCAGCGTCTCTAGCGGTGCGGTATCGATCCGTTCAAGGAGAAACACATCGTCTGGCGCGGCCCCAAAATCCTCGAACCCGCGTACAACGTCGGCGACGTGCTCCTCGAACGCTGCGTATAGAACCCGCCCCGCCCGCAGGTGCTCGCCGAGAAACGCCCGTCCCGCCGAGACGTGGCTTGAGGCAGCGCGGGAGGTTGTGGACTTGCCCCCTTTTTCGCGCCCAACGAGCAGCGTGGTACGCCCACGATAAGCGAGCCGGGTCAGCGGCTCAGGGGACTTCAAGTTCTCTGGGTTCTGGCGAAGCTCGGACAGCGAGCGAGAAAGCCGTTCCATCTTGGAGCCACCGCCCAGGCCGTCCCCAACACTCGCCAACTCTAACAATTGTTCCCGAATCAACGCCGGCTGCGAACCGTTCTCGGTAGCTCTGACCAACTTGCCAGCGCCCTCGATGATTTTCCGCCGCGTCTTCTTTTCGATCAACATTCTGCAGTGATGTTCGATGTTGTCCGCAGTCGGCACGGCATCGACCAGTTGGGCCAAGTACGTCATGCCACCCGCGTCGTCTAGCTGGCCCGCCGTCTTGAGTTCGTCGGAGAGGGTTACCGCATCTACGATTTTCCCGCGACCGCACAAGCGCCCCATCGCACGGAAGATCAGTCGGTTGCCCTCCCGGTAGAACGCCGAGTCATCGAGCAGTTCGCGGGCGATGGTGATTGCGTCAACGTTGATCAGCATCGCGCCCAAAACCGAAAGCTCGGCCTCTTCCGACCAGGGAGGTTCGGGTCGGATCACGGGGCGGACCGATCCCGATGTTCTACGATGCGTTTCCAGACCTCCCGCAATGCTTTCCGGCTCTCTTTGTCCATGGGCTCAAGGTCGAGGGTCCGAACAGCGTCTACGAGAACCTGGGAGATGTGAACCGGACCATCCGGCGGGCGGCCTCGCTCGCCCAGCAGGGGTCGGTCCGCCTGGAGTAGTTCGGCGACGCGAAAAGTGACGGTGTCCCGCACGAAGTCGGTGGTGGTGGTGCCCGCCAAACGTCCGCCCAGATCGAACGCCTCTCGCTCTTCTTCTGAAAGCCGGATGTTCCAGATTCTTGACCGTGCCACAATCTCTCCTCGCGTGTTCGTGTCGTGTAGTTGGTACGCAAAACGCACTGTTCCTGGTAAAACTGTGTGTCGTTACGTAGACTGTCAACCTGGACGCGTTATCTACCACGGCGGGAGGGAAATTGTGAGCCAGAAAAAGCCCGAGCGGCGTGCCTGGATCAAGTTGGCTCTGAGCCAAGCCTGCGGATCGCAGGCGAGGTTGGCCGAGGAAATGGGCATGACCCGGAACGCCCCCCAGAACTGGGTGCGCGGCAAAGGCCCCTCGCAAGACAACCTGTATGCACTTGTCGGATTGCTTCGGGAACGGGCCTTCAATCTGCTTCGGTGCGCGACTCACTTGGAACTCACGCAGTACGACGATGCCCCTGATCTTTGGCCTGGTTACCGAAGCCCGCACGGCCCGTTGGACGAGTGGGAGGCCCAGCAGCGCAAGTCACGAGCGGACTGGGACGCTGCCATGGACGACAGCACTTGGGATGAGCTAGACGACTCGCTGACCGCCGCTCTCAGGGAGTACATCCCCGAACTGACGGAGAGCTTGCCCAAACTCCTCACTGAGTGGCGGGAGCAGAGAGAGCGGGAGCGATCCGCGTTATCAGCCGTGTCGGAAGAGACGGGTTTGTCGATTGAGGAACTCAAGCGACTGACGCCAGGGGCGCGGTGGCCGTCCGACCGAATCGACCCGACCCCAACTGGGGCGGCCCCACGCCGTCTGCCCCCCCTCAAGCCCCTCGGCTTCGATATCGCCATGACGCCGATAGAGGACCAGACCGAAGACTCTCGTCAGCAGGACAAACTGGCCACAGCCCGAGGGCGATTGCCAGGTGTGTCGAAACGAGCGTGGGCTAAGCACAGGGAGTCGGATTAGGCTTCGCCCTCCTCCTCGATCACGGCTTCAAGAAGTTCCGGCTCACGTTTCAACGACGCGTACGAACCTGCGGCTAGTAACGCCTCCATGTGTAGCTCGCCGAAACTGACCGCCACGTTGACGCTCGCATCGCGTTCACCGTACTCCGCACGATTGCGAACGCTCGCGAGCCATTTTCGGTAGTCGGTGCGGCCACGTCGTAGCTGCACTTCAGCAGACGTGATCCCTTCGGCAGGCGCGTCGAGGATCTCGAGGCCGTCATCGACCAGGGCATCGGCTGATTGACGTTTGGCAGCCTTCCACGCGGCCTCTCGCTCTTCACCACCTGAACGAATCCAGCGGTAGATCAACTGCCTCGACACGCCGAACGAATCCCCGATCGAGCAGACGGTATCTCCGGCGGCGATCCGGTCGAAGACGTGCTGGTCACCACCTCGTTTCTCGATCTCGGCGCTCAGGGTCCTGAGCTTCGGTTGTCCGGGCATGAGGGAAGATAAATCGGACGTGCGGTTACTTCCAACTTCTATTTACCTGCGCACGTTCGATACTGGCCGCAGAAGACCGTTTCAAGCGGCCCAAGAGGCCCGTGGAGACGTTTTCTGGCTGCCCGAGCACGATGGGGCAACTGGGCGACTTCGTCTTGCTCCGGGAGCGCCCACCCGGCACCGTAGTCCGAAGCAGAATCGACGCGCGTTCTTCCGATGTTGGAGGGACCTCGTGAAGCCATTGCCGTGAGGATGTCGCATGCGGAACCGGAGAAGTTCCCTTGCTGCTGGATTGGCTGGTCTCCTTGTTCTCGCCTGTGCCGAGGAGCCCTCGTACGTCGGGGTTTGGGTCGTGCCTGGCGGAGAGACAGAAGTCTTCCTGATAGGACCTGACTCTGTCGGGATCTTCAGTGACCTTGGGTTGCAGGAGTCCTTTATGTGGCGGCAGCTAGAGGACGGCACCTTGTTCTTTCAGCGTGAGAACTTCGGAGGTTATGTCGTGGAGGTTCTGAGTCACACGGCGGATCGTCTCAGCCTGTCAGTCGATGGCGACACCATCGATTTAGTCCGGCAGCCGACCGACCCAACGTCGCCGGCGGCCTCGTTCTTGGAGGGGGAACTCGGCCCAGGGGGCGTCGTTTCGATAATGGATTCCCTTTCAGCCGCCGAGAACGTTGAGGATACCCTACGAGGCCAGCGAGACCCCTAGTAGTACCCAATAGCCGAAGAGCCGGAGCAGGCCGTTTCGGACCGCTTCTCTGTGAGTCTTTAGCCTGCGCTACATGTCTCTCTCCAACTACAACTGGATGCTGTCGGAGCTTGAGGAACACATCGAGGGTGTCTCTCGCGACTTCTCCGAAGGGACTGATCGTCGTTGGCCCGGTGTCCCGCGTGTGCGCGAGAACGTCCAGAGCAGCGTCTGGGGCTACCCTAGTGCGGGAAGTGAATCGGGACCTTAGACCACCGACTCGAAGAGGGCTCCGCACGCGTCCGCCGACGTAGGTGGGGTTGGCCTATATAAGCGCCCCCCCTCGATTCTTGAAGGGGGGGGTCTAACGGGGTGTCGTCTTGTCCAGCAGTCGTCCGTTGAGCACCGTGGTCTGTGGCAGAACCACGTGTCTGCTAGGTAGCGCCGGAAGGCCAAACGGGAGGGACGCTGAATGAGGCGAGTACCGAGGCTCAGCACGCTCTTGATAGTGACGACGGTCCTAGGCGCTACTCAGGTTATCGCCCAGGACGAAATGCGAGAATCTCTCAAAGGGCTGACGGGCGTCGAGGTTCTCCTTGATGGGTTCAACGACGCTGCGCGGCGGGTGGGCATCACCGAGAGCAAGTTCCGAGCTGTCATTGAACTACGACTCCGACAAGCCGGGATCCCCATATTCACCAGCGCCGAGGGGCTTGAACAACCCCGGAACCCTTTGCTCGGCTTTACGATTGTCGTTCTTTCCGGCTCAGCTCCCTGGACCTATAGCTGGCGTCTCCAACTTTATCAGAACTGGTGCGAGGGTACGTTCTGCGCGACGGGGATCACGTGGGAAACAGCACAGGTGGCTCGTCAGAACGAACCCATGGAGGACTTGCGAGCCAGCTTGAACATAACGCTGGACCAGTTCATCAACGACTGGCTCGCTACCCACCCGTAGAAGATTGAGTAGAAGCGATTGCTTGGCAGAGGAGGGCTGCGCATGAGAAGCGCTCGCCGGGTCATCTTGAGTTTAATCGTCCCCGTGATTTTGAGCGGGCCGATCCAAGCTCAGACGATTGTCGCAGAAGAGGTCACCACGTGGATGTTCGCCGATGGCGAGATGAAGCCTGCCGATGGTCTGTACACTGTCACCTACAACGTCGTTGGCGATCAGATTAGGCGAACACTCGTCGCGAACAACAAGACCGGCGAGATCACGGAGGATAACACGACGTATTCTGTAATCGCCGATCTTCTGTCCCACGATCTCCAAGCAGTAGTCTTCGATAGCGCACGAAGCGGCGCCTCGTTTTCAGGCCCCATAATGCGCGCTATTGGTCGTCCGGCGTCGGACGCGGTCGAGATCCTCATAATCGGACAGTCGTTCGTGCGGTCGGTCAGGTCCTCGGTGGACTGGGTCGTCATCACCGAATTGAAGCGCGTGAGAGAGTAGCGGAGGCGTCTAAGCCCGAGGTGTGTTGAGTAGCCCCCCAGAAGGCCCCCCCCGCTTTGTAAGAAGGGGGGCTAAGGCGGTTACCTCTTGTCCGGCAGTCGTCAGTTCAGCACCCTGGTCCGCAGAAGAATTGCGTATCCGTTATGCAGCAGAGGCTGAGCATGGCCGTAAGCGGCGCCCTAGTTCGCGATGCGATCCGGGAGTTCGCCGAGTCCATCGACGCCGGTCCAGTTGGCCTCGCCCGTCTTGATCCTGTGCCAGGAGCAACGCCTCTCAACTGCATCGCGAACGCACTATCCGCCCGGAGCGCTCGCGGTGGACAGGTTCGTTACGGCTGGTACTTCCTGCTCCGCGAGTCCCTCGATCTTGGTCACTACTTGATCGCTACCCATCACGCTGTCTGGCACGACCCTGACGATCTGATCCTCATAGACGTTTCGCCGACTCATCCCGACGCGAAGCACCAGCCGCTTGCTCAGGGCAATGACGTGATCTTCTTGGTAGATGACCACGCCCACCCGTACGAACGGAAAGACCGCGTTATCCCGCTCCCATCCCGATTCCACGCAATCGGCACCAACGCGCAGCTGATGGAGTATGTAGCCAAACTCCAGAACGAGGAGTTCGAGTCATACAATCAGGAGCATGGATCGTCGTTCTCCTAGTCCCGGCGTACGGGGCCCGCCGCATAACAAGCAATTGCTGCTGTTGGATGCGACTACAGGTGTCGCGCGATAACGCTTGACAGGGCGGACGGCATAACAGCACCGTTAACATCGAGCGTGATCTAAGTGCCATCCGGCGGTGAGGCGTGGCGAACTTCACGCCCCCGCCAGTGTAGCAAATGCCACCAAAAGGGCGGCGGCACCTACCTTGCGGGAGGGTAATGTGGACGCGGATACGCGCCGCCCGGGAGAACTATCATGTCGCTTGAAAAAGAGCTCAAAACCTACAAGGACAAGCTGGCGGAACTCGATCAGCACGTAGGACAGTACGTCGTGATTCAAGGCGACGAAGTGCTGGGAATCTTCGACACCTACCACGATGCCATCCGACACGGATACCGCGAGTTGGGAGTCACCCCGTTTCTGGTAAAAATGATTGAAGGCGTAGAAACAATACACTTGATCACTCGACTAATGACCCCGTCCCCCTGCTGATTGGCCGCACACTTGTGGCCCATTTCACGCTACAGATCGACAATCAACGCGGTCCACTACTGAAGGCCACGGTGGGGGTGAGCGCCGAGCGGAGTGAGGCTCTCACGAAGGCGGGGAAAGCTGTTCCCACGGGACAAGGGGTCGACGCGCTAGTAGACACCGGCGCCAGCTGCTCTTCCGTCGACCCAAGTGTCCTACAGGCTCTCGACCTCACACCAACTGGCAACGTCCCAATCTACACTCCGAGCGGCAAAGCGAATTTGGATCAATATGACGTTGGACTATTGATCCCAGGAGCCGACGCCACGCACGCCCCTTTGATCTTTCCCACGATTCCTGTCGTCGCGGCGGAGCTTAAGACGGAGCAAGGTTTTGATGTGCTGATTGGGCGGGACATTCTTAGCATGTGTATGCTCATCTACAACGGCACGCAGGGTTTTTACACCCTCGCCTTCTAAGGCTTGCCGACCAAGAAGGCTTGCCGACCAAGGCTCCTCCCGCAACGACGTTCGCGCGGCGGGACAGATCGACCTAGAGAATCAACTGCAAGTCCACCTTACCGCCTCCGCCGGGAGCGGCCTACCCAAAGTCCAACGTGGAGCCCACGCTACTCACCCCCACCGTCGCGTCCCAGTTCGCGGTGGCCGTTAGCGAGTATTTCCCGTCGGGTAGCGGAGAGCGGGCGGTTGGGTTTGACGGCTGTCCCCAAAAGTGTCCCCATACATGACGATACGAGTAGGACAGGCAGGACGGCGGGAAACCGGATATGCCCCAGGGACGGGGCTTACCCGGGATTCGCTGAACGGGCCGGACGTATGGTCGTCAATCTCGAAAACTGGCGCCCTAACGGGCTTGTGGGTTCGAATCCCACCCTCTCCGTAGGTTTTCTGAAGAGTTACCACATCGTCCGCCCAGTGAAGCTACCTGAAGAGTTTCCGATAGATGCCGAGCAGCTCTTACGTCGGGACCTCAGCTACCAGGTCCGCTGGCGCGGTTCGCCAGACTAGACCCCGAGTGCGATCCCTAGGTGTTCGAGGACCGCCGTCTCTACCGTCCACTGTAAGTCGCCATCATCAAGTCGACCCATCGGCTCAAGGAGCCGCATCTTGGAAATGGTCCTGATTTGGTGGGGCATCACAATCGAGGCTTTTCCGTCATCTAGGTGACCCTGCGGGATAAGCACCTCGAACGGCTTCGACTTACCCTTCCCTCTATGCGTCGTCATGGGGAGAACGGTTACGATCGGGGCACTCTTGTTGAAGTCGTCGTTCGAAACCACCAGAACAGGACGACTGGCTCCATCTTGCTCGGAGCCAACCGCCGGCTCGAGGTCTGCCCAGAACGCGTCCCACCGATACACTTTCCCAGTGTAGGCCAACCCTATTCTAAGCCATCCGAGACAGCGGTCTCGGCAAGGGCCTCCATTTCGGAGACGTACTCAGCGTCGGTGAACGCTTCCTCGTACGCAGAGGCCAGCTCCACCCGCCGTTGCTCCGCAAGCTCTCTGCGGATCGCTTGCTCCAGGAATGCACGCTGGCTAATCGACCGCGCTTCTATGCACTTCACCATCTCTAGAAAAAGGCTCGAATCGAGCCGAACGGACGTCTGCCTCGTCGAGGACTGCACTGCGCGCGATCTGCTCGTTACGATCATCTCCTCCTCCTTTCTACGACTTTTGGCCCGAGGGCCTAAGTGCAGCGCCTACGAACGCTGCACACCTACTTGGTATCACAAGATGACCGAAAATACAACGATCATCGTAAAGCAGAAAATGCATACAATTTGTATGCCATTTATTGTCTCAAGAACCCCGACACTGTACAATATGTTCCACAACGGACTTCTCTTCAGCCCATCGACGAAGGACATCAAAGAACAAGGAGATGACGACGACATAAGAGGCTCGTCACCTCCGTCGGGTGTAACATTTTCACCCGCCACGTTTGTCACTTTTTCAACCGGCGTTGACACACAGAATTGGGCACATCCGCTCGATGCCGTGCCTGTCTCCGCCGAGCCCGAATGTCCAACGAGCCCGAATGTCCAACGGAAAGCGTGGCAGTCTGAACGATCCGACAACCCAGAGTGTGTTGGGACGGCTCGCTGCGAAATCCCTCTCCACTGATGTCGAGCGCACGTACCGAGTCCTCGCCCGCGGGCTCAACACCATCCGGACGGCGCGTTCACGCGCAGCCGAAACCCGCCGCCGTAGAGCACAGCGGCATTCAACGCCGGTCCGATCCGTCGGCGACGCGGCCCTCTAGTTCTTACACCCGTTCTTGGCGCACGTGATCTTCGACGATGAATCGACCCAGTGATCTGGGTGCTCAGTAGTGTCGAAGCCGCATCCGGTTTTTCCTCCCTTACTGCCTTTGTGCACTTCTTGGGTTGGTGTGTGTTTGACAGCCATGGTTGATCCCTCACTGCCGGTTGTGTTTGTGATGCCGATGTATCACTGCACTAATACTAGGCGCGACCCGGCTGAGCCTGCCTAGAGCTTAGAGGAGTCTCGGGGGGATAAGCTTACACACGCGGTTCGCGCGACCCCGAGAATCCCGTCTGGATCCTCGTGTCGTTTCGGTGGCGTATACGCGGTCAGGGTGCCGAATGTCAGCACTCCCACTGCGGCGTCACTTCAAGAGCCTTCCGATGAATCGAAGCAGCTTCATCGGCTCGGATTCATAACCGAGCCTCCGTTTCAAGCGTCGTTTCGCGTTTTCCTGGCGCATTGAGGTGCTTTGTCACTTCGTAGATGCCGAGATCCTTCTTGATCCTGCGTTTCATCTTCGTGACGCCCGCCATGTTCTTCAGACTTCTGCGTCGATATCGCATGTTCGCTCCGGCCGAGTTTGCTGAAGTCCGACCTCGCACGAGCGCCAAACGCCCCGTCCGTAAGGTTTCACCCTCCCGTTAGCTCTCACCTCATGACCGCCTGCGCGCGCTCAGTCGTCTTGCGCGCGTCAGTTGCTTGATACCAACAAAGCGAGCCGAACGGCGTCTTGAGGGTCGTGGAGCACCCAGTACTGTCCGCCCGAAATCACGACATACTCGCTCGCGTGCCAGCCTCCGAGCGCCTCAGTCGCTGTCCCATCGATCTCGAAGAACGCTTGTGCTCCAAGCTGAGACGCCCGAGCGGAGATTTCTTCGAAGTGCCGCTCCGAGCTGACGAGAAACAACGCGATGTCCGAATCTCGGAGTCGCGCGGAGAGGTCCTCGAGAACGGCCAGTTCCGCTTTAGGGGGCATGGCGTACCACGAAGCGAGAACCGTAGTGGACTCTGGCTCAAGGGCTCGGGGGTCCTCGCCCGGCGCGCCAAGCTGGACCGCGTCAGGCTCCAGTCGACCCGATCTGACGCCTTTGGTCAACCGCACAAACAGATCGTCGCCTGCTTGGATGACCGCGGGCGTCGGCGCCTGGGTCGACCCGTGCAGGGGGTCGGCTGCCACGAGGGTGCGAAGTTCGACGAGCCGTGCGGAGAGGCCCGGTTCCGAATCGCCGGACCGGACGGCCTGGTGCTCCAGCAGGCTGATCAACCTCTCGGCGGTCTCGAGATCCCAGGTCATGGTCAGCGCCCGGTCGAGCGAGGCGGTCGCTTCAGCAGTCTGTCCTCGATCGAGAAGCGCGTTGCCCAGCGCCAACTCGAGCCGGGCGGCTCGGCGGCGCGAATTGGCCTGGAAGCTGTCGCGGGTCTGGTAGATCGGACGCTCGGAGTCGAAGGGCGCCTGGCGAAAGCGGATCTGCGCAGGCAGTCGTTCGATCGCCCAATCGCGAATTGCGGGGAGCTTCGCTGCTTCGGTCAAGAGACCGTCACGGCCGGCGACGTTCCAGGCGAAGCCGCGCTCGGCCCAGCGCAGAACCGCCTCCGCATCATCGAAGGTCTTGACGATGTTGAAACCAGAACGAGCCAACAACGCGTTGGCGGGCCCCGCGATGCCCCACTCGCGTTCCAACTCTCCGAGAAGAGTCGTCGGGTCGCCGCTCAAATCAGTTACGAGGTCCACAACGCGCCGCTCATGGATCCGTGGATGGTCAGGCGCCGCTCGCCGAAGCCGGTCGAGCAAACGCCTCTGCTGCGGTTCATTCTCGAGCGTGAGCGCGAGATTGAAGAGCGCCACCAAGTCCTCGGGCGATTGCTCAGATCTAGCCGCGAACTCGCTGAGCTTCGCTCCATGCACCATCTCGACGGAATCACGCGCCCGCTCGGAAGTGGTCACACGAAGGTCGTAGGCCGCCTTCACGAACCACAGCGTTGGGCTGTCCGGGAACAAGACGAGTGCCTCGTCGACTACCGACTGCAGTTCGCCCCAAAGGGGGAAGCCCCGGTTTGCGAAGTCCTGGAGCGCAAGCAGCTCTCCTGCATAGCTCGCCACCGATCGATGGCCGCGCGACTCGCGAGTCAAAGGCGAGAACTCGCCGCCGTTGGCATCCACGCGATTGCCGTCCCAGCTCTCGACCGCCATCCAAGCGAAATCGTAGCCCGCGTCGAGCGTAACCCGGCCACGGAATTCGTTTCCCTCCTTGCGAAGCGGTGCCGTGAAGAGTTGGGGTGGCGAGAACTGGTCGTAACGGCCCCCCCAAGCCCACGCGCGAAGGCGTACGGAGTCCTCACCCGCGAGCAGCGCGGACGGTTGGAATCGAACGGACGCGCCGGTCGTCCCTTCAATGGCGTCGATGTCGAGAACGCTGGCGTCAGCGCTTACTCGACGAGCGGTCAGAAGAACGACGGCCGCGGTAACAATCACGACGAGCCCAAGAGCTGCGACGAGGGTCCCACGAGGCTGTGGCTGCGGCTCGCTCGGCGGTCCAAGCGGAAGGAGCGGGATCACCGACGACGCGCGCCGGGCCATCGCCCGCTCGAAAAGGTCCTCCGGCATGCGCGGAATTGGCACTTCCCGCAGGGCCGCCTCCGCGTCTCGCATGATCTGGATCTCGCGCCGGCACGGCGAACACGTCTCGAGATGCCTTGCGACAGAGCGCGCGCCTCGAGCTTCCAAGTCTCCATCGGAGAATCGGCTCAGCCGCTCATAGGAAGGGTGACCCCCCAGCCAACCGGTCAGACTCATCGTTCGCCTCCAAGCTCCGTGCGCAACAAACGCTTCGCGCGATGTAGACGCTGTACGGACGCGTTTTCAGAGATTCCGAGTATCTCGGCGATCTCTGCGTGCGTGTATCCCTCCACCACCTTTAACCAAATCACCGTTCGAACCTTGACCGGGATGGAAGCGAGCGCTCTCTCCAGAGCCACACGGTCGACTGGGCGATTGACCTCGGACGTGAATCGTCGACCGAGGAACTCGGGAGAGAGCCGGTCACGGCGACGCTCAGTTGTCGTTCGCAGCCACGCTGCCCGCACGGCCACCGTGTGAAGCCACGTACTCAGTGTGGACCGTCCCTCGAACGTCGCCAGCCGCTCAGGCAAGGCGGCGAAGATATCTTGGACGACTTCCTCCGCATCGCTCACCACGCGAGTCACGCCGTAGGCAACGTTGAACACGCGTTGCGCATGCGTACGAAATGCTTCCGCAAGTGCGTCCGCATCTCCATTGACGATCCGCGCCATCAGGCGCGACTCCGCATCCAACTCGCTCTTCTTGACCGTCATCTCCTTCGCGCACCGACGGGAGGTTCGTGGACTCGCAGGTCATCCACCAGCAACGGAGGAAACCATGCGAACATCACTATCTCACCGTGTCGTAGTTTTGATGCTGATCTCGTTCACCGGCCTCATCTCCCTGCGCACTCTGCCACCGCTCCTGTGTAAGTCGGGGCAGTGCGTTTTCTCCCCGGGCAAGGAGTGTTTCGACGGAGAACTCATGCTACCCAACCACGTGTGGTGGGAAGGATTCAATGCCTGATCTCGACCGCAGCTAACACAAGTTAGAAATGTCGACCTGCGGGTCCTCCCGACGGTGCCTGCCCGCGTTCAGACTATTAGAGAGATCAAGAGGCGAAGATCTTATATCGCATTTTGGGTGGTCGGGTTCCTCCAGCGCTTCGCGCAGGAGGTCCTTGTACCGAAGTAAGGAAAACCGCTCCTCGGCGCTCTCATCTACCAATGGTACGTAGGGGGTGCGCGTCCTAGGCAAGGGAACGAGGAGGGGGCATCGATGTTCGTGCCAGCCTACGGGTCGGGATCACGCGCCGTCGAGGCGTTGGCCACCGCGGAGTCAGTCGTCGACAAGCTGGGGATCGAATGGACGACGTATAAGCGGTGGTCCGAGTTCCTAGACGGCCTGTCCCGCGCTTCAGCGGTCGTAGTCGCGATCCAGCCGGGTGATCTCGAGATTCGCGAGCGACTCGGTACTCTGCCCCGGGCCTCTCGCTCCAAGATCATCGTGCTGTCGTCGCCCGATGCAGGCAAACCCACGATCGACGGGATCCAGACGATCTCCGCGACCAGGGCTGGTCTAAGTCTCGAGCTGCCCTGGGCACTGTACCGGGTTCGGGCGTCGGCTTTCTTCCGCGAGCAAGCGGCCCGCGTCGACCAGGACCCGAGACTCACTGCGGTGATGAGGCGTTTTATTGAAGTCGCGCTGCTCGCTGAGCCTCCCCTCGTGACCGTCGAGGCACTCGCGCAGCTTAGCCGACGGAGCGCCCAGGACGTCTGGTACCACGTGCTGAGGCGCTGGCCGGCAGTCCGAAAGAACTGCTTCAGTGGATCGTGCTCGTTCGCGCCGTACTTGGTCGTCCACGTGGTGCCTCGTGGGAGCGCGCGGCAAAGAGCGTCGGGGCTAGCGGCCAGAGAGTCCGTAGGACCGCGCGCTCGGTGGTGGACATGACTCTCGACGAAGCCTCGGTCGACGACGGGGCATTCCTGAAGAACTCCTTTGACGAATACCTGAGCCATTGCTTCGGGCTCGACGGTGGGCTCGGTAAGCAGGTCGCTGCGCCTTCCGGTTGAAGCGGCCGGTGCTTTCGCGAGACGGCCTAAAGAGACTGACTCGAATCTCAACGAATCGAACATGCCCTAACGGAAATGAAAACGGGAATGCGCTTTCCGAGTCCGTGGACAAACCGCAGAGTTAGTTGTCGGGGGGAGCAAGGTCGGCGATAGCGAGGAACAAGTGTCGCATTGGACTATGCTCTCGAGGTTGCAGTCGATCATCCTGGGTGGCGTCATCGTTCTCGTGGTCGTGCTCGGGAACCAGAAGCGCGACCTCTCGGAGAGAGTGGTCGAGATTGGACTTATTGCCTCACAGCCCCACGCGGGCATGTGGCTTCCGCCCTACGAGCTCGCGAGCATCGATGGCGACACGATCCTCCTTGCGCCCGACGCCGGAAGCCGCCAGCTCTTCTACTTTTTTACGTCCACGTGCGAGTTCTGTCGTGCCAGCTTGGACGCCTGGAAGGATCTCTCGCGGCTGGCGGACATGCATGATGTGCAGGTCGTGGGGGTCGCGCTCGACTCACTAGAAGCCACGCGATCCTATCGCGACGAGCACGGTCTCCCGTTCCCTATCGTGCTGCTTGATGATCTGCGTTACGCGAGGCTCTACCGGGCCAATCGTGTGCCCGTGACCATGCTTGTGGAGAACGCAGGAGAGGTGTCCCACGTCACCATTGGGGAAGTGACGCGACCCACCACGATCGATTCGGTTCGGACTGCGATTCTTACGCCACCGGCGTTGGAGGATGACGCCGCGCCCACGATGCCGATTCAGTCAATTCAACCAGAGTAGTCGGTAACGAGTAGCCACCAGTGTTTCGTAGGACCGGCCCGAACAAGGTCGGCGACGTACCTCAGCCCCGTAAGGAGGGCACCATGTTAACGATCCTCATCAAGAGACTCTCTATCACTGTCGCCATGCTCTTCATGGCTGGTGGGCTCGCGTTCGGCGTCACGCAAGCGTTCGCCACGACGAGTGCCCCACCCTGCGATCTCGGGACGTGTCCGCCCAAGACCAACAGCTCCTGCAACACTGATTGCGTCCAGCAGCTTCAGGCTTTCGGGGGGGAATGTCAGGGCGGATGCTGCATGTGCTTCTTTTAACCCCTTACGCACTTCGCTAGTCGACGGACGGACGGCGTAGCCGTCGCAGGTCTTGAACACGATCGGGCGCTGCGTTCATGGACGATGCAGCGCCCGACTCCTTCGACAGAAGGAACACCACGAGGTGAACGGAGGTTGGGGATCGTCTCGCGGCCCGCCGAGAATTGACAATCGAAACGCCCTTGTGCGAAGATCGATCTGCGCCCCTCCTTCTTTACGCCCCTTGGATTTCCAGGGCGGTCTGACACCGGAACTACGGCCGCGGACTTGTCGTAGCTAGACACACGCCATGCCATAGTCCGTGTCGCCGGTACCCATGGCCGTAACAGCGTTGGCGGACGGTCGAAGCGTCTCGAAACCACGCGAGGCCGCGTTTTATTAACGGGGCACATGTGGACTTTGACGCCGGATCCGATTCGTGTCGCCAGGAAGGAACCAAGGAGGTTAGTTCCATGAGAAACCCATCATGAGGCCTAGCTGCCACCCCGGACCTGCAAGTGTCGCTGACATCGGCCAATTACTCGCCGTGCAAGCGCCACATTTCTTGGCGCTGGCACTGGTCGTGGGCGCCGGGGCCTGCGGAGGCGGTCGCGACTTCTCGGGTCCTCCATCTAGCGGCCCAACAGTTCCCACGACGACGGCTGCGACCGTACGGGTGAGACTCGCGCCCGAGGAGTCGGCGCTCGCCGACGCGCTCGGCTGGCAAACCGGCATCCCGAATGCAGAAGTCCACGTGCTGCGAAACGGAACCGCCGTGTGGAGCACTCTGGATACTGATGTGAACGGCGAGGTCGTCGTGCCCGGTGTGTTCAGCGGGCAGTTCCGGATCTACGCGACGCGACGGCTGAACGCAGCGGAAAGCCAACTCGCCGGGGGCGTCCGCGCGTTTGGTGACGGTTTGACGGCAACCCTAGGCCTGGGCACGGTGATCGAGCTTGAGCTGGCGTCCGATCGTGCGGAGGGGCTCGTGATCAGCGAGCTCAACCCGACCGACCCTCCGATAACTGACACGAACGGGACCGGGTATTCGGCCGGCCATTACGTGGAGATCTACAACAACTCGAGCCAGACCCGCTTCTTGGACGGTCTGCTGTTTGGCCGCGCCTACTTCTTCGGCCAACGCGACTTCAGCTTCAATTCTTGCGCAGCGAGTCAGTCCACAAGAGAGGATCCCAACGGGATCTTCACTCTCCTTGTGCTCCAATTCCCCGGGAGTGGCGCGGACCATCCAATCGGGCCGGGCGAGACACGGCTGATCGCGAACGTCGCCATCGACCATACGCCTGTCCACCCTTGGCTATTCGATCTGTCCGGTGCCGACTTCGAGATCCACCCGGTGGGGGCCGCCGACAATCCATCGGTCCCCAACATGATCAACGTCGGCACCGAGCCCTGGCGGAGTACGTACCTCCTCGCCACCGGCGACACCTACTTCCTGAGCGAACCCGCTGATGTGGCGGCGCTCCCAACCGCCTTCCGAGACCACACGGGGCGCGGGTACGTCCAGCTTCCCGCGGACGGAATCATCGATGCGGTATCCTTCGTCGGGCTGAATCTGGACAGCGATCGCGAGTTCCCCCCTTGCGCCCCCATGATCAACCAACGGTTCGATCGCTACGAGCTCGCGGTGCTAGAGTTTGGGCTGGTCGGGGAGGTGGAAGAGACGAACATCTCCTATCGGCGACTCGGGCTGCGCAGCGAGGGCGGCCGAACCATCCTCCAGGATACCGGAACCACGGCGGCGGACTTCATCATGACTGATCACACGCCAGGAACCGTCAACCCCTAGCGACAAGGCCACCTTGTCCCGTGTAGAAACAAAACGCCCTTGCGCGAGGACTGGTCTCGCTCCGTACATGAGTGAATGAAAGCCCGACCCGCTCGGCGCGTTAAACGCGTCTCTGTCGCAGTTCTCGCGACCGGCTTGCTTGTTGGTCCAGTCGCTGCCCAGCAGGCCAGCCTCTCAGGGCGCGTCACCGACGCCTCGAGCGGCAGACCCGTGTCCGATGCGTTCGTCGGCCTTGAGGGTACGGTCCTGGGGACCATCACGGACGCCGATGGGCGCTACCGCCTGGTCAACCTCCCACCCGGGCCGCAAGTGCTCCGCGCACAGCGAATCGGGTTGGCTACGGCGCGGCTCGCCATCACCGTGCCGACTCAGGGCGACCTAGTGAGAGACTTCACGCTGGGCGATGAGGCGCTCGAGATGTCCGAAATCACGGTGACCGTCGATGCGGTCAGCCGCGCCACCGCCGAGCTTGCCACGGCTAGTGTGATCGATCTGGATGCCATCCAGCATCAAACGGCCGCGAGTCTTGCCGGCGTGCTCGAGCTGTTGCCCGGCGTCGCGCTTCAGCCGCCGGGACTAGGGTCGGTCCAGCAATTCGCCCTGCGCTCGGCGCCGACCTCGGGCAGTAGCAATCGTGACGGTGTTGGTGTGTTCGCGCAGGATCTCGCGAGCTTCGGCACGAGCATTGTCTTAGACGGAGTGCCTCTTTCCAACAACGCCAACCTCCAATCGCTGGGTCCCCGATCCGAGATCTTCTTCACCACGTCGGCGGACGGGGGCATCGACCTGAGACGGATCCCGGCAAACACGCTCGAACGGGTCGAAGTGATTCGAGGCCTCCCGTCTGCGCGCTGGGGCGACCTCACGCAAGGAACCGTCATCGTGGACACGCGGGCCGGCGACGTCGACCCGGAGATTGCGGGCCAGCTTGATCCTCGGACCCTGGAGGGCACCGCGCTTGGGGGGCGCTCGTTCGGTGGCCCGGGCCACAGCGGCACGCTCACCTTCGATGTCGCAGGCACCAAGATCACGCCGGGACTTGCCGAAGACCGATCGCTCCGGCTGGCGGGACAGCTCTCGCATCGCGTGGCTGTGGGCGGGACGCAGGCGATCGGGACCTCGCCCGCGGATCGCAAGTTCACGCTCGACACACGAGCGGATGTCTTCCGGTTCCGCGAGGACAAGCCCGACGACGTGAGCACCGCCTTCAACCTGACCGAGCGCACCGACCAGTGGGGCATCCGGATCTCGGAGCGGGCGCGCCTTCGGCTTGCCGAAGGCAGTGTCCTGTCGTTCACAGGTTCGTTCGCCACGAGCTCGACCGACAACGAGATACAGGCGAGAAAGAGCCTCACGGGTCCGTCCGCTTTCACGCGCCGGCTCGACGGCGGAAGAGAGGAGGGCTTCTTCGTGCTCGAGCCCTACGTCGCCGACGTGACAATCGACGGAGGCCCCCGCCTCGTCTACGGACGGCTCGAGCTCGAGACGCGACCCGACCTGTTCGGACTGGATCACCATGTCCGGGTCGGGCTCGAGCCGCGGCGCGAGTGGAGCGGTGGGGTCGGGACGAGCTTCGACGTCGGGAGACCGCTTCAAACCCAATTCAACGGCGTGCAGGGATTCGATCGACCGCGCAGCTTCGATGAGATCAGTGCGCTCGTGATGAGCGGATACTATGTGGACGATCGTCTAGCGATCCCGCTCGGCGATCGGGCCGCGCTGCAAATCCAGGCCGGACTCCGGCTCGATCTGCTTCATGAAGGCTCGACGTGGTTCGACGGTGTGCGCGACGCCTTCGTTCAGCCTCGTCTCAACGTCGAGTTTTCGCCCGTGCCGAGGCTCAGGCTCCGCGGCGGCTGGGGCCGAGTGGCCAAGTCGCCTACGGTTTCGGCGCTCTTCCCGGCAAACCAGTACTACGACGTCATCAACGTAAACCAGTTCACGAACGATCCGGCCGAACGGATCGCGGTGCTCACGACATTTGTCGAGGACCCCACGAACGACGATCTGGGGTGGATTCGGGCCACGAAGGCGGAGGTCGGGATCGAGTTCGGCGTCGGCGGCGCCGAGGTTTCCCTGGTCGCCTTCCGCGATCGCATCGAGGATGGAGTGGGAATCGATCCGATCCGGTCGTTTCTGCTTCGCGACCGCTTCGCGCTCAGCGATACGACCATCGGCAACGGGATCAAGCCCGAGATCCTGCTGCCTCCCGTCGGTGCCGACACGATCCCGATTCTCATCGACCGGCCGGCCAACGTGGTCGAGCAAGTGAACAAAGGGATCGAGCTCGTCGCGTCGCTCCCTGAGATCCGCCCCATTCGGACCCGCCTCCATGTTACTGGAGCCCTCGTGGAGACGGAGCAGACCACGAACTCGCTGGACTACGGACCTCGAACGCAGTTTCAGAACTTCCAGCTTCTCGAAACGCAGGCGCGCGCCCCGTTCTGGGATCCGATCCTGGAGTTCGGGCGACGGGCCTTGGTCACGTATCGCGCGATTCACCACCAACCCGAGCTCGGACTGGTCGTCACGCTTACGCTCCAGCACAACATCACAGACAAGACCGAGGACTTCGGACCGGCGGACACGCTCGCGTTCGCCGGCTTTATCGATCGAACCGGTAACGTGACGCGCGTGCCCGAATCGGAGCGAGGAAAACCGGAATTCCAAGATCTACGAGTGCCGCGTCAGGGTTCCCTGATTCGGCTCCGGTCCACACCTGGGGACTGGCTGGCGGCTTTGCAGATCAGCAAGACCCTCCCGCTCGACGGCAGTCTGAACTTCTGGGCTTTCAACCTTACGGATCGCCGGGGCTTCACAACCGAGGCTGGTATTCGACCACGTGTTTTCGGGGCCCTCCGCTTCGGACTCGAGGTGACGTTGCCCCTCAAAGCGCTGTTGCCGGGACGGGGTGGGTAGGTGCGCGTGAGTCGCCGCGCATGGGCCGCGTGCTTTGTGGTGGGCCTCGTCGTCGCTCCGTTGCCCGCTTCCGCGCAGGTCATCCCACCGTTCGAGGCGTCGGGCGGCCGGGACGCGCCGGAGTGGCTGTCGCGGTGGAGTCCGCTGGCGGAGATCGGCGACCTGCCGAGGCGGCTCCCGGGAAGCGAGATCAGCTTCCCACGCCTCTTGGAGCTTCCCGCGCCTCAGCTTGGCCTGTTCTGGGTGACGGGGAATCCCGCGGCCCTGCGGCGGGAGATTGACGACACCTATGCGGGGGCGGAATTCGCCGTGCGCGATGCGTCCGGGGCTTACCGTCGACCGCTCGACCCCAGCAGCGAGACTCGGGTGCAGGTGAAGGGGCTGGGCTGGCGCCCCCTAGGCGCCCGCGGCGCCGTAATCGGGCGCGTCGCAGCAGATCTTCACTCCATAGGTGACAGCGCCTTCGCCGGCTCCCGCCTGCCGTACTCGAGCAACCCGTTCACGGTGATGGACACGCTGGGCGACCCCACGGACCGCCTCGCCGCGCAAGTCGAGGGCGCGGGCGGTTGGCAGTTCGGAAGAGTCGGCGTGGGCGTCGCGTTCGGATACGCCGCGCAGGACATCCAGGCAGACAGCGTCGATGTCGCACGCCAGTACCGAACCGGCGTCCCCGGAGTCACGGCGGGCCTCACGTATGACCTTGGCCCGAGCGTCCGAATCGGCGCGATCGGACGTTGGCGCCAAGTCACGCATACCCCCACGCTGTTTGCGCTCAGGGCCGAGGGGAGAGCGTACGCGCCAAACGGATACGAAGAGCCCACCGCATTCAACTTCTTTCTCGGCCGCTTCGAGCGCCGACTCATTCGCACCGCCTGGGCCGCGGGACTGGCCCTGGCGGGACAAACTGGCGGCATGGAGTGGGTCTTGTACGGCCAGCGGGAGTCGTTGTCGGAGGATCGATTTCAGAACCGCGTCAACGACCCCCTCGTCGACGACTGGAACGCCGATGGCTGGACGCTTGGACTCGCCGGGCAGTTGCACCCGCACCCCAAGCTTCTGCTTTCGCTGGACGGTCGGTACACGACGCTAGACGGAGGCGCTCAGCGGGGCGATCTCGATTTCATACACTTCGTGTCGGACGAGCGGCGCCTGCGACTGGACGCCGACGCGCGTTGGAGTCCCTCACGGGCGTGGCAGCTCGCCCTATTGGTTGGCACCACGTTCGAGTCGCGGTTGCGGACCGACGTCATCGAAGAACAGTTCTCGGACATTCAGAGTTGGGAGCCCTCGATTGCCGCGGAGGTGGCCCGGCAGGTCAGCGATCGGGTCGCCGTGTCGGTGGCCGGGGCGGCGTCTTGGTACGGCCCGACTTCGAGCCTGCCAGACCCGACAGCGATCGGACCTGCCTACGCGCGCTGGCTGGCGCCGGAGCTTGGACTCAACGCGACCGATGCGACGAGTTGGGCCGGACGGGCAACCCTCCGCGTCAGGGCCGGTCAATCGACGCACGTCTGGATCCGAGGTGGCTACGGATCCACGTCGCCGGACGAGGGACCGACATTCTCCGATTCGCCAACCGGCGAGCGAAATGCCTGGTCCCTGATGTTTGGGGTCGCCCTGGACCAGCCTTAGCTCCTAACACTCCTCTGTTGGGGGGGCTTCTTCGTCGCAGACCCTCCTCGATTCCGAGCATCCCGACCTTACGAAGGGAACTTCGTAAGGTTTGGGCGATTCAGATCCTCCAACCCCTTGGAACTGCGTGCGCTCCGACGATCGGCACATGGTTGCTCCAAGCGAACCAGCTAGAGGCCGAGTTTGGCGCCCCATTCGTTAGCCCGAGCTTGAAAACGGGGTCAGTACTATGAGTGTCGTATGAATCCAAATGACGGGATCCGTCGACAGATCCTGCAGTATTTCTTTGACAGGAACGCGGCTGCTACAAGTCGAACGGGAAAAAGAGGCTCGGCCGTAAAGATCAGCGATGTGAAGCGAGAGTTGAAGAAGCTGAACGGTTTGAAACAGCAACAGGTGATGTCCAACCTCACCTATCTGATCGATAACGAATGGGTCAAGACGTTCGACATCGAGAAGACAGTTAACGTAAGAGGCGGTACGATTCCATCGAGCACTACGTTCTACGAAATCGCAGCAAAAGGGATCGATCGAATTGAAGGTGGTTCTCAGTTCGAACCCCGCGACCGATACGCCGGCATCAGCATCACGGCTACTGGAAGCAACATCATCACACTTGGAGACGGAAACGTCGTTAACGCAACATACGGAGAGTTGCACGAGGCGCTTGGCGACCTGAAGGAGGCAATCACTTCAAGCGGAAATATAGAGGAATCTGACAAGCTTGGTTTTGCGGTCGATGTCGAGAGCATTCGCGATCAACTGGCGAAGCCTGAGCCGAACAGGAGTGTCATCCAACAGTTATGGAGATGCCTAGAGGGGTTAGCTACGGTGGAGGGAGTTTCCGCCGCGATCGCTCGGGTCAGTACACTGTTGTTACCTTTGTTGGCATGACGGTCAGTTCTCGGATCTCTCGCGTCCGATCCGCGAGCACTCATCGATGTTGACGATGGTCGATCCACGATTCGTTGCCGTGAGAGCGATCGTGCGACTGGGCGCGTACTCCGAGCGGTCGATGCAGACCTCAACCGAGCTGGTAGTGCGTTCAGGACCCTTGGTCGACGGATTCAAGCGGTATGACGCCGTCGGAGGCGAGAGTAGAGAGATGGACCGACGCTCGGTAGTGATACGGATCGCTCTTGCGCTCGGGCTGTTCTCGGCCTGCCAAATGCCCGAACGAGCCCCGGTGGAGACCACGACGACGCGCGATAGCGCGGGCGTCAAGATCGTGGAGAGCACGGTACCGGCTTGGTCCCGGTCGGCTGCGTGGTCCTTGACCGACACACCGCGTCAGATCATCGGGTCGGTAGCAGGAGAGATCGGCTCGCAGCTGTTCCGCGTCCAGGACGCGCACTTGTTCGCAAACGGTCGGATCGCGATTGCAAACGCTGGGACGTTCGAGGTCCGGTTCTACGACCCGGCGGGCCAGCTCATCGCGTCCGCCGGCGGCGAGGGGGAAGGGCCGGGAGAGTTCCAGCTCCTGTCGCGGATCGATGCCGTAGGCGACTCCATCTTCGCCTACGATCGCGGGCTCGGCCGGATGAGCGTCGTCTCCGGCGGTGGCGAGTTCACGAGGTCGTTTGGTCTGCCCTTCCTGGACGATCATCCTCCAGCACGGCCACTTGGAGTCTTCGACGATCGATCGATCCTCGCAGATTCTCCATATGATTTCGGCCCCGAGTCGACCATCGGGTTTCAGCGCCTCCGCGAGCTGATGGTTCGCATCGACCCGGACGATGGCACGATCGTCGACCGGGTCGGCGACTTTCCCGGAAACGAGTTCTACCTGGCGGAAGTGAACGGCCAGCTCGGCTCCCAGGCGGTTCCATTCGCCCGCCAGTCCGTGACGGCTGTGTTTGGCAACGCGTTTTTCTTTGGCTCGGCCGATGCGTTCGTCGTCGACCGCCACGCCTCCGACGGCCGGCTGCTCGCGAGCTTCCGGATCGTGCGACCCGCACGGCCGGCGGGCGAAGCCGAACTCGACCGGTTCATCGCGAACCTCGCCGAGAACGCGCCCAACGAAGAGGTCGCCAGCCGGCTCGAGGCCCACTACCGGCAGATGCCCCTCCCGGACTCGATGCCAGCCTACTCGCGGCTTCTGGTCGACGCGGTCGGAAATCTATGGGTCCAGGAATACAGTGGAGTGATGTTCTCGGCATCGACCTGGTCGGTGTTCGACGACGACGGCCGCTGGCTGGGCACGGTGGATATGCCGGAGGGCTTCACCGCCTACCAGATCGGCGACGACTTCGTTCTGGGTCGGCTCGAGGACGAACTCGACATCGAGTTCGTGGTCGTGTTCGGGCTCGAGAAACCGTGATGGGGGAGGAGACCGCCGAACGGCCCACCTCTTCGCGCGCTCCCTCTGCGGCTGACCTCGGCGAATCGACCGGTCCGGCATCCAACCGTGCTGGCGGGGGTCTCAGGACCCAGGGCCCGTCGAGCGTATCGCCTTTTTGGCCTCAGCCGATGGCTCCACGGCGCCCCTCGGTTTCGGCGGGCGACGCCGGCACGTATGTCGCGACGTCAAGCTATGGAGTGCGTCTCTGACACCGATCGGCAAGCTATGTCTTGCCATGCGGGCCAGGTTGCGCAATCTTTGGCTTGCTTACAACATGCTCGTGAGACAAGCTATAACTTGACAGGCGATCACATGAAGACGTCGCAACGGAGAATCCGAGCCGTGGCCCGGGAGCAGTTGGATCGACGCTTGAGCGAAATCCGGACAGGTGCCTCTTTGCTGCGTCCCCCACCGCGGGGTTGGGTCAGAGAGCTAAGAAGCGCCCTGGGGATGAGCCAAGCCGACCTGGCCCGCCGCATGGGCGTTTCGCGTCAGGCCATCAGCCAGTTGGAGCAACGGGAACAGGACGGCTCCGCCACTCTGCGGGCGTTGGAGCAGGCGGCACACGCAATGGAAAGCGAACTCGTATATGCCATCGTCCCCAAGCACTCAGTCAGAGAGACGCTCGAGCAACGAGCATTGCGCGTCGCGACCGAAATGACCCGTTCCGTGCGACACACGATGCGCCTCGAGGACCAGGAACCTGAATCAGGTCTCGACGAACGTACAGACGCACTTGTTTTGGATCTGCTCGAATCGCCTGGTCGTCTGTGGTCAGCCTCCTATGACGAATGACCTCCCGGACGGAGCTACTCCGATCGATCCCGATGAAGCAGAAGGCCTGCTTCAAGAACACGTGGCCATGCTAGGAGAGCTAGACGAACTCGAAGAAGCCAACATCCAACTAGGTCTCCAGTGGGCACATGAGCGCGCGCTGCAACGGAGCGGGCGACTAGATGTCCTCACGGAAGATTTCTTGTACGAGCTACATCGACGAATGTTCGACGCCGTGTGGGCCTGGGCCGGTCAGGTTCGGACCACGAACAAGAACATTGGCGTGGACAAGTTTGCCGTTCGGACGGAGGTCAAGAAGCTGATTGACGACGCCCGCACTTGGCGTGAAGCGGGAGTCTACAACGCCGATGAACTTGCGGTGCGCTTCCACCATCGCCTCGCGGCGATCCATCCGTTTCCTAACGGAAACGGGCGGCACGCCCGGATGATGGCGGATCTCATGGCTCAACAACTGGGGCGGCCTCGCTTCTCGTGGGGCGGCGCGAGCCTAACGGCAACTACGGAGCTTCGCACCGCGTATATCGGCGCCCTGCGTGAGGCCGACGAAGGCGACCTGGCGCCACTGATGGATTTCTCAAGGTCATAGACGGATGCATGTGCGATCCAAATCCAGTCTGATCCCGCTGCATCCTAAGGCAACTGACGGCGGCAGCATGTATCGCGCGCTACGCGCGCCTCGGCCACATTGGTCCGCAGCAGAATTGCGTGTCCGGACTCCCGCCGGGTGGTGCCGATAGTGGAAATCGACATTCCCTTGGTGCGCTCCCTGGTAACGTCTCAGTTTCCGAATTGGGCTGCTCTTCCGATCGAGCGGGATGAGCCAAACGGATATGACAACCGAACGTTTCGACTCGGTCCGGAGCTGTCGGTCCGCATGCCTAGCCACCAGCGCTATGCCCCCCAGATCGAGAAGGAAGACAGGTGGCTACCGCGACTCGCGCCGCTTCTGCCATATCAGATTCCCAAGCCCGTTGCGTTGGGAGTTCCGGACCACGGGTATCCATGGCACTGGTCGGTCAATCGATGGCTCGAAGGCGAAAGCGCGACCGTAGGGCAGATCGACGATCTCCACAGCTTTGCCGACGAGCTGGCTAGGTTCCTACGCGCTCTACACCAGATCGATCCCGAGGGTGGGCCCGAACCCGGACAGCACAACTTCTTCCGCGGCGGATCGCTGACTGTGTACGATGCCGAGACTCGAGCCGCGATCGACGCACTAAGTGTTCATCTAGATCGCGACACCGTCACGGAGGTATGGGAGGCTGCCCTTCACGCGTCCTGGCAGGAGGCGCCGGTCTGGGTTCACGGGGATCTGGCGGCCTCCAACCTGCTGGTCCGCGACGGGCATCTCTCCGCCGTCATCGATTTCGGGTGTTCAGGCGTCGGCGATCCCGCATGCGACTTGGCGATTGCGTGGACGCTATTCTCGGAGCGGAGCCGGAAGGTGTTTCGCGAAGGAGTAGCGCTCGATGCGTCGACCTGGGCGCGAGGTCGCGGCTGGACCCTTTGGAAGGGACTCATCGTGCTCGCGACGCTCAAGCGAACCGGGTCCGCGGAAGAGGAGGAGGCACGACGGGTGGTGGAGGCCGTGGTGGCGGATCACGAGGCTGAGGCCTAACACGAACCGTCATGCAGACCACTCGGGCTAGGGCGAAGGCGACCGTGTCCTTGGCTGGTAGATGTGTCGGAGCGCCCGAGTCAGCGCTACAGGGACCACCGAAGTGTGCGACTCGCCCTCGGCGATGAACGTGACGAGGTCGAGCGATGCGTAGCCACGCTCCCGCGT
>JAJCZV010000237.1 GCA_029262175.1 Gemmatimonadota bacterium
ATATCGGATCCGTCGCTGGGCGGCACGAACTGACCGTCCACAAACGGGTTCCGGCGGACGAGCAACTCGGCGGGTCGATACGCTCCGATCACCGATGCGAACTGATCCAAGAAGGGCGGGCCATACGGGTTGTTGTCCGTATCACACCCCACCGCCCCAAGGGAGGCGGACAACGCCAGCCCAGCCAATAAGCTCGTCCGAACCAGGCTTCCCGTCATTTGAGAACTCCTTCGTCACGCAATCCTAAATGCTACCACTCCGCCGACCAGCAGCAAGATACGCTCCGCCCAGGCCCCGGGGGAAGCCTTCAAGTGTCATGTTTGTGTATGGGACCGGTCGACCGACCGGCGCCGAGAAGCGTAAGTATCGAGCAGCATTGATCAAAACGAGTCCCGAACTTCTGTCTCGGGGCTCGTCCGGTCGCGGCGTTGCGCGGACGCCGCGACCGAACCAGCGTGTCGCGCGACCGCCAGCGAAGTGCGCCTTCTCTAGAGGAAACATGGTCACCATCCGTCCGATACCCCGCGCCCTAGTTCCGACCGACTCAGATGCGGCTGCGCGAATCTCAGCTCCGAACTATGACGAGTTCCAGGGCGACCGCGAAATCTGGAGCGTCATCCGGGCGGCTCCCGACTCGGTGCTACGCATCACGATGGCCCACTGCGACACTCCAGACGCGGACGCCATCCTGGCGGGAGATTCCGAGCCGGTGTTGGCGCACGCCAGAACGAACTTCGAAGCACTGGCCTCATCTCCCCTCACCGCCGTGCGTCCTCGTATCCTATTCATCTACGAGATCGTTGACCCCGCGCGCCCCGACATCCGACAGATCGGCCTCGGCGGGATGGCGCGCACGTCTGAGATTTTGACCGCCGATACTCCGCGAGGGTCGATCATCCGCAACGAGGGAGTTCGCGAACCGAAGGCGCTGGGCCGCGCGAAACTCATCTCGGCGACGAACGCGATCATTGGTACGGTGAACAACGCCGTTGAAGACAAGGACGGCAAACTCGCCGCAGCGTTGGAGGCACATGCCGACCGGCGCGATCCGGACTATCAGGTAGCGGGTTCGCGCGAAACGGAGCATCGGATCTGGCTCGTGGAGGAACCGGGGGAGATCGCGCGTCTGCAGCAGTTGTTGTCCGATGAGCCGGAGGCCTACGTCGCGGACGGCAACCACCGAAGCGCGGCCGCCGCGATGCTCGGACATGAGACTTTTCTTGCTGTCTTCTTCACGGCAGATCGGATGGGCATCGATCCCTACAACCGGCTCGTCCGACTACCAGATGGCCTGGATGACACGGCTCTGTCGGAGTCCATCGAACGTTGGTTTCACGAGGATGAACCGGCTTCAGTCCCCTACCAACCGCGCGAGACCCATCGGGCAGGGATCTACTCGACCTCCCGAGGTTGGCGTTCACTCGTGCCGAAGGAGGGCGCCTTCGATCCGACCGATGCGGCTGCGTCCATCGACCACGACATCGTACAGCGGACCCTGTTCGCCGATCTCGGCATCCTGGACGCAGGAGACGAGCGATTGACGTTTGTCGGGGCCAACAAAGATGCGGCATGGCTCGGCGAAGAGGTGGATCGAGGACGGGCCCAGCTGGCGGTGACTCTACCGGCCGTGACCATGGAGCAGTTTATCGACGTGTGTCGTCAGCGGCGGATGATGCCTCCGAAGTCGACTTGGTTCGAGCCCAAGATCCGCAGTGGTCTGGTGATGGCCCTACTCGGCGACGGCTGAGGCGCGTCGACGAAGCTCGCCTCGGTCGACCTTGCCGAGGTGCGTGCGTGGAAACTCGGTCACAAACTCGAACCTCGCCGGTGCTTTGTACGATGCCAGACGCGTCGCCACATGCTCGCACAACAGATCGGCGAGTTCGTCACGCGGGTCCTCGATCGAGATGACCCAAGCCACCGGCTCGGTAAGTCCGTCGGCGTTCTTCACGCCGATGACCGCGACCTCTCGTACCCCGTCGTGTGCAAGCAAGCAGTTCTCTACCTCCTTGGGCGAGAGCCATTTTCCTTTTACCTTGAGCATGTCGTCGCCGCGACCGCAGTAAGAGAAAACTCCCTCGGCGTCGCGCACGACCATATCGCCCGATACGTACCATTCGCCCTGAAACGCTTGACTGGATTTCTCCACCTGTTGCCAGTATCCGATCGCGCGCGATCCGCCTCGCACCCATAACCACCCCACCTCGCCATCGGGCACATCGCCCCCCTCATCATCCCGCACGCGCACGTCGAAGCCAGGGACCGCCGTTCCCAACGTTCCCGGCCGAACGTCCCCCGGCCGATTGCTCAGAAACACATGCCACATCTCGGCCGTGCCAAGACCGTCGAGCAGGTCGGTCCCGTACGCCTCGTCCCACCGTCGGTGCAGCTCGGCAGGCAGGGCCTCGCCAGCGGACGTCGCCAGACGCAACGAGGACAGGTCGCGCTCGTGGCCATCGGGCGTCGCGAGCATCTGATTGACCATCGTTGGCACATTGACCAGGAGGGTCGGACGCAGCGCCTCGATCTTTTCGAAGAGCACCTCGGGAGTGCACCGCTCCGGAAACAACGCCGCGGTCGCGCCCACGGAAAAGGGAAAGAGGAGGTTCGTGCCGGTCGCGTACCCGAAGAACAACTTGGGCACGGAGAGCGTGATGTCGGCCTCCGTCAGACCGAGTACGCCCTTTCCGTAGCGCTCGGTGGTGTTCGCGAAGGAAGCATGGGTTTGCACGACCGCCTTGGGACGACCGGTCGTGCCGCCGCTAAAGAGCCAGATCGCCGCATCATCGCGGTGGGTGGGATAGGTGTCCAACACGGCTGGAACCGCCTCGAGTCGCTCCTCAAACGCTGGTCCGCCAACCACCAGGGTCTGTCGCGGCGCGCATACGCCCACGCCCCAGGGAGGTTGCCGGGACTCGGCCGCCTCAAACGGTGTCGACTGGACGGCGTGGCGCCGCGCTTCTTCAAAGAACGGGGCTCGATCGCCATCGACGAAGAGCACCGCACCTCTGGTGTATCGGAAGAAGTACTCGATTTCGTCCGGCTTGAGGTGCGGGTTGAGCATGACCGCGACCGCGCCGATCTTGAGCGTCCCGAATAAGGCGGCCACGAATTCTGGGCCATCGGGCAGCGCGATGAGAACCCGTTCCTCCGGCCGCACGTCCGCGCGGAGAAGCAGGTTCCCGAACCGGTTCGCGAGTTCGTTCACGTCCGCGTAGGACAGCGAACGCGAAGTCGTCAGAATCGCCCGTCGATCCCCCCGACCTTCAGTCACCCGATCTTCGAGAAAGTAGCGGGCAATGTTGAAGGTCTCGGGTGGTTCAAAATGCGGCGCCGCTTCGCTCGCGGACGGAGCTTCGATCGGTTTTGCAGACATGCCTCACCTTACCGAACGACTTTCCAGGCATCAAACGGAGGCCGGCCCGCGCCCCGGTATTGACGGGCGGACTTGCATCGGTTGGACTCAAATCGTACTGCGTCTACATGACCAAGCATCGTTTCGCAGATCAGACCTGGGACGACGTACGCGCGCTGGACCGCGGGCGTGCCGTGGCCATCCTCCCGACAGGAGCGACGGAAGCCCACGGACCGCACCTCCCGCTCGATACGGACGTCACCATCGCAGAAGCCATGGCGTATGCAGGTGCCGAACGACTGGCGGGGCGCGGCTTGGAGCCGTTCGTGCTTCCGCCTCTCGCGTATACCCCCGCCTCGTTTGCGGCCGGCTTCGCTGGAACGATTACGGTCGAACCCCATACCCTTGCGGCGCTGGTGACGGACATCGCCACCAGCCTCCACCGAGCAGGGATCGGAACGCTGGCGATCGCGAACGCACACTTTGACCCCACTCACCTCGAGGCCTTGCATGCCGCTGTGGGGGCCATCACGAGCAGAGGATTGATCGAGGTCGCGTTCCCGGACGTCACGCGGCGGCCATGGGGATCGAGACTTACCGACGAGTTCAAGAGCGGTGCCTGCCACGCCGGTCGCTACGAGGGTTCGATCGTTCTCGCCCGTACACCCGAGAAGGTCAGAGATTCGGTGATGAGCAGTTTGGAACCGAATCCGACCTCGCTGTCGAAGGCGATATCTGACGGCGCGGCGACTTTCGCGGAAGCGGGGGGCCCAAACGCGTACTTTGGTTCTCCGGCCGAGGCCACCGCGGAAGAAGGACGCGCGACGATCGAGGTATTAGGAGGGATTCTGGAGGAAGCGGTGCTAGAGGTGCACGGAAACGGTTCGTTCAGATCCGACGATGACGCCGGAGCGCCACGCCGATGAGCATCAGCGGCAGGGGCGCCGTGGTCACCGGCGGAGGTCGAGGAATCGGAGCGGCGGTCGCGCGCCAGCTGACGGAGTGTGGAGTTCGCGTGGTCGTGGCTGCACGCAGCTCGGCCGAGATCGAAGCCGTCGCGACCGCATTGAGGAGCGGCGGCTCCGAGGCGTGGGCGGTGCGGTGCGACGTCGCAGATCCCGACAGCATCACCGCGCTGTTCGAGCAGGCTCGAGCCCACCTGGGAGACGTCGACATCCTGGTCAACAACGCCGGGATCGCGACCGCTGCCCCGGTCGTAAAGCTGGAATTGGCCGAATGGACCCGGCTGTGGACGGTCAACGCGACGGGGACGTTTCTCGCGATGCAGGCGACGCTCCCGGGAATGATCGAACGTGGGTGGGGCCGCATCGTGAACGTGGCCTCGATCGCCGCGCTGCGCGGGGCTCGCTACATCTCTGGCTATGCCGCTTCCAAACACGCGGTGATGGGCCTCACGCGATCTGCCGCGGCCGAGGTGGCGAGCGCCGGTGTGACGGTCAATGCGGTCTGTCCGGGTTACGTCGACACCCCCATGACCGACGCTACCGTGTCCAACATCGTCGAGCGAACGGGCATGACCGAACAACAGGCGCTCGACGCCATCCTCGTCACGTCGCCTCAGAGACGTCTGATCACGCCCAACGAGGTCGCGAGTTCGGTGACCTTCCTGTGCGAAGAAGCCGCCCGCCCGATCAACGGTCAGACGATCGTGCTCGACGGCGGTGCGATCTCGAGTCATTAGGAGCGCTGTGAGCGAAACTTTCGAGGTCTTCAACCCACTGCCGCTCGGCGAGCCGAAGGGTTGGAACAACGGGATGCTTGCGCCTGCGGGCGGTCGGTTACTCCTCATCGCGGGTCAAACCGCCCGCTCAGCGGCCGGCGTGGTGGAATCCGACGACTTCGTCGAGCAATTCAGCCTTGTGTTGGATCACATCTTGGCCGTCGTCCGCGAGGCGGGCGGTCAGCCGGAACACGTCGGACGCCTCACCATCTTCGTCACGAACCTCGACACGTATCTCTCGTCTCTTCGAGCCCTCGGCGCCGCCTATCGTGAGCGCATGGGGACCCACTATCCGGCGATGGCGCTTCTCGAAGTTTCGGGCCTGGTCGACAAGGGTGCGCTCGTGGAGATCGAGGCGACCGCTGTCCTTCCCCCGAACTAGGAGTTCTGCGTGCCGCTAGCGCCGGTCTCGTTTCTTTACGATCTCGACCGAGAAACTTCGGTCGCGACCATCACGCTGAATCGTCCGGAGCGTTTGAATGCGCTCACCTTCCAGGTGTACGACGAACTCCGCAACGCGTTTCGCACGCTCGACACCGAAGACGGGGTGCGCGCCATCGTCATCACTGGAGCAGGCCGCGCCTTCTGCTCTGGCGGAGATGTCGAAGACATCATCGGCGCGTTGTTCGCCGAGGATGCTGCTGGACTCGTGGAGTTCACGCGCATGACCTGCGACCTGATTGCGGCAATCCGGGAGTGTCGTCGGCCCGTCGTCGGCGCCCTAAACGGGACCGTTGCCGGTGCCGGGGCGGTGATCGCCACCGCCTGCGACGTGCGGATCGCTTCCGAGTCGGCAAAGATCGCCTACCTCTTTACCAAGGTGGGCTTGTCGGGCGCCGACATGGGCGCGTCTTGGATGCTTCCGCGCATCATCGGATTGGGTCGAGCGACCGAACTCTTGATGACCGGAGACTTCACCGACGCTCGCGAAGCACTCCGAATCGGGCTGTACAACCGCGTGGTTCCCGACGGTGAAGCCCTCACGACCGCGCAGCAGTTCGCGGCGCGCCTTGCTGCCGGCCCTTCGGCTGCACTCGCCGTGACCAAGGACGCCCTCAACCGCGAGGCGGACATGACGTTACAGGATGCACTCGAGGCGGAGGCCGTTGCTCAGGCGGCGTGTATGGAAGACTCGAATTTTCGAGAGGCATACGAAGCCTTCGTCGAGAAGCGAGCGCCGGTGTTCAAGTGATGGACCTGGGACCGCCGCGAGCGTTTCTCGAACCGGCGCACATCGCCCTCGGACCCCGCATCCATGAGTTCGGGACGCGCGAGTTCGCGGGTCACACGCGGGGGGATGAGGACGACCAGGCCGTCCGCAGGCGGGCTCGCGAGATCTGTCAACAACTGGGCGACGGTGGGTGGCTGAAGTTCGTCGCCGATCAGGACTTCCGGGCGTGCTGTGTGATTCGCGAAGGGTTGGCGTTCCATTCACCCCTTGGCGACGCGATGTTTGCCCTACAAGCGCTCGGCTCGACCCCCATCGTGCTCGCCGGTGACAAAGCGCAGAAACGTCGCTGGGTCGAGGCGGCCACCCGCGGCGAGGCCGTTGCCGCTTTCGCCATGACGGAGCCGGAGGCCGGCTCAGACGTGGGGGCGATGCAAACGACCGCGATCGACGACGGGGACTCCTACGTACTGAATGGCGTAAAGACGTTTATCTCCAACGCGGGCATCGCCGACTTTTATCTGCTGTTCGCCCTCACCGAACCCGATGGCGGTACTCGAGGCATGTCCGCGTTCGTGTTGCCCGCGGACACGCCCGGATTCCGGTTTGTTCGGCCGCTCCTGATGGCAGACCCGCACCCGTTGGGTGAGATCGCGCTCGAGGATTGTCGGCTACCCAAAGCCGCGCGTGTCGGCGCGGAGGGGGAAGGCTTCAAGATCGGAATGGCGACGTTGGACCGGCTTCGGCCGACCGTGGGCGCCGCGGCTTGCGGTATGGCAGGTCGAGCCCTCCACGAGGCGCTCGGCCACGCGATCGTGCGAGAACAGTTCGGAAAGCCGTTGGCCGATTTTCAGATTACGCAGGAGAAGCTCGGTCGGATGGCAACCGACTTGACCGCTGCCCGATTGCTCGTGTATCGCGCGGCGTGGGAACGCGACGGCGGCATGGCCCGAACCGACGTCGAAGCGGCCATGGCAAAGTCCTTCGCGACGGAGACGGCCCAGCGCGTGGTCGACGACGCAGTTCAGATATTGGGAGGTCGGGGCGTTCTCGCCGACCATCCGGTCGATCGCCTGTATCGTTCGGTACGAGCGCTCCGCATCTACGAGGGGGCAACCGAGATTCAGCGGCTTATCATCGCGCGCCACCTCATCACCGCCCGCCGTGAGGAGATGAAGCTGACGTGACGGGGAGATCGACATGAAGATCGTTTGTGTCGGCGGCGGAGCGGCGGGCCTCTACTTCTCTATCTTGATGAAGCTGGCTGACCAGAAGCACGACGTCACCGTGCTCGAGCGAAACAGAGCCGGCGACACGTATGGATTCGGCGTCGTCTTTTCGGAGGCGACCCTCGAGGAGCTCGCGACCGCCGACCCCCGCAGCCATGCGGCGATCACGCGCGGATTCCATTCGTGGGACGACATCGACATCCACTACGCGGGCGAGTGCGTCCGCTCGACGGGTCACGGCTTCAGCGGTATTGCTCGCACTACCTTGCTCGAGATACTTGAAACTCGTTGTCGCGAGCTCGGCGTCGACCTTCAACACGGGGTCGAGGTCACTTCCATCGACGCGTTCGTAGACGCCGACCTCATAGTGGGAGCGGACGGACTAAACAGCACGGTTCGCATGTCTCAGGCCTCCCACTTTCAACCGACCGTCGACGAACGTCCCAACCGCTTTGTGTGGTTGGGAACGACGAAGCCGTTCCCCGCCTTCACGTTCTATTTTCGCGAGACGGAACACGGGTTGTGGCGAGTGCACGCCTATCAGTACCGGCAAGCCGAGGACGCCGCGGACGCCATCTCGACTTTCATCGTCGAGGCCACGGAGGACACTTGGCGGGCGGCGGGATTGGACGCGGCCACCGAGCAGCAAACAGCAGACTTCCTGCACGAGGTTTTCGCCACGGAGCTCGGCGAACATCGACTGATCCAGAACCGTTCCATCTGGCGCCAGTTTCCTACCGTTCGGAATCCCGTTTGGCACCATGAGAACACGGTGTTGATCGGCGATGCCGCGCATACCGCCCACTTTTCCATAGGATCCGGGACGCGGCTGGCGATGATCGATGCGATTGCGCTGCGAGACGCGCTGATCGCCGAATCTTTCGATGTCAGGCGGGCTCTCGAGACCTACGAGACGACTCGTCGCCCGGAGGTGGAAAGTCTTCAGCGCGCGGCCCAGGCTAGCCTCGAGTGGTTCGAGGGGACCGAGCGTTTCATGGACACCGAGCCGCTGCAATTCGCCTTCAACCTCATCACGCGAAGTCTCCGGATCACCCACGCCAACCTTCAAGTAAGAGATCGTTCCTTTACGGATCAGGTCGACCGCCGGTTCGCGAAACGTGCCGCCGAGCAGTCCGGCTCGACGATTCCACCCACGGTGCCGCCGTTGCTCACGCCTTTCAGGCTCCGCGATCTCGTGCTTTCAAACCGTGTGGTCGTGTCTGCGATGTGTCAGTACTCCGCGGTGGACGGGCTCCCCAACGACTGGCACTTGGTACATCTCGGCAGTCGAGCCGTCGGCGGCGCCGGTCTCGTGATGACGGAGATGACCGACGTCAGCGCGGAGGGCCGGATCAGTCTCGGGTGTACAGGCATGTACGCGCCTTCGCACGTGGAGGGATGGAAACGGATCGTCGATTTTGTACACGGCAACAGCCATGCGAAGATCGGCATACAGCTCGGACATGCCGGTCGGAAGGGATCGACCAGGCTTTCTTGGGAGGGAGATAGTGAGCCGCTCGATCAGGACGGGTGGCCTACGATGGCGGCCTCGCCGATCCCCTGGTTCGAGCATAGTCCGACACCGCGACAGATGACCCGTGAAGACATGGACGCGGTAAAGTCGGAGTTCGCGCGTGCGACCGAGATGTCCGACGCCGCAGGCTTCGATCTTCTCGAGATCCATTTCGCCCACGGGTACCTGCTCGCGAGCTTCCTGTCCCCGCTTACCAACATCCGTACGGACGAGTACGGTGGTTCACTCGAGAATCGAATGCGATTCCCCCTAGAGATACTGGCCGCCGCTAGGGCCGTCTGGCCGGAACAAAAGCCGATCTCCGTCCGAATCTCGGCCGTCGACTGGGCACCGGGCGGAATGGAACCGCAGGACGCAGTCGACATCGCGCGACGCTTGAAGAACGCGGGCGTCGACATCATCGATGTTTCGGCTGGCCAAACGGTCCCCTATCAGAAACCGATCTACGGACGTCAGTACCAGACGCCGTTCTCGGACAGGATCCGGCAGGAAGCCGACATCGCGACGATGGCGGTCGGCAACATCTCTTCCTTCATGGACGTGAATACCATCCTCGCCGCGGGCCGAGCCGATCTGTGTTGTCTCGCGCGGGCGCACCTATGGGAGCCGTATTGGACCCGTCATGCCGCGCACGCGGCGGGATCCCCGATCCCATGGCCGGAGCAATACTCTTCGCTAGAACGCTACAACCCGAGGTTCGAGTGGGGTTACTAACCACAGCCTTTATCCACGCGTGAGAACTCCAGGGCAATCGTGAGCCACGAAAAATATCTGACGTATGCAAGTTATTTGAGTCTCGACGAGTTGCTGTCGCTTCAGAACGAGTGGTCTGGAGCGGACGGCGACACGCCAGAGCACGATGAAATGTTGTTCATCATCATCCACCAGGTCTATGAGCTCTGGTTCAAACAGCTATTGCATGAGCTCGATTTTGCCCGAGTTCGTCTTGCTAAGGACGACCTGCCTCGCGTCTTGCATACGATGAAACGGGTCCTCACCATCCTGAAGGTGTTGGTGGCCCAGCTAGACATTCTCGAGACGATGCGGCCGCTCGACTTCCTCGCTTTTCGCACGCGCCTGGAAGAGGCCAGCGGGCTTCAGTCGTATCAATTCCGCGAGATGGAGTTCGTTCTCGGAGTCAAGCGACCCGGGGCGCTCGATCGCTACCCGCCCACTAGCCTGGCATACCAAAAGCTCGAGCGGAGGCTGCAAGAGCCGTCGTTGTGGGCAGCTTTTCTACGATTCCTATCGGTGCGAGGCTTCGAGATTCCCGTGCACGTGCTGGATCGGGACGTGACCGAGTCGACCGAGGCTTCGGAGGAGGTCCAGACGACGCTGATCCGGTTGTATCGATCCGATTCCGATTTGGCCCCGCTATGCGAGCGACTGGTCGACCTCGACGAGGGGATGCAGGAATGGCGGTATCGGCACGTGAAAATGGTCGAACGAACCATTGGGCATAAGATGGGAACCGGTGGGACGGCCGGTGCCGCCTACCTCCAGCGTTCGCTCAATCAAGCCGTGTTTCCAGATCTATGGGCCATCCGGACCGACCTTTGAACACCGACAGTCTCTACAGCCATCCAAATGCGCTCGCGCGCCACTACACGCGATTCCGCGTCTCGGAACGCCTTCTGCTCACCGGGCATTCGCACCAAGCCTGGCCCGATTGCGGCTTCGATGGGCAACGGAGAGCGTGGTGGGACGCGGCGGAACTCGTCGACGGAAAATGGGATGAGGCATTCATTCGAGCAGACCGGGTACGCCACGGGTATGCCC
The DNA here is from genome assembly GCA_029262175.1 of Gemmatimonadota bacterium. Taxonomy (GTDB): domain Bacteria; phylum Gemmatimonadota; class Gemmatimonadetes; order Palauibacterales; family Palauibacteraceae; genus Palauibacter. The sequence continues at coordinate 10,807 of JAJCZV010000237.1, forward strand.
GACTGTTGGGCTCGGCCGAGCGCATCGACGATGGGGATTACGCACTTGGAGTAAACACTCACGAACTCGTAGTCCGTTTTCTTTCGGCACTCGATCTCGCGAAGCGGCCAAAGCTCGTGACTACCGCGGGAGAGTTCCACTCGATCCGACGGCAGCTCGACCGTTTGGCCGAAGAGGGGATCGAGGTCGTACGGGTCGAGGTGGACCCCATCGAGACCTTGGCCGAACGGATCGCGGTCGAGGTGGATGAGCGAACGGCTGCGTCACTCGTATCCTGCGTCTTGTTCGGCGATGCTCAAATCGTAAGCGGGCTGAGCGTACTGTCGGAGCGCTGCGACCGGGTAGGGAGCGAGCTTTTGATCGACACGTACCACGCGCTCAACGCGATGCCGTTCGACCTCCACCAAGAGGGACTTCAGTCTGCGTTCGCAGTCGGCGGCGGCTACAAGTACTGCCAGCTTGGCGAAGGGAATTGCTTTCTTCGAGTTCCACCTGACTGCGACCTCCGACCGCTCGTGACGGGCTGGTTCGCGGAGTTCTCCACTCTCGCGGCAAACCGATCCGATACGGAAGAACTCACATACGGTTCAGGACACGCGCGTTTCGCGGGCAGTACGTATGACCCGACAAGTCACTATCGGGCGGCCGAGGTCCTGGCGTTTTTTGAGCGGGAGGGTCTGACGCCGGAGTTGCTACGAGAAGTCAGTCAGCATCAGGTCCGACGTCTCGCCGAGCGTTTTGATGAGGCGGGACTGCAACCGTCGGTGATCGATCGACGACGGGACATCGACCTGCATCAGATTGGCGGGTTTCTGTCTTTGCGCAGCCCCCACGCCGCGACCATTCAATCCGAGCTCGCCGACCTCGGCGTCGCCGTCGACTACCGTGACGATTCAGTCCGGTTTGGGCCCGCTCCCTATTTGTCGGACCAACAATTGGACGATGCGATCGCCGCGCTGACCGAGGTGGTGGCCACCCTTCCCTGAGTCCCGCCGAGATCTGAAACCCCCTCCAGCCAACCCTCGTGCGATTACAGGCGTCCAACAGGGCGAACTCTCAGCAGGGACGAGATCGTCGGTTTCGCTCGCAGTGGATGGGGCTCTACAGAACGCGGCCCTGGCATCCTGAACGCGTTCGTTCTTGAAGCTGCGGCGAACCGACTCTTTTTCTGCTCCCGCCGTCTATGCTCCGAGCAGCTCGGATTCGCGGTGGGCCCATTCGAGATCCTCCGGCGTATTGATGCCTCTCGTGAGCCGCGCGAGATCTCCTTGGCCCGAAAGCGCATCTGATCCGACGTAGCGGACACTGAGCTGCTCTAGGAGGCCGGCCATCGCCGGGGGCTGGTCCGTGGCGAGAGAGGACTCCAAGAACTTAGTGGCAGGCTCTCGCACCTCCGCGCGGTACGCCGCGCACAGGGGCTGGGCTCTACCGCTAACAAACGGAACCACCGCGTCGAGCTCCAAGTCGTGCCCCAAGATGTCGAGGATCTCCTCGACAAACTCCGCCGTCATGAAGGGCAAATCGCCTGCTACGACCAGAACCAGACGTCCAGACACGTTTGCCAGCCCGGAAACCAGTCCTGCCAACGGCCCCAAGTCGGGCTCTGGGTCCGCGACCAGCCGAACGGTACGTCCTCCGCGCCCCAAGACGACGGTCTCCGTCGCCGGCGCACCGGAATCTACCATTCGTTGCCAGCCATCCGCCTCGAGCACCAACAGGTGTCGCCAAGTCTCCCGAACGGCGACAACGACCTCGGAAATCTCCGAAGTCGCATCGAGTATGCGGAGGATGACGGCGCGATCACCGATCTCCACCAGCGTCTTCTGTTGCCCCAGGCGCCGTGAACTTCCACCAGCCAGCACGACGAGTGAGCGTCCGAGCGTGTTCATGCGGCGGCCGTAATCTCGTCGAGCAAACGTCCCACCCGCAGACCCAGATCATCGCGGACAGCTCGGAAGTCCTCGAGGTCGAAGTCCTTCGGGTCTGGAATCTCCCAATCGACGCGTCGTGAGGTGGGGACGTGAGGGCAGGCGTCGCCGCATCCCATGGTCACGACTGCGGCGTACTCGCCGGCGGGGATGTCCGCCAAACCTTCGGAAGCGTGAGAAGCGAGGTCGTAACCCAACTCCGCCATCACTTCGATCGCGCGAGTATTGACCACTCCGGACGGGCGCGATCCCGCGCTATGTGCCTCGACGTCATCGGGGCTGTGAATCCGCGCGAATGCCTCCGCCATCTGACTCCTACAGGAGTTCTCGACACAGACGAATAGCACTTTTGGCTTATCTATCATGTGTGCGCAGGGCGACCCGTGTAACCAACTAGGGACAAACCATCGGACCTATCTTCTGAAGCAAGACGTGTTCCGTGGCTTGATCGCGTCGGGAAAAGCGGCCAATGCCGGGGTAACCGACGTGACAGCCTCGGGCGCCAAGTCGCACACGTCGATCCAGGATGGGTGCCGCCCCGATGCGGCTGCGCCACAGGGACAGGTCGGAACGAAACGTGGGCGGGGGCTGTTTGGGTGTGAAAGGGAGATGGAGAAGATGACGAAGCACGCGATTTCAACGGTACTGGCGCTGAGTTCCACGCTCTTCGCCGGCTCTACTTCGGCCGCTTCCGCGCAGGTCGTTGATGGAACCGTAAAGGCGAGCCAAGCCGCAACCGTGTCTCAAACCATGGCTGAAGCAGAGATCACGGTGGTTTACAACCGACCCGTGGCTCGTGGCAGAGCCCTGTTTGGGAACATCGTCCCGTGGGACTTGGAGTGGAATCCGGGCGCAGACCAGGCATCCTATCTCAAGACGACCGCAGACCTCCAGCTGGCTGGTCAGCGACTCCCGGCGGGCAGCTATTCGATCTGGGCCACTCCGACCGAGGGTGCGTGGCAGTTGATGTTTCACAAGGACTGGGACGTCTTCCATGCGCCATATGCGGGAGACGACGGCGTCGTACTTCGGCTCTCGATCGAACCGGTCGCGGCCCCGCACGTCGAAAGTCTGATGTACTATTTTCCGGTCGCCGATCGTCGCGACGGCGCACTCGCTCTTCACTGGGGGGAGACCCTGCTGATCGTGCCGATCCACGTCCCCGAGCGATAGGCGCAAATGCTAGGGGGCCAGATCCTCTACAACCTCGGATGCGACATGTCCGTGGGACACGCGCCACCCGTCGGCACGTCGGACATAAATGTTTGTGAATACGGCAGCGTGCGTCGACCGAACGCCTGAGGTGTCTACCGCGACCTCACGGATCCGCGCCACCACCAACACGGTGTTCGGGCTCAGTTCGGTCGCCTCCAGACGCTCGATGTCCCAAATCGGAATGTCGCGCAAGGCGGCGAAGCTGCCCCGAATCTGGGCGTCGAAATCTTCTCGCCCCACCACCACCTCGGTGCCGAAAACGTGCGTGAACCCGGGCTCATCGTCATACAAGGCGAGCGTGGCCTCGACGTCCATCGTCTGAATTGCGCGGGCCAAACCCCTGAACGCCTCGCTCGCGCCGAGCGTGGGCGAGCCACCGCCCGTCAAAGCCGGCGTGCTCACCGTGGTTGCGGCCACATCCGTAGTCGGCGGCTCTGGGCTCGAAAGAATCCAAGCACCGGCGCTGACGCCAAGAGCCAAGAAGCCCCCCAACCCACCCACGAGCGTATTGCTCCACGTGAAGACGCTGCTCATCGCGTCTCCCTCGTCATCGGCGGCCGAGTCATCGCCCGCCGTTGCACGCTTCGCCGTCTTGCCGTGCTGGATAAACGACGTGACGGCAACGACCGGGAGTCCGATCAAGAGGAGAACCCATGCGACGGTGGTGACCCATGGCGGGAGGTCGAGTCCGGTGACCAACGCTCGCACGATCTGGACAAGCAGCGACGCGATGACCGCGTAGACGGCAACCACCCACCACGGATTAGCGCGGCGTACCCGATCCAATGTTGACATCATTGCCACCCGCGTCTGGTGCTCGTGCTCACACCTCTGTGCTTCGGTCTCCCCCCCGAACGGCCCGTTAGCCGCCCAAGATGTTGAACTGACGGGAGAACTTCACGATAAGCGAACGTCCCTGTGGCCCAGACAAATCTTGGATCCCTTCGACATCGTTGTAAACGATGAAGAGCCCCGTACCCGCCGTGCTCAACCACCCGAAGCGCACGTTCGCCGACCAGTTGTCGAGCTGTGTCGAATACTGGACCAGCGATTGGAGATAGATCCGCGGCGTGAAGAAGTAGCCAAAGTTCACGCCGGCAAGCGTCGTTTCAAAATCGCCTTCTTCCAGCGTGACGTTGTTGTAGTTGAGTCTGAGCGAGGTGCTGAAGGAGGATCCGTTTCGAAGCGTCAGGGTGCCTTGGACGCTCCGCCTCGACCCCGACAGGAACGACCCGATGTTCGACCCACCGCGGAACGAAACCTTTGCGGACTCGTTCGTCCAAAACATGAGCGCCTGTTCCCACCCGCTATAGGTGCCGTCAGGGACCGTAACGTCGGTGCCCACGATGGAGAACGGCTCGGTCAGGCCTTCCCGGATCCAGTTCACACCGGTGTGGACTTCCATCCCATCCCAGAACTCCCAGTGCTGATCGATATGCACCCGCGCCGATTCCTCGAATCCCTGATCGATCCCCGTCTTGTCGGCGCGGTACGTGAAGTAGGAGATGTGGGGGCGGAGTTCTCTAAAGATGCCGCCGGGTCGGATGTTCCGAAGAAGAAACACCTGGTAGTAGTCGTGTCCTTTACGGGTAAGGAAACCGACCTCCGGATTGAAGTCCTCACCGAAGTGCTGGTACTGGATGTTTCCCCGCCAGTCACGACTGTTCAAACCGAATGTCGTGTTAAAGGCACCGTCATCGCGGTCGAGGCCGGGCGTTTCCGTGCGCGCCCCCCAAGCGGAAAGTGTGAACGCCTCGCCAAGACCAAGCTGTCCGTCCAACGCGTACGTCCGGTTGTAGTCCCCGTCCACATCGCCGTCGCGGGAGATAAATGCACCACCGACCCGCGAGCGGTTCGGAAGCTCTCGAGCGACGCGCGCCATCGAATACCGGTTCGCGTCCTGCCCGCCTTCGGTGCCGTCGGTCCCGATGTAGAGCAGCCCGACGTTCAATCCGGCCGCTCGACCCGAGACTCGGCCGCCTCCTTGAATTCCCTGCTGGGCACCGTCGGCGATGCCGATCTGACGACTAAAGAACAGGTCCGCCCCGCCACCGCCCACCGCGAAGAAGCCGGCGTTCTCCAGAAAGAAGGGTCGCTTTTCCGGAAAAAGAAGGTTGAAGCGTGTCAGGTTGACCTGTTGATCGTCGACCTCGACCTGAGCAAAGTCGGTGTTGACCGTCGCGTCGAGCGTGAGGCCCTGTGTGAGCTGGAATTTGGCCTCGCCACCAAACTCCGCCTGCTGATCGAAAGAAGTCTGGCCGGCCGCGTAGTCTCGATCGGTGGACCCCAAGGCATAGGGTGTGATGGACCCAAACCGACGAAACGGCAAATCCAGCCCTGCAAGGTCACCCGCGTAGTTGAGCCGATAGATGTTGAACTCGCGTGGCATCGGCGCCCAAAACGACTCCTCGTTTCGACGTCGAATCTGCCGAGCGATATTGAAGCCCCACGTATCGCCCCCGCCGTAGCGAAGCGTGCTGAAGGGGATCCGAAACTCCGCGTACCACCCCCGCTGATCGCGGCTGGTGGCCACCGTCCACGAGCCGTCCCAATTTTTGTTGAAGCCGCCACCCGCGCCGGCTTGCTGGCGTTGCTGACGGTTGAGTCCGCCACCCAGGAAGAACCCGCCGCCCTCTCCCTCGTTCGCCACCTGCCCGTCATACTCGATCCCGGACGGAGTCGTGCCAAAAACGAATCCGTTCTGGTCGTCGTTATACGTGTCGAACGCCATCACGATGGCGTCGGACTCACCGACCTCGGAGTCACGAATGCGGTCGCCGGGGATAATCTCGCTGGGGTTCTCATCCCAGGCCCACACGCCCACGTAGATCGCGTTGTCGTCAAACAGGATTCGAACCTCTGTGCGCTCCGACGCGGGCTGGCCGTCGAACGGCTCCCGTTGGATGAAGTCCGTCATCACGGGCGCATTCTGCCAACCCTCATCGTCGAGCGCCCCGTCGACCGTGGGCGAGTTCTCGACTTTGTGCGCCAAGGCGGTCAGAGGGAGGTCCTGTGAAGCGGCATCGGCGGCGGTCGTGGCCGGACCATCCTGGGCTCGGACACCCGTGCCCGTAAGCGCTAGGAGCAGCCCGGAGATCAAGACCGATTCGGGGGCCGCCCAGCGGCGACGGGACCTGCGGCTTCGGACAACACTACTCATCAGCGCGCGCTCCGCATTTTGATTTCGACGGGTGATTCCTCATTCGTCGCGCCGAAGCAGGACGAATACCGAGATCCTAACAAGCGAGAGGTGAGGAAGGTTGATTCTAGCGGGAGCGCGGCTTCAGCGGGAGTACGCGGCAGCTCATCTCACACGGAACTCCCGTGCCGATAACGAACAACGAGACCCCGTATGGCAACCAGGACTTGACCGGCCGCCGTTACGAAGTACGTTCATTCACATGGACACTGTTCAAAAACGGCTGAAATATTTCCGGGAAGAAGTTCACGGGCTGTCGCTACGGGAGTTTCGGGGTCGAGTGAACGAGCAGCTTCCCGGGGACGCCGGGCTCAGTCTCGGCACCCTTTCCAACTATGAACGCGCCCCCAACGGTAAGGCTCGGCCCGGCCCGCGAGCCGATTTCATGGCGGCGCTCAAGCGGGCCTTCCCCGAAGTGCGCCTGGATTGGCTCATCCTCGGCGAGGGTCAGCCGACCGAGGTCGCCCAACGTCTCGCGTCCCCTGACGGTCTCGAGGCGCGGGCAGAAGGCGGGGATCTCGGCCCTGGCGACGCGGACGGGGAGGGTTCGCGCTTCGCGGCCCGAGTCCTGGAGCGCTACCCAGATCTCGAACTACTCTCGCCCGAGGCCTCGGCCCTGTTCATGGCCGGGCTCACCCGACTAGCCATGGGGGAGCCTGAGATGTCGTTCGATGAGGCACAGCTCCTGGAGCTGGCCGGAGACCTGCGTTGGCTGGTGCTCTGCCCGCTCGGAGCCTGGGGATTCCAGCACGACCCTCCCTACCGAGCGTTCTCGGACTATGCGATCGCGATGCTCCACGCGCTTGCGATCTTGATGCCGGACACAGGGCTGGGGGACCAGATCGAAGCGTACCCGGGATCCGTGGGGCCGCGGCTACGTCGTCTCCACCCGGTCGGCTTTTGAACTCGTAGCTCGAGCGTGCGCGTCGCCAGACTTGGTCGTGGGCGGCTTCGCACTCGGTGGTCGGAAACGCCTTCGCTCGTTAGGTTTCTCCCCGACGTGGTACCCCGCCCTTTTTTTAGCGGTATACCCTTGTAACATCGACGTTCCGACGGCGCCGCCAGGCACGGCGGGTGCATGCTCACCGCCTCGGACGTCCCCCCAATCTAGATGAAGAGCTCTATGGTTCGACCCAACGACAACCTCGTCTCCGTACCCAAGCCGGAATGGCTCGATCTAACTGCTGACGACCTAATCGATTTGTACAAAACGATGTACACATCGCGGCAGATCGATGACCGTGAAATCGCGATGAAGCGTCAGAACAAGATCTTCTTCCAGATTTCTGGTGCCGGGCACGAGGCGGTACTTGTGGCTGCGGCGCGCGCGCTACGCCCCGGACACGACTGGTTCTTCACCTATTATCGTGATCGGGCGCTCTGCCTCGAGATCGGCATGACCCCCTATCAGATGTTTTTGCAGGCCGTCGGCGCTGCGAGCGATCCATCCACGGGTGGTCGCCAGATGCCCGGCCACTATGGGCACCCTGAACTCAATCTGGTCACCTCGTCGAGTCCGACAGGCACGCAGTTCAACCAAGCGGTCGGCTGCGCCGAAGGGATTCTAAGGGCTGAGAAGATCGCATCGCAGAGTAAGTTCTCGCGGCTCGATGTCGGCGCGGATGAGGTGGTGCTGGTTTGCACGGGAGACGGCACGACGTCCGAGGGCGAATTCTGGGAGGCGCTCAACACGGCGTCCAATCTCAAGCTCCCCGTCATCTTCTTGGTCGAGGACAACGGATACGCGATCTCGGTCCCGGTAGAAGTAGGCACGACGGGGGGCAGCATCTCGAAGCTCGTGCGGTCGTATCCGGATCTCATGGTTCGCGAGATCGACGGGACCAATCCACTCGAGAGCTACGCCGCGATGCGAAACGCCGCTTCGCACTGTCGCAACCGTCGAGGTCCGGCGTTGGTCCACGCGCACGTGATTCGGCCGTACAGCCACTCGATGTCGGACGACGAGAAAGCCTACAAACCCCTGGCCGAACGAGAGGCAGAGGCGCTTCGAGATCCGATTGACACGTTTGGCGAATACTTGGTCGTAGAGGGCCTGCTCAACGAGACGCAGCTGCAGGCGATGAAGGAGAAGATCACCGCCGAGGTCGCTGAAGCGGCCGACCGAGCCGCAGAACAGCCGCAGCCCGCCGCCGATTCGATATACCTGCACGTGTACTCGGAAGATGTCGATCCGACCTCCTCCGCGTTCGACACTCCGGCGGACACGGCCGGAGATCCGACCACGACCGTGGACCTGCTCAACTCCTGTCTCCGCGATGAGATGGAGCGCGATCCCCGAATCGTCGTCTTCGGAGAAGACGTCGCAGACGCGAGTCGCGAGCAACATCTCGAAGAGGTGAAGGGCAAAGGCGGCGTGTTCAAAGTCACGCACGGTCTTCAGCGGCGCTTCGGATCGACGCGGGTGTTCAACACCCCCATCGCTGAAGCCAACATTGTAGGCCGAGCCATCGGCATGGCGGTTCGCGGTCTCAAACCTGTGGCCGAAATTCAATTCTTCGACTACATCTGGCCTGCGTTCCATCAGCTTCGGAACGAAGTCGCAACTTTCCGCTGGCGCTCCAATGGGTCCTTCAAATGTCCCATTGTCATCCGAACGACCTATGGTGGCTATCTAGCCGGTGGCGCGATCTACCACTCGCAGACGGGCGCTTCGCTGTTCACGCACACGCCGGGCATGCACGTGATCTGCCCATCGAACGCCGTCGACGCGAATGGGCTTCTACGAACCGCGATTCGATGCGACGACCCGGTGCTCTTCCTCGAGCACAAGCATCTATATCGTCAGACGTACAACAAGGGCGTGTATCCCGGACCGAACTACATGATTCCGTTTGGGAAAGCGGCCATGGTCGAGTCCGGTACCGATGTCACCATCGTCACCTACGGCGCGCTCGTCGAGCGCACGCGCAAAGCGCTTCGCAAACTCGACAAGGAGGGCGAACCTGTGAGCGCCGATCTCATCGATCTGCGATCGCTCAACCCGCTCGACATGGACACGATCCGGGCCTCCGTCAAGAAGACGAGCCGCGTGCTCGTGGCCTACGAGGACGCGAAGTCGTGGGGATATGGCGCGGAGATCTCGGCCCGTATCGCCGACGAATTGTTCGAGTACCTCGATGCCCCGATCCGCCGGATCTCCTCGACCGACACGTTTGTCGGATATGCGCCGAGCCTCGAGGCCGCGATTCTTCCACAGGTCGACGACATCGCCGAAGCGATCGTCGAGTTGGCGAGCTACTAACCGCGAGCCATCCATCCGCGGGGCGAGGCATCGCCCGCGGCGCGAGACGCGATCAGTCGATCGCGACGCGCGCGCGCCACTGGCGAATATGCGCCTTGAGCTCGGTCCGCGTGACGCCGGGACCGCAAACCAGAAGTCGATCGCCGAAGGCATCGAAATGCGGCAGTGTCCCTTCGTGGATCCACCGCGCCTCGAGTCCGTGCTGGCGACCCCAACTCTCGAGTTCCTCGCGCGAAGCATCGCTGTAGATGTGACACAGCCGGTCGCCCTTCACGATATCTAGATGAAGGACGTTCTTCTGAGAGACGTGATAGTGAAAGCGAATCAAACCGAGTCGCGCCCGAGCATGTTCACTCGCTGGAACGAAGCTGCTCGAGTTCTTCCAGACTACGTGGCCAATCTTTCCCCAGCAGGCGCGAAAGCCCTCGGTCAGCCAAGACCTTCCCATCGGTCTGGCACACCGCGCAGTAGTTCGTCTCGTTGCTCGCGTATCGAATTCGTTGGACCGCGGAGGCGCAGATCGGGCAAGGCTCTCCATACTTCCCGTGCACAGCCATCTCTGGTCGGAACGCCGTGACCTTCTTGGGGAAGTTCCCCTTCAACTCGTCACGAAGTCGGTCGGTCCATTCGATCAAGGTCGTGCGGGTCGCGTCGAACAAGCGGGCGATCTCGTCGTCAGTCAGACGCTCGGTCCATTTGATCGGCGACAATCCGGCCCTGTGAAGGATCTCGTCAGAATAGGCGTTTCCGATTCCCGAGAAATAGTGGGGATCGGTCAGCGCTCGTTTGAGCGTGTGGTTTCTCGCGGTAATGATCTGCGTGAACTCAGCCAATCCGATCCCGAGAGGCTCCGCACCCCCGGGATCATGCGCGCGGAGCCCGTCCTCTCCTTTCACGACGTGAAGCGACGCGCGTTTCTTGGTCCCCGCCTCGGTCAGAAACAAGCACCCGTGATCGAAATCGAAGGAGGCGAGCCCGAGCTTTCGGGGGATCTTTGCGCCCGGCTCTTTCCATTGAAAGCGACCCGCGATCATCAGGTGGATGACGAGCCACAGGTCGCCCGCGAGGCCGATGCCGATCCGCTTGCCGATGCGGCGCACCTCGACGATCTCGCACCCATCGGCATCGCTCAGCGGCGGCGCGACGCTACGGAGCAGGAAGGGACTGGCAAGCCGCACGCACTGGAGCTGCTTCCCGAGGATCCGAGGTTCGAGCGCCTCTAGATAGGTCTCGATATCGGGAAGCTCAGGCATGACGTCTCCCCGTCAAACTCGGGTCAGACCCACTGCGCTAAACCTCTTGGGCGACCAGGAAGGCTTCGACGAGATAGGCATCGTCGTACTGGTCGAGGACGTCGTGAGAGGGCACGTCTTCCTCGAGTCTCAACCACGTCTCCCTGGCCACATGGCCTTTGTGGCCGTGCGGCTGGAATCGAATCTTCGCGCGGTGCCAGTGGTCGTCTCCGCGGTGTTCCGCTTCTTCGGGGAGGGCGACTACGGCCCACTCAAATCCATCGATATCCAACACACGGGGCATGGTCTTGGCGCTCCTCGCAGGCTACTCGGGTGGAGGAACGTCGAAGCGTTTGTAGTTCTTGGCTGTGAATTCTGCCCACTGCTCCGGAACCTCATCGTCGGGGAAGATCGCCTCGACGGGGCACTCCGGCACGCAGGCGCCACAATCGATGCATTCCTCGGGATGGATATAGAACTGATCCTCGCCCTCGTAAATGCAATCGACCGGGCAAACGTCGACGCACGAAGCGTCTTTTTCGCCGATGCACGGCTGAGTGATGATATATGTCATGCGCGGAATTTACCGGACGGGTCTGGGCAGAGCAATCGGTCGCGGCGGCGGCGATCCTGGGCCTGTTTTCCGTGGTCGTCCGACGTTTCTTCTTGCTTTGGCATCCGCGGCAGTGTATTAATCTACATAGATAGATTTACTGATAGGTAGAACTAAACAAAGCCCATCCTTCCGGTGCGAAGCTCGAACTCCTCGATAGGTGAACGTGGCGAAACCGAGAATGACCGTCCCCACTGCGTTGGTGACCTCCGCAGTGGCAGCGGGAAGCCGCTACGGCTTCGAGATCATGGAGGCGACGGGCCTGCCCAGTGGCACCGTGTACCCGGTATTGCGGCGGCTCGAACGCGGTGGATTCTTGGTCTCGACCTGGGAGGATCCCGCTGTCGCGCTCGCCGACGGTCGCCCTCGACGGCGGATGTACAAACTCACGGGCCAGGCCGCACCCCTCATCTCGGCGGCAGCCGGCAAACTCATGTCGTTGCGGGGGTTCGCAGGCCCAGGGCTCGTAAGCCCCGAGGCGGGCTAGGTGTTGGTCGATCCAGGACCCGTCGACCTAAACGACTCGGACGCTTCGGTTCGGATCTCCTTCGCGATCGTAGCTCTCGCCGCTCGGATGGTGCCAATCGCGGATCGCCGCGGCTGGCATGCCGAGTGGCACGCGGAGCTGCTGGCTCACAACGCGATGCTTCGATCGCGCCGGTCACGCAACACATGGACTTGGCTGCGCCTGATCTGGCATGCCCTGGGCTCCTTCTCGGACGCCTGGCAGTTGAGCGCGCACGGATTTGGTCCGGCAAACCTCGTTCGGGACCTCGGACTCGCCTGCCGGAGCCTCGCCAAGCGCCCGGGATTCCTCGCCACCGCTGTGATCACGCTCGCCCTGGGCATAGGGGCCAACACGGCGCTCTTCAGCGTCGTCCGGGGCGTCCTCCTGCGTCCATTCCCCTACGAGGATCCCGAACGGCTGGTTCAGCTCCTCGGCCACCGCGAAGGAGAGACGCCGGGATCGGGCAATGTCTCTTACCCCAACCTTCACGACTTCGATCAAGTCTCGGCCACGTTGACGGGGGTCGTCGGCATGGCGGGTTGGCGGCCGGCGCTGACCGGCGACCAACCGCAGGTCCTTCCTGGCGCCACGGTCTCTTGGGACTATTTCCATGTCCTGGGGGTTCGCGCGGCCGCCGGCCGCTTCTTCGAAGCCGAGGAGGAGGGGGAGGGGCGAGTGCGCGCGGTGGTCATCTCGCATGGCGTCTGGACCCGACAGTTCGCGCAGGACCGCGATCTGATCGGTCGTCAGATCAACGTAGACAACGAGTCCTACACCCTGCTCGGGGTCGCCCCGGAAGGCTTTGAGGGCCCCCATTTGATTTCGTTCGAGGGGGAACAGCCGGTGATCTGGCGCACGCCGTGGTTCGAGGCCACGGACACGTTTCGGTCCGGGCGTTCTTGGAAGGGGCTCGCTCGACTCGCCCCCGGCGTCGGCATCGAGCAGGCGCAAACCGAAGTGTCGGTCATCATGGGCCGACTCATCGAGCAATACCCCGAGGAGAATACGGATCGACAAGTCACGCTGAGCCCGCTTCGCGATAGCGTCGTGAGCGACAGCCGTTCGGCCTTGCTGCTGCTCCTGGGCGCGGTCGTGCTCGTGCTTCTGGTTGCGTGCGTGAACGTGGCCAATCTGCTCCTGGGTCGAATGTTGGAGCGCCAGGATGAGCTTCTCGTTCGAGGCGCGCTTGGCGCGGGCCGAGGCCATCTCCTCACACTCTTGTTTGCGGAAGGGTTGGCGATTGCCGCGATCGGCGGTGCACTTGGCGTTCTTCTCGCCTACGCGTCGGTCGGCGCCCTCGTCGGAATCGCTGGAATGTGGCTTCCCCGACCGGAGGGGGTCGGTGTGGACGGGACCGTGCTGGCTTTCTCACTGGCGCTTACTCTCGGGACTTCGGTGGTGTTCGGTCTCTTGCCGGCGCTTCGTGTGACTCGAGACACGCGGCTGTCGGCCGTTTCGGGTGTTCGGATGGCGGGGGCCAGAAGCGCGTTGGGGGCCGGACTTCGGCGTACGCTCGTCCTCGTTCAGGTTGCGGCCTCGGTCGTGCTGGTGATCGGAGCCGGTCTGCTGCTGCGGAGTTTCTGGAATCTGCAGCGGGTCGATCTCGGTGTGGGCAGCCAGGGCGTCATGACCGTGACCATGCACGGGGCCAGCTGGTGGGACCTCGAGCCCGAGGCTGCGACGGTCGGGTACCGGGAGTTGCTCGATCGGATCACGGCCCTGCCCATGGTGAACGCGGCGGGAGCGATCGACGTCGTCCCCCTCGCCGACAACCATTCCTGCGACGGATTCATCCCCATCGACCGACCACCGCCGGGGCCCGGAGAGGGCGAGTGTGCGGAGGTGAGATCGCTCACACCCGGGGCGCTCGAGGCTTTGGGAGTGCACCTGCTCTCCGGTCGCACGATCGATTGGTCCGACAGGTCCGACGCAGCAGGCGCCATGGTGCTCAGCCGAGAGGCCGCTCAGCATTTCTGGCCGGACCAAGAGGCCCTGGGTAAAGCGGCACTCGTGCACTCTGACACATTCTCCGTCGTCGGCGTCGTGGCGGACATCCGCCACTTCGGCCCGGCCGAGGCCGCAACGCCGCTCGTCTTCTTGAGCGCCCAACAAGAGCCGTGGAACGGGATCACTCGCGGACTCACGTTGGTGATGTCCGGACCTCCCGCGATCGAACGAGCCGGCCAAGAGATCGCGCGGGCGATCCAAGACGTGAAGCCCGCGGCGGCCCTCGAAGCCATCCGCCCCATGCGGACGCTGCTCGCCAATACAACGGGGGGCTCCCGATTCCGGGCGGCGCTCCTGCTCGCTTTTGCGGGACTCGCGCTTCTCCTCGCCCTGGTCGGGATCGTCGGTGTCATCTCGCAGTCTGTGACCCGCCGGCAGCGCGAACTCGGGATCCGGATTGCGCTCGGCGCAGCCCCGGGTCGGGCCGTCAGGGCGGTGTTGGGAGAAGGCGTGCGCATCACGCTGGCCGGATTGGCGATTGGACTCTTGGCGTCCCTCGCAATGACGCGACTGCTTCAGTCTTTCATGTTTGGCGTGAGTCCGTTGGATCCGACGATCCTGGCCGGCGGCTGTGTGCTGGTCTTCGGGCTCGCGGTGCTCGCGAGCTGGCTACCAGCCCGCCGCGCGGGCCGGATCGACCCGGTTCAGGCGCTTCGGGGCGAATGACGGGAGTCCTCCCCTGACAAGTCATCGCCCCGCGACCGAGTAAAGACCCTGCGGCCCCATCCACCGTCGTGGCCATCCTTGGACGCCCCGGTTGCAACCCGGTATGTTCGTCTGTTCTGTCAGGACCGGTTTAGTCGCGATCAGGATGGAAGACTTGAGAGAGCTGGAAGTCATACAGGGAGCGGGAAACGGTGCGGTCGCCTGGCCCTCGCAGAAGCCGCGCTGGCTCAAGGTCCGTGCGCCGGGGGGGCCCAACTACCTGCGCCTGAAAGAGATGATGCGCGGACTGGAACTAAACTCGGTCTGCGAAGAGGCGCATTGTCCCAACATCGGAGAATGCTGGGAGTCGGGGACGGCGACCTTTTTGATCATGGGCGACGTTTGCACTCGAAACTGCCCCTACTGCGCCATCGCCCACGGCCGTCCAGAAGAACTCGACGAGGACGAGCCACGGCGCGTGGCCGAAGCCATCGAGAAACTGGCGCTGAACCACTGCGTGATTACGTCTGTCGATCGTGACGACCTTCCGGACGGCGGCGCCTGGATCTTCGCCGAGATGATCCGAGAGATTCGCGCGCGACGCCCGGAGTGTTCGATCGAGGTGCTCACGCCCGACTTCCGCGGCAACGAGGACGCGATCAAGACGGTGATCGATGCCAAGCCCGAGATCTTCAACCACAACATGGAAACCGTGCGGCGGCTCCATAAGACCGCGCGACCAGGCGGGCGATATCGCAGGTCCCTCGACGTGCTTCGCGCGGGTCGAGGATTCGACGACGAAGTGTTGATCAAGACCGGTATCATGGTCGGGCTGGGCGAGACGGCCGAGGACGTCGACGAGTTCATGACCGACGCGCTCGAAGCCGGCGTCCAGATCTTGACGATCGGGCAGTATCTCCGGCCTTCGGAGGATCATCTTCCGATCGATCGGTATGTCTCGCCTGAGGAGTTCGCGCAGTGGAAGGAGATCGGCGAGTCGCGCGGTTTCCTTCACGTCGAGAGCGGGCCGTTGGTGCGGTCCAGCTATCACGCCCGCGAGCAAGTGGTCGGGTTGCGCGCTCGCGTCGCGGCACTCGCAGCAGGCTGAGCGTGTTCGTCCGATACTCTCTCTTACGTGACGTTTCTTAGGAGCGCTGGATGACGGAAGGATCTGTTGAATCGATGACTGTTTCCCCCGAGGGGCGATCTCCGTCGCCGGCCAACGGCCGCCCTCTGGAGGGCGACGAGTTCTTGGGGCTTTCACGCGAAGAGTGCGTGCGGTTGCTCTGGCTGATGGTGCTCTCCCGTCGTTTTGAGGAGAAAGCCGCCGAGGTCTACCAAACCGGAAAAATCGGCGGGTTCTGCCACCTCTACATCGGTCAAGAGGCGGTCGCGGTGGGCTCGATATCGCCGCTTCGACCCGACGACTACGTGATCACGGCCTACCGAGATCACGCACAGGCGATCGTGCGCGGCATTACGCCGAACGCGGTGATGGCCGAGCTCTACGGACGCGTCGACGGGTGTTCCAAGGGGTACGGCGGCTCGATGCACATGTTCGACAAGTCTCTGAACTTCATGGGCGGACACGGAATCGTCGGCGGTCATCTGCCCCTCGCCACCGGCGCCGGGTACGCCATCCGTTATCGCGGGGGCGACCAAGTCTGCCTGTGCTTCTTCGGAGATTCGGTCGTCAACATCGGCGCCTTTCACGAGTCGATGAACATAGCCGCGCGCATGAAGCTCCCCGTCATTTTTCTGCTCGAGAACAATCGCTACGGTATGGGTACCGACTACCGGCGCGTCGCTGCCGTCAAGGAGCTCAAGGATCGCGGACTCGCCTACGACGGTTTGGTGTCGCTCGACGTGGATGGAATGGACGTCCTCGCGATGCGGCAAGTCATGGAAGAGGCCATCGAGCGCGGACGCACAGAGAAGACGCCGACCTTTATCGAAGCCAAATGCTTTCGCTACATGGGCCATTCGATGGCCGATCCTTCGCACGGGACCTATCGAACCAAGGAGGAAGTCGAGAAATGGCGGTCGGATGATCCGATCCTCGACTTCCACAGAAAGCTCATTGCGGCAAACCGAATCACGGAAGCCGAATACGAAAGCATCGACAAGCAAGCGATCGATACGGCAGAGGCCGCGGCGGAGTTCGCGGACCAGAGTCCCTTCCCCGGACCAGAAGCGATCTATCAACACGTGTACTCGGACCAATATCCGGGCGACATGCGGCAACGCGATGCTTGGCGTAAGGAGTTTTCCTGATGCCGATCCTTTCGTATCGCGAGGCGCTCAACGAGGCCATTCGAGAGGAGATGGAGCGCGACGAATCCATCTTCGTGATCGGCGAAGAGGTGGGCGAGTACGATGGCGCCTACAAGGTCACCAAGGGTTTGCTCGAGCAGTTTGGCGAGTGGCGGATACGAGACGCTCCGATCGCAGAGCTCGGGTTCGCGGGTCTGGGCGTCGGCGCTGCCATGAGCGGTTTGCGTCCGATCGTCGAGTTCATGACGTGGAATTTCGCTCTGTTGGCGATCGATGAGATCATCAATGCGGCGGCCAAGCTCCACCAAATGTCGGGTGGACAGTACAACGTACCGATCGTTTTCCGCGGACCCGGCGGCGCAGCACTGCAGCTCGCTGCGCAGCATTCGCAGTCTCCGGAGCCGTGGTACAGCTACGTACCGGGTCTCAAGGTCATAGCGCCAGCGACTGCAAAGGACGCGAAAGGACTCTTAAAGAGCGCGATTCGGGACAACGACCCGGTCGTGTTTATCGAGAGCGAAGTCATGTATAACCTCGTCAAGGATGACGTACCGGAAGAAGAGTATTTGACGCCGATCGGTAAGGCCGACATTAAACGCGTCGGTACCGACGTCACGATCGTCTGCCACTCCAAGATGGTCCATCAGTCGCTTGCCGCCGCAAAGAAACTCGAGGAGGAGGGGATCGACGCGGAGGTTCTCGATCTTCGGACCGTGAGGCCGCTGGACGTCCCGGCCATCATCGAGTCGGTCAAAAAGACCAATCGCGCGGTCGTGGCCGAAGAAGGCTGGCCCACGTGCAACATCGGAGCTCAGGTCGTCGATGACATCCAACGGGAGGCATTCGATTTTCTCGACGCGCCGATCGCTCGTGTAAACGGGCTCGACGTCCCGATGCCCTACGCAAAGAACCTGGAAAAGATCGTCACTCCAAACGCGGAACACGTGGCCGAGGCGGTACGGCACGTGTGTTACCGCAACTAGGCGCCGGGCCATGGCTACGAAGGTCGTAATGGCTCAGCTGAGCCCGACGATGGAAGAAGGCAAGCTTATCGAGTGGCGGGTTGCGGAGGGCGATGCCATCGCTCAAGGGGACATCGTCGCCGAAATCGAAACCGACAAGGCGAACATGGAGGTCGAGGCCCTGGGCGGTGGGGTGCTTCGCAAGATCGTGGTCGTCGCCGGGCAGACCGTTCCGGTGGGCGCGTTGATCGGCGTCATCGCCGAACCCGACGAGGCCATCGACGAGATCATCGCGAAGGCGGCGGCCGAGGCCGGCGCCGCACCCATGCCGGACGCGCCAGCACAGGTTCCACCTGTCGTGAGCCAGCCGGAGCCGACGAGTGGGCCTGCGGCGCCCGCTACACCGGCCACGCCGGAGCCCCAGCCCGTCGCCACGCCGGAGCCAGTCGCCGCGACGGCCGTCGTGGAAACGGAGGGACGGGTCAAAGCTTCGCCGGTCGCGCGTCGCATGGCCGCCGAAAACGGTTTGAGCCTCGGCACGGTCACGGGCTCGGGACCGGGCGGCCGGATCGTCAAGGTCGACGTGGAGACCGCGCTCGCCGCCGGGCCACCCGCGACGGAGACCGTGACCCAGACCTCGCCGGCTGCACCGGCGCCCAGTGCGCCCGTCGCGGTCTCGGAGCCACCGCTCGCACCTCCGCGTCTCGAAGCCCGCGTCGAAGAAGCAAGTCAGATGCGAAAGGCGATCGCGCGCCGGCTCGTTCAGTCGATCGGTCCGGTCCCGCACTTCTTTCTCACGTCCGAGATCGACATGGGGCGAGCGCTCGAAATGCGTGCCGATATCAACGCCCGCATGACCGACGGCAAAATCGGAGTCAACGATCTTCTCCTCAAGGCGACGGCGGAGGCGCTCACTCGGCATCCCTCGGTGAACACGTCCTGGGAGGATGGATCCGTGCGCTACCACGGCAGCGCGGACATCGGCATCGCGGTCGCGCTCGACGGCGGCCTCATCACGCCAGTCCTCCGAGACGCGGGTCGGAAGGGTCTTCGACAAATCTCGGTCGAGGCCCGCGACCTGATCGGGCGGGCGCGCGATAGAAAACTCGGCCCCGAAGAGTATCAGGGCGCAACGTTCTCGGTCAGCAATCTCGGCATGTTCGAGATCGACGACTTTACGGCCATCATCAACCCGCCGGAATCCGGCATCCTGGCCATCGGTCGAACGGTCGAGAAACCGGTGGTCGTCGATGGCGAGATCGTGGTTCGCAAACGGATGCGCGTGACCATGTCGTGCGACCATCGTGTGGTAGATGGCGCTTCGGGAGCCGCGTTTCTGGGCACCTTCAAAGCGATGTTGGAAAACCCGCTCGAGATGATCCTCTAACGAGCCTTCTCGGCGCGACCTCTCAAAAAACGCAGAACAACAGAGCGAGCGAATAGAATGTCGGAAACCTACGACGTCGTAGTGATCGGTTCCGGACCCGCCGGATACGTATGTGCCATCCGCGCGGCCCAGCTTGGACTCAAGGTGGCCTGCGTGGAGAGTGGGTCTTACGAGGGCGGGTTTGGAGGGACGTGTCTCAACTGGGGGTGCATCCCGGCGAAGACGTTGCTCGAGAGCGCCGCGCTCGCACACAACCTCAAGAGCCAGGGCGCCCAAATGGGCGTGAACCCGATTCAGGTCGAATACGACTTTCCCGCGGCCGTCGCACGGAGCCGTGGGATCGCGACGAAGCTGACCGGCGGAGTCCAATTCCTCCTCAAGAAGAACAAAATCGACATCATCCAGGGGCGCGGGCGGATCGCCGGAGCCGGTCGGGTAGCGGTCGAAGCGGGGGAACAGAGCCAACAGCTCGACGCGAAGAACATCGTCGTCGCTACCGGGTCGGTCATGAAGACCTTCCCGGGGTTCGAGTTCGATGGGGTAAAAGTGATCGGGAGTCGGGAGGCGCTGGGTCTCGAGACACTCCCGGGCCGACTCGTCATCGTTGGAGGCGGGTTCGTCGGAGTGGAGTTCGCCGACGTCTTCAACGCGTTCGGCGTGGATGTGACGTTGATCGAGGCGCTCGATTCGCTGGTTCCGCTCGAGGACCCTGAGATCGGAAAGACGCTCGAGCGATCCTTCAAGAAGCGCGGCATCCAAGTACGGACGAAGACCAAGGTCCGCGAGCTGGACCGTACTTCGGACCCTCTGATCCTCACCGTCGAGAACGCGGATGGGAGCGAGGGGATCGAGAAGACGGACCTCGTTCTCATGGCAGCCGGCCGACGCCCAGTCACGGAGGACCTCGGTCTAGAGGAAAACGGAGTCACGCTCGATGGTGGCGCGATCGTCGTCAACGAGTGGTGTCAAACGAGTAAGGCAGGCGTGTACGCGATTGGCGACGTCGTCGCTGGCCAGCCGATGTTGGCTCATGTCGGATCGCACGAGGGAATCGTCGCTGCGGAACACATTGCGGGCGCGGGCAAGCATCCCATGCGATATGACAACATTCCCTCCGTCGGATACTGCCACCCAGAGATCGCTTCCATCGGCATGACCCAGAAGCAGGCGGAGGACGCGGGACACACCGTCGTCTCTGGCAAGTATTCGCTCGGAGCGCACGGACGCGCTCTCAGCGCGGGCCACACCGAAGGGTTTGTAAAGATCATCGCCGACGCGAAGTATGGCGAGGTACTCGGCGCCCATATGATCGGACACAACGTCAGCGAACTGATTGCGGAGGTCGGTTTGGGACGCGAACTCGAAACGACGCTCGACGAGATCGTAGGCCACGCGCATGGACACCCGAGCATGGCGGAAGCGGTCATGGAAGCCGCCTTCTCGGCACTCGGGCGCGGCATCCACAGCTAAGGGTGTGGCCGTCCCCGTCGACCAGGTAGATCGGCCCCCGCCCGAGGTCCGCATCATCGACTTGGGGGTCCGCCCCTATCGCGAAGTCCTCGAGCTCCAGCGCCACTATGCCCAGGAGCGTCAGACGGGCCGCATCGATCACGACGTGCTGCTCCTGGTCGAGCATGAACCCGTCGTCACGTTGGGGCGAGGTTCAGATCGAACGAACCTCCTCGTTACGGAGGACTGGCTTCGCGATCGAGGCGTCGACGTCGTCCAGATCGAGCGCGGTGGCGACGTCACCTACCACGGACCGGGACAACTCGTCGGGTACCCGATCCTCGACCTTCACCACTATCGGCTCGATCTCCATTGGTACCTGAGACGTCTCGAAGAGGTGTTGCTGTCGGTCCTGGTCGAGTGCGGCCTTACCGCGTTTCGCGTCGAGAACTACACCGGCGTGTGGACCGGCGAAGTCGAGGGCGCCCCGGGCATGGTCGCTGGCGTGGACTCGTCGATCGACGCCGACGATGACGGCTTTCCGACGGTCCCGTCGACTCGGTCGCCCGAACTGATCGGAGCGGGCCGTATTCGCAAGGTCGGATCGATCGGGGTACACGCGAGCCGCTGGGTCACCCGGCATGGCTTCGCGCTCAATGTGACCGAGGAACCCCTGGCGCATTTTCCCTGGATCGTGCCCTGCGGAATCGGCGGCGTAGAAATGAGTAGTCTCGCCCGTGAAGGCGTGACCCGATCGATGACGCAGGCCCGTGACGCGGTGTTGCGCGGCTTCGACGCCGCGTTCGCCCCTGTGCGTCTGGCCCACCAGTTCGAACCCTCCGACGAACCCCGCGCCGTTCCGTAAACCCGCCGCCCGCACGGCATCTCCGGCTTCTGGGCGACATGGCGCAGCTGTTGCAACCGAACGCCCGACGACCCGTGTCTTGGTATGTTCCGCCGTGTTTAGCGCGGCTATCGGAGGCTGAGTTTGAGCTCACCGCAGTACATTTTGGGGATTTCCGCGTTTTACCATGACAGCGCTGCTTGTCTGCTGCGCGACGGCGAGATCATCGCGGCCGCCCAGGAGGATCGGTTCACGCGGAAGAAGGCGGATTCCAGCTTTCCCGAAAACGCCGTCCAATACTGCCTGTCCGAGGCCGGGATCGACGTTTCCGACCTCGCGTACGTGGGGTTCTACGACAAGCCATTGCTCAAGTTCGAGCGGATCCTCGAAACCTACTTCGGGGTCGTGCCGGCGGGCCTCCGCTCCTTCTTGATGGCGGGTCCACTGTGGATCAAAGAGAAGCTTTATATGGACCGCCTGCTGCGGCGCGCGTTGGACTACAAAGGCGAAATCCTCTACGCAGAGCACCACGAGTCTCACGCGGCCAGCGCGTTCTTCCCATCTCCTTTTGAAGAAGCCGCGATTCTGACGATGGACGGCGTCGGCGAGTGGGCGACGGCCTCGATCGGGCGCGGTACCGGCTCCGAAATCGAGATCCTGAAGGAACTCCACTGGCCCGATTCGCTCGGTCTTTTGTATTCGGCGTTTACCTATTACACCGGCTTCAAGGTCAACTCCGGCGAGTACAAGGTCATGGGGTTGGCTCCATATGGAGAGCCGAAGTTCGTCGACTTGATTCTCGAGCATCTCATCGACCTTCGCGATGACGGCTCGTTCCAAATCGACCAGCGCTATTTCAATTATCTCTCTGGCTTGACGATGACGAGCCGAGCTTTCGATGAACTGTTCGGAGCTCCGCCCAGAAAACCGGAGTCGCCCGTCACTCAGCGGGAGATGGATCTAGCGCGATCCGTTCAGGACGTATGCGAAGAGATCATGTTGCGGATGGCGCGGACGGCGCAGTCGTTGACGGGGTCCAAGAACCTCTGTCTCGCTGGCGGGGTCGCGCTCAACTGTGTCGGCAACGGGCGGATTCTTCGCGAGGGACCTTTCGACAACATTTGGATTCAACCGGCCGCTGGTGACGCTGGGGGCGCGCTTGGCGTCGCGAGCCTGATCTGGCATCGCCACTGCGGTGGCAAGCGTGTGGTGAATGGCAGCGGACGCGATTCGATGAAGGGGGCCTACTTGGGCCCGTCGTTCGAGCCCGATGACATCCAAGCCCGTCTGGACACGCTCGGCGCGGTCTACAAACGTCTTGAACAAGGCGACCTCATCGACCAAGCCGCCGACGTACTCGCGTCCGAAAAGGTGCTGGGCTTCTTCGACGGTCGAATGGAGTTCGGGCCGCGTGCGCTGGGTGCTCGTAGCATCCTTGGCGATCCGCGTAGTCCGGCGATGCAGAAGACCATGAATCTGAAGATCAAGTTTCGCGAGAGCTTCCGGCCGTTCGCGCCGACCGTGCTCGCGGAGCGTGTGAGCGACTATTTCGAAATCGACAGGGAGTCTCCCTATATGCTCCTGGTCGCGCCGGTCAAAGAAGAACTGCGGATCCCGTTGAGCGAAGAAGACCAAGCGCTGTTCGGGGTCGACAAGCTCAACGTGCCGAGGTCGGACATTCCGGCCGTGACGCATGTCAATTATTCCGCTCGAATTCAGTCGGTCAACGCGACGGACAATCCGAACTACCACGCACTCATCAAGGCCTTCGAAGCCAAGACGGGCTGCGGAGTCGTCGTGAACACCTCGTTCAACGTGCGAGGCGAACCGATCGTCTGCACGCCAGAGGACGCGTACACGTGCTTCATGCGGACCAACATGGATTTCCTTGCCGTTGGACCGTTTCTGTTGGACAAGACGGAACAGCCCGAGTGGGTCGAGGAGACAGACTGGCGCGACCACATCGCGCTGGATTGAGGATTAGAGTTCGGACATGATGGAAACTGAATCCACAGGACCCAAAACGACGGTCGAACTGCGCAAGTTCGGCTTGACGGTCGGCCTCGCGTTCGCCGTCTTGGCGGGAATCGCCTTTTGGCGACACCATCCGACCTCGACCCGGATCCTCGGAGGCATTTCGGGGTTCCTGATCGTCTTTGGCGTCGTCTTTCCGAGGATTCTCGGCCCGGTCGAGCGCTTCTGGATGGGCTTCGCCACGGTGCTCTCGAAGTTCACGACTCCAATCTTCATGAGCATCGTCTACTTCGTCGTACTTGCGCCCATCGGCTTGCTTCGTCGAACGATCGGTCGAAACCCGATGCGTCACTCCGCGACGAACGACAGCTTTTGGGTCAGCCGCGCTGATTCCCCGGCGAGCGATCTCAAGCGCCAATTTTGAAAGAGGTTTCTAGATGAGTCTGTTAAGCGAACTTTGGGCGTTCATGCGGGTGCGAAAGAAGTGGTGGCTGGCACCGGTTCTGTTGGTACTGTTGTTGGTGGGGACGCTCCTCGTGTTCGCGCAGGGATCTGCGTTGGCACCGTTCATCTACACCATCTTCTAGCGCCAACCCCAAAAACGCACGCGCCTCTACCTGCGATCCGCTAGGTAGAGGCGCGACGCGCCTGGGCACGTTGCCGGACGGTCCTCCGGGGCCGACTTTGTCGGACCTCAGACCGAGGCTCGATCGAGCGGGGCCGGACCCTGCGAGCCGGACACCGCGCACTAAAACAGGCGAATTCGATGACGCTGATCTTTGGGATCCTGATGGTTTCGACGGTGGTCGTCTCCATCTTGCTGAGTACGCTAGGCAAGCTCTCGATGAAGGAAACGATCCTTCAGACCTTAGCCATGAGCGCGGGGGCCCTGATTTTCTTTGGTCTCGTCATGCTGGTCGAAAGCGCCACCCACTAGGCTCGCGCCGCCCTCCCGCGTCGCCCTCTAGGCCTCTACTTCAAGCCCGAGTAGACCTCTCTACGTATTCCAGCGCCGATGTGTCCTGTGTCTGGCCGTGGACCACCTTTGACCCCAGCCAGGCTGTGTACGCGATGATGAAGGTCGCGAACAGCCCGACGAGGAGGACGAAGCGACGGAGCTTGGTGTCCTCTCGCTCATGCAGGGCGAACGCGGCGAGCGCCCCGGCGGAAAAGACCGGAATCGCCGCCCAAGTGGCCCAAAAACGGTGCGTTTGGACGACGCCGGGCCGCACGAAGGT
>JAJCZV010000238.1 GCA_029262175.1 Gemmatimonadota bacterium
TCAGTTGCCTGCACCGTCGCGTTGCTTGACGATCGTGGCCGCATGCATCTGGCCCATCCCAAGAAATGGTGGCGCACGTAGGGGGTCTTTCGCCCTCACCTTCACTCCGCAGCTGCCTAACAAGCAATTTCTGCTGACGGAGGCGTCTTGGTCGTGCGCGCTTCGCGCTTAGGCATCACATTGGTCCGCAGCAGAATTGCGTATCCGTTAGGCGGTGCTCAAGCCATGAAGATCCGCGCGTCTCTGGTCCTGGTTTTGGGAGGATTGGCAGCCGCCTGCAGTAAGGTGAGCGAGCAAGCGGGCTCTCAGGCCGCGGTTCGGGATTCTGCCGGCGTGCGGGTGGTCGAGAGCGCGGAACCAGTTGGCGAATGGCATGCTGGCGCGACGCCACAATTCACTCTGGGGTGGGGGCCGACCGACCCAACATTCACGTGGCTCCAATCTGGCCGGATTCTGCCCGACGGCGGAGCGCTGGTCGGCGACTTTGGCTCCGGGTCGCTTTATCGGATCAATCGCGACGGAACCGTTCGGGACACCTGGGGACGAAAGGGCGAAGGTCCCGGTGAGTACCAAGGTTTCAGCGCACTGCTGCTGAAAGGAGACACGATCCTTGTCTCCGATTCCCGACTGCGACGTATCACGCTCCTTTCTTTCGAAGGCGAGCTGTGGGCCACTCGACCGCTTCCGAGCGTCTTCCTGCAACAGGTATCGTCGGTCCTTGCCAATGGGCGTCTGTTGTTCATTCCCGGCGATGGCTACGCCGTAATCAACGAGACGCGTCCCGAGTGGGTCTTTGAGACCCAGCCGATCCTTGCGGCAGATACGGCAGGTGGCGTGGTAGACACGTTGGCGGAGCTGCCGCATCTCAGACGCTGGTACGCTGACCGCGGGGCAAGCCCCGGCCCCGTGCCGGTGAAGGGGCGTGCAGGCGGCTTCGATGGTGGATTCGCGTGGGCGCGGTCCGACCAGCCGGCGGTGCGGTGGTACGACGGTTCCGGACGTCTGGTGCAGATCGCGCGCTGGCGAGAGGAGCCGAAGGAACTCTCCGCCGATTGGAGGCGGCGCGCGGTGGCCAGGTATGAAGAGGCGCTCCGTTCTCAGGTGAGCGACGAAGCTCGCGTCGACGCCCAGCTCAGGGCGTTGGAGGAGGGATTCGACCGGCACGCCGGACCACTCCCCTTCTGGTCTGGGTTCTTCGTGGACAAGGTCGGAAACGTGTGGCTGAGTGAGTACGCGCTCTCCGCGGAGCCTCCGGGGCGATGGCGAGTGGTGGCTCGTGACGGCTTTTTCCACTCTTGGGTCGACCTGCCTGGCTTGATAGCTGTCCTCGACATCACATCAGATCGCATCCTCGGGGTACGATTCGATGAACTGGACATTCCCGCACTGGTCATGCTCGAACTCATCAGCGAATAGAGTTCGAGCTCCGGTCGACACCGCCTAACAAGCAATTGCTGCTGACGGAGGCGTCTCGGGTGTCGCGCGCTACGCGCGCCTTCCTCACATTGGTCCGCAGCAGAATTGCGTATCCGTTAGGCGGCTGCGCACTCAAGGGAGGAGAGGGTGGGGAGAGGCTTTGTAACCACCGCCGTTCTGTGGGCTGTTGTGGTCGCCCCCGCGTCGTCTCAGGACACGGCGCCGATCGACTCTGCGCAGCTGTTCGAGGTAACGCTTGAAGGCGTTAGGCACGTCGTCCTACCTCCTCACGTCGTGGGCGCGATCGACGCCGCGTTCCCAGAGTTTACCCCGTGGTTTGGCGCGAATCCGAGCGTTCAAGATGAGTTCGTATCCGTTGAAGCTAAGGGCGCAGTGGTTTCGCGCTCTGCGGTAATCGGCGACTTCGACGGCGATGGAAGGTCGGACGTTGCCGTCGACGGCTACACAAGAACGGAGGCGCTTCTTGTCGCGCACTTGGCACGCGGCGGAAAACCCATCGTTCTCGCCGTTACAAGGAACTCGCTACAGCGCGGCTCTTTTCGCAGTGCGAATGGCGCGTTGCGTCCGCTGACCGAAATCCGGCCGCTTCCGCCGGGCGAGTACGAGTCCGACTGCCACGGACCTGACGAGCCCAGGGATCAATGGTCTATCAAGCTCGAGAACGATGGGATCAACTGGGGTTGGGACGACAAGATGGCTCTCCTCTTCTACTATCTCGATGGTGAGTTTCGAGAGTTCCCCTTAGCCGTTTGCTAGCCTGCAACGCCAGCTGGCTAGCATTGGGTCGCCGCCTAACAAGCAATTGCTGCTGACGGAGGCGGCTTGGTCGTGCGCGCTTCGCGCTAAGGCATCACATTGGTCCGCAGGCAGAATTGCGTATCCGTTATACCGCAGCCAGCCGCTCGATCAATCTTCGTTCTTCGAGGAGTCACAGTGATTCGGATCTTTGTGAGAATAGCGATTGCATGGGGTCTGGCAGCCGGGGCCGCTTCAAGCGCTACGGCCCAGACTCGTGACGAATACGTTGTCAAGATCCAGCAATTGTTGGCAGCCTCAGGGTACGACACGGTGGTCGTAGAATTCGACGCCGCCCCGGTGCTGTTGAATCGCGATCAGATGCTTGACGGGTTGCAGGAACACTACCCAGAAGACCTGAAGGACCAAGGCATCGGCGGCAACATCGAGACGCTTCTCCGCGTCGACAGTAATGGCACAATAGGGGACGTACTCATTCTGACGTCCAGCGGTGAGTCCGCGCTCGATCAAGCAGCCTCTCGCGTCGCTGCGGACATGGTTTACTCGCCCGCATTACGCGCCGATGTGCCCGTGCAGGTATGGGTCTCGATCTGGCTCACCTTCGAGGTCAAGTAGGTCCAAGCTCCGGACCCTGCGGTATAACAAGCAATTGCTGCTGACGGAGGCATCTACAGGTGTCGCGCGCTACGCGCGCCTTCGTCACATTGGTCCGCAGCAGAATTGCGTATCCGTTAGGTGGCCTCGAGAGACTTCTTGCACGTTCGAACAGCGGCATTCATATCCCTTCTGCTCAGCCTAGCTGCTGAAGCGCCTGCCCTCGGGCAGGCTGATCTGCGTGTAGGCTCGGTTGGGGAGTTCCCAGTCCTAGAGGTCGGAGCTGCTGACGGACCCGACTCCGAGATGTTTGTTTGGGCGCATGATGCGGCACTGCTGCCGGGTGGCGGCATCGTTGTGCTTGACGCTGGCGCCGTCGAGCTTCGGTTCTTCGACGCCACTGGGGAGCTGATCGCCGTCGGCGGTCGAGACGGTGGGGGACCCGGAGAGTTTCGCGCGCCCTTCGGAGTGGAGGTCGCCGCCGACACCGTTCTCGCTTGGGACTACGTACGGCGCGTCATCAGTCGCTGGTCGACTGACGGAGAGTTCCTGGGAGAGCGCTCCGTCAGGCATCATCCGACCGCGCACCAGGGTGCCCTACTCTCTGACGGGTCCGTTATCGTCCCTCTCTACACCGAAAGCGAGCAGCCGCAATCTGGCTGGTATCGACCTCAGGCCACCCTTCTTCGCTACATCGGCGACGAGGAGCCGCTGGACCTCGGCCGCTTTCCCTGGGATGAACTCTCCGTTGAGGACCCGACGAGTTCCACGATACCGTTCCGATCGACAAGCAAAGCTGCCGCCGGAGGCTCGCCACTTCACGTCTATGTTGGGGATGACACGAACGACGCGGTCGTGCGATGGTATGACGGTGCGGGCGAGTTCGTTGGAACTCTTGAGCTTCTGGACGAGAGCGAGGAGATCTCTCCCCAAGTGTGGGAATCTATCCTAAAGGCTCTACCGGTCGAGGGGCTGCCGGAAGAGGCGCTGGTCCGCATCCGATCGCGATGGCCCAGACCGGAGCGAACATCGGTCTTCGAAGATCTGCTTGCTGACCCCGCGGGTCGCCTCTGGGCGGTCTCACGGTCCCCTAAGGGAGATCTGCGCGCGTCGGTTTACGAGCAGGGTCTGCCGACACACACGATCACGCTTCCCGAGGCCCACCGAGTTCTCGAGGTTGGCCACGACCGCTTGGTTGTGCTCGCCCTTGGACCATTGGATGTCGAAATCGTTCGCGTCTTCTCGTTCGAACTCCCTTAGCAGGCCCCCTAACAAGCAATTGCTGCTGACGGAGGCAGCTACAGGTGTCGCGCGCTACGCGCGCTTTCGTCACATTGGTCCGCAGCAGAATTGCGTATCCGTTAGGAAGCGTCCCTAGCCATAAGGAGGCATATGTCAGGGTTCACCGCTGGCATAATCGTGGGCGCCGCGATAACGGTCGCGCTGACTCTGTTCGTCCTTGCCAGTCGTTCGTGGCGGCATGCAACCTTCTCCGCCGTCCGCGTCCCGTGGCCTGCAGTCATCGGGATGCGTTTGAGAGGCACGCCAGCCACCTTGGTAGTCGATGCCCTTGTCGCTCTCCACAAGCGCGGGTACCCGACGGAGCTGCACCTCGTCGAGACTGTGTTTCTCGCGAATCGCTCGCCTGAGTTGAGCGTGACCGACCTAGCCGACCTCGTTCAAGAGAACCTCGACCGTTCGGAGCCCGACGCTTCCTAACAAGCAATTGCTGCTGTCGGAGGTGGCTACAGGTGTCGCGCGCTTCGCGCGCCTTCGTCACATTGGTCCGCAGCAGAATTGCGTATACGTTAGGCTGCTTCCTCAGACGTTCTCGATAAAGAAACCACCCACCTTTACGACGCTGGTTAGATGCCGCGCTTCGATGTGTTCGGAAGAGTCATGGATGTGACTCGAGTCGAGGATCGCTGGAGAGTTTCGCTGCCGGGATCGGACGGCACGTCTAGAGATGCTCGCCTCGACATCCGCCTTCAGTCTCTGAGTCGGAGCTACTGCGCTATCTCGCCGACGTGTTCCATGAGTCGTCCACTCCCGAGAGACCCGACGTTCTCATATTAGATGTGTGAAGCACATAGCGTGGGATCGAGACTCCGTGCGCGGGAAGCCGCCTAACAAGCAATTGCTACTGACGGAGGCGGCTAGGGGTGTCGCGCGCTACGCGCGCCTTCGTCACATTGGTCCGCAGCAGAATTGCGTATCCGTTAGGCAGCTCTCACCCTCGACCGCAGTCCACCCTTGAGCTCATACAAAACTCTCAAGAGCGTGGCCCACAACGTCGGTCACTCTTTCCTCAGTGACATGAACTACGTT
>JAJCZV010000239.1 GCA_029262175.1 Gemmatimonadota bacterium
TGGACCTCGTGTTCGCGGACGGCGCGGGCGGTCTTCGCCTTCTCTCCAACGAACGCGGCGGACGGTTCCAAGATGAGACCGAGATCCTCGGCGCGGGCGCCAATGGTGATGCCCAGGCCGTCGCCGTCGCCGACATAGACAGCGACGGTCGACTCGACATCATCGTGGCCGGCACCGGAGGCATCCGACTCCTACGGTCGGGCGAGCGTGGCTTCGAGCTCGATACGCGCTCGGGCAGCGCGCTTCGGCCGGCGGACTTCGAACCGCGTGATCTCGAGCTCATCGATTTCGATAACGATGGATGGATCGACGTCGGTGCAGGGGGCTCCTCGGGCGCGGCTTCCGGTCTCCGCTTGTTCCGCAACGAGGGCGAGGGTCGCTTTGCCGATGCCGCTCGTTTTCTTCCCGACGTCCCCGGCGGCGTGCAAGCCCTCGAGAGCTTCGACTACAACGAAGACGGCGACATCGATCTCATTGTCCTCGGCGAGGATGGCCGACCGCGCCTGCTGAGAAACGACGGCGGCAACGCCAACCACTACCTCCAGCTCGAACTCGTCGGGCTCGGGGAAGGGAGCCGCAAGAACAACCGCTTTGGCATCGGCGCGCGCGTCGAAGTGCGGGCCGGGGATCTCTATCAAGTGCACACCGTCACCGACCCGACGCTCCTGATCGGCCTGAACGGACGTCTCAAGGCCGATGTGATCCGGGTGCACTGGCCCAACGGCGTTCCCCAGGACCTCTACTTCCCGGGCACCGATCAGGATCTCGTCGAACAACAGACGCTCAAGGGCTCGTGCCCCCTGCTATATGTATGGGATGGCGACGGGTTCGAATTCGTCGGCGACATCATGTGGAAGAGCGCGCTCGGGATGCCGCTCGGGATATTGGGTGGAGACGGACAGCGCGCCTATGCCCCGGCCTTTCCGTCGCAGGAGTATCGCAGGCTCCCCGCAGGCGTCCTCCAGCCGCGCGACGGCGAGTACGTGATGCAGGTGACCGAGGAGCTGTGGGAGACGATCTACGTCGATGGAATCAGTTTGGTGGCGGTCGACCACTTGAGCGAGTTCGACGTCTATGTAAACGAGCGCTTCGTCCCCCCCGCACCGACGGCACTCGAACTGTGGCGAGTGGGGGAGCGTCACCTTCCAGTGTCCGCCCTCGACGGAAACGGCATCGACCAGAGCGCCACGCTGGCAGCGCGCGACTTCGACTACGTTTCATCGTTTCGACCCGGTCGCTATCAAGGCATCGCCGAAGCGCACGAACTCGTACTCGACCTCGGTGAGGACGCCGCGAGCGGTGACGTCACGTTGTTCATGACCGGCTGGATCTTCCCGACCGACGCCAGCATCAACGTCGCGATGGCCCAGTCCGATGCGCTACAGTCGGCGTTCCCCTCGCTCGACGTGATCGGACCAGATGGCGAATGGCAGGTCGCGATTCCTGATCTCGGATTCCCATCCGGAAAGGACAAGACCGTGATCGCCGACCTTCGCGGCCTGTTCCCGACGGACGACCGACGCGTGCGCATCCGAACGAACCTGATGGTCTATTGGGACGAGGCATTCTTCACCACGGGAAAGGCGCAGCCTGAGGCCAGCGAGCACCGCGTTATGGCTGTTCCACCAAAGGAAGCCGATCTTCACTACCGCGGGTTCTCGCGCGAGCTCCGAAAAGGCGGACGCTACGGCCCCCACTGGTTCGACTACGCTACGGTGGCCGCAGACCCCAAGTGGCACGATCTCGAAGGCAACTACACCCGCTTCGGCGACGTATCAGATCTCGTCACCGAAGGAGACGATCGATACGTGATCGCAAACGCGGGAGATGAAATCACGTTGCGGTTTGATGTCGAGGCCTTCCCCGCGCTCGTCGATGGCTGGAAGCGCACGTTCCTCATCTACAGCGACGGCTGGGTGAAAGACGGCGACCTGAACACGGCGTCCGGCGAGCGCGCCGCGCCCCTTCCGTTCCGCCAACAACTTCAGTATCCGTTTCAGGCGCAGCCCTACGGCGCGGACCCCATGCGCGAGGCAACCGCGGAGGCGTATCAGACGCGCCCCGTCGCGCCCGCGCGAACGCTAGATCGCCCCAACTAGCTTCCTGCGAAAGCCCACGCCTGCGCATGCTCGGGCGACATGGACCTTGGTAATTGGTGGCTGATGCTAACGATCAACCTGTTCAGTGGAAGGGACGAGCCATGACGGTCATGAACACGTGTCGGATCACATTCTTCCTCACTACGGTGGTTCTTGTTGCCTGTGGTGGTGTTCCAGAGGATGTGGTGCCGGTGTCGTTTGATCGCGGCAGTTGCGTACACTGACAAACGAGTTAGATGACATCGTTCTCTTGGATAGGCGAACGTGGGTGTACAGGGTAGAGGTCTGAATGAACCACAAAAGAAAACGCCCCAAGAACCGTCGAGCCGGCTGCCTTCTGTGCAAGCCACACAAAGCGAACGGCGCGAAAGGCTCGGCGAAGAATCAAACTCTGCAAGAGCGTCGCGCGCGGGAACGGCAGTCGCAAGAGGAATCTGAGACGAAGTTCGGACGAGAGTGACTGGTAGCTCGCGCTTTCTCACTCGTAACCGGAGCGTGATGTGAGATCGCGCTCGAACGCATGAAGCAGTCTGCGCCTGCGGAGCGTTGGCTGTTAATCGACAACCGAAGAGAGGGGCTCGCAGCCGTCGCGGGTCGCGGGGTGAACGCGTACTCTGGGTCTGCTGCCGGGGAACGGCCGGTGCCTGGAGTGCACGACGGAGACCGGGTAAGAGCACGCTTTCAAGATCGTACCTAGAGGAGAGTCGATGATCGCCTACCCAAGAACGTTCGTTGCCGGCGTCGCGTTAGCGTTAACTTTCGCGGCGCCTTTGAGGGCGCAAAGCGCCGCAGACGAAGTGACAGCCGTCGTCGACGCTTTTCATCGCGCGCTCTCGTCCGGAGACTCTACGACCGCGCTCAGCCACCTGGCCGAAGACGTGACGATCCTCGAGAGCGGGGGAGTGGAAGACAAGGCGCACTATCGTTCGGGTCATCTGGCCGGTGACATGCGGTTCGCTGCGGCCGTACCGCGCGAGCGGGGCGCCATCGAGGTGCGAGTGGTCGGCGACGTGGCGTGGGCTCACTCGACGAACACGACCCAGGGAAAGATGGGCGACCGCGAGATCAACTCGCAAGGCGCGGAGCTTGTCGTGTTGGCCCGAGAGAATGGCATGTGGACGATCAAAGCGATCCACTGGTCGTCTCGGCAGCGTCGGTAGCTAGCGGTCGATCACGACACTGACCTCGATGGTCAATGCGCGGCGTCGGGCACACCTGGAACGGCGCGCCTAGCGGAGCGGCCCACCGCGAGGATGCAACGACTCTGTCATCCAGCGATGATCGTAAAGCTCTCTCGCGAGCGAGCCGTGAACGCCTCACGGATGGCGCGCATCTCCGCTGGCGTCAGCGAGTTCTCGAACGACTCGAGCGTGTGGCCGGTGGAGCCCTCGAGCATCTCGAAGTAGAAGATGATGATCTCGCTCTTTCGATCCTCGCTCGCCAGACCGACAAACCTCGACATCATGTACTCATCCGCCACC
>JAJCZV010000240.1 GCA_029262175.1 Gemmatimonadota bacterium
AGGCGCCTGGTCCAGTTCCTGATGCAGGCGAAATTTGTTGCTGAGAAAGTACAGTTGGGAATGAAAAGACCAGCGATTCATATCCTGATAGAAATCAGCCAGATAAGGGTTATCTTCATCAGGTTCATAAAAGGGATGGATGTCATAGGTGCGGCTCAAAAAATCAACCAGAGTGGATTTCCCGACGCCCATATTTCCGGCAATGCCAATAGATCGATGCATACGCCAATTGTGCCAAATATAGAACAATACAGGTAGGCATTCGCGCGAATGATCCTGATTGAAATGGAAGGGCAAAGTAGTTACGGTAAATTCTGCTAATCAACTGTGGTCTTTCGCATTGACGTATGTACTACCCAAAGTTTTTTGTTTGTCTGGTCGACTAAACACCATTGGCATTTATCTGGTAATTACCCTGTTTTCATCACTTTCTACTTCTGCAGAGACGCCACGTGAAGGCCAGGATTTGTTTCGAGTGCACTGCGCGCGTTGCCACGGCATGTTAGGTGAAGGCGGTGAAGGTCCGAGCCTGAAGCGCGCAAAATTGCGTCACGCACCCGATGAGCAAACACTGCAAGACATTATCAGTGAAGGCCTGCCAGGCACTGGCATGCCGGGAACCTGGACATTAAACGACCGGGATCTGGCCTATGTAGCCAGATACGTTCGCTCACTGGGGCAACTGCCGGTTGAAGCCTCACCTGGTGACCCTTTAGCCGGTCAAACGCTTTATCAGATGAAGGGGCAATGCCACAGTTGCCATATATTAAATGGGCACGGGCATGGCGTAGGGCCGGAGCTTAGCGATGTTGGCATGCGTCGTAATGCCGAATACCTGCGCAACGCACTCACCAACCCGGACATCGACCAGCCTCTAAAAAGTACCCCGTTTCGCGGCAACATCAATTCCTTTTTAACCGTTCGAGTAGTTTCTCCTTCCGGAGAATTTGAAGGCATTCGCATAAACGAAGATGAGTTTTCAGTACAAATGCGAGACCTTGCCGGTACAAGTTATTCCTTTAACAAACAAGCTCTAACGAGTTACCAAAAAGCATTCGGTCATAGCCTGATGCCCAGTTACGAAAGCACATTTACCACTCAGGAAGAAAACGATCTGGTTTCCTTCCTTATGAGCCTGAAAGGAAGCCAATAGATGCTTAAATATTCCAGCCCGTTCATAACCAGCCTGATACTCACCTTACATCTGTCTGCAGAAACAACTTACCAGCAGCTGCTACAGGACGAAGCCAACGGAGACGACTGGCTGTCTTACTCCGGGGGATACAAATCTGAGCGCTTTTCTCCGCTTTCGCAAATTACCCAAAACAACGTCTCACAACTCAAAGTCATATGGGCCTACCAGATGCAGCCGTCATCCATTGAAGGTGCCGGTCTGCAGGAAACTACCCCAATCGTTGCTGATGGCATAATGTATATAACAGAGTCGCCCAGTAGCGTGACCGCGTTGGATATACAAACCGGAAAGGTATTGTGGCACTGGCAACCCACCCTATCCGATGAAGTGCTCCACATTGGGTTTCCAAAAGTTAACCGCGGAGTCGCCATACTGGGCAACTCCATATTCGTAGCTACTCTTGACGCGCGTTTGTTTGCTCTGGACTCAGCAACCGGGGCGGTTCGTTGGGAGAAAAAAGTCGCTGACAACGCAGTGGGCTTTTCACTCACACTGGCACCACTGGCACTGGAAGACAAAATTATCGTGGGTTTAAGTGGTGCTGAGGCTGGAGTTCGTGCTTTTATCGATGCCTATGATGCAAAAACGGGCGCGCGCCTGTGGCGTACGTTCACAGTGCCTGCTCCTGGTGAGCCCGGAAGCGAAACGTGGCAGGGCGAATCCTGGCAAACCGGCGGCGGCTCTACCTGGCTGACCGGGTCATTTGATCCGGAACTGAACACTCTCTACTGGACAACAGGCAATCCTGCTCCAGACTGGAACGGTGATTTAAGGCCGGGAGATAACCTGTTTACCTGTTCGGTGCTGGCGATCAATCCGGATACCGGGGAGTTTCGCTGGCACTTCCAGTACACACCACACGATACACACGACTGGGATGCCAACCAGATTCCTGTATTGGTAGATGGCATGTTCAAAGGCCAGCAACGCAAACTACTGGCGCTGGCAAACCGCAACGCTTTCTATTATCTGCTGGATCGCACAAATGGAGAGTTCCTGCTAGGAGAAGCATATTCCCGCCAGACCTGGGCAAAGGGTATTGATTCAAAAGGAAGGCCAATATTACTCGACGATATCGAACCCACAGAGCAAGGCAACTTAATCTGGCCCAGCCTGCAGGGTGCTACCAATTGGTACTCACCATCCTACAACCCAAACACACAACAATTCTTTGTCGCTAATCGCCGAATGGGTGCTACCTACTACAAAGCAGAAGTTGAATATGAACCGGGACTGCCATTTTTGGGAGGCGGCGAACAGGCGCACGATGGTGATGATGCCTCCGGGGCAATTCTGGCACTGGATGTTATGACCGGCGAACAACAATGGGAATTTCCCCTGCAGTCGCCACCGTGGTCAGGCCTTATGGCAACTGCCGGAGGTCTGGTATTCGGCTCCACCAATGAAGGCAATTTTTTTGCGCTTCACACCAGGACCGGCGATCCTCTCTGGAAGTTCAATACAGGTGCACACATTCGTACAAACCCAATGGGGTTTGCTGCAAACGGAAAACAGCGCATCGCCATTATCGGTGGCAATACACTTTTTGTTTTTGGACTCAATTAACAAACAACACAGCGAGACAAGTATGCCAATTTATGATTTTGCCGTCGGCCAAACCAACCCGGAAACTTTTCCGGTAGAAGCTTTTAAGGCGGCAGCCCTTCAGGCAATTGATGAGGAACACAAAAAATTTAACGAGTATCCCGGAGCCAAGGGACACGAAGGCCTGCGCATTGCTATGGCGCAGCGAGAAAGCGTTCGCGAGGGCATAGACGTTGACCCGGAACAAATTGCAATTATGAATGGCTCAATGCAAGCGGTTACCCTCGTGGGCCAGGCTCTTATGAAAAATAAGGGCGACATTGTACTTGCTGAAGAATTTACCTACGTGGGCACCATCAACGCATACAAGGGTATCGGTCTGAAAATACTGGGCATTCCAATGGACGAGCACGGCATGCGAATGGATGCTCTCAGTGAACAGCTTAAACGCCTTGAAGGTTTGGGAACCTTGCCAAAATTTATCTATGCATTAACCACCTATCAAAACCCCACCGGTACTTGCATGCCCCTCTCGCGCAAGGAGCAACTAATAAGCCTGGCGGCAAAATATAACCTGCCTTTAGTGGAAGATAATTGTTATGGGGATGTACATTTTGAAGGAAAAAAGGTCCCTTCCATGTTCGCCATGGACGAGAGTCCAAACCAGATTTATATAGGATCACTTTCCAAAATACTGGCTCCAGGTGTTCGTCTGGGTTACCTGCTCGCTAAAGAGCCCATGTACAGCAAAATTGTCAGTCAACGCTTTGACGCTGGCAGTAATTATTTTGCTGCCGCCGTGGTTGCACAGTTTTATAAAAATGGGGTCTGGGAACACTGTGATACGGCAAACCCGGTACTCAAAAAGAAACGGGATCTTGTTGAT
>JAJCZV010000241.1 GCA_029262175.1 Gemmatimonadota bacterium
CTGTTGCCGGACGGCGAGACCTTTCTCTTCATCAAGAACCCGCGGATCGTCCAAACCCGAATCGTGATCAATTGGTTGAAGGACGTCCGGAAGAGAATGGCCCGGTAGGATCCCCGCGGCCCCACAGACGCTACCGGCCGAGCCGAGATCCGGAAGCTCGGAATCGACGAACTGTCTTCTGTAGCGACACCCCTTATGGATTGTGAACTGTATCGATGGAGCGATAGATGAGCAGCGGCACCAAGACATCGCTGGGCGACCTAGTGCCACTCGGTGTGCTTGCGGTTGTCCTCCTGACGCTCGTGGTGATGGGCATTCTCGATCAGCCCGGACCGGCGTCGGAGCAGACCTTCGAACCCGCGCCGGCCCAAGACTCAGTAGGAGCACTACGGGTCGACACTTTCCTGCTCGGCCCGGTCGTTCGTATCGCATTCGCGCAGCGCGCCGAACGCGGGGAAGCGTGAGGCCCCTTCTTCGGGGCGGCCTCTACTTCGCTATGGGAGTCGTGCTCATGTTCAACACCGCCTGCTCCGTCGTGGGCATCCGGAATCTCGAGATGCCCGAGTACACGGTCATGGAACGCGACGGACGCTTCGAACTCCGAGTGTATCCAGACATCGTGATCGTCGAGACGGTCGCATCCGGAGACCGCCGGACTGCGGAGAACCAGGCCTTCTATCGGCTTTTCGATTACATCAGCGGCGCAAACGCAGCGAACGGTAAGATCGAGATGACTGCGCCCGTGGTGCAGGAGCTCGCCTCCGAAAAAGTCGCCATGACGGCTCCCGTACTTCAAGAGTCGACTCCGGATGGTTGGAGGATGGCGTTCGTTCTTCCGTCTCGATACTCCGTCGAGACCGCCCCCACACCCACGAATGCCGAGGTCACTCTCCGCAGCGTGGCGCCCAAAAAGGTGGCGGTCATGCGCTTCGCAGGCCGTATGACGCAGCGCTCCTTGGAGGAGCGGGGGCCTGAACTCGAGCGCTGGATCGAGTCGAAGGGACTGGCGGCCATCTCGCCACTCCGCTCGGCCGGATACGATCCGCCCTTCACGATTCCGTTCCTACGGCGAAACGAGATCATGGTCGACGTTGGCCCCCAGTAGGGCGAGTTCGGACGTTGGCGGTCGAGGCCTGGCCGAGCATCTTCGGGCCATCGGCGGGCGAGACCTTCTCTTCGTGAAGAACCCGCGAATCGTCCAAACCCCAAGCCCTCCGGCAGGGATTAGACATGCTCGAGAACTCCGACACGCTCCTCGCCCTCGCCGAGATCGCTGCGACGTTCACCGGGTTTGCAGCGCTGGTCAGTGTGATTCGCCCCGGCACGCGAAAGCCGGGACAGGTGCTGCACGACCTGATGCGTCTGAAGCTGGTCATCGCATCCAGCGTCGCCGGGGTCGCAGGAGCGCTCATCCCCGTCGGACTCGCCGGCTACGGTCTGGCGGCCGACACGGTCTGGCGCGTCTCCAGCGCCCTTCTGCTCCTCGTGGGATACGGGATTATCATCGCTCTGGTGGGGTCCTACCGAAGTGCCCATGCCGAAGTCGAAACCGATCGCATGGCCTTGGGTGTCGTGGGAAGCATCGAATTGATGGAGCAGGCCAGCTTGATCATCGTCCTGCTCGGGCTCCCGATCGGACACCCGCCCGCTCTCTATGTGACCGCGTTGATCGGCAACATCTGTCAGGCGGGTTTCGTGTTCGTGCGCTTCGTCGGGTCGACGTTTCGGCGCGAGCCCAGATCCACCCCCGAGGCCTGACTCCCTTCTTGCCGAAGACGAACGCTAGCGGTTGCCTCTGCTACCGGTGTCTGCGCAGGATCGATTCGAGCGGAATCATGCGAAACTCCCCGTCGACCCGATAATAGAACCAAGTGTCGTCCGGCGAGACGGCCGGCCCATAGTCTGCACCCGGCGTGTTGACCTCGTCCAAGGGCTCCGGCGTCGACCAACCGTCGTCGCTTCGAAACGAGATATACAGATCGACCGTCTCGGCCCAACCCGCTGATTCGTCCCACCTGGTGAAGATCAGGTATGTCAGATCGGGAGCGACCCACGGGTCCGCCTCCCCCCAGCGATCGGTCGATACCGGGTGTCTTTGCGGCGGACTAAACGTCCCTCCTTCGAAACGACTCCAGGAGAGGTCGTAGGTTGGCGGACCCGACGCCCTCGGGCGGCTCTGGACGAAGATGAGCGTCCGGTCCGCGGCGAGCGTGCCGTAGGATTCGTCGTTCTCGAACGTAGAGATGGCCTCGATTCTACTCGGCGGGCCCCACCCGGTGGCCGACCGCCGGGTCATCCACAAGTCGTTGGCCTCGGGCGTCCTTCCGTCGATGTATGGGCGACGTGAATTGAAGACCATGAGCGAGCCGTCCGCCGTGACCGTCGGCTCGTAGTCGTGATGCGTCCCGGAGATCGGCAACAGCTCCGGCTCCATCCAACCCTCTTGGTTTCGTCGAACCGAGAAAAGCGCCACTTCGGGCATTCCCGCGCTCGATCGTCCTCTGCGCTCCAAGTAGTCGTGATACAACAACGCGAAGAACATCTCCTGACCATCGGGCGAAAAGGCTATGCTGTTGACCCAAGGGAATCGGTCGGTATCGAACGGCGCGAACCTCTGCGGTTCTTGAGCCGTGACGTGCGTGCGGGCGCCGAGCCCTGTCGCGGCGGCGATGAGGGTCAGCGTGAACCACCGTGCCACCCACGCCACGGTCATCGGCCGCTTGAAATGCACCCTGCCCATATGAGGCTCCGCAGTCGGATCGTCGGACAAATCATCGCCCCCCAGTCGGGGCCGGCGTATCGAGGAATTTGGTGATCTCTTTGCGATCGCGCGAGCACCCTCACCCTCTGTCCCTGGACCGTGGCGGAACCCAACGATGAAGCCGCATGTTCCGCCCCATGTCTGACCCGATCGATTCCTTGAACGACGCGCTCCAGGGTCGCTACATCCTCGAGCGAGAGCTCGGCGAGGGCGGTATGGCCACCGTGTATCTCGCCCGAGACGAGCGACACGACAGAAACGTCGCGATCAAGGTGCTCAAGCCTGAACTCGCCGCGTCGGTCGGAGCCGACCGGTTCCTTCGCGAGATCCGGACGACCGCCAATCTGCGTCATCCGCACATCGTGCCGCTCTTCGACTCGGGCGAAGTGGATGGCTTCCTGTTCTATGTCATGCCCCACATCGAGGGCGAGACATTGCGCGACCTGCTCGATCGGGAAGGGCCGCTGCCGATCGATCGGGCCGTGTCGATCGCGACCGAGACGGCGGGGGCGTTGGCGTATGCCCACGAGAGGGATGTGGTTCACCGCGACATCAAGCCCGCCAATATCATGATCGAGTCCGGGCACGTGGTCGTGACGGATTTCGGCATCGCGGGTGCCATGCAGAACGCGTCCGACACGAGGCTCACGCAGACGGGCGCGTCGCTCGGGACTCCTGTCTACATGAGCCCCGAGCAGGCGCTGGGAGATCCGGCGAAGGCAGCGTCCGACCAGTACAGCCTCGCTTGCGTGCTCTTCGAGCTAGTCGCGGGTAGGCCGCCCTTCGAAGGGCCGACGATGTTGTCGGTGATCGCCAAGCACACCATTGAGCCGGCGCCATCGCTGAACTCCGTTCGGGCGGACACCCCTGGCCCCGTCGTCGCTGCGGTCGCGCGAGCGCTCGCCAAGGATCCATCCGATCGGTTCGACGACCTGGCGACGTGGTGCGACGCGCTGCGGGTCGGCGAGCCTTCGCCCGTTTCGGTGCCGACCGAGGCTCCGGCTGGAATCGACACGGTGGGGACGAATGAGGCGTTGCTCGCCGTTCTCCCGATTCGGTGCTCCAGCGACGATCCGGATACCCGTGCGTTTGCCGAGGGCCTGGTCGAGGACATGGTGTCGGCTTTGTCCCGGTACTCGCACCTGCAGGTCGCCTCGCTCAGCGCGTCCCGACAAGTGGCGTCCGAACAGTCGGACGCGCGCGAGGCGGGCCGAAAGCTTGGCGCGCGGTATGTGCTCGAGGGGAGCGTGCGACGCGGAGCGGATCGGCTGCGCCTGACGACGCAGCTCGTGGACGTGGCGGACGGGGCTCACATGTGGGCCGAGACGTACAACCGGAAACTCGACGGCGACTGGTTCGATCTGCTGGACGACCTCACGGCGACGATCGTCTCCACCGTGGCCGACTGGCACGGTGTGCTGATCCGCTCGATGAAGGTCGCGGTCCGACGAAAACGGCCGGAGGATCTCACGCCAGACGAGGCGGTGATCCTCACGTACGTCTATTGGGAGACAGAGTCGAGCGAACTGCACGCGCACGTGCGAACGTCGCTCGAACGGGCGGTCGAAGACGACCCGCATCACTCCAACGCGTGGGCCTGTCTCGCGCACATGTACATCGAAGAGATCAAGCAAGGGCACAACCAACTTCCCGACTCGGCCGGTCGGTCCCTCGAGGCGGCACGTCGGGCCGTCGAACTCGACCCGAGCAGCTCCATGGCCTTCGATGCGCTGGCTCAAGCGCAGTTCTACGGCGACGACATGAGCGGCTTTCGTAGCTCGGCGCAGCGGGCGATCGCGCTCAACCCGCTCGCGGCCGACGTCGTCGCGTTCATGGGCCAGCTGCTCGCGCTTTCCGGTGAATGGGAGCTGGGGATGGCCCACAACCGCCGAGCCCGGGAGCGGAATCCCGGCCATCCCGGCTGGTACTACTTCCTGCCGTTCTGGGATCACTTCCGGCGTGGCGAATACGACCACGCCCTGGCGGCCATCCAACAGGTGAACATGCCGGTCTACTTTTGGGCGCATCTCGGACTGGCCGCCGTCAACGGTCAATTGGGCCGAAAGAAGGCGGCCCGGGCCGCGGCAGCCGAGGCGGTCAAGCTGATGCCCGACGTCGCGGAACGAGTGCGGGACGGGCTCCGCCTCTGGCGTCTGTGGGAGCACTGCGGCCCCGCCTATCTGGAAGGGCTGGAGAAGGCCGGGCTAGCGATCCCGCAAGCACAAACGTGAGTCTCGTCCGCTCGACCGCGCTTCTCAGCTGCCTGTTCGCCGGAGCGGCACAGGCGCAGGCACAGACACCGACCGTCACGGTCACCGTCCGGGCCGAAAGCGAACTGGGGCCCGTCGAAGGGGTCCGTATCCGCGCTTCAGGTGAATCCAGCGTGACGGACGCCGACGGTCTGTCCGTGCTCAGGCTCGAACTCGGCGAGCACGTGATTCGGGCCAACCGCATCGGTTTCTCTCCTACCAGTATCGAGATCCTCCTCACCGAGACGCGGGACACCACGGTGACGGTGCCGCTCGAAACGATGGCCATCCAGACCGAGGGGATCGTCGTGACCGCCGGCCGAACGGAACGTCGGATCGAGGACGTGCCGATCCGGGTGGAAGCCGTGTCGCGCGAGGAAGTGGAAGAGAAGCTCCTCATGACGCCCGGCGACATCGCCATGCTGCTCAACGAGACCGCAGGACTGCGTGTGCAGCCCACCGCGCCCTCACTCGGCGGGGCCAGCGTGCGCATCCAGGGTCTCAGGGGTCGGTACACGCAAATCCTCACCGACGGGATGCCGCTATACGGCGGACAGGCGGGCGCCCTGGGACCGCTCCAGGTTCCCCCCATGGATCTGGCCCGCGTCGAGGTGATCAAGGGCGCGGCGTCTGCGCTCTACGGTCCGACCGCCCTCGGCGGCGTCGTAAACCTGATCTCGCGCCGCCCCGAGCGAGCCCGAGAGCTGATCTTGAACCAGAGCACGCTTGGCGGGACCGACGTGGTGGGGTGGTTCGCCGACAAGCTCAGCGAACGCTGGGGCTACACGGTGCTGGCCGGTGCCCATCGTCAGAGCTACGCCGATGTGAATTCCAGCGGGTGGGCGGACGTCCCGAAGTTTGGCCGCATCGCCGTCCGACCCCGCGTGTTCTGGAACGACGAGAGCGGAAGCTCGGCGATGCTGACGGTCGGCGGGATGCTAGAGGATCGCACGGGCGGCACCGTGCCGGGCGGGCGGACTCCGGCCGGCACCGAATTCTCCGAAGCGCTGGACACCCGCCGGCTGGACGCCGGGTTCACCGGTCAGAAGGTGTTCGCGAGCGGCCATATCCTGTCGGCCCGCGCGTCCGGCTCGCTTCAGCGGCACGACCGCCTGTTCGGGGCCGCCCGAGAGAACGACGAGCACCGCACGGGGTTCAGCGAGATCGCGCTCACAGGGCTGAGCGGGCGTCACTACTGGGTCGTGGGCCTGGCGCTTCAGCACGACTCGTACGAGCACGTCGAACTTCCGCAGTTCTCCTTTGATTACACGGTCCCTGCCCTGTTCGCCCAGGACGAGGTGGAGGTCGCGGACTGGCTCACGGTGGCCGCGAGCCTGCGCTACGATAAGCACAGCGAGTTCGGAGGATTCCTGAGCCCCAGGGTCTCCGTGTTGACCCGAGCGTCTGAGTGGACGACGCGGATTTCGGCCGGCACCGGCTTCTTTGCACCGACGCCGTTCACCGAGGAGGTGGAGGCCGTCGGCCTCGGGCGGCTGACCGGACCCGAGGGTTGGATGGAGGAGCGTGCCCGGAGCGCCATGGTCGACGTGGGGCGGAGCTTCGGCCCGGTCGAGGTCAACCTGAGCGCCTTCGCCTCGACCATCGACGATCCGCTTCAGACGATCCGTAACGGCGACGGCACGCTGACGATTCGCAATGCGACGGAAGGCGCCGTGAACACCTGGGGCACCGAACTGTTCGCGGCCCTCCGCGAGGGGCCGTGGCGGTTGATCGGGTCGCACGCCTACCTGCGGTCGACGGAGCCCGACCCGCAGGCGAGCGGCCGTCGCGAGGTCCCCCTCACACCCCGTCACTCCGTCGGGATCGTGGGGGCGTTCGAAGAAGAGGGCCGGGGTCGCATCGGCCTCGAGATCTACTACACCGGACT
>JAJCZV010000242.1 GCA_029262175.1 Gemmatimonadota bacterium
CCAGCGCTTGTCGTCCGAAATCGCCGATGGGTTCGAACCATCTTGATTGTCGTAGAACAGCGACCGCTCGTAGCCGTCAACCGCTACCTCGTAGAGGTCCATGAACTGACCGCTACGCTCGTTGGTGGAGACGAAGAAGGACTGCTCGTCTTCCGCCCACCCACCAAAATTCGCGATGTGGTTCGCTCCGGGGGTCAGATCGATCACCGACCCGTCGACTTCGCGGACGTAGAGGTGCGCGAGCTCGTTTCCGCCCTGGTCCGCAGAATACAAGAAGCGCTCGTCATCCGGGAAATAGTCGCGCACCATTACGGCATCGGCGTCGGAATCCGTCAGCGGCGTCGGGCTGCCGCCGTCCACGGGGACGGAGTAAGCGTTAAAGATCCCAGACTCGTCGCTGCTCACCAGAATCCTCGATCCGTCCGGAGAAAAGGCGCTGCCAAACGTGCTCGTGGTCCCGAGAAACTGCTCGATCGAGTACTGAGTAAACCCACCGGGAACCTCGTTGGACTGTGTGGCCTGGCTGATCTCCATATCCGACTGACAGGCCACGAACGTGAGTCCGATCGCGGCGGCGGTGGTGCTGAGTGAAATGAGTTTCTGAGACCGCATGTCATGCTTCCTTTCCAAGAAACACCTACCGCTCGATGAGACGGCAATACCGCACGTCGCCCATCTCATCGACCGCCACTTTGAACCGCCTAGTTCGTGCCAACCGCATCCGGAAGCAGCTTGGCCAGCTCGCTGCGCACCAGCTCCACTTCGTCCGCCACCAGTCCTGGGTCCGGGTCGGTCCGCAGCGCAAGGAACCGCTGGTAGGCCATGATCGCGCCTGGCACGTCACCCGCCAGGGCCGCGAGCCGGCCTTCCTCCCGGTAGTATCGGGGCTCAAGCAGCGTATTGCCCGTGTTGGCATAGCGGAGTCGGCGTCGAATCACGGCCAGCGCTCGGTCGACCTCCCCGACTCGCTCCCCCAACGCCGGTCACAACCAGCATGAT
Organism: Gemmatimonadota bacterium; assembly: GCA_029262175.1. Lineage (GTDB taxonomy): Bacteria > Gemmatimonadota > Gemmatimonadetes > Palauibacterales > Palauibacteraceae > Palauibacter. The sequence continues at coordinate 1,000 of JAJCZV010000242.1, forward strand.
CGACAAGACCGTCTCATGCGTCGGAGCCCTTTCGTGTCCGGTGGATCAGCCTATCCGGGGGCGATGCCCACGTGCGCCGTATACAGCTGATACACGCCAGTGCGGCTGTCGGCCCAGAGGAGCTGGAAACCTCCCTCGGGATGCGGCTGCATCCCAAAGTAATCTCCGCCCTGACCGAACCGATCGACGGCGCGTCCGTTCGCCACCGTGTCGTTGGCCGAAGTTACCTCGGTGACGCGGGCTTCTTCGGTGAACGTCGCGCCGCCGTCCGAGGACACAGAGACATACAGGTCGACCGTGCGCACATCGCCGCCGTTCCGACTGTCGAACCATGCGACGCCGACCGTGCCCTCCTCGTCCACTGCGATGTTGGCCGGGCCAATGGGACGGGCGCCGGCTACGGGATCCGCCACGGTGACGTCCTCCGACCACGAACGGCCGTGATCATCCGACCATGAAAGGAGAATAGAGGGAGTCGAATCCGGAGCCACGGTTCGTACGGCATAGAGTCGGCCGGGTGCGAACCGATCCGTAGGGTCGCCGGCGATCACGAAGTACGTGCGTGGAGCCAGGTCTTCGGCGACGAAACGCGGTTTGGAGAAGGTGACGCCCTGATCCTCGGAAGCGATCACCCAGGCCCTTCGCGTATCGAGCATTTGAAAGGTCCCCGTCGCGTAGTCCAGCAGCGAAAGGATCAACGTTCCGTCGCGCGTCACTACCGTCGTGAAGGTGTTCGACCGGAGATTGTTGGGCAGCAGGGCAGCGAGGGAGTCCAGACCGCCTCCGTCCACGCTGCGGGCGACATAGGCGTATGTCAGGCTCGAGTTCTCGGAAGTCCACCGGGCGCGGCTGCTCGTGAGGAACGTTACGCTGCGTCCATCGAGCCACGCCGACGTCATGGTCTCGCGATCGTGTCCCGTACCGAGCGACCTCGCGTCCGTCCAGGTGGATCCGCCATCGGTAGACGAGTGATAGAGAAGCTCGACATCGCCAGGATTCGTGCGCATTCCTAGATAGGATAGAAACACACGCCCTTCAGGGTCCATACTCAACCATGGGTCGGCGCCCGCGATCATCTGGAAGCGGCGCTGGTCCCAGACCGCACCGCCGTCCATGGTCGTGAACACGTCGATATGAGATCCGATCCAGATGTCGGTGGCAGCGGAGTCGACGACGATCGCCGCTGCGATCATATGATCGGGATCTTGGGGATCCAACGCGAAATCGACCTCTACTATGGGGGCCGTGGGATCTTCGGCCGGAATCGGGAGGTTCGGGCTCACGACCAACCGAGCAGCTTGTGCTGCCAGCCCGGGCGTGCCGTGCAGAGCGATCACTACAACAAGCCAGCGTACCACTTCGGGGTCCTCCGGTGTCCGAGGGTGGGTCACAGCGAGCCAACAGCTTGTGGCGTCAGGCAGGTGTGGAGGTGTCTGAGGTGTTCGAAGAGTGTGAGAGTTTGTCGAAGCAACGGTCGGGGACCGGAGCATTATGCACGGAGCGTGTAGAGATCTCTCACAAGACTCTTTCGTTTTGAAGACAGGGAGGCCTCGCGTGAAACGTACAGTCAGTAGGAACGTCGAAGGCTCAATCAGGAGAGTATAGATGTCGGCGAACAAGCGCAGGACATCACGGACCGCACGGGCCCGATCACTCTCGCGCCTCGTACATCGGCGCGCGAACCACGGTGGCATCGCTTGGCGGCGGCACTCATCGGTGGCGCTGCTCGGGCTGGGCTGTATCCTCCTCTGTGCTGTGGCCCTGCAGGCGTACTCAGCGGTTCGCTCACAGCACGTAATGATGGATCGGCTTCTTTCGGACTACGCGCGGGCGGCGGCGTGGAACTACCGGCGGCAGCTCGAGCCACGACTCGGAACGATGCTGGATCATCTGTTCCACCCCCTGCACGACGTCGCACCGGACGGCGTCCGGGAGCGTTTGCCAGAGATAGAGGCCATCGAACACATGCCTCACACCGAAGAGTTCTGTGGCTTCTCGGAGATCGGGAGCGGGTCCGATGTCCTGCGGTTCTCGGGGGCGGGGCTACGGAGTCGGTGGGTGACCGGATGTCCGAGGCCGAAATCGACACGGTTCGACAAGCGATCGAGCGACACGTTCGAGCCGGAGAGCTGCTGTTCCGCACGGAGGGGCTCGTTGGAGTGGGCCTGTCGAACGGTCCCGTCGTCGCGGCCTACTCGCGACAACAGGTTGCCGAGGACACGGTGATCTACGCCCTGTTGCTGCCCCCTCAAGGACTCCACGCCTCCTTTGCCCGTGCTGCCGAGCCGGACCGGCTTCTGCCCGCCCCGCTCGTCGAGGGCATCCCGATCGAGGAGCTCCTGTCGGTGCGAGTCGAGGTCCCCGGGGCGGGCGTGATCTTCCGCTCCTCGGATGGTTTTCCCGATCAATATGTCGGTACCGAGCTGCTGGGTGGAGACGCCGGCAGGCTTCGGGCGTCGGTCGGTCTTCGACCTGCGGCTGCCGATGAGCTCGCGATCGGGGGCTTGCCAAGATCTCGATTGCCCGCGCTTCTGGGGCTGCTGGGTATGGCGATCGGGCTGCTCGTTGTCGCCTTCATCCAGCTTAGGCGAGAGCACGAGATGGCAGCGATGCGCGCCAACTTTGTTTCGAGCGTCTCGCACGAACTCCGGACCCCGCTCGCGCTCCAGCGTGTATTTATCGACACGCTGAAGCTCGGACGCGCGGCATCGGACTCGCGACGACGATGGGCGCTCGACGCGATCGATAGGGAGACCGGACGGCTCACCAACTTGGTCGAGAACGTGCTACGATTTACGCGGGGAAACAACGGCGAAGCCGATTTCCAGCCTATCGACACGCTTCTAGCAGCTGAGATCGCCGACATCGTCTCCGACCTCCGCCTACTCGCTGCTCCGGCTGAAACAACGCTCGTCTTTCGATCCGTGAATGATTCGGTCGTCGCGCCGGTGGACCGTGACGGGCTGCGACAGATCCTAAGGAACCTCGTCGAGAACGCCATCAAGTACGGCCCACGAGGTCAGCGTGTGAGCGTGGGGCTCGACCTCGACGGTGATCGTGCCCTAGTCACGGTGACGGACGAGGGCCCCGGAATCGATCCGCGCGAACTCGCGGAGATATGGGACCCGTTTTGGCGCGGCGTCGAGGCACAAGTGTCGGCAACCGGCGGGAGCGGGATCGGCCTCTCGGTGGTTCGAGAGATCGTCGAGCGACATGGCGGCTCGGTGGATGTCACGAACTCCCCGTCCGGCGGGGCCGTGTTCACGACCGAGTTCCCCGGAGCCCGAGCTGGATCTGCCGAGCCGACCAGGCTCTCGGCAGCCCGTGTGTAAGCGCGTCCTCCTTGTCGAGGACAACACCGATATGGCGGAGGCCATCCGTTACAACCTCGAGATCGAGGGCATCGAGGTTGAGGTAGCCGAGGATGGTCCGGCCGGTCTGGACGCGGCTCGCGATCGCCCGCCGGACGCGCTAATCCTAGATCTCATGCTACCCGGACTGGATGGATTCGAGCTGCTTGAGAGGCTGCGTGCCGCCAGTTTTGACGCCCCCGTGCTGATCCTATCTGCCAAGGGCGAGGAGGCGGACAAGGTTCGAGGGTTTCGTCTCGGGGCTGACCAATACCTCACCAAGCCGTTCGGACTGCTCGAGCTGCTCGAGCGCGTAAAGCGTCTCCTAGCTCGAGCCGACGCGGCTGACGTGGGCCACCAATCGGTGGGTGCGCACGAGACCCTGGCGTTCGGCAACGTCCGCGTAGATCTGGAGGCACACACCGTGGTGCGAGGGGGCGAGTCCGTGCCGGTGAGTCCGCGCGCCTTCGCGCTGCTGGTGGCGTTGCTCAAGAGGGAGGGGCGCGTCGCATCGAGACATGAGCTGCTCCGCGACGTGTGGGGATATCAACGACCGGTTCCCAGTCGCACAGTCGATGCGCACATCGCTGAGCTACGGCGCAAGCTGGAGACAGACCCGGCCAACCCGAAACACATAGTCACTGTGTGGGGCGTGGGCTACCGGCTGGATCGGTGAGCGCGAACAGCAGTTGAGGGCCCGTGAACGGTCGGCCGCGTCACCAGGTGTCGTTGTCTGTAGGGGACCGGTATTTCCAGCGCGGAAAAGTATGAGTCGGCCAGTGAGTGTCTGGGTGATGGACAAGCGGCTGAGGCGGTGTTACGAAAAGGCCAAGGTCGACCTACCCGAGGGTGGCCTCTTCCACGCCTGGCGAATGAAGTGGGCCACCGAGCGGGGAGATTGGCTGGGATCGCTGCGCGATCCGCCGAGCTCGCTCACTGCGTTCGACTCGGTTCGAACTCGCGACCTCCTGAACCCCATTCAGGTCTAGATTAGGCTGAGATGCGACAATCTGTAGTATTCACGCGGTGTTCCGGGTGTCCTCTGTCGTATCTCAAACGCCTCCATGTAGCAAGAAGCAGCACGTTTCCACCCCAAAACTTACCCCATTCGAAACGCTTAGCCTTGTCTCCGACACCTCACGTAGAAACCGTCCCTTCAGTCATCTGACAAGACCAAATCGGGTGCGAGTACGTGCCGATGACGTGGGGGTCTACTCGGTCGCCTCGCGAAAGCGCCAAGACGCGAACCACAGGAGTCCCACCTCCAACGCCAGTAGCCAGTCGACCGTGCGGTTTCCTAAGAGCGAGGCGACACCTTTGGAGTTGTCGCTGGCCCCGTTCGCGAAGGCCAGGAGGCCGGTTGCACAGAGAAGTAGGATGCCCAAGGTCAGGTTCCCGTGGGCGTGACGGCCTCTCGCACCCCTTGCCACTCCCAACCCGCGAACGCGCTGTCCAAAGGCGTTTGGGCGATGTGATTCGTGTAGTTGCTCAACGTCTTGTACGCCACACCGACCACGACATCCAGGATCGCCCGTCGGTCGAACCCCGCGTCCAGGAACGCCCGAATCGACTCCTTGGACGGCTCCCCTCTCCGCTCTACTACCTGCTTGGTGAACCGCCGTAGCGCCTCGAAACGCGGGTCCGACAGGGATTGATCCTCGCGAAGCGCCCGCACGTCGTCCTCTGGGACACCCGCCGCTTGAGCCGCACCGCTGTGAGCGGCCATGCAGTAGCGACACGCGTTCACGCGACTCACGGCCATCAGTACGATCTGCTGCTCGGCGGGCGTGAGCGAGCCGTGCTCGGCGAAGGACTCACCGATGGCCCAGTAGGCGTGAACCATGGCGGGCGATTCCGCCATGACGCCAATGAGGTTCGGAGCGAACCCGTAACGGCGTGCCGCTGCCTCGAGGACTTGCTTCGATCCGGAGGGTGCTGATTCCAGTGTGTGAACCGGGAAGTGATCCATTTTTCGTGATCCTCCTTATTCAAGTCGGGGTCGACCCCCGTTCGTGGTGGTGAATGGGCCGGCGGATCTAGGGCCGATGCCGCAGGGGAGTCGAGGCATCAGAGAGTGAGTGGTTCGAGATGCCGATCCATTACACCCGGCGCCGATCAGCGTCGAGCACTGTTCTCGAACTACATGCGGTCTCCCACGACTGACATCTGTCAGCGCAAGTGGATTGTTGCCCGTTTCCAGGCCAACAAGAAAACGCCCGAATACAGGGGTTTCCGCTACTCAGACCAAGCATTGTGTCGGAGATTTCACTTCAGCTGACAGTACCCTGAAACGGTCCCCAAACCCAGTTAGCAGAGCCCCTTCGTCGTGCTCTACAGATAGCCGTACAATCGGGGGAACGGCGAGAGGCGCGAGAAGGTCGCAGATGCACGAAAGCCCACTTTATCCGTGGGCTTTCGCTAATCGGGGCGGCGAGATTGCCTACGATCGCTGCGCGATCCGGCGAGCTCGCTCACTTCGTTCGACTCGGTTCGAACTCGCGACCTCCTGAACCCCATTCAAGCGGCGCAGCACCCGTACACTTCGATACACCTCTGTACACACCGATTTCGACGTTTTGACCTCAGTACACTTCCGTACACTCCTGCACACTCTGTGACAGTAGGCGTGACAGTTCGTCTTTTCCGCCATGCGCGGTTCGGTTGCCAACCCCCTTCCCGGTTAACAGCTTCCTCCCGCATCGGGATTTCGAGCCAACACCGTGACCAGGCAGTTCCGCGATGGCCCCCGGATTCGACAAGCTCAAGCAGGCTCTAGCCGACCGATACGAGATCGACCGTGAAATCGGCGAGGGTGGGATGGCGACCGTCTATCTCGCGGATGACGTCGGTGCCCGGCCAGTCCATCCAGTCCGGCCTGCACCTGAAGCTACAATGGTTTGTGCCGGGCGCCGAGATGCACGAAAGCCCACGTTCGCCGTAAGCTTTTCGCGTAATCGGGGCGGCGAGATTCGAACTCGCGACCTCCTGAACCCCATTCGCCCGGCGCAGCGTCTGTACACGTCCGCACACCTCGAGACACGCCGATTTCGGCGATTCGACCTCAAGACACCTTGGTGCACGCCTGCTCACGTTTTGACAGTACGGGTGACATCGGGCAGTGATCACGGCGTACACGGGGATTCCGCCCACGCGGGCAAACCACCTTCGACGCCGGTAGCAAGGTCGCGGGCAGCGGCGAGAATCCAAAGGTCTACGGTACCGAGTTGACATCGAGCTAGTGCCGTTCCTGGGGAGGCTCGACACTAGACTTGTGCGACGCCTCGCGACGTGACGACAGGAGGGGCGGCCCTGGCACTCAAAAGCCAGATGGAGGTGCGTAATGGCGACGTGGCGCGAGGATCTGCAGCGGTGGAGCTGGGCCGAAGGCAACACGGACCCGATTCGGTTTTGTTTTCCGCCGCGCCGCGAGGGAAGCGACCACCCCGCGCGCGACTTCACCGAGGCGGAGAAGGCGGTCGCGCGTCACGCCATCGGCGAGTGGAACGACGCACTCAAGGAGTTCGCGGTTCGGAACGGGCGCTCCAACATGGATCGGGTCGTCGAAGGAGCGCGCGATGGCCCCAACGAGGTCACGCTTCGTTGGGAGGACGACAGCTTCTTCAAGGACTGGACCGAATTCGACGACTCGACGGATCCTCCGACACGCGGTGCGGGCGTCGACCTGAGTACGACCGCGGGGTACGCGGACCGCGTCGGAGGGGGGTCGATGGAGCGCACCGGCAACCCCCGCACTCCGTTCACACCTGGCCGGAACACGACGGACCTACCGCGGTCCGAAATCTACCTAAACGTTGAAGCCCCCGACCCGCCCACGCGCACCATCGATGGGTGGTTCGTCGACCCGACCCCCGACGATGACGACGAGTTCGAGCGAGCACCGCTGGACAACGGGCACATGGTGTTGAAGGCGAAGCAAGGCGGCCCTGCTGACAATAAGATGGATCTCTACACGGTCATCAAACACGAATTCGGTCATATGATGGGTCTGGACCATCGCGGCTCGTGGGACGACGCGAACGACCGCGGCCAGCTGATGAGGAACGGGGTGGGCGGCGACGAGCGACGACACGACATCCCGACCATGGGGTGGATGGTCGAGGAGCGTCGCCATCTCGAGCCAGACGATGTCGCACAGCTCGAAGATCTGTCCCGGGACGCCCTGGAGCCGGCCGCAGCCGGATCGAACGACGGTCGCACCATATGGATCATCGGTGGAGTCGTACTCGTCGCCGTGATCCTTTGGGCGCTCCTGCGCTAACGAGTCAGTACAACGGTGACGCGACTCGGTCGCGCAAGCGGTCGAAGTCCGCGCGTCAGCTGAAGGAGGAACACGATGACAGCCGCACCTGGCCAGTCGGGAGATGACGGACTTCGCGTCGCACCCGAGTTCCTAACGGTTTCCGAGATCCACTTCGGCTCTCGAACCGGGTACTACATCGAGGTCTCCCATGACTTCGAATGGCCGTCCGATGCCGAGGGCGCTCCGATCGAGTACGCCGTCCTGGCTCAAGATGCGGATGGCGAAGACGCCAACGTCGTCGATGTGCTTCGCGCGGACCAACGCTTCGCCGTGATCTTCATGCCGCCCGGTCTGGCCCAACTGCTCGAGTTGGCCGAGGCCGCCGAGTCCCCGGAGGCCGCGCCGGAACGCGCCGGCGCCATCGACGCGCTGATCGAGCAGCTCGAGGAGTTGGAGTTCGATGAACGCGAAAGAGCCTTGGCGCTCGTCGAGGGAGCCGAGATCCCCTCCGCGATGTTCGGCGCGCCGGAGGCTCTCTGGCCACGCCCGCGCGTCGCCCACTCGAAGCTCACATTCACCCTCGAGCCCCGTGGCATGAGCGTGTTGCGGCAAGAGCTACCCCCACCTGCCAGGCGACCGACCTACGAGTGGGGAACCGTCATCCTGGAGCCGGACGACCCATGCTTCGGCAAGACGCCCGAGCAATGCGTTCGGGACAAGCTCGAGGACATCCGACGTCGCATCTGTGAAGCAGAGAACGCGGATGGGACACCCCGCTTCCCGGACGAGTGCGACCGGTTGTCGACGATCATGAGCCTTGTGCTCGATCCGCCTCAGTTGGTGGTCCTGTGCGGAGATGAGGAGATGGGAGGCGAACATGACGGTACGGTCACCGGGGGGTTCGTGGACCCCCTGACCGGCACGCTGACGCTCAACGGTGACCGCTACCTGACGGATCCCTGCGCGGATGGGTTCATCATACACGAGATCCAACACGCCATCGAGGTCTTGGCCGGCGACTACCCGACCCTCCGCTGGTACCACAGGCTCGCAGAGAGACTCGAGGCAATCCGGGAACGCCTCCGGCAGGCAACGACAGTCGAGGAGTATATGGAGGCGGCGCGCGAGCAACGCCTCGTCTTGGCGTTGATGGAGGCCGTCCGGAACGGAGCGGGTCGCGACATGCTGACTGCCGAGTGCGAGGCGTTGTTCGCGACGATCGAGGCGGGCGACCTGCTCGGGTTCCCCGGGGCGGGCGACGCCTGGATGGAGGAGAACATCAAGAACATGGTGAACCAGCTCGCTGGCATCATGGGCCACTTCGAGCTGCCGATGAGAGAGACCGAGGAGATGTGTCGTTGCATCACCCGGATCAGAGATTGGGTTCAGAGCAATCCAACGATGAGGGCTCGGTTCCGCGCTTCCGTCGCCCGGCAGGACCCCGCGGGCAACGATATCACGTGGCTGGACACGCTCGAGATGTTCAAGAGGTTCTTCTGCAACGACTAACCGCTCGCGGACTAGCTGGAAATCGCGCCTGCGGGTGGGGGTTGGGGCGCCTCGGAGCCGCTGATCCATTGGAGGATTGTCACACCGATCGCGACCAGAAACGATGTAGCAATTACCGTTACAGCTAGACCAGTTGCGTGAGGAGCGGACAGACTCATAGATGCACGAAAGCCCACGTTATCCGTGGGCTTTCGCTAATCGGGGCGGCGAGATTCGAACTCGCGACCTCCTGAACCCCATTCAGGCGCGCTACCGGGCTGCGCCACGCCCCGATGTGAACGGGGAAGCTAACTCCGCCGGTGAAGCCGTCAACCTCGGGCCGGGCGCGGCCACCCGTGGCTTCCCTGGGCCGATCGCTTGTGTTGGATCAAGGTTACGCTCGGACGGGCCTTGCGCGTGTCGATCGCGATTGCCGCGCGGCCCCGGCCCTCGTTGCTCGGCTTGTTGACCCCGGTCACGCCGCTGGCCACCGGAGCACCGTCGATGGATTCAAACCCTAGTCATGGCGGCTCCGTCTCGATTCCGAGCGTCGCGGCCAGCGATTCGTAGCCTCGGCTGACACGGTCGACGACATCTTCGGGATCGTCGAGTAGCTCAAAGGACTCGAGGTCGGCAGCCCGCAGCGTGCCCTGGGGAACAGCGACCGCGGCGAGCCAATCGAGCAACCCGCTCCAGTACTCGCTACCAAACAGAATCACGGGGAACGGAGTCAGTCGGTGGGTCCGCACGAGGTTGAGGGCCTCGAAGAGTTCATCCAAAGTCCCGAAGCCGCCCGGCAAACAGACGAATGCGACCGAGTACTTCACGAACATGAATTTTCGAAGAAAGAAATAGTGGAAAGGGATCTGGAGGCTGACGTAAGGATTCACGGCCTCCTGCGAGGGAAGGTCGATCGTGAGGCCGATCGACTCGCCTCCACCTTCGCGCGCGCCACGGTTGGCAGCGGACATCAGTCCCGGACCGCCACCGGTGATCACTGCGAACCCCTCGGCCGCGAAGAGGCCCGCCATGCGAGCGCCGGCTTCCCCCCAACGAGATGCTGGGGCTTCCTGCGCCGAGCCGAAGATGGACACGGCTCGTCCGATGCCCGCGAGCCCCCGCATCGCGTGGAGAGTCTCGCTCCCGATCCTGCGGATTCGCTTCTGATCCTCCGCGGAGTCGAGCGCGAGCAGATGCGAGCTTATCAGCTCATAGAACTCGTCGAAGTCCGCATCGTTCGTGGAGATGGGGTCGTCGGGTTCATCCATTCCGTCGTTCCTCGTCTGGCGCCGGCCGCCGGCGCGCCTTTTGGAGCGTCGCCATGAACCCGAACGTCGGGTCCCGAATCTGCGCGTGGCGAAGCAGGCTCCAATTCTCCTGGAGATAGGTTTCGAGAAACCTAACCACGTGATGAAGCGGAACGATGTCGTACTTCCTAGTGCCTCCGGTCGCCTCGCCGCCGCCGAACGCCACAAGGCGCGCCTGCAAACGATCGGACAACTTGGTTCGGCCCTTCCGCCGAAGTTCATCCACCGAGCGTTCGAGATCGTCAATCGCGCATCGCCCGAACCGGGAAAGCACGGCGCCCAGCACGGCGGGATTTGTCGCTCCGCGGTTGAGGATCGGCTTACCCTCTTTCACCTCCGCAATAATCAGATCCGCCTCGTCTTCCGGCGAACCGAGGATCGGGTCGGGAGCGAACGCGTCGCGGACTGCCGGGCCGCGCGCCCGCGATGCCGTGACGATTCCGCCAGCCTGCGGAAGCCTCAGTGCCACGACATCGACGTCCGTGGCCATCCGGTGTGTCCCATCCTTCATCGCCTCCAGGACCGGGTACTCGGTGACCGTGAAGTAGCCGTTGAGGCGCAGATAGGACTGCACCAGTGCGACTGCGTTGTCCATCTCTCACATCCCTTCGCTCCGCTCTGCTCGCGCCCTCTGCGGCCGGAGGCCGAGGCCGGGCGCGACTCGTCGTCTAGAGCCCCAAGTGAATGCCGATTCCCACGTAGCGAATCATCTGGCTGTAGAACTGGCCATAAGGTGACGGACCGTTGTAGAACTCGAGAAGTACGCTCCACGTCCTTCCATTCGCTCGCCCCCCCGAGTTCTCTGGACCGTCGGCCCATGCCCCGTCGGTGGTTGCCAGCGAATCCCACTGTGGGCCGAATTCGAGCCCCGACCGGCCGCTCCAACCCCATGACCAGGAGTGGTGTTCGAAGGCCTTACCGTCGACCGCGGCGACGAACCGGGCGCTTCCAAGCCGGCCCACCCGAAAAAGGGGTTCCGCCGGACGGAATTCCGCGCCCGTATGCAGTAGGCCGCGGCCGTAGTCGTCGGGTTCCCGATGGACGATCCACTCGCTGCCCGCGTACAAGCGGACGGGTCCCGCCTCGCCGGAGATCAAAACCTCGAGCGATTCGAAGCTCAAGTTGATCCGGTCTGGCTGCTCTCGGATGACGAACTCGTCGCCGAGGTGGGAGCTCTGATGATAGAGTCGAAAGCGAAGGGAGAAGTTCTCTCGGCGGACGGTGACGGGGATGCCGATCACATAGTCGGCGTTCATGAGATCGAATGACGGAGCCTTCACGTCGAACTGGGCGAACACGCCGCCCGAAAGGCCGAGCTGGAGCCCGGCGTTGTCATCACCCCATCGAAGGAGTCCGAAGTCTTCTCCAAACGCCACCGCCGCGACCTGGGTATCGCGCAGGTCCGACGAGCTCCACAGGAGGCTCGCCAGGAAGCGGGGCTGTTTCGGGTCGGCTAGCAGGGGACGAAACACGTCTCCCTGCGGAAGCGCCGTCGGTCCGGCCTGCGACCGGACATCGGCTGTTTCCGATTCGGGCGCCTGACCGACCGCGGTGGACCACGGGATCAGTAGTAGGAGACATGGACCCAACCGGCCCGAGCTTCGACTCTTCACTCCGTCGCCTCCCGGAAGCGCCAGGCGGCGAACCACAGGAGTCCTATTCCCAACGCCAGGAGCCAGGCGTACTGGGGCCAGAGGCTGGTCACTCCGGTTCCCTTGAGAAAGATGGCCCGCACGATCTCGATGTAATGTCGGACCGGGTTGAGGAGCGTGAGCCATTGGAAGCTCGTGGGCATCGAGCTCACCGGGAACATGAAACCCGAGAGCAGGATCGCCGGCATGAAGAGGAGGAAGCTCCCCATGAACGCCTCTTGCTGCGTCTTTGAGATGGTCGAGATGAGGAGCCCGAGGCCAAGCCCCGACATCAGATAGAGCACGCTCGCCAGCAGCAGATCGAAGAGGCTCCCGCGGAACGGCACGCCGAACCACAGAAGCGCCGCCGTCGTCACGACCGCGAGATCCACCAGGCCGATCATGGCGAACGGCACCGTTTTGCCCAGGATGAGCTCCCCCGGCGAGAGGGGGCTCGCGCGGAGCTGCTCTAGTGTCCCGATCTCCCGTTCCCGGACGACGGCCAGCGATGTGAGAAGCAGGCACACGAGGAGGATCAGGGCGCCGACCACGGCCGGCACGTTGTAGTTGCGGCTGGCCAAGTCGGCATTGTACCAGGCGCGCTCCTTCAGGTGTACGGCGTCGGGGATTGCCCGTCCGCTCGCCTCCAGCCCGTAAGCAAGAATGATGCGCTCGCCGTAGCTCCGTGCCACCGAGGCCGTGTTGGAGTTCGTCCCATCGAGGAGAAGTTGCACAGGGGCACCTGACCCCTCACGCAGGCGAGTCGAGAAGTTTGCCGGGATCTCGAGTCCGACGATCGCCTGCCCCCCCTCGAGAGCCCGGACCATGTCTGCCGGTCGGTCCGAGCGTCCGGTGACCTGGAAGTAGCCGGAGGACGTGAGCGCCTCGACCATTTCGCGAGAGGCCCGGGTCTGATCGTGATCGACGACGAAAGTGGAGGTCTTCCACAGATCGGTGGAGACCGCATACCCGAAGACCATGAGTTGCACGAGGGGGGAGATGAAGATGACGCGCGCCATTCGGGGATCCCGAAACACCTGCCGGAACTCCTTGACGACCAACCCCCACACGCGCTCGAGCGACGCCCTCCATTCGCTCATAGCTGGATCCGCTTCTGAAAGACGCGTGTCGCGGCGAAGATCCCGAGGACGGCGAACCCGATCATCAGCAGACCCTGGATCCGCAGCACATCGACGCCCACCCCTTTCAGAAAAATCCCGCGCGTGACGACGAGGAAGTATCGAGCCGGAATCAGGTAGGTAAGCCCGCGCAGGATCGGAGGCATGACGTCGACGGCGTACATAAACCCGGAAAGCAGAAACGCCGGAAGAAAGGTGAGGATCATCGCGAGCTGCGTCGCCAGCAGTTGTGATCTCGCCACCGCTGAGATGAACATGCCGAGCCCGGCGGCGCCGATGATGAACGCTAGTGAAAGCGCCATGAGGAGTACCGGCGAGCCCCGGAACGGGACATCGAAAAGGACCACTCCCACGAGGGTCACGAGTACGACGTCAGCAAGTCCGATCGCCACATAAGGAAGAAGCTTCCCGAGCACGATTTCGCTTCGCGTCACCGGGGTGGAGGCGAGCTGCTCCATCGTCCCCCGCTCCCACTCGCGCGCGATCGTGAGGGAGGTGAGCATAGCAGCGATGATCATCATGATCACGGCGACGAGACCGGGGACGATCATGTTCCTGCTCAGAAGCTCCTCGTTGAACCAAACCCGGCTCTGAACCTCGATAGGGATGGCGAGTTCTCGACCCTGGAGCCGGACGTTCCGCGAGTATGACTGCACGATGGCCCCCGCGTAGCCGAGCGCGATGGTGGCGGTGTTCGCGTCGGCTCCGTCCACCAACGCCTGGAGTTCGGCAGGCCGTCCCGCGTCGAGGTCCCGTGCGAAGTCGGGCGGGATGACGAGAGCGACCCGAACAGCCCCACGATCCAATAACGGATCGATCTCGGCGGACGTGTCGACTCGATGCGTGAGCTCGAAGTAGCCGGATGACCAGAACGCGTCGAGGAGTTCGCGACTGCGCGCCGACCGATCCCAGTCGAGCACGGCCGTCTCGATTCGCTCCACATCCCAACTGATGGCATACCCGAACAGGACGACGAGGAGGACCGGAAGCAGGAAGGCGAGGACGAGGCTCCGAGTGTCCCTCCGGAGCTGTATCACCTCTTTCTTCGTCACCGCCCAAAGGCGCATTCGGCTCATTCGACGGCCCTCAATCCGACGGGGCGCCGCCCGCGGCGCGCACGAGGGCTACGAAGACATCTTCGAGCGATGGCGACACCCGCTCGGTCCGAAGAAGCTCGATTCCGCCTTGCGAGAGGGCCTCTCCGATCTCGAGTCGGGTGTCCTCCACGCTCGCGACGGTCACGTGCAGGTCTCGACCGAACATCGCGGCCTCCAGCACACCGGGGAGACCGCGGAGTGCCTCGACGGCCCGGGGGCTATCGTCGACGCGGAGTTCGAGGAGCGGCTCCTTCATGTTTTCGCGCAGTTGGGTCGGCGTGTCGAGCGCGATCAGACGCCCTCGATTCATGAGGGCGAGACGACCGCAGTACTCCGCCTCCTCCATGTAGTGTGTGCTCACGAACACTGTCGTTCCTCGGTCCGCGAGCGCGTAGATGAGGTCCCAGAAAGCCCGGCGCGAGATCGGGTCCACACCGGACGTGGGCTCATCGAGAAACAGAATCGGTGGTTCGTGTAAGACCGCGCAGCCGAGCGCCAACCGCTGCTTCCAACCGAGTGGGAGTTCGCCGGTGAGGCGATCTTGGTGCGCGGCGAGGCCCGCGATGTCGAGGACCCAGTCTCGGCGGTCCTCTCGGCGCTCTGGGGCGACCCCGTAGAGGCGTGAGAAGAACGTGATGTTCTCCCCCACGGTCAGATCCGCATACAACGAGAAGAGCTGCGACATGTAGCCGATTCGGCGCTTGATCTCCGGGCGTTCGGTGCGAATGTCGAATCCGGCGACCGCGCCCCGACCCGCGCTCGGTTCCAGGAGCCCGGCAAGCAGCTTGATCGTGGTGGTTTTACCGGCGCCGTTGGGCCCCAAGAAACCGAAGATCTCGCCTTCCGGCACGTCGAAGGAAACGTCATCCACCGCTGTGAAATCTCCAAATCTCTTGGAGAGATGATCGGCATGGACGGAGATCGTCTCAGGCGGGGCCATCGTCGCCCTCGTTGGCGGCCACCAGCCGCTCCATGAAGACGTCTTCCATCGAAGGTTCGATCGACGCGACCTCGAATCCGTCGAACCCGGCCGAGCGAAGCGTCGATACGACTTCTTCACGATCCGCTTCCGCCGAGCTCACCTGAAGGTGGAGCTGGTCGCCGAACACCGACGCCTGTTGCACCGAGCGGAGTTGAAGGAGTTGGTCCCGCGCCCGCCGGATCGGCTGAGCCGTGACGCCTAGGAGTCGGCCAGCGAGCCCTTTTCGGAGCGCACCGGGCGTGTCGACCGCCAGCACGCGCCCGCTCTGCAGGAGGGCGAGCCGATCGAAGCGCTCCGCCTCATCCATATAGGCGGTGCTCACGATGACGGTGACGCCGTGCGCCACCATCTCATGAACGATGAGCCAAAGGTCGCGACGCGAGATGGGGTCCACTCCGAACGTGGGCTCGTCCAGCAGCAACAGCTTGGGCTCGTGGATGAGCGCGCACGAGAGCCCGAGCTTTTGCTTCATCCCTCCCGAGAGGTTCCCCGCCAGCCGCGTCTCGAACGGCTGCAGCCCCGAGAACCGGTACAGGCGCTCGAGGCGGGCTGGGCGCTGTTTCCTTGGCACCTCGTAGATGTCCGCGTAGAAGTCCAGGTTCTCGCGCACCGTGAGGTCGGCATACAACCCAAAACGTTGCGACATGTAGGCGATTTCGCCCTTGACCGATTCGGGGTCCTGAGCCACGCTTGCGCCGAAGATCGTCGCGTCGCCATCGGTCGGCGGCAGGATGCCGGCGAGCATCCGGAGGGTAGTCGTCTTCCCGGCACCGTCCGGTCCCACGAGGCCAAACAGCTCACCGGTTCTCACGCCAAAGTCGAGCCCATCCACGGCATCGACATCCCCGAATCGCCGGGTAAGCCCCTCGACCTCAACCGCCAGGCTCAACGAGTGCCGACCGGTACGCGGGAATCCGAGGGCCGCAAAGTCGTTTCGTCCGACTCGACTACGATCCGCACGTCGGCCGGCATGCCGGGCTTGAGATCCAGACCGTTATCGTCTGTGATCTGGATCTTCACCGCGTAGACGAGCTTTACGCGCTCCTCGGTCGTCTGAACACTCTTCGGTGTAAACTCCGCCTCGGAGGCAATGAACCGAACGCGACCCTCGTACGAGCGGTCGTCGTACGTGTCCGACGTGATGCTGGCGGTCTGGCCGAGCTTGACCGCTCCGATCCGGTCCTCGCGGACGTAGATGCGGATCCAGCGATCGCCCGTGTTCATCACGGTCACCACCGGCGCCCCGGGGCTTACGATTTCGCCTGGCTCTCGGTGGCGCACCGTCACGACGCCGTCGAATCGAGCCACGATCACCATGTTGTCCAAGGCGGCCTCGACGCCTGTGAGAGCGGCCTCGGCGCCGGCAAACCGAGCTCGTTGTGCTTGCAGCGTCTCGACCCGCGGGCCCGCCTCCAGGAGACTCAACTGCTGATCCGCGCGTCGTGTCTCGTTCGCTGCCACTTCGAACGCCGTCGTCGCTTTGTCATAAGCTTCTTGGCTTACGGCTCCGCCTTCGAACAGCACCTTCGTTCGCTCCAGATCGCGACGCGCGTCCTCCAGCCGCTGAGCGGCGACCGATGCGCCGGCGCGACCTTGTTCCACTTCTTCGCTGCGGAAGCCGGTCTCGAGCTCCCTCAGCCGCGCCCCGGCCTCGGCAACCTGGGCGCGGGCGGCATCACGACGGGCCAACATCTCCTGCCGATCGAGGAGCGCCAGCGTATCCGCCAGCGCGACGCGATCTCCCTCTTCGACGCGGATCTCGGCGATGCGGCCGGCCGATTGGAAGCCGAGGTGCCCCTCCGTAGCCTCCACCGTTCCGGACGCGGTGAGAGCGCCGTCGGTCGAGTCCGGTCCCAACAGCCGCCAGCCCAGGATCACCCCTGCCAGGACGACCGCCATGAGCCCCAACCTCGTGAGTCGCTTCCGCATCTTCGGGTTCATCGCTCCGCCCCCAGGTTCTGCTCGAGCCAGCTCGGCGTGAGCGCCCCAAGCACGCGCGCAAGCTCGACGCGGGCCCTGATCCGGGCATAGCTGGCCTCTGCGAGGGCGGCCTGGACCGTGAGCAGACCGGCCTCCGCGTCCAAGTAATCCGTTTGCGTTCCGGTCCCAGTCTCGAGTCGCAGAAGCTCGATGCGAACGACTTCTTGGGAGCGCGCCACGGCGATTTCAAGGCTTCGTTCGCGCTCCCCGGTTTCCTCGATCGAGGAGATGAGACGATCCACGGCACCCTCAGTCTCGGTAAGGACGAGACGAAGCCGCTCGTCGGCGCCGCGGGCCTGGGCCTGCGCTCGGGCGATCCCGTCGGCGATCCGACCGCCCGTGAACAGGGGAACGGCGACTCGGACTCCGGCAGCCCACTCCAGCGAATGGTCGGCGTCGATGCCACCGCGATCGACCCAGCTTCCATCGAACTCCAATCGAGGCCAGCGAGCGCTTCGGGCAAGTGAAACCCGAGCTTGTGCGGCGTTGAGTCGACCGCGGGCCGCCCCTAGCTGAGTACTCGAGACCGCGGCCTGCTCGATCAAGGCGTCGCGGACAGGTGTCGCGTCATCGATGAGCCCGAGCGCGATCAGCGGTCGTTCTGTTTCCGTGGCCGAGGCTCCCCGCAGTCGCGCCAACTCACGTCGAGCCAGGCCGAGACCCGACTCCACGCTGACCCGGTCCGACTGCGCCGAAGCGAAAGCGGCTTCCACTCGCAGCACTTCGAGCTCGGCCGCGCGGCCCACTGCTCGAAGCTGACGCACTCGATCGAGCTCCTCCGCGAAGGCCTGAATGCGCCGATCGTGCGCCGCCAAGACCTGCGTGCGAGCCAGTATCTCGACGTACGTGACCGTGACGTTCGCTACGAGCGTTTGGGTCGCGCTCCCGAGGTCGGCCGCCGCCGCCGACACCTCTGCTTCGGCGGTCCGAACTCCCGCCCGGCGTCCCCCGCCGTCGAATAACGTGTAACTCAGATAGCCGCCGGCTTGGGTCAGCGTCTCGTCAAATGCGGGTGTTTCCCCGGGCGTGAAGGCATGGATCGGAGTCGCGATCATCGGCTCCTGGAATTGGGTGAGCGACCCGGCTAGACCGATCTCCGGCCACCAGGCCGACCTGGCCTGTCCAAGCGTCGCCTGCGCCACATTCCCGACGGCTTCCGCCACCCGCACACTCGGGTAGTAGTCGAGCGCCGCCGCAACCGCTTCATGAAGTGTTAGCGGAATGCCGCCGGTAGGCCGGTCGGTCGGTGGGACCTGAGCGAGCAAGGCTCGTCCCGGCCCGACCACACTCATCAACACCACCACCGCGAATGCAGGGAGTCGAGCGGGGATCGTCAAGCGAACGATCTCCGGGCGACGTACCGATTGGCGTGAATCGGGGGCACTACGGACCATTGTTCTCCAGCTCGATCCGGTACTGCGCATGGCAGACCACGCAGTTCCCTGTCAGTTGCCCGAGCCGGTTCAAGACATCATCCATCCCGATGCCCGAATCCAATGCGGCGGCCAGGTCGTCGAAGCTACGGTGCGTCTTCATCCCGAGGTTCATGAACTGTTCGGGCAGTCGCCCTCGGAGTGCAGGATCCATGTCGACAGCCATGATCGTCCCACCAGAGAGGGCGGCTTCGCTCATCGCTTCAACTTCTCCTCGCGCCGCCGCGACGAGCACGCCGTTGAGCGCGACGAGCATCCCTCGCATCTCGGTAAGTACGAAGTCCCTGGCCGGAGCGGGTAAGACGATCGCCGTGCGCGGATCCGTCTCGACTGCCTGGAGCTCGCGCGCTTCACTCGGTCGCGGTCCATTACCGATCATCGCGCTGCTCGCGAAGAACATGATCAGAGGAATCGATACTACCAATCCGATCGCGAGTATTTTCAAGTGTCGCATTGACACGTTCCTGTCATTTGAGGCTCGTAGCTACGAGCCGTTTCTCGAAGTGAGCACGGCGACCCCCATCCACGTCATCGCGATGGTTATCGAGATCCCGCCCGCTAGGACGAAGACTGGCGGGAGCCCCAGCGTGAGCTCGCCGAGGATCCCCAGAGGCATGAGCATGCCGCCGAGCGCGAGCCAGGAGATCTGACTTGAGAACTTCATGGCTCCGCGGCCGTTGAGTACGAGTCCAACCGCGATATTGATTAGGGCGAACAGATTGCCGTGTGCGTGCGCGAGTCGCGCCTCGAAATGCGCCCCCTCTGCGTAGGCCGCCGCCCACGCCTCGCGACCGGGCGCGAAGTCCCGCAGGTAAATCAGCACAAACCCGAATACCATGAATCCGGCCAAGAA
>JAJCZV010000243.1 GCA_029262175.1 Gemmatimonadota bacterium
CGGCATCCCATGTCTCTTCCCCTACGTCTGCTCGAACGACGTCCGCTATGTTCGTCCGCCACATCACTACGTTGTCGAACCATAGGTCCTCAGTCGGTAGCAGCTCGAACTCCCCTACCGCCAGCCCAGAGAGCCGCAGAATGCAGGCGTTATCGATAGAATGCTTTCGCCGCTTGTCCTCGTTTGTTTCGTCAGCATCAGAGTCGAAGACAGTGAAGCATGGTATGCCGAGATCGCTGGCGATGGCCAGCGGACGACTGAGCGAGGACTTGCCAGCGCACACGATGAAGTGGCACCCGGTCTCACGAAAAGCTTCCCACTTTTCCGTTATCTGGAGGTAGGAAGAGATGAATGCTACATCCTCAATCCCCTCGACTAGCACCGCCACTGGAGTGAAGAACAGCTCTCGCTGTGAGGGCTGCATAATCTGCTCAATCTTGGTCATCAGCACGGAGGGAGCACGCGGTGTCTCGTCCAGCGATTCTGATAGTCGCTGCTCAACTTGCTCGTAGGTGCTCGCACGGACAAGGGAGCACTTGTTCTCTCGGCATTTTCGGATGAGGCGCACGTTTTCGAATCCCTTTGCCGAAACGAAGTACGGGCTGTGCGTCGTTATGATGACCTGCGTGTTTCCCTCAGTCGTCGAAGCCAACTGCTGCAACACGGTAGCAATGTGCTGGGCCTGGGGAGGGTGCTGATACAACTCTGGTTCCTCAAACCCAAGCAATAGCGTGGGGCCAGTATCTTGGTCGCTACTCGCCAGCTCCTGAAGCACAGCCAGCAGGAATGATCGCTGCATACCGTGCCCAAGACGTGGCACCTCACCAAGGAAATCATCCTCGCCGATGGAAACACGTGCAATTGGCTCGGCAACGGTCAGAGACTTGGATCGGTCGTAGTGCCAGTTGAGAGCAAGGTCGGCAGCAGGGTTGGCCCACCGGCGGAGCCGAGTCTTGATCGAGCTCTCCAGTTCGGTAAGGGTGGCTCTCTCTTTGTCGATGAGTTCCCTGTAATCTGCTTCGAGCTTGTCCCGCAGCTCAGCGATAGGGTCCTTGAAATTGACCCGGCTCCGCACCGTCCTTTCGAGAAGCTGGCCGAGGGCAGTCTTGCTGCTCTCCTCCTGTTCAGTTGAGGCGTCCTTTACGGCCGGGATGTAAACCCACTGGAGGTACTTTGAGAGCAGGTTTTCGCCACGGGACCAGCCGTAGAATTGAGCCGTATCGTCGAGTAATTCGCAGTCATCTGGCCGGGCCTCCTCATAATCTCGGAGTGCCTGCTCCATGCCGTTCTTTGTGCGCTCGTCCGGTAGTTCCGGGAACTGCTCTCGGATCCTCTGGTATTTCTCCCGAAGCTGAGGTGCTCGCTCACCTCCGTCGTTGGCCTCAAAGAACGGGGCAAGGGCCTGCATGACTAGGCGGGAGCCAAACTGCTTGACTTCTGCCGATTCCGATTCACCGTCCCATTCCGCCTTCGCTGAGACGACCAGTAATCCGTGTCGAAAGTAGTGTTTCAAGTCCTCCTGCGCCGCCCCGGACAATTGGTCGAACGTCAACGTGATCTTCACGGGCCGGGAGGTGTCGCGATGGTGGAAATCTTCTGCCGCTAAATTGAGTACGTCCGTTGCGGAGTTCTTGGTGTCGCGAAAGAACACCACCAGTGCGGTGAGAACAGCTGACTTTCCAGCACCGTTTGGGCCAACCAAGCTCGTGTACTCATCAAGTTTGATCGATTGGTCTTTGAAAGACCGGAAGTTTTCGATTCGGACGCTATTAAGCCTCATGGTGCTCTCCCGCTGAACGCCGCTCCTGATGTGACACCGTGCCAAGTGAATGCACGTGGAGAACGCCGTCATCCAACGCCTCCTCCGCTAACGCCACCAGTCGAGCATGGTGCGTGAAGCAAATGACTTGGGTTTTGCGTGACACCTCCGCCAATACTTCCAACGCGGCCTTCGCCCGGGAGTCGTCAAAGTTGATCAGGACGTCATCCACGATCAAGGGGATTGGTTCATTCTGCTCCAGAGTGTGTTCAAGGCTGGCCAAGCGGAGGCTAAGGTAGAGCTGGTCAAGGGTTCCATCGCTCATGCCTGCAACGGAGACGATCTCACCGGATGGCCGCATCCCCACCAAGACAGGTTCGTCTCGGTCATCAAAGTCTGTCCGCAGATTAGCGAACGATCCTAGGGTCAGCCGAGCGAAGGTTCCACCGGCACGCCTGAGCACCGGATCCTGATTCTGCTCTCGATGGCGCTCGATCTGCTGGTGGAGGATTGTAGATGCGAGACGAAGGCGGACGAAACGATCAACGCAATCCTGGATTTCCGACAGGAGAGACTGTGCCTTCTCCTCTGCTTCGGCAGCCTTGGCGTTGCCGTCCATGTCTTCCAGCACCGTTTCCTCGCGCCCGATGGCTTGGTCGAGCCGCGAACGCCGACGGTCAAGCTCTCCGACAGCGTTCTCCACCTCCAGGATCCTTGTGGGCAGTTCCTCTTGCTCGACGCCATCGGCTTCTTGGATGATCTCATCGATCGTAAGGCCGTCTCCCAGGCTCAGTAGTTGCTGCTCCAACTTCTGAAGATCGGTTTGGAGATTGCGTTTTCTCACCGATTGTTCTTCCACCTCTTCGAGTCCAACCATCGCGCAAGATGCCTCCCGGCAGAGGTCGTCCAACTGAGATTTCATCTCCTTGATTGTGGCCTGCGCTTCCCGCAAGTCTCCCTGTTTCTCTTTCTCCTGTGTCCTCAGCTTTTCGCTGGCCGCCTTATCTTCTCGAGTCTGATTCAGCCTTGTCACGAGTTGCGAGGCCGCTTGGCTGGCAGCGAGGCCAACCAACTCTGGGGCCACCTGCTTCACCATGGCCTCAACGTCCGCTTGGAACTGATCGGCATCCTGGCGGATGCCATCGACGCGTATCCGCAGGTTTTCGCTGCCCTCAAGCTTTTCGAAAAGGTTGTGGAGCCTGTCCAACATAACGTTAGCCTGGCTGGGCGTATCCTCTTGAGTCAGGCCGAGCTCCGAGACCGCCGGTTTCCACTGGGATCGCCATTCCTCAAGCGCTGTGCTTGCGTCGGTCCGTTTCTGAATTGCTTGATCACGGTTCGTCTTAAGATCCGCGATCGCTGTCTCAAGATGCTGCCGTCTTTGTCGAATCTCGCTCGCGGTGCTAATCGCCGATTCGCAATGATCCAGAAGATCTTCGAGCTTCTTGGTCGATTCCGGCATTGGAATCTCGACGTGTTTAAGGCAATCGGCCAGTTGGGACCGACGATCTTGCATGAGCTCTTCTGTGCGCGTGATCTCGTGAGCGGCGACACGTATTTGTCGAGACTGCTCAACCAACCGGGCGTGTGCCTGGACCCACGATCGCATTTCTTTCGGAGGCCTCGGCACGTTTGTCAGGAAGTGCCATTCTCTGTGCCAAGACTTCTCAAGTTCCGCCCTCCGCGTGTCGAATTCCTTCCGTTGTTGTTCCCACGCGTTGACGTCCGTCTCCACCTCGTCCCGCTGCCGCAGAAGATTCTCGTACTGGGCGACACGGTCCGCATCCTGTCGGATGTGGTCGACAGTGTCGTCGGCACGGATCACACTGAGTTCGTAGGCTTCTGCGAGTTCGTGGTCAGGATCAAACTCGCGCTCGAGATCAGCATCACGATGGCCATTCAGCCAAGCCCGTCGAACTAGTGCCCATCCCTCCTCTCGCCGCTTGCGGGCACGCTCGAGATCCGTGTCCGTTGGCACAGGGCCCGACTGTTGCAGCGCCTCTATCTGGCGGTTGAGCTTCTTAACATTCTCCTCTGCCCGCCGGATTTGATCCGACACGCCGCTTCGCCCATTGTCCAGGTCCGCATATTCAGATTCGTAACGGTCGATCGTTTCTGATTCGGGAACTGAAAGAGCTTCCAGTTCCTCACTGGTGCCAGACCAGAGCCCGAGCTTCTGCAGGTCGACCGCGTTTTGTTCCTCCTCGCGCCTGAGCTCGGAGCGAGCCTGCGCAAGTTGGTCATCCAGGTCGCCTGCCCTTCGGGTCAGCCTCACGGCCCGTTCAAGATCCACAGTGTCCTTCGTTTCTTCGATACGCGCCAACTCTGCCGCGGACCAGTCCAGGTGCGCCTGGGTGTTCTTGACGTCGTCTTCGTTGCGCCGGAGCATGGACACTAGAGCCTCATGTCTATTCCCAAGCTCGCGAATGCGCGTCTTCCTTGCAGCAGGCAGGCGGAGTGACTCCGCTTCCTCCAAGATCAGACCGGGCTTGAGTTCCTGAAGGATTGAGTTGGCCTGAGAGTCCAACTGCATTCTCTTGCTCTGCAGACCGGTCAGATCCTCGCCTGCTTTCCGGAAACTGCCGAGCCGTTGATGTAGTCCAGCGATCGCCTCTTCCTGCTGGAGCAGCACATCCTGAACCGTATGACTCTTGATCTCGAGGTCTAGACTCTCAAGTGATGCGTGGTTCTTCGCCTCCGCTTTCTGGGCATCCTTCAACGATCGGAGTACGTCGCGACGCTCAACCGCAAAACTGTCACGCAGCACGATCACGCCGGTTAGTTTTGCAAGTTCAGCCAGAATCAACTTCCGACTAGTACTCATGGGCAAGGATTTCCGGATGCGTTCCAGCCTTGCCTCGTCGTTGCGAAGCCGGCCAAGCTCTTTGATGACGGCTTCCTGTTCTGTTCTCGCCGTCCGGAGGGCTTCGTCGTGTTCCGCCCAGTCCCTGGTGGAAAGGGATAGGGTCTTGCGCTCCGATCTGGCCTCCTTGAACTTCTCGATCAGCGCGGCGATTCGATTCCCACCCCTGACCTTGAAAAGGTCTCCGGCATCGGCATCGAGGGAGTCCATCGCTTTTCGTAAGCTGATGCCGCCCATCCCGGCATCGAATAGACTCTCGCCAACCTCACCCTTGGCGTCAAGGATGTCCTGACCGCCCTGTACGAGCTCCTGGTGGCTAATTCCATAAAACGTGGAGAACAAACCCTCGTCCACACCGGCTAGGTACGGGACAAGCGCGGTATCAGCAAGTGCCTGGCCCGCGACGTCTACCAGAGAGTTCTTTCTCGCCTTGCGCCGTACGAAATCTAGTTCCGAGCCATTTGAATCCCGGATACGGGCGCCGATACGGAGTTCTTTGTTTTGATGTCGAAAGTTATCTGCGGACCGCAAGGGGATACCGAATAGTAGTCCTCTCAGGGCCCGGAGAGCACTACTCTTGCCCGCCTCGTTGTCACCGTAGATCAGGTGAAAGCCCTCCTTGCCACTCGATAGATCTAGTTCCAGATCAGTGAATGGTCCAAAGGCTTCGAGGTTCAGCCTTAGGATCTTCATCCAAGGTCCTCCCCTGAGAGGAACCGTGGGATCAGAATCTGTTGAACTTCGGCAAGCATATCCTCTCTCTTCGCCGGACTGTCGAGGTTCAAAGCTTCATCACTGCCTTGAAGTTCAACAGGCAGCTTGTTCTTGAGGCTTGTGAACTCACGCTCCAGGGCCTCCAGGGCCTTCTGCATTGAATCTACGCTCGCAAGGGATTGCAGAAGACCACTGACGGCGTCCTCTCGGGCTTGGATGCGCTCTAGGTCAATCTTGGCCTTTGTCTGAATCTTGACCTTCTCGATCCATGCCTTTCCATTGCTGTTATCCGTCGCAACCGCTCTGATCTGGTTGATCCAGTGGTCGGGTTGGGCCTGAAGTTCGGTATGAGCGTTACAGCGGCCGTGAAGTGTCACACGTATGGCATGAAGCAGAACGGGATCCTCTTCCACCTTTTCCTGGACAGCTTCACCTACCTTCTCAAGGATCTCATCGCCATCCTGCACATCCGTCGCATCTACTTGGACATGGTGCCACCGGACCACGTCCAGCCCTCGATGCTCTACGTTACAGACGGCACTATCCTTGACGGTAACGATGCTACACCCTTTCACCCCCTGCTCTCGAATATGGCGACCTTGAATGTTCCCAGAGAACACAATCCAGGGATCTTCGCAAAGCACTTCCCGTTTGTGGACGTGTCCCAGAGCCCAATAGTCATAACCCTTTGCAGAAAGTCCGGAGGTTGTACAGGGAGCGTACGGCTCATGCCCTTCCCGACCAGTTGCACTTGTGTGCAGCATCCCAATATTGAAATATCCGGCCATGGCGGCGGGGTAGGTTTCCGAAATATCTTCCGTGACGGCTCGCTTAGAGAAACCTCTTCCGTGGATGGCAACTTCCAGGTCATCGAGCCGAACCGTCTCGGCCTTCCGCGTTGAGAGCTGTCGTACGTTCTCTGGTAGGTGAATGGTCTTAGTAATTTGGCTTTGGGCGTCGTGGTTGCCGGATATCAGAAACACTTTGATCCCCGCCTGCCTGAGCTTGCTCATCTGGCTCCCAAAGAACAGGCCGGTGTTATAGTCCCTCCAGTCGCCGTCGTAGATGTCGCCCGCGAACAGGACAAAGGTAACAGCCTCTTCGATCGCAATTCGGATTAACCCTTCGAGCGCCTGGCGCGTGGCACCCCGGAGCTCCTCGGTGGGCGCGCCCTCATAACGGGCTAGGCCTCGAAGCGGGCTATCCAGATGGAGGTCCGCAGCGTGAATGAACTTGAACATTATGGTTCCACATCTCTGCCCACACGAAACGTCAGTGGATCCCGAGCATGAATGTCTAGCTTGAGAACGATTCGGTGGTTAGTCATACTCCATCTTATCAGCCAAAGGCAATGCCGGAACACGGAATCCGTGCTAGATTTCCTCCCATTTCGGGTTTGCGAAACTCCGATTCGAACTCGCCGAACGCTTGCCGCCTCGCCTCGGGCCGACTCAGGCACGCTGGTCTAAGCGTGCGATTGCCTGCTTGCGCTGGCATACAATATCAAATCTCAGCAGTCCGATTTGGTCGGCGTAGGTTGCTCGGAGGGATGGGTGACATACGCATGCCGCGTGCCACGGATACTGGTGGATCCACGAATTGTCTGATGTTCTTCGTGAATGAGATGTTCTAATTGGATTACGTCATCCTAGTGAGGGCGTTACTGTGTGGAGCCTGATGGGCTCGACCGCTCGGCGCAAAAGGAGATAATGTCCTTTACAGGAGAGACCCTTTGGAATTGCGATTCTGTCAGGAGTGAACATCAATGTGGGCAGACCACGAAACGTCCGTCGACCTGCTCGGTTTCGACCATCTAGCAGGAGCCGTTGAGAGTATTATCAAGACCGACGATTTACTTCCGGCGACGATTGGTGTGTTTGGCGATTGGGGAAGCGGAAAGTCAAGCCTTCTGCGTATTGTCAGTGATGACTTAGCAAGCGAAACCGACATCCTAGTTCTGGAGTTCAACGGTTGGCTCTTCGAGGGCTTTGACGATGCCAAGTCCGCTTTGCTTGAGACCATCGTCAGCGAGTTGGTCAAACGCAAACAGAAGTCGCTGACTGATGAGGCAAAGCGTATCGGCCTTAAGTTACTACGGCGAATCAACTGGTTTCGTGCTGTCACGTTAGCCGGCAAGTCCATCGGAAAGTACGGCGCAGCACTTGCATTTGGCGGTCCACCCGCGGCCGGTGCTGTCGCGGCTGGAGACACGTTGTCGCTGCTCCATCATGCTCAAGAATCTCTAGAGAGACTCGATAAGGACAAAGTCGAAGAATTGCTTGCTGACGAATCAGAGAATACGATTCAAGCGAGCATTCGCGACTTTCGAGATGAATTTCAGTCGCTGGTAGATTCGACTGATGTCAAGACTCTTGTTGTCGTTATCGACGACCTCGACCGCTGCCTGCCAGACACCATTATTGAAACGCTAGAGGCAATAAAGCTGTTTCTTTTCGTGCCGTGCTCGGCGTTCGTCATTGGGGCTGACGAGCGGCTGGTGAAGTACGCGGTCCAGCGAAGGTTTCCAGAACTCCCTGGCAGCCGAGCAGAAGTAGGACGTGATTACCTCGAGAAGCTCATTCAGTATCCCATACGAGTGCCCGCGTTAGGGCGGGTGGAAATGGAAACCTACATTAGTCTGCTCTTCACTCAGCTTTCTGGCGTCGATTCGGAAGAGCTGAAGAAATGTGCCGACTGGGCATTCAGTTCTACGAGCATTCGCGAGGGCTTAGCGTTTGGAAACGCCAAAGCCGCGGAACTCCTCGATACCGTGCCTAAATCGCTTCCAGAGCAACTTGCTCTAGGTGCCCGAATCTCGTCGATTCTTGCACCTGGCCTAAACGGAAACCCGCGCCAGTGCAAACGATTTCTGAACACCTTGCTGTTGCGACTCTCAATGGCTGTGCGACGTGGTATTAATGATCTCCAGCAACGTGTTTTGGCAAAGCTGATGCTACTTGAGTACTTGCGTTCTGAGTCTTTCAAGCGACTCGCGGAACTCCAGGCAGAACAGGAAGGCCAACCTAAGGAGTTGGCGGCACTCGAAGCTCGTGTTGCTGAAGATAACTCTGCATCAAACCAAAAATCTGACGAGAGCAAGAAGATAAAGAAGGCGTTGCCATCGCTTACATCGGAGTTTGAGCCGTGGCTTAGCGATGACCTTATTCGTGAGTGGCTCCACCTTGAACCGCCGCTCTCGGGTATTGATCTTCGCCCCTATATGTTCTTCTCGCGTGATGTCTTGGGCTCAATGGGAGCAACCATTCAACGACTCAGCCCACAGGCGCAGGAAGT
>JAJCZV010000244.1 GCA_029262175.1 Gemmatimonadota bacterium
ACACGACACTCGTGCCCGGGCTTAGTATACCTGTATTCGCGTCTGTCGGCTGTTTATTTGTGTCGGTGTGAGGACTTTGTACCTCCCCCGACAACTCCCGACACCCTCAAACAAAAAACCCAATCCAGACAATAAAACCCAACCCCAAGGAGCCATGCTCCACGCTCGCGTAAGGGCATCCGCTATTTCATATTTCCCATGATCAAGGAAGACGCGTAGCGCCGCCATCAGAGCAGCGATCGCAAGGGAGCTAGAGAGCACCAACCAATCGCATAAGGTCAACCACCTCCGTACGCAATGAGGTCAACCACCCCCGTAGGAAAGCGAACCGGACGCCAAGAACCAAAAAACGGCAACCAACAGATCAGAGCAGCGACCGTAAGGGAGCCAGAGAACGGCAATCGCGCACGGCAATTCCGCAGCCGCCCGGGGTGACATCTATGAGTAAGCCGCCGTCAGGCAGGGCACGCCCCGGCCACTGAATACCGGAAAACACCGCCCCCGCGTTCTCGAATTCCGGGCGGCCTCTCCACGCTTGCGGACCACCCCATCAGAGCAGCGACCGTAAGGGAGCTAGAGAACGGCGATCGCGCACGGCAATTCCGCAGCCGCCCGGGGTGACATCTATGAGTAAGCCGCCGTCAGGCAGGGCACGCCCCGGCCACTGAATACCGGAAAACACTGCCCCTGCGTTCCCGAATTCCGGGCGGCCTCTCCAGGCTAGCGCGGCCATGTCATTGAACGGCGACGTACAACGGACGAACTCAGGGGCAACGGCCTAGCTCGGGGTGCCACGGTCAATCGCAGCGCCGCCGGGTCTTCGACCGCCAGTCGGGTTGGGTCCGATGTGCCGACCAAGCCGTAGTGCGGACCAAACGAGTGAAGTCACCAACAGAGCGTCGAGCCAACCCGGCTCGACGCTTTTTTTGTGTCAAAAAACCGATGCCAAACACATAAGACATCCATCGATTGAGTTTAGGTTGAATACCAACCCCTCAAACTGCTATACTCGCCGATATGAGGTCGGAAAGAATCAAGTCACGAGTTTTCGTTTCGAGCTTGGTCTTGTTTTCGCTGGTGGCCGTCACATGCGCGGACGATCTTCTGTACACATACGACGCTGGTGTGCCGCCGTTTGATGAGTCGGCGGGTTGGCGGGTGTTCGATTCTTGCGACCCGACAAAAGATTGCGAACGTTCCGTGGAGAACGGTCACTA
Source organism: Gemmatimonadota bacterium (assembly GCA_029262175.1). Taxonomy (GTDB): domain Bacteria; phylum Gemmatimonadota; class Gemmatimonadetes; order Palauibacterales; family Palauibacteraceae; genus Palauibacter. Next base: position 1,218 of record JAJCZV010000244.1, read on the forward strand.
CGTTCTGCGGTGGCGCGGTGGAGGTGACATCGTCAATTATGACCTCATTATCCCTCACCCCCTCGATACACTTTGGGTCGAGTGGCGTTTCCGTTCCAACTGGCCCTTTCCGCCTCCGGAGCCCGGCTGCGACGGACGGTTTGTCGTTGGAGATCCGGTTGACCTAATCTTTTTGCACGGCAACCTCGTTGTGATGGGGGGGGGGGACGCGTTCTTGGGCAATTTGGAGTTGAACGAGTTTCACACGTATCGCTTCGAACGAGTCCGAGGCGATCACTACCAGTTGTCGGTCAATGGACAAATCTTTCAGTTGAAAGCTGACGACGCACGTAGCATCATCTTCTTCCTTCAGTTTCAGGGAATGGGGACGTGCAATCGCAAGATTGGCGTCGAAGTTCCGGAGAACGCATGGGACTTCATTCGATACGGGACGATTTCCAATGGCGAACTAATCGCCGCGTCCGACCCACCGGTAGGTATCATCGATGCGAACGCGTTTCCCAATCTTGATCGCTTTACCATCACGTTCGATCAACCGGGATATGTCTATATCGATCAGATTGCCGTTTCCGTTACGGGCGGCGTTGCACCCGTGGTAACCCAAACTCGCCGCCTCGACAACGGCCCCACTGACGTAGTAGAAATCGTCCTGGATCGTGCGATCCCTCTGGGTGAAACTACGACCTTTAAGTTCGATGACGGCGTAGCGACCAATGTCGTAATCTACACCTACCTCTCACTCGGCGCATGCTGTTTCGACGACGGGACTTGTGTTGAGGCCGAGGAATCAGAATGCGAAAGTGGCGGAGGCGCATTCACGCCCGGCGCTTTATGCGAGCCTGCTCGTGGGTGTTGCTTCAGCTATGGGACATGTCTCGATCTTGCCCCAGCCTGTTGCCAGCTATCCAGCGATATTCCGCAGCCTGCCGATTCCACTTGCGAAGGCGATCTGGACGGCGACAACCTCGATGCAGCTTGCGGTGATGATTGTCCGAGCGACCCCTTCAAGACCGAACCGGGTCAATGCGGCTGCCGGGTCCCCGACATGGATAGCGATGGTGACACGGTCCCCAACTGCCTCGACCAATGCGATGGCCAGGACGACACCCGCGACTTCGACAATAACAACATTCCCGATTGTCTCGAGTTTTTTCCAATTCCCACGGTCTCGACTTGGGGATTGGTTGTGCTCACGCTTCTTCTCGCGATCGGTGCCAAGCTCGCCTTCCGCCGAAGGGCAGTCACGGCATTCTTCTCGCTTCTGTAGTCGCGTAGGGCGAGTACCACCCGCCGCAAGTCGCATGTTGCCTCAACAACCCAACCCCTCCCAAGAAGACAACTTGCCACGAAAGGCTCCCACAACCCCCAAAGGCCCGTCATCTCTGATTTCGACGTCCAGGTTTCGAACTTTTCGCC
>JAJCZV010000245.1 GCA_029262175.1 Gemmatimonadota bacterium
GCACGTGGTGACGAGCCCGTGCGCCATCGCCTCGTGATCGACTGCGCCAAGGAGGGAACCACCCGTCACCCAGGCCCTTCGCTCCGAGGGATCGACGCGCACCGAGCGGAAGCGGGAGAGATCGACTTGCAGCCCGAGGTCGCAACTCGATTTTCCGGACAGGCTGTGCCCACCACACTTGACCGCTGTGAGGAGATTGTACTCCCGAGCGAAGCTCACCGTCGCCTGTATGTCGGCCACACCCATCGGTTGGACCACAAGCGCCGGATGCTTGTCGAACGAAGGATTGAGAAGCGCCCGAGCGTCATCGTACCCGGCGTCCCCAGATAGCAGTACGCGTCCCCGCAGACGGGCGACAAGGTCCTCTACGTCCGTGCCTTTGATCGTGATCTGCCCGCCATCCCCCGTCACCGCATCGATGTCCGGGACGCGGCTGCCGGGCTCCACGCCGTAAAAGGCCGACAGCTGATCCGCCCCGATCCTGGGGAGCGAGGCGATGGCGGTCGCCGCCAAGGTGGACCGGAAGAACGTGCGTCGTTTCATGCCGCCCCCTCCAAATCGAGATCGCACTGTGCGGGTCGTGACGGTGCAAGCTTATCCTATCGCCAATAAACACGGCAAACGCCGGCTGTCCGGTTCACCATCGGCTGACGTCGGCTTCGCGGCTTGCACACGGGTTGTTTGCCAGACCAGCTTAGATGCGTATTCGTTAGGAAGCCTCCGCAAAGAGCGCGTGATGAGTCCCAAAGCAGAGTCGATCCCGTGGCGGCGCATCCTAGTCGAGGCCTTGGCGATCGTGCTGAGTATCCTTCTGGCGTTCGCGATCGACGCCGGCTGGGATTCGATGAAGGAGCGAGAGCGTGAGTCCATCGTTCTTCAAGGGGTATTGGCCGACTTCCAGAGGACTCGACCGGACCTCGTCGAACGATTGGCTACCGCGAGGCGACTCCGTCACAATTCGGTCTTACTTCGCGATCTACTGGCGGAAGCCGCGGGGCAAGGCCGCATAGCAGTGCCGGACACGGTGATTCTCTCGGTGATCGGTGCGCCCACGTTTCAGCCAGCCACTAACACGCTCGATGCTGCGTTGGCCTCCGGCGAGATCGACCTCATCCGCGACGATGAGATTCGACGGGAGTTGGCTCAGTGGCGGACCACGTTGTCCGATACGTTCGAAAGCGAACAGGAAGTGCGGCGCATCGGCACCGATCGCTTGGAGCCCATGCTGTCCCGAGACGTCGCGTTGGGGCCCTACTACGACATCGCTGTGAGTTGGGACGCTGGAGTCGTGGAAGCGTTCGGCCAAGCGCGTATAACCCCGACGCTGGAGCTCTCGGGGGCCGTGGCGTCCAGAGCGTTCTACCAGGACTTCGCGGCCCAAGGACTGGCAGACCTTCTGACCATCCTGGAGCGAGTCGAATTCCTAATTGAGGACCAGGAACGGTAGGTCGCCTATGACTCACGTTTGGAGGGGATTGATGCCACCGAACCGGCTGACATCGTGGAGGCTGCTCGCCCTTGGGGGTGGGTCGCTTTTTCTCAGCCCGTGCCAGGTGACCCCCGACTTTCCGAAGACCCTGGAGATGACCACGTGGTCGGTGGCCGCGATCGATCCTGCGACGGGGGACGTTGGCGTGGCGTCGGCGTCTTGCGTGCCATCGTTTGCCGACGCACTGGCCGCGCTGGTCCCTGGCAAGGGCGCAGCCGCCACGCAGGCCGCCTTTGACATCGACAATCGGAACGTCGTTTACGCAGCTATCCGGGAAGGCCTTACCGCTGAGCAGGTGATTGCTCGGGTCACCGACCCATCGGTGGACCAGGAGACCGACCGACGCCAGTACGGTGTCGTGACGCTGAACGACGGCGTGGTTCATACAGCCGGCTTCACCACTCCAACGCGTGAAGGGACGACCGGCGATCCAGGAGAGACCCCACGCTGGGCCGGCGTCATGGCCGACGCGAGCAGGGGGGTCACGGTACAAGGCAACACGCTCGCGAATCAGGCCGTGGTGGGAGAGGGTCTGGAGGCATTTCGATGGGAGGATCCTACCGGCTTCAATACGCTACCAGATCGGCTGATGCGAGCGCTCGAGGCCGGCTCGGTCGCGGGCGGCGACGTGCGGTGCAACGACGAGACGACTCGTCAGACGGCGGCCATGGCTTTCATCGTCGTCGCGCGCGGCGGGGATGAACCCTACGCGACCCAGTCGATCGGGATGAGCGATCAGGGAACGCCGGCGGCTCCGTGGCTCGCAATCTCGGTTCGAGATGAGCGTGGAGGCGATAACCCATTGCTGGAACTACGTTTACGCTATGACCGATGGCGCCGGGGCGCAGCGCGATGAGGCGTGGCGGCGCGCCATCTGACCGCCCGTTTTTGACCGGCCATTCCGAAGACCGGCTGTGCGCGCCCGCGGACGCCGACGCGCTCGGCGTTCGCGCGCACCGCGATGTGGTCGAACCGTTTCGGAGATTGCAGAGCGACGCGCGTCGAGAAGGATTCGAGCTCCGGATTCTGAGCGGGTTTCGCAGCTTTGCAGATCAGCTCTCGATCTGGAACCGGAAGACGTCGGGCCAGCTCGCGGTGTTGGACAGCGACGCAGCGCCGCTGGATATCCAGAGGCTGAGTGAACGGGAACTGGTCTTCGCCATTCTGCGCTGGTCCGCATTGCCCGGCGCATCTCGACATCATTGGGGCACCGATCTCGACGTCTACGACTCGGCCGCGAAGCCGGACGGCTACGAGATCGAGCTCATCCCGGAGGAGGTCGAACCCGGCGGGATGTTCGGTCCCCTGCACGACTGGCTGGATGCGCGAATGGCCTCGAACGATTCGTTCGGATTCTATCGTCCCTACGATGAAGATCGACGGGGCGTGGCGCCCGAACGGTGGCACCTCAGCCACCTACCCGTCGCGGCTGGTTATCTAGCCCAACTCACCCCGGATGTGTTGCGGGCCGTCGTATCGGCCGCCGACATGGGTCTCAAGAGTGTGGTGTTGGCCCATCTCGACGAGATCTATGAGCGGTTCGTGCTGAACGTCGCCGAGCCGCCAACTCGTTATTTCGTCGACTGACCGTACTTTGTCGCGCATGGATCTCCGCCCTAGACCTGACTGGGGGATGCTTTCCCTCGAGCCGGAACCGTACGGCAACTCACAACTCGGGGTACCGCTGCATGTGTGGCGTCCTCGGTCTGATTGTGAACTGCTGCTGTTTGCTGGGATCCATGGGGAGGAGCCGGAAACGACGATCGCCCTGTCGCGTGCGCTCCGGCACCTTTCCGAGCCACCGCAGCATTGCGCCGTCGTGCTCGCGGCCAACCCCGATGGCCTGACACGCGGCACCCGGGGCAACGCGAATGGGGTCGACCTGAATCGAAACTTCCCGTCGGATAACTGGCAGGCGAACCCGGTCACCCACCGCTCGACGCTGGATGACCCCAGCGATGTGCGGTTGAGCCCCGGAACCCACCCCGGCTCCGAAGCCGAGACCCAGGCGTTGATCCGGTTGATCGATGAGCTGGAGCCAGACGTCGTGATCGCGCTGCACGCGCCGCTAGCCTGCATCGACGAGTCGATCGAGTCGCCGTTGGGTGCGCGGCTCGCGGAGCGGACGGGAATGCCTCACGTCAGGGACGTGGGCTATCCCACGCCGGGTTCGTTCGGATCGTGGGGAGCCGAGAACGGGGTGTCGGTGATCACGTATGAGTTCCCGATGGCGACGCTGGACGAGCATGTCAGGGATCAGGTCCCGGTGCTCGTGGATCTAGTGACCGGCGCCGAGCTGTAGCCGTGGTACTCAACTACATCTGGATCGCCTTCTTCTTGATCGCGCTCGTCGTGGGGCTGATCAAGCTGATCTTCCTCGGCGACACGCAGGTCTTCACCGACATGGTGAACAGCACGTTCGACATGGCGGAGACCGGGTTTACGATTTCCCTCGGTCTGGCCGGCGTGCTCACGCTGTGGCTCGGGCTCATGAAGGTGGGGGAGAAGGGCGGGGTGATCGACATTCTGGCCAAGTTGGTTCGGCCGTTCTTTCACCGACTGTTTCCCGGGATCCCGCGGGACCATCCGGTGCACGGTTCGATGATCATGAACTTCGCGGCCAACATGCTCGGACTCGACAACGCGGCCACGCCGCTTGGCCTCAAGGCCATGCAACAACTGCAGTCGCTCAACCCCGAGAAGGATACCGCCACCGACGCGCAGATCATGTTCTTGGTGCTCAACACCAGTGGACTGACGCTCATCCCCATCAGCGTCATGGTGTACCGCGCTCAGCTGGGCGCCGTGAATCCGTCGGACATCTTCATCCCGATTCTGCTCACCACGTTCTTCTCCACCATGGCGGGGCTGATCTCCGTGGCCGTCGTGCAGCGAATCAACCTGCTGGACAGGGTCGTGCTGGCGTACCTCGGCGGCCTGACCGCGGCGGTCGTGGCGATCATCGTCTACTTCTCGCGGCTTCCGCAGGGTCAGATCGAAACCATCTCCACCGTCACGGCCAACCTGCTGCTGTTCGGCGTGATCGCAACGTTTATCGGGCTCGCGGCACTGCGCCGCGTGAACGTATACGAGGCCTTCATCGAGGGTGCGAAGGAAGGCTTCCCGGTGGTCATCAAGATCGTCCCGTATCTCGTGGCGATCCTCGTCGGCATCGGAGTGTTTCGCGCGTCAGGCGCAATGGACTACCTCGTGGCAGGCATCGGAAATACCTTCGCCGCGATGGGGATGAACACCGACTTTATCGAGGCCATCCCGACCGCGTTGATGAAGCCGCTGAGCGGGAGCGGTGCGCGCGGCATGATGGTGGACGCGATGCAGACCCATGGCGCGGACTCGTTCGTTGGTCGACTTGCGAGCACGTTCCAAGGTTCAACCGACACGACGTTCTATATCATCGCGCTCTACTTCGGATCCGTAGGCGTCAAGAAGACGCGGTACGCCGTCACGTGCGGTTTGATCGCGGACTTCACGGCGATCATCGCGGGGATCCTGATCGCGTATCTGTTCTTCCACTAATAGAGCGGGCTAGGACCTAGGGCGAGGGCACCCGTGGAATCCTCTCGTCGGCCTGGGCCGCCTGCCACGCGAAGTGCGCGAGGAAGATCGCTTGCTGCTTGAGCTCGTCTTCTGACATCCGCTCTGGATAGTCGGCGTTCGTGTGCCGTGTTCGCTCGTCGTATGCCTCGAAGTCCTTGATGATGTTGAATGCGGGTAGGCCCATCTGGTTGAAGGGCACGTGGTCGGTGCTTCCGATCCCGACATCGACGTTGCGGCTCACATCAAGGTCTGCGAGCGGTGCCAGCCACGCATCGAAGATTTCTTTGGCCGCCGGGTTGTTTTCCATATAGAACCCGAGCGACTTACCGGAGCCCGGATCGTCGTTGAGGTACACCGATAATTTTTCTTGCGCGCTCGCGTCCGCCAGATGTGCGGCGATGTAGGCGCGGGCTCCGAGCAGGCCTTGCTCCTCGCCGGACCAGAGCGCGAACCGGATCGTGCGGCGCGGGCTCGCCCCCAAGGCGGCGAGGAGTCGGGCCGCCTCCATGACGCCGGCTGCACCGTCCCCGTTGTCTGTTGCGCCCGATGCGGTGTGCCATGAATCGAGGTGCGCCCCC
>JAJCZV010000246.1 GCA_029262175.1 Gemmatimonadota bacterium
CTTCTCATGCCTTTTGCAGAAGAGTTTTTCCTTTCGAACGATTCTAATGATAACCCACTAAACATTGCCGCCAGGATGAAGCAACGGGATACTGTGAAACTTGTTAAATTCTACAAAACTCAGGGCAAGCTGAAAAATAGCGTAAATGAAAACGACGTTGTAGTGATCATAACGAGCCTGTTCCAGTATCATCTGAAAAAACTATTGTTAACCAATAGCGAAGATGTGGCACACAAAGAAGGGTTACTTAGCATGTCCGATTTGGATCGACAGATAGAGTTTGCAGTAAATGGTATTTTTGGATGCCCTGGTAGAACATAAATACAAGCAGGGCACAATCCTTCCGGCGCCAATATAGTGGGACTGAACTGCGATACCCATTTTCGACAGTACTCTGGTCTCTCGCAACAATCGAATAGGTTATGAGGAATTCCTCAGTAAATTTAGCAATCCAGCTCAATAGAGCGTGTCATTCGCATTCCTGAATTTGTTTAGCGTCCACCCTATTCGTATGCTGCAGGATAAGTCCCGTTACAATATCCGGAGCCTCCATGGGTAATACATGCCCCTTTCCCGGGACCACAACATGCTCTGTATTTAACGAGTCCGCCACTGCAGCGCCACTATCCACAGGACAGGTTAGGTCGAGTTCCCCGGTAACCACTAGCGCAGGTACTGAAATGGATCGGGCAATCGCAGTAACATCTGTAGTGAATGCAGCGGTTAATACCTCAATCACGGTGTCTATGCTGCGTCCGTCCACAGCGCTAGCAAGCGCCCTTTCGATAAGCTTTGTATCGGTACCTGGCGCAAAGCTAATATTGGGCAATAAAGACTCAAAAAAGCTGCGGACCCCAGATTGCCGGATAGCTGAAATTGGTAAATCAAGATTTACATCTTTTGCGACCAGCATTCCCCCAAAAGACGCCACAGAAGCCACCTGGTCCGGAGACCGACCAGCAACGGCACAAGCTATGCTACCGCCGAAGGACACACCTACGAGGTGGGCGCGTTCCACCTGTAATGCATCTAGAACAGTTAGTACGTCCAACGCATAATCATCGACCTCAAAAGGACCTGACATTCCAGAAGAACCATGGCCCCGCAAATCGAAGCAGATCACCCACCGCTTGCTACCTATAGCCTGTTGAACTTCAGCCCATACATCCAGGCTCATGTTCACCCCGTGAATGAGCAATATTGGCCGACCTTGTGGATGTTCCGGACAGACTTCAACCCCGCACAGCTGACCCTCTGCGCCCCGGACCGAAAATGGTCTCATTCCTACCTTCCACCCATTATACCGGGCACATAATTTGAGCAGTGAAAGTGAATCATTTTCCAGCTGCCTTCACTTCGACGCCATACATCCGTGCATCGCGCATCCTGAGATACCTTTCCAAGGCTACCGAAGTCTGCTTCAAAATGCAGGAGGTAGGTAACAAGTGCTGCATCGCCGATGATAGTAATTTCATCATCACGCGGCTCCACAATTGCGTGCACCCCTTCTCCGGAAGTCGCTGCAAGCATCTTCCACAGCTCCACTATGTGATCGAGGCCATGATAATTGCTCTGATTTAGGTTGTACCACACCAAAACATCACCTGGCTCTACATTTTCTTCCAAAAATGGCCAATCTGCACACGTGTTGGCTACACAAAATTCACGGTGTAGTTTTTCTATGGCGTCTATATCGTTTTGCAAAGTCGAATCACTCATTACTTGTTTCCCTATTGTTACTTGAGGTCTGGTCGAGCCAGTGAAATCTGGCGAATAACATCGGGCTGCTGCTCAGCTGGATTGAGTAGCATCAATGCCACCTCATCAATGCCAATCTCTGCATAGGCTGAAAGCTTTTCACGCAACTGCGTAGGCGTTGATAACATCGTGATTTGATCAATGGCGTCAGCAGTCCACATTTTCATTATTCCGCGCGCCCCTTCATCCTTCTCGATACGCGCAGCCAATTCACCGTCAATAACACCCTGTGCCAATATCGCCGCCATATCTTGTGGAAAAGATGACATCATGGTCGGTAGCGATGAGAAGTAGGGATCCAGATCATCAGATACGGCCGCTATCATGTGGGCGGTAATTCTAAATTTTGCACGGTCTCGTCCCGCTGACTTAAGTTCTTGCTCGACAGTCTTAACGGTACTGCGAAGGTATGCGTGTGAAGCGCCTATGCTTATCGACAAACCGTCACCCACTTGTGCGGCTAACTTAATCATTTTGGGGCGAATCGCCATTACGTCGATGGCCGGTGTTGGACCGAGTGGAGTAATTCTAAACCCCTTAAACTTGAAGCCCGGGTACTCCATATGCATATCACTACCAGAACATGCTTCTCTTAGACTTACTACAAATGCGTAAGTGGAATCTACGGGTTTCACAATCTCGTGCCCCAACAGCGCAGCCAGAGGTGCAGCTCCGGTTCCTACCTGTACTCTTATGCGATCTGGCCCGAGTTCGGAAAGCGACATCAGTTCCATCGCCAACAATCCAGGGTGTCTGCCAGCTGTGCTCAACCCAACCAGGCCCACTTCAAGGTTTTTCGTCGTGGCAAGGTAACTCGCACTTGGCACTACAGCATCATGAAAACCGAGGTGTTCAGCTGACCACACCCCGTCTAATCCTTCTGTATCAGCTGCCTGGACAGCGGGGAAAGTCTCTTTAAGACCACCAAAACCGCTAAACATGATACTGACTCTCATAACTCTCCTTTTCCTTCAAACATAAAAGTAAGTAAATGTGCATGGAATGCATGCGTATTCTCTCAGCCAGTACAATAATGACACATATTTAGAGTAATTCAACTTTTACTCTAATTATTAGTCTGATCATTTCGGCAAAAACAGTTATTGCTTCTCAAGAGTCGAAACCAAAACGACCAACTCAACGCTGCTGATCAACTGGGTTTTACAGGATTGAGAACGCATACAGTGGGCTGGTATTTAGTTGCATCATTCGGAGAAAATACATTAAGGTGGAAGGTCTATTTCACCCCATAGGGAATAGATCCTCATCATCCCTTTCCGTAAATGTTAACCTCGTGGTCGAACCCCGCGATTCAGAACAAATCGTAAAGTTACTGAGCTCATAATATTTTTACAGGCCTACGATTTTTTTCACATTCCTGCCTGTTAAAGTCTTAGGTGTTCAGATTGAACTTCTTGAGTTTTGCTTTTACCAGTTGGTTTTTCAATTTGACGTACCGCGGCAATCCATCCTTGTACGCGGGGTAGTCCTCCCCCCTAATCAGTGGGGAAAGATATGTACGGGCTGCATCCGTAATACCAAAACCATCTCGCGTTATGTACGAGCGCGGCATCGCCTTTTCAATATTGGCTACACCAGCAAGCGGCGTATGACCGACACTCCAACGGTAAGGTTTGTCAGATTTACGCACTATTATGGGCATCACCGAGTTTTCACCGGCAATGGCTAAATCCACAGCAGCCTTACCCACAGCATAGGCCTGTTTTACATCTGTTGCAGACGCAATGTGTCTGGCAGCGCGTTGCAGGTAATCAGCCACAGCCCAGTGATATTTGTACCCCAGTTCTTCCCTTACCATGTTTGCAAGCACGGGTGCCAAACCACCCAACTGGGTATGCCCAAATGCATCTTTTGAACCTGCATCGGCTATAAACTGGCCGTCCGCGTAATGAGCGCCTTCAGAGGCGACCACTACACAGTACCCCGATTTTTTAACGGTGCGTTTTACGCGGGCAAGAAATTTTTCCCGATTAAAATTAACTTCGGGAAACAAAATAATATGTGGTGCTTCATCAGAAGACGCGCCTGCCAAACCAGATGCTGCTGCAATCCATCCAGCATGCCTACCCATAACTTCGAGCACAAACACCTTGGTTGAGGTTTCACACATAGACTCCACATCCAGTGCTGCCTCTCTGGTAGAAACAGCGACGTACTTGGCCACTGAACCGAAGCCCGGACAGGTATCCGTAAAAGGCAGGTCATTATCAACTGTTTTCGGTACTCCAATACAGGTAATGGGATACCCCATATCCTGACTAAGTTGTGCAACCTTATGCGCTGTATCCTGGGAATCTCCCCCACCGTTATAAAAGAAATACCCGATATTGTGTGCCTCAAAAACGTCAATTAGGCGCTGATATTCACGGGCGTTTTCCTGCAGGGATTTTAGCTTGTATCGACAGCTGCCAAAAGCACCGCTGGGAGTCGTTAGTAAACCTGCAATTGCGCGTTTAGACTCCTTGCTGGTATCTATTAATTCTTCTTTAAGAGCACCAATAATGCCGTTGCGACCAGCATATACCTTGCCAATTTTCCGGGGGTTTTTTCGTGCTGTTTCAATAAGTCCGCATGCAGATGCATTGATAACCGATGTGACACCACCGGACTGGGCATAGAATGCATTTCTAGGCGTTTTTGACATGGACAAATAATCCCTTTTTATCTTTTTTTGATGTTTGCTGATCGGGCGCAATCCTGTTTTGGTTACCCGGTTCAGATTATGAGACAATCCATAATACCATGACTGCCATTCTTTCCATGTACTGGAGCATCTGCCTGCTTAAACGGGGACCGCAATACGTCCCAAGCCAGACCGTGTTCCTCATTATCGTGGTAAGCGCAAACCTGTTCGCCAACACCATTTTACAGCTAAGTTTCATCGAAACCGAGACTCCGTTATCCGTATTTTCATTTATGCTTGTAAGTCTTGCGCTCACTTGTGTTTTTGTCTGGGCGGCACTGCATATGAAAAAACAGCTCAATCGGTTTCCGCAAACTATATCAGCCATGGTGGGCTGTGATTTAATGATTACACTTATAGGCTCATTTGCCATCGGCCTGTTATCTTCGGGTAGCCCTAACGACCAACTTACGCAGGGCATAGCAGTATTGTTTGCAATCTGGACCTTTGCCGTGTGGGGTTATGTGCTACATCACGCACTCAACATTAGTGTGTTACAAGGTATCTCACTCTCCATGGCAATGGTTTTTTTAAGCCGAATATCCGCCGGTTATCTAACTACCTCGCTCATATGAGCGTAATCTTTTAACGGAACCTACATGGCTAAACATGTTTACTTTCTTGGTATCGGTGGCACCCTGATGGGCAGCCTCGCGATTCTTGCCAGGCAACAGGGCTTTAAGGTGAGCGGATCGGACGGTCCCATTTATCCTCCAATGAGTGACCAGTTGGAAGCAGCTGATATACAGG
>JAJCZV010000247.1 GCA_029262175.1 Gemmatimonadota bacterium
ACGGGCGTGGGGTTCGACGAGATGAACGAGGTCCAGCGAGAGGCCGCGTTCGGCCTGATGGGAGCGTCGCTGAGCGCGAAGGGGCTTCGTCTCACTCGGGACATCATGCGGCTCAACCACACCCTCGGTGAACTAAACGACAACAACTTCGAGGAATACGGTGAGTGGTTGTACTGGATCACCGTGATGGGTGAGCCGTCCGCGACGGAGCCGTGGGGATGGCAAATCGATGGCCACCACCTGATCGTCAACTACTTCGTTCTGGGCGACCAAGTCGTCATGACGCCCATGTTCGTGGGCTCCGAACCGGTCATTGCGAAGACAGGAAAGTACGCCGGGACCGAAATCCTCCAGGCCGAGCAAGACGCCGGTCTGGCGATGTTCCGTGCGCTGGACCAGGACCAGCGCGAGCGAGCGCTACTGGAGCTGAACAAGGACGGAAACAACAACCTCACCGAGGCGTTCAAGGACAATGTCCTTCTCGACTACACGGGCGTTCCGGCTTCGACGTTTACGCCGGTCCAACGCGAACAGCTCCTCGGGCTGATCGAACGGTTCGTGAGCAACATGCGGGAGGGACACGCAGACGTCCGCATGGACGAGGTACGGGGCCACCTTGATGACACCTACTTCGCATGGATCGGCGAGCACCAAGACGACAGTGCGTACTATTTTCGCATCCACAGCCCCGTCATCTTGATCGAATTCGACCATCAACGGCCAGCCGGGCTACGCCATATGATGCCAGACGGCCCGAACCGAGAGCACATTCACGTTGTCGTGCGCACACCGAATGGAAACGACTACGGCAAGGATCTCCTGCGGCAGCACTACGAGCGGCACCCGCACAAAGAACCGTCGTCGAGAAGGCGGTAACACGAAACTCGAGACCTCGCGGTCTTTCGGACGAAAACAGGGAGACAAGAAATGATATCTCGACGAGATTGGCTTCGAATCACCGCGGGCGCGGCGGCGCTCGGTCTCCATCCGCGGCTGCTGGCGGCGCTTCAAGAAGGGGCGGTCCGAACTCGGCCGATCCCTTCGACGGGCGAGCAGATTCCCGTGATCGGACTCGGCGGCCGCTGGATATCGAACAATTCGACGGCCGCGGAACTCGCCGATCACCGAGAGGTGCTCCACGCGCTTGCCGAGGGTGCCGAGGGTGCGGGGCGAGTGTTCGATAGCGCCGCCGGTTACGGCGGGGGCGGCTCGGAGACGTACGCGGGCCAATGGGCCGAAGAGGACGGGTTCGGAGAGGACATCTTCTGGGCCACGAAGGTGAACGTGGCGGGCCGGGGTGGCGGCTCGGTCGACGCGGGCGACGTGCGGGCGCAAATCGAGCGATCCTTCGAGCGGCTCCGGCGCCCGATCATCGATCTGGACCAGGTCCACAACATGGGCGATCCGCCGACCCAACTCGCGGTCCTGCAGGAGTACAAGGAAGCAGGTCGGATCCGCTACATCGGAATGACGACCACCAGCGCGGGACAGTATGGAGCGCTCGCCGATGTCATGCGCGAATACCCCATCGACTTTATCGGAGTCGACTACGCGATCGACAATCGCGTCGTGGAGGATCGGATTCTCCCCCTGGCACAGGACGAGGGGATCGCGGTCATCGTCTATCTACCGTTCGGGCGCAGCCGTATGTGGCAACGGATCGGTGACCGGCCGCTTCCTGACTGGGCGGCGGAGTTCGACGCGCATAGTTGGGCGCAATTCATGTTGAAATACGTTGTCGCGCACCCAGCGGTCACCGTCGCGGCGCCCGGCACGGGCGACCCCGAGCACATGATCGACGATCTTGGCGGCGGACGAGGCCGCCTACCGACGCCAGATCATGTACAGCGGATGATCGCACTGGTGGAGAGTCTTCCGGCCGGCTAGGCCAGGCGATCGGGGCGCACGGAGCCGTGTGAGGTCGCCCTCACGTAGACGCACTCACGTACAAGTGCTGGGATCGACCTCGATGCGGACTCCCTCGGCCGTGAGGGACGTGAGGTGCTGCGCGCCCCCGAACGACGTGCCTCCCCCACCGTTCTGGACGTAGACCACGGCGTTCGCCCCGATCCGCTTCGCCTCCTGTACCAGCTGCTCGACCATCTCGCGCAGCATGCCACTGCCCGCACCGACCGGGTGCACCGTGATCCGACCCAACTCGGTCTTCGGGCACCGCTCGAGGGGCTGCCAGTCCTCATCGCACCGCACCAGCCTTGCAAACTGGATGTTGATCAACGACTGCCCGCCGTCCACACACAGCCATAACCGCTCTCCGCTATCGCCGACCGTCATCGAGAGGCTGAGGTCCCGCCGAGTGATGGTTTCGGTCAGGGTAATCGCGAGCGGCGACGCCGTCGCGGTGGCGCCCGTAGCGCGCACGGCGAGTTCCGTCTCCAGCGGCAAACACATCACATACAACCCGTCTTGCCCCGTGTGGACCTCGTAGCGCTGTTCGTCCCCGTCGTAGTCCCACGAGGCGACGACGCGCACGCCCGGCAGCACCATTTCGGCATCAGAATCCGCGACCTCGCCCCAGAGGGCACCCGTCCCTGCCATCGCCCCCGGACAGATCTGTTCCAGGGTCTGGGCCGCAGCCCAAGGGGCGAACAGGAGCCCGACGATGGCCGCCGAAAGCGTCGCCGTTGTCGTGTGTCTCATGATTTTCTCTCGATCGAAAGGATTCCGGCCTCCTCCTAACAAGTAAGATGGGCGAAACGCTCAAAAGGTCACAGCCGAAGAGGTCGGTCGTCGGGCGACCTACCTCCCTCGGAAATCGCGTCCTCTGCCGCCCCGGCCACCCCGCATGGACTGCGAGCCGAGGTGATAGTTGAACCGGAGCATGACGTGGCGCCCAAGCGTTTGGACGCGAGAGGTCCGGTTAAGGTTTGCCGTGTTCGTTACCGTGATTCCCTGGTTCTGATTCAGGAGGTCGTAAGCGGCGAGCTGGAGGTCCGCGCGATCGCCGAGGATCAGTCGCGTAACCGAAGCCTCCCACAGCGTCACGTCGAGATCCTGGCCGAAGACCGCCGAATCGTAGCCCTGGAAGCTGAACTCGCTCGAAACCGTCCAGGGCCCGAGGAACACCGAGCCGTCGGCGAACAGCCGAGGGTTGATGTAGTTCTGGTTCAGCCGCTCATTGAGCGAGTAGTTGACGTCGTTGAGTGCCAACGCGCCGCCGATCTCGATCTCGAACCTCGACTTGTCGCGATTGTCGAAGCTGAGCTCGATCCGGTTCTGCACGATGCGGCTCTGGTTCTCGACGTCGTTTACGAACGCCGACTCGCGCCCATAGCTGAGACGGTAGTCGAGTTCGACCCGGATCCCTAGCGAACGAATCGGGCGGCCGTAGTTGATGCCGCCGTTGGTCGACCAGGCGGTGCCCGAGTTGAGCGGAGAGATGAGCTGCCGACCGTTCTGATCGATGGTTCTCGACTGCGCGATGTTGTTCGTCGTCACGTTGAGAGACGCGTACGTGAACAGGTTCACGAAACTGAACTGATCGAACAGCCGATACTCGCCCCGGACCCGGTGCGAATACTCCGGATCGAGGTCCGGATTCCCCACATACACGTTGAGCGGATCGTTGTTGTCGGCGAAGGGCTGGAACTCGGCCATCGACGGCTCTCGCGTCGACGCGTTGTACGAGAACCGGAGCGTCTTGCCCTCGTTCACTTGGAGACGGAGGTCGGCGTTGGGAAGAAGATGCGTGAAACCGCTCGAGATCGGCGCGACCTCCGCTTCGGGATCGAGCACGACGCCAACCAGGTCCGAGTTCTGCAGCTGCAGCCCGAGCACGAATCGCGTGCTCTCCGTGTTGCGACTAAAACGAAGTCCCCCTCGCAGGTACGTATACGTGCGGTCGAACTCCGAGCTCAGGAACGGGTTGAAGACCGGCGTCCCATCCTCGAGGTCGAAGATGGACTTGCCCTGGTTCTCGTCGATCGACCGACGCTCCCCAAACACCTCGAGAACGTTTCCTCGACCCAGCGGCTCCGTCATCGAAAGACGGATCGAATGGTTCGTCGTCTGTCCGAGGCTCGTTTGCTCTTGCAGGAGATCCCGATCCAGGGTGGGGTCGGTGAAGCTCTCGACGGTGGACGTGAGATCGGTGAGCTGATCGGTGTCGTTGTAGTTGAGTCGTCCCTCCGCGATCAAACTTCGACCCGACTCGTTCAGCCGCTTGCGCCAGGTGAGGCGTGCGTTCGCGTTCAACTGATCCCGCTCGGATACGAAGTTCGTGTTCGCGTTGTTGAGCGGGGCTCCGCCGACCGTCTGGTTCTGCAGACTGGCGGAAGACTCGTTCCGGGCGCTTGCCTGGAATCCGCCACGGAGTCGGACATCGTGCCCGTCCGCGAACTCGATCTGCGAGTTGAGATCGACCCGGTGATTGTAATCTTCGGACTGATCGGTGCTCGAGCCCTGGAGCTCGGATGAGACGGCCGAGCCCAACAGGCGTTGCTCGTCGATCGTTCCGTTCTGAATGTTATCGATCTTTCCGAAGAAGTAGCTGGAACGAAGCCATGTATCTTCTCCAAAATCCTGGCTGAAGTTGGCGCCGAGCCCGAGGCTTTCCGTGAGCCCCTGGCCGCCACCCCCACCACCCCCGCCACCTCGGTCACCCTGCCCGATGTTGCTCCCGCGGAATCCGGCCTGTCCGCTGTTGCCCGCGTTCCCGATCACCGCGAACTGCGTGCTCGACGAAAACCGGTTGAGGCTCAACCGACCGTCATAAGGGACGCGCGTATCGGTCGGCGCCGGGAAGCCCGGAAGCGTCCCGATCGACTCGCTATTCGCGGTCTCGGCTCCGAAGGCGCCGGCCATCTCCCCGAAGTATCCCTGCCGGGCCTCTTCGCGGAGCGCGAGGTTGATGGTCCGCTCCTCTTCTCCATCGGCGATCCCGGTGAACTCCGCCGTGTCGGACTCTTTGTCGTAGACGTCGATCCGCTCGACCGCGCTGGCCGGGAGATTTCGTGTCGCCACGGTGGCGTCTGAACCGAAGAATTCCTTTCCGTCGACGAGTACGTTTTGCACGTCCTCGCCCTGCGCCGTGATCGTGCCATCGGCCTCGACTTGGATCCCGGGAAGCCGTCGGAGCAGATCTTCGACGGTGGCGTTGGGACGGACCTCGAAGGCGAGTGCGTTGAACGACAACGTGTCGCGTTGGTTGATAAACGGCACATGCTCGACGCTCACGACGAGCGGCTCGATCTCGACCGCCAGCACCGCCAACCCGATCGTGCCGGCGGCGAAGTCGGCGTCGGCGATCGAGAACGGATTTCGGATGGTCTGGCGCCCGAGCAGCGTGACTTGGAGGAGGTAGTCACCCGGCGCGAGCGGCCCGAGCCGAAACGAGCCGTCCCCACCGGTCGATGCCCACTTCGCGAGCGCCGAGTCCGGCATCGCGAGTGCGACGACCATGGCGCCTCCGAGGCCCTCGCCCTGCTCGTCGACCACGATCCCGGTGGCGTCGTGCGTCTGCGCGTTGAGGGCTGCCGGCGAGATCGTCGCCAGCGCCGAAACGATCGCCAAGACGGCGACGCCACTCCTCCGTCGCGTCCACCCCGCCCGAGTCTCTATCGAACACATTAGAACGGTATCCTTCTTCTGCGTTCACTCGCGCCGCCCATCATCTCCACCTCGGCGAGCCTCTCGGCAACGATCGTTTCATACTGCTCTGCCGTGACCTCCTCCCCGTCTCGCGGCGGTGAGATGGTCAGACCGCCAAGACCGGTGAGGTCGACGTCGGTCGCGGCGTAGAACGTCTTTCCTTCATCCACCGAAACGAGCAGGATCATGCCTGGTAGCCCGCCGAACTCTCCCGGGCCGCCCGGGATCGGGATCTGCATGGTGAACCAAGCCTCGATCATCGACCCCTCGTGCTCGGCGGTCGCCTTCTGAACCACGTAATCGAGCATCTGGCGTTGGTCAGAACCCAACTTCCAGGAGAACGCGGGCTGCGTCCCCGAAAGCAGGAACTCCCGACCCATGAACTCCCGCATCTCCGACATGGTCCCCTCCCCAAACCGCACATGCGACTGAAGCAGCGTCTCGTGATCGCTGCGAGAGGTCGATGACATGCGGAGGCGAGTCGCCATGCCCTGCGCGCGTCGGTTTTGTTCCGGGCCTCCCGCCGCTCCTTGCCGCTCGACCTCCGGAATCGGGATCATCACGGACTCTTCCGCGTTGAAAAGCAGCAACATGTCCGACACCTGCTGCGTCGGGATCTGATCCCGCATTTGGCCGAAGCGTTCGGGGATCTCGAACTCGTACTGGACCGACCGACTGAACGCGATGCGGCCCTCCTGCGCCGAGAGGGCGCAGGGGGACAGGATGAGAAGCAGAAAAGCCAGTCGTCGCATGCCAGTTCCGGTGTTGGTATGGGCGTCTTCCCTATAGACAGTCGTTGCCCGGAGGACGTTCAACGCAACCCAAATCATTGCCCGGCCCGAGGCCTCGGCGCGCCCGGCGTGATGATTGCTCAGAATGCGTCGTTCGCGCGGGGCTCTCATATGCATCCCTCGGTCACACATCCGTGAAGTCTCAGCCATGATTCGCATAGCACTTGGACTGCTGTTGGCCTGCATGCCTCTAATGGCGCGCGGAGTCATTCGCGCTCGCAACCACAAGCGGCTTATGGGTCGCGATTCCGTGCCGCCGGTGTACGACGTGCCGCACGACCTGACCCCAGGCGAGGTCGCGATGATTGCGCGTAAAGTGCCTGAAGACGACGCGATAC
>JAJCZV010000248.1 GCA_029262175.1 Gemmatimonadota bacterium
CCGTGGATTGACCGGAATCCCATCAATTGCGGTGCGATGCAACTTCACGCCGCCTGTTCCATCAACACTAACGCCGTGACCCATGATGTGGACGATGTGCGGCCGATACTTTAACACGGCGTTGGCGAAAGCTTGAGGCGACGCGTCCTTGATAACAACAGGCTTACGCGCCCGGAACTTTCCGCCGATACCCTTGCCAAGGCTATTCATAACAGCTTTGATTTCGGTACCAGGATCGAAATCCTCTCCGGCCGTGCTGCAAATTACCAGCGTACTTATTTTCGTGTTCTTTTCGAACATGTCCGCGGGCGTATTTTCGGCTTTGACGACACGCTTGACGCACCATTGGGGATTTGTGGCGATAAAAGTGCCGCCGGCGGCGTTAATCTTGCGGTACAGCAGTTCCCATGGCAGTAAAGCCAAATTTGGCGTCGCCGATAGATCCAGCTCAAATCTTGAAGGCTTTTGGACCGCCAAGACGCCGCCAAAGTTTGAGGCGCCGTCACCAAGCCTCGCTTCTTGCAAATATTTGAACAGCGCGCCGCCAAACTGTTTTTGCAACTTTCTATCAGTACAAAGATATTTTGGCGAAAAAGAATCCAAATGACCTCTTCGATAGGGCACGCAGACGCCGGGTACGCTTGTTACTATTTGTTCGTTCAATTTTTTGAGGGACGCATCGGTTGATAACTTTAGTTTTTCTACCGTTGTGTTTGTGCTTGCCCAATATGGGTAATCCGGAGCGTCGGAAGCGCCGCTAGGTTCGAATACAATGCTGATTTTTGGCATTGCTCATCCCCTCAGTGGATTATTACGGCAAGCGGGTAAATCAAGTTGATGCGCCCTAAAGCACGGTTTGCAGACCGCACAGGCTGACGTTCAAGCTCTACGGTCGTCGTCGCACCAGTGCAGCAAAGATGTTCGGCAGAAACATCTTTCATTGTGCGTTGACTTTTGGGGCTGCTTTAACCGTCAAATAGCCTGCATGGCTGATTCCAAGTATGGTCACCAAGCTCGATGAAAGGGCTGGAAGCGCAATAAACTCGCCGCCAGATGGATCCGTGCTTCGCACCACCTCCCACCCTACGAGTTGCGATATATACCCAAGCCACACGGCAATCGAGAAAAAGAACATCTGAACCTTGGAAATATCGACATATCCATGGTCAGTGATCTCTTCGCCTTTAAAGATATCAACAAGTTTTGCGTCACTTGGCGCGTCATTTACATGGGTAACGCCTCGCCGCGACTGGGCGGCTTTGCTGCCAACAGCAGATGTCGAGAGATTTGCCAGAGCGGCTGGGTCGGGCGTAGCGCCGTCCTTTCTGCCTCTAACAATAACCGAGCCAGCAGCTGCCCCGAGGCTAACGCCCATGAGCGCCAGTAAATCATCATCGAGCTTAATTTTCATGGTCTCTTCCGACACGCCGATGGCGAAGAAGCATGAGGTCAGCGTTACTGTCCAAAGTATTACTTGAAGGCGGGAGAGACTCATTTTGTCTCGTGAGTCTATGAGAATTCCCAAAATATTTTTGTTGATCCGCCATCCCAGGAACACCAAGAATGCCGAGAAGGTTGCGGCGATGCCGATCCATAACTGAATAATTTCCTTAGCCATGCCTCCATCAGCCATAACAACCTCCTCTAGTTTAAAATTGGTCTTGTTCTGAAATTAGACATCAGTGGATTGCTGCTCGTCATTGCGCCGGTAATTTTGAAAACGACCATTTAAATTGCCCGCTCAAATAGGTGGAACGATCGATTTCGCTGCCAAATGTATCGCCGACGACGAATTGGAAGAACATGTCCTTTCGGACCTGAATCTCGGCGCCGATTCCCGCTTGCCAGAATTCATCTGTGATATTGCCGAATTCTTCCTCGGTATAAGCGGCCTCGATGAAGCCGCGAACCGCGCGCGCGTTGCGCCGCTTCTGATCCTTGGAGGCTGAGAATTGATGGGTGTATCTCGCAGCAGCCGACCATCCATCGACGCGCTCGACTATCTTTTCATCGCCGGTTCCACGCTCACGAACAAGATTGTCAGTATACCGCCCATGAAACGTGAACTGACCGGTTTTGGGCGTCAGCGGGCTTTTGACCGCGGCTGACGCCCAGGCGCCAAAACCGGTGACATCCCCCAAGTCATCCGCCATCCGCACCATAGCCATCATGCCAGGTGCAGCAGCCGGAAGTAGTGAGGTCGTGGTGTGATAAATGGCAGCGCCCGCACCGTAGACATTTCGATTCCAAGGACGAACCTCTTGTGTACACCTGTCAACAAGGTTTCGGCTCAGCCGATCAAATGCGAGATACGCTTGGCCCGATTGTGCGCTTTCCGATGCTTCATCCTTTATTTCTTGATTCAAAGCACTCGGAAGAAGAAAACTGAGACTTGTCGCTCTAGCAGCCCGTCTCGCCGGGTCGTCATTCAACCAATCTTCAACGAATTTTTTTATTGTTAGCTCATCGCCGTCAATCGCTACCTTTTCATATTCCAATATTTTTTTTTAGTCCCGCGCGCTGCCGATCTTGACCGCCATACTCGGTAAATATCGAGTCGTTCTTCAAGAAAGCTGCCACAAAAATTGCTGTTTGTTCAATCTCTGTGTTATATATTTCGGTAAAAGCAGTCTTGCGGCTTTCGTCATAAGAATCTTTATTATCCTGTTTTCTTAGGCATGCTGAATACCTTCTTTGCCCTCGAATTGGCTCTCCTACGTCATAAACATAGCTCACGCCAAAGCCGACTTGGGTTTTATTGGTCATTTCGTTGCTGCGGTTTGCGACTAATGATAGTTTTAACCCCTGCAATCTTTTAGCCTGATCCAGGCGCTCCTTCCGGTCGCGCGAAGTTAAGCCTGCAGGGCCTATGTCGCCTGAAATGTCCGCCTTTCCGTTTAGTTCATCCAAGGTGAAAAATTCTGGCGCTACAAACTGGGACGGTGCTATTTCAATTGCTATCGCATACGTCTCATTGCCAAATGCATCAGCCACCTGCGGCGCAATCGACGCCATTATTTTGTCGCCCGCTTTTGGTTTGATTACGGTTTCAGGCGTTGTTCCCATGAGCGTGAACAATGGGTTTTCCGGAGTGGCAAGATCGAGTTCACCCAACAATTCGTCTTTTTCGATGTTTGACGGAGCAAACCGTTCGACAAAATCGTCGAAGGATTCGATCTCGGA
The DNA here is from genome assembly GCA_029262175.1 of Gemmatimonadota bacterium. Taxonomy (GTDB): domain Bacteria; phylum Gemmatimonadota; class Gemmatimonadetes; order Palauibacterales; family Palauibacteraceae; genus Palauibacter. The sequence goes on from JAJCZV010000248.1 coordinate 3,184, forward strand.
AAGCGTTGTTTGGGCACTTGCTGTTGATCCAATGGACAAAACTAACGTTACAACATTCAACTGCCTTGTAAGAAACACGGCGCACCTCCTATTTTATTAATTTTACTGGTATGAGGAAACGATTCAGGCCAGACAGTAAAGAAATGTCGTAAGATGAAATGGGATGATCAGGATCCCTGAACATGAAAGACAATTTGATCGGCACGGATGCATCGAATGGACTATGCACATCCAGACTGATAAAAGGTTTTGCGGCTGCCGGAAGGCCTCGAAACGACGAATCAAATACTTCAATATTGAGGGGTTTGTTGTCGGGTTCTCTTCCAACTACTCGCTCTACTGAGTTACCGCCTCCTATACCCGGATACATCCGCAAATAGATCGGGCCGATGAATTTTGATAAATCTTTAAAATAAACAACCGCCGACGCTTCGGCAGGAATGACCCATCCCAGCATCGCCAATTCTTGCGTTTTGTGTATCGACTCTTCCTTTATTACGGCAACCTTCTTGATCGTTTCCTTTTTAACAGCCATTGTTCTCCCTCTTTCGCTTTATGGATTAACGTGTCGGCTAATTTCCCTCCACATATCGTCACTTTCCCCAACCTCGCTTCCTCCGCGCGAACGAAAAACTGACTGTTCTGGCTGGTGCAGTTATCTCCCCCTGCTGAATTCAAACTCTCGATCTCGGAAAATTTACCACTTACGCGCCTTACCCGGCGTGAGGATTCGCACAGCGGTCTTGTGATTTTTCGCACAATTGCGCATTATGATTGAGATGGTTGGGGAACCCAGACTGTGAAATCGCTGGATGCTGAATTACCGATCTTGGAAAAAGGCGATCCCGTTCCTTTGGAATGGAGACCAAGCCTAATACAATGTACACAGACGGAATACGCAAAAAAAGGGCAGCTTATTATCGCTCAAGGCAGCCCCTCCACTGAAGTCTACTACA
>JAJCZV010000249.1 GCA_029262175.1 Gemmatimonadota bacterium
GGCTTGGCGGAACGGGCCAAGTCGGCCGGCATCACGCTGGACAAGGAACCCCACGAGCTGCCCTGGGGTGGGATGGCGTTCGAGGTGACCGACCCCGACGGGTTCAAGCTGAGCATCGCAAGCGGAGGCTGACAGGCGGAGCCCCGGAACCCGTCATGCCCGAAGACGAGGCCGTGCCCACCGGGCCCCCGGCCGCCGCGCGACCAGGGATTTTCAAGCGCGTCTGCAGCACGATCCTCGTTACGGTCCTCTTGTTCGTCGCGGTGGAAGGCCTGAGCAGCCTGGTGATGTCCGCGTACGACCTGCGACACTGGGCTCCGGTAGCCCCTTACAGCGAGCACGATTCCCTTCTCGGATGGATCAGTAAGCCCGGGGTGAACCTCCGAGATCTTTGGGGGCCCGGGAGGTCGTTGTACACCAACGAGCATCGCATACGCTCGAAAGTGGCGCACCGGCAGCCGGTAGGACCGGACGAGGTGGGGGTGGTCTGCTCGGGAGATTCGTTCGCGTTCGGTGAAGGGGTCGACAACGAGCAGACGTGGTGCCACCACCTCTCGCTGCTCGAGCCCAGCCTGGTGACCTTCAACCTCGGTCAGCCGGGGTACGGGCTCGATCAGGCCTTCCTGAGATACCGGCGGGATGGGCGGGCAATAGATCACTCCCTCCACCTGTTCACGTTCATCACCGATGACTTCGCTCGCATGGCCAGTGCGGAGCGGTTCCAAGTCGCAAAGCCGTTACTCCGATTGGTGGAGGGCGAGCTCGTCGTAGATAACTTGCCGCTTCCCCGCGTGGGCCCGACGATCCGCCGCTGGACCACGAGGTTGGGCCAAGACCTGCGATTCGTTGAACTGGGGCAGCGGGCGATGTCGCGCCTCCCCTGGTCTCGAAGCCAAGTTGAGGGAGACGTCGATACCGAACTCCTCGAGAGCGTCGCAACGCAGGTGTTTCGCGAAGTTCGGCAGGTCACACGCGACAGGGGCGGAGTGGCCGTGTTCGTCTACCTGCCGACGCTTCGAGACCTGGAGTCCCGCGAGGAATGGCGGGACCGTGCGCACGCGGCCTTGGACCAACCCGGGTCTTTCCTCATCGACCTTACCGAGCCGCTCCTGGAGGTCCCGCTCAGCCAGGTCCGCGAGTTGTTCATTCCTGAGCACATGCCAGCCGGTGGACACTATTCGTCCGCCGGGAATCAGTGGATCGCAGCGAGACTTCTCGAACGTCTCCTCGAGATCGAGGCGGTTTCGTCCCTGCTGAATACGGATGAACCGAGCTAAGAACGTGCAATAGCGGGCGCCAGAAACTCGGTCCGTCAGACAACCCGACGTGGAAGCCGAGGATTCATCCCCTGGATCAACGCCAAGAAGGACGTCCCGGTGCGGCGAGCCACCTCGTGTGGCAGGATCGATGGGTGATCGGATCCGACCAGCGTGGCGATGTCCCCTACCGACACGGTCTTTTCCTCGCCGATTTCGATGATCGCGTGCGCCGAATTCACTCCGCCTTTGACTGGGTATAGCCGCCCTTTGATGAGGACTTCGCACGTTTCGTTCGCAGCGCTCGGATACCCGTCGGTGCGTCCTATTGGAAGCAGGGCGATCCAGGTCGGACGCTCCGGTGTGAACGAACGATAGAACCCCGCGCTGTCGCCCGTCTCGAGGCGCTCGACGCGAGCCACGCGGGTCCGCAGCCGAAACACGGGTCGCAGGTCAGCACGATCTCGGACCCCCTCGCCGCTCGGGTAGTTGCCGAACAAGGCGTTGCCTGGACGCACCATATCGTAGTGCGCTTCCGGCAAATGAAAGAGTTCGACCGTCGGAGAAGCGTGTAGCGTCCCGAGGTCAAGCTCGCCATCGCGTGCCCACGCCAGGATCGCCTCGAAGCGGGCGAGCTGCTCTCGATCGAAATCAAGATCGTGCGAGAACATCGTGTAGGTGCCGTCGACCTCGACCGAGTCGCTCGCGCACATCTCTTCGATCCAGGGACGGGCACGGCGAAACGGCATGCCCTCCCGGTTCATCCCGGTATCGATGAACAGCTGAACCGGAACCCGGCGCCCCAGTCGCCGCGCCACGCGTTCGAGTCGCGCGAGGGCGTCGTCGAGCCATACGCTCGGTAGCACATTGTGGTGCACCATCTCGACGATGGCGTCTTCCGGCTCCTCGGACATGACGACGATCGGCTTTGTGACGCCGGCCTCCCGCATCGCCACGGCTTCCTCTACGCGCACACAGGCGATGCCGCCGACTTCAGGGAAGCTCGCGAGCAGCGGCCCGACCGCTTCATCACCGAGCCCATACGCGTTGTTCTTCACCACCGCGAGGATGGGGCGACCGCCAGCGAGCCTCGCGGCCTCGCGCACGTTCTGTCGGTACGCCGCCCGATCGATCTCGATCCATGGATCGAATCGTTCACCGAACCCGACATCGGATGCGACCATCGTCGACGCCGACGTCGATCGACTGCCAGCCGACGCACACCCGGCCGTCGCGGCCAACGCCACGGCGCTACCCGCGAGCTCGAGGAACCGGCGACGACTGTGAGGCGGGCGGTCGACGAACGGTGTACTCGGCTCCACGACTCCTCCATGGCTTGGGATCGGTAAGACCACGAGTCAGCATAGCCCTACCCGATGGCATTAGGACAGATCGGGACGGTGCGAGCACCTCGTCGGTATGCCGAGCGGGCTCGGCGCTGAAGACACCTCGGGTCGGCTCGTCGCGTTTGCTCCACCCAACGGCGGCCCCTAGCGTGGCGGCCCACCGGTGGCGCGTCCACAAATCAACCGACGACACGAAGTGCCGCGAAGAGAGGATCAGATGGCGAAGACACCCAATCAGGTGCCGGAAGACAAGCTCGAGCTGTACAAGACGCTCATCGACACGCAGCCCGACATCGAGCTGAAAGGCGGACTGAAGCTGCCCCATACTTCGACCAACGGGTACATGTACAGTTCGCTGACCAAGGACGGGCGGGTCGGGATTCGTCTGTCGGCGTCTGACCGTGAAGCGTTCATGGAGAAGTAC
>JAJCZV010000250.1 GCA_029262175.1 Gemmatimonadota bacterium
TCTCGGGCAGGGCACCGTCTCGGACGGGGACGGCAGCAGGTGTCGCGGGTCCACAAGCGGCGAGGAGGAGCAGGGCGACCGTCCGGACCATCGACCTTCGCATCGTGTGACTCCCGGGTGGAGGTGACGAGGAACCGGACATCCGCATAATCGGCTTGCCCCCCCAGACCGGCAATCACGCACTACACGCTGACCGAACTGCGCCGCGCGTGGCCGCGCGAGACGAACCACGACGCAAGGTGGGCGTCCGACTCACGCAGGACTCACGACAACATCACAATTGACTCACGGAGCGGGCTCAGAATGCGCCTCAGTTTGCCCGCGCGTGCAGTCTCGTCTTGTCTGCGTTATCCCATCGTGGGGTGCCAGGGCGGGGCTGCGCCTCGGGCCAAACCCAGGAGGACAGATGCGCAGACTACCTAAACTGGCGGCCGTCGTGCTCACCACGCTCCTAGTCGCCGGAGCATGCTCGGACGTCTCCGAGCGAATGGGGCCGGAAGGCCCCGGTAGCGGCGACCCTTCGTTCAGCATTTCAGACGCGGTCCACGAGTCGGGAAACGAACACTTCTACTGGCTCCCGCCGATGGTCAAAAACCCGAACCCAACAGGGGCGTTCGACGAGACTCAGTCACCCACCGTGACGATCTGTCAGCTCGACGGCGGGGCATGTGCAGCCGTTCAACCGGCTGGGTTTCCGCTGGTCTACACGGACGCCACCGGGCCGGGTGGTGACGTCATCACCGTCTCGGCCGCCGACGAACACTACCATGTCAATTGGCATACGGACGTCGAGCCGCTCGACACGAGCGAGCTCTACCGCATCGAGGTCTCGGTCGGATCGCAGACCCTCGGGCACGCGGATGTGGACCCGGTGAGCACCGGCAAAGAGCTGAAGAACGTCGACACGGACGAATACATCGCGCTGAAGGACGGGCGCACGCTCCCGATCAAGTTCAGGATCGAGGAGGGCGCCCTCGATACGGCATGCGCCGGGTCTGGCATGGTGGCGTGCTGGACGTTCGATGAGGGGACCGGGCAGGTTGCTGCCGACGGATCCGGGAACGGAAACGACGGACGACTGGGCGGATCCACCGGCCCTGACGCGAGAGATCCCGCCTGGATCGCCGGGAAGGTCGGCGGTGCGCTGAACTTCAACACCGGCGGCGGCGCGGACTACATATACGTTCCCAACGACGCGTCGCTCGAGCCCACGCACATCACGCTCGAGATGTGGGTGCGAGCGCCTTCGCACCCCGGAAGCTTCTCGTATGCGCTCGCCAAGGGGGGCAATGCGTGTATCCACGCCGGATACGAGATGTTCACCTTCGCGACGGGCGGGCTCTTCTTCGGCTTCACTTCGGCGAGCGCGACGACAAACGTGTCGAACGACACGGGCGCGGGCATCTGGGACGGCCAGTGGCACCACCTCGCCGGGACCTACGATGAGCAGTTCCAGCGAGTCTACGTCGACGGGGTCGAGGTCGGATCCGGTATACCGCTCACCGAGGCGATCGGATACGGCTTGCCCACTCACAACGACCTGTACATCGGCGCCTACGTGGGCGGTTGCACACTGGCGTTCACGGGCGATCTGGACGAAGTCGCGATCTGGGATCGCGCCCTGACTCCGGCAGAGGTCGCGCAGCGGGCGGCACGCTGATCGACCCGGCGCAAGCGTGGGGGGAGGCGGCTCTGTGCCGTCCTCCCCTCGTGCTCATCCGCCGGCGACCTCCAGGGTGAAGACACTCGCCTCCGTCGTCTCCGACTCGGTGAAATAGAAGAACCGGCCGTCGGTATCCAACCACATGCGCCGGAGAAACGGTCGCTCGAGCGAAACGAGCAGTTCCTCCGCCTCGCCGCTTAGCCCGAAGCGCCAGATGCCGGTCACGTCATCGATCGTCCCGGCCACGTACAACGACTGGCCATCCGGCGCCCATACCGGGGGGCCGCGGTAGTCGATGGATCCGTGCAGCATCCGCCGCTCGCCCGTCTCTACTTCGTAGAGATTGAGGCTCTGTCGAGCGAAGAAGGCGATGACCGGCCCTGTCGGCGACCAACGCGGAACTTGGACGGGGTCCTCCATGACGATCGTGGGAGCCGACCAACGCGCGCTGCCGCGCTCACGGCCGATGAGCGCGAGCATCGCGGTGACGCCGGAGTCGCCCTCCGGCAACGGCGCATATTGGAGCGACATGGCTCGACCGTCCGGAGAGTACGAGGGGAAGGCCTCGCTCCCGGGCTGGCCGGTCACCCGAGTCTGAAGCAAGCCGAGTCGGTCCATCACAAAAACGTCTCGTGTCCCATCTCGGAAGGAATAGAACGCGATCTCGTCGCGCGTGGGCGACCACGACGGGGCGAAGTCATCCGCGGGATGGGTCGTAAGCTGAAGCTGCTCCCCACCGTCGACGCGCATCTTGAACACATCGTGATTCCCATTGAGGTCGGAATCGAACGCGATCCACTCGCCGTCCGGCGAAACCCGCAGGGTCTCGATGAACTGGTGTCCACTGGTCAATCGCTCGGCGAGCGAGATCGGTATCGGCGCGTCGGACGACGGCGGGACGGGGACTCTCCAGAGGTTCGCAACGAGAATGGGGCGGTCGTAGACGACCCTCGTTCCATCGCGCGAGACCCCGACCGTAAGCAAGTCGAGACCGGTGGTCAGGCGGACCGGCGGCGCGACCGATGAATACGAAGGGTCGAGATCCAGCGCGTACAGGTCGCGAGCGCCTTCGCGATCGGAGACGAACAGGAGGCGGCGCGGCGAAATCCACGCCGGGCTGTGGTTCGTTGCGCCGGCTTCGACGATCTCATGTGGCGTGCTGCCGTCCAGCGAGAGGACCCAGATCGAGGAGGGCGCGTGGTTCCCGAGTTCGAGAGCCCCCGCGTACTGTGAGTTCTCAGAGACGAACGCGATGGCATGGCCGTCAGGGGACCAAGCCGGGAGATTCGGCTCCCAGCCTTCACCGAGCTTGATCGTTTCGCCGGTGTCGACGGAGACCGAATAGATCGCGTGTCCGTGGACGAACGCGATCTCGCGCCCATCGGGTGACCAGGTCGGCGAGTGGATCCTGTTCCCGCCGCTGGCCTTCACGAGAGTCCTCCGGGCACCCCCGAGTGCGCTGCTCACCCTGAGCGAGAACTCGTTGACGTCTTCGACGGTCACGTAGGCGATGCGCTCCCCATCCGGGGACCAGGCCGGCCAGGCGTGGCTACCTGAGAGTCCCTGTGTGATCGAAACGGGATCGCCCCCCGAAACACGTCGGACGAGCACATCGAACTGCGCGGGCGGACCGGCCATGTAGGCGACCTCCGCGCCGTCAGGGGACAGTGACGGGTAGAGCTCGAGGCCATCCTCCGGGGTAATCCGCGTGACGGACCCGAGCCGAATGCTCTCCGGACCTCTTGTGAGCCAGCCGCCCATGCCGACTGTGATAGCCACAGTCAGGACGAGAGCAGCCACGCGCAGGACGCGCGATCCGTGAGCCGGGATCGGGGTACCCAGCACGTCCACTTGGACCGCTGCTGCGTCGTCGACGGCCGGCAACGGACGATCCGTCTCGCTTGACACAGCCGGGTCGTTGTCGGCCATAGGACCGCCGGCCCTCTCACGGATGACCTCGGCGAGGGCCCGTGTGGCCGGCCCCGCGACCATGTCGAGTTCGGATTCGACCCGTCTGCGAAACGCTTCGTACTCGCGCAGCGCTGCGACCGGGTCACCGCGTTCGTCCAGGAACGACATGAGACGCCGCGCCGCTCGCTCGTCACGCGGGGCGAATCGAGCAGCGCGTCTCGCCCAACGTGCACCAACGTCCAGACTGCCAGACGCCTCCGCCGCACTCCACGCGGCTCGGATCCCCAGACGTCTGAGTCGCCCGCGCTCGATCTCGAGCCACTGCTGGAAATCGTTGGCACCGCCAACATAGAAGCTCTCCAGGAGGTCGCGTTCGTACAGATCCAACGCCGCCTCCAGCTCACCACGTTCGATCAGCCGATCAAACTCCACGGCATCGCACCACAACGCTTCCGGGTCGATGGCGATCTCGCCGCGCCCGCGGCCCACCACCACGCCGCCGAGCTCGGCTCGGAGCTGCCGCACCGTCTGTCTGAGGTTTGCCCGGGCGTGCTGCTGGTCGAACTCGGGCCACAGGAGCCCGAGCAGAGCGTCCCTTCGGTGAAAACCTCGTGGGCGGGCTACGGCCAGATACGAGAGCAGGGCGAGTCGCTTCGGAGACCGGGCCACCGAGTCGATCTCGCTGCCGTCAGGGCCGATACAGCGAGTGGAACCGAGGAGGAAGAGGCGGATCACCGATCCTGCTCCGACGGCATCAGCGTTGGGATCGCGCGAGTTCGGACATGCAATCAAGCTCCGACGCCGGTGAGCCCGATGGCAAGAGCGGTCCGTCGGCGGGACACGGTCTGTGGGCCGCCAGGACCGACACGGACGGTGGCATCAGTAGGAACAGGGCAGACCCTTCCCCATATTCGCGCTCGGAGCCATCCACCGTCGACGAACAGGAGACGGGAGCGCGAGATGATGTTCGACTCTGACACAGGATCCGTTGACGGACCGACGCCCATCGGCCCGGAGCCCGAGGCCCTTGCCGAGGAAGACCGAGGAGAACGGTTCGAGGCGGTGGTCGGCCGGCTACGCGTTTTGGTGTCTCGAATTCGTGCGATCCCGAAGATCCTGTTCTGGGCGCTGT
>JAJCZV010000251.1 GCA_029262175.1 Gemmatimonadota bacterium
CCTCAAAAACCATGGACCGGGTAGTGGATGTGTTTCCGGCAGAAGAAAAATCTATGATCCGGTCCATGCTGTCAGAATCACTGGAAGCAGTAATTTCGCAAACCCTGCTGAAAAAGGTGAATGGTGGACGTGTTGCTGCACATGAAATTATGATTGGCACGCCGGCTATAAGAAACCTTATTCGAGAGGGCAAGGTGGCACAGATGTATTCGGCAATTCAGACAGGTGGGGCAATGGGCATGCAGACGCTGGATCAATGCCTGGCCGATCTTGTGCAAAAGAACATGATTAACCGCGATATCGCCAGAGAAAAGGCAAAAATGCCGGAAAAATTTTAGGGTACCAATATGGAATTCGAAAAATTATTGAAATTTGTAGTAGAAAAAGGTGCCTCGGACCTGTTTATTACTGCGGATCGACCTCCCTGCATGAAGGTGAATGGAAAACTGCAACCACTGGCCAAGTCTTCCCTGTCTCCAGAGCAGGCGCAGAATTTGGTGCTGGGCGTGATGAGTGACGAACAGCAAGCTGAATTCATGCGCGATAAGGAACTGAATTTTGCCATAAACCATCCCGGGCTGGGGCGGTTTAGGGTAAGTGCCTTTTTTCAGCGAAACCTTGCGGGAATGGTACTGCGTAGAATCGAAGTCAATATTCCGACGGTTCCGGAGTTAGGATTACCGCCAATAGTGGAAGACTTGTCCATGACAAAACGTGGGCTAATCATTTTTGTTGGTGCGACGGGAACCGGTAAATCCACTTCTCTGGCAGCCATGATTGGCCATCGAAACGAACATAGCTCCGGGCACATTATCAGTATTGAAGACCCTATTGAATATATCCATCAACATCGGGGTTGCATAATCACCCAACGGGAAGTCGGTGTAGACACAGAAAGTTTTGAAGTTGCTCTCAAGAACACACTGAGACAGGCACCGGACGTGATTATGATTGGTGAGGTGAGAACACGCGAAACTATGGAAGCCGCAGTCACCTTTGCTGAAACCGGGCATCTGTGTCTATGTACCTTGCACGCAAACAATGCCAATCAGGCGCTGGATAGAATTATTCACTTCTTCCCAAGTGATCGTCATGACCAGATCTGGATGGACTTATCGCTTAACCTTAAAGCGATTGTAGCGCAGCAGCTAATTCCCACTGTTGATGGCAGTGGCCGTCGTGCAGCGATGGAAGTGCTTATCAATACACCATTGATGGCGGATCATATACGCAAGAGCGATGTGCATCTCATCAAGGAACTGATGAGCAAGTCCACCGAGCAGGGTATGCAAACCTTTGATCAGTCGTTGTACAGATTGTACAGCCAGGGTGATATAAGTTATGACGCTGCAATTACCCATGCTGATTCTGCGAACGATTTGCGCCTAATGATTAAACTGGGAACTGATGCAGACGAATCGCTGTTAACTTCAGGCCCTGATTTCTCTGTTGAAGAAACAAGTTCTGGTTTGTCGTACCGCCGCTAGCCAGTTTAGTCGCTTGCGGCTTCCTGTGGTTTATTGAGCCAGGTTTCAGCAATAATCCCGGCAGCAATTGCATGCTTTCTAGCTGCTTGAACGTCGTGCTGGTTTGCCTCATAGCTGGAAAGACGTTCATCAACCAGTTCAACCGGCAAATTGAAGCGGCCATTTAGGCGCCTGGAAAATTTTCTGGCGAGTTCGCTCATCTCGCTCTCTGTGTCATCCATATTCAGGGGAAGTCCGACCAACAGAAAGTCCGGCTTCCATTCTTCTAACAAATCTTTCACTTGTGACCAGTCTGGTTTGCCACTTTTTGCACTTAGCGTGGTGTGTGGTGATGCGGTGCCGGTTTGAGTTTGGCCAACGGCCACGCCGATGTGTTTTAAACCAAAATCAAAAGCAAGAAATCTTACGGTGTTCACTGTTAACGGTTTTCCTAAGCGTGTCCTGCTTCACTGGACATAAGGCTAAAATCGATACCAAGGCTGTCGGCAGCTCTTTGCACGCGCTTATCAAATGGAATATCAAACAATACTTCGCTACTGGCAGGACATGTTAGCCATGCATTTTCAGAAATTTCTGATTCAAGTTGACCGGCACCCCAACCGGTATAACCCAGTGCTACCAGAAAACTGGAGGGCCCATTTCCTTCACCAATAGCTTCCAGAACGTGGCGTGCTGTTGTTAAAATGAGGCCATCTGCCAATTCCAGACTTGAATCATACTGGGCGTCATCCGTGTGCAAAATAAACCCGCGTTCATTGTTTACCGGGCCACCTTCCATAACAAGAATACTTTCTTCGACGGCTTGACCCATACCCATCTGTTCCAGTAGCTTGTTTAAGGTAAGTTCCATAGGGCGGTTAACCATTAAGCCCATCGCCCCTTCTTCGTTGTGTTCGCACAGATAGGTTATCGTACCACCAAAGTAGCTCTCTGCCTGGTTTGGCATGGCTAGTAAAAACTGGTTCTTCAGACTGTTGTTGAGTGGCATGCAATTTGACCTGAGGACATTTTGTCTCGCCTATTATTGCACACCGGGAGAGCGCATATAACTTCAGGAGGAAGT
>JAJCZV010000252.1 GCA_029262175.1 Gemmatimonadota bacterium
CTGCGAGTCGGAATCGCGGCGTGACGCCCGGTCGGGTGTCGGGTGCGCGACCGGCGCCCTCAACCTATTCGGAAGCGTTACGGTGACCATACACGTCTGTTACAAAGGGCAGGGATCTTGTTCACATGATGAGTCATTGCCGATCTACCAGTCGGTCGCGGAAACCCGCCGACCGGTCGCCATCAATTCAGGAGGGAACTTGAAGACACGACGTCATCTCTATGTCAGCGCTCTCTTGGGACTGGGTCTTTCGATGGTGGCCTTGTCCGTGTCCGCGCAGCAGTTCACGACAGATGCCGTGAGCGTCGATATGTCCGGACGTTTCCAAACCCAGATGACCGGCAGCAGCTGTTCTTCGTTTCAGGCGACCGACACGGGATCGGCTTGCTCCGAAGACGTCCCGGGGTTGGACATCTTTGTCCGACGGGCGCGGTTGACGTTCGATGTGAAATTCAATGACTGGATCAGCGGAAAATTCCAGCCTGAGTTTGGGGAGGTCGATGGGGTGGAGCTGAAGGACGCCTATGGACTCCTCAACCTCAACCCGGAAGCCGACAACACCCACGCCCAGATTCGCATCGGCCATTTCAAGCGGCCCTTCGATGGCTTCGAGATGACGAGTTCGACGCAGATCCTGACGATCGAACGCGACGTCGACATTCCGGGTGTCTCCGGGTCCACCGCCCTCTCCCTCGATGAACTCACGACGCGCAACAATCTGTCCGACCGAGACGTCGGTGTGATGGTGGACGGCAGTAACGCCGACGGCAGCCTTCACTACTGGGTCGGGATGTTCAACGCGCGGGGACCAGCCGACAACGGAGACCTCAACACCGAAAAGCAGTTCATCGGTCGAGCGCGGTACTCGACTCAGGCCGGCGAGCATCCGCTCGCGCTAAACGGCGCGATCGCGCTCACCGACATCCCGTTCACACGATCGGACCAGACGCTGGACGGCACCTACGCCACCGCGTTCGAGGTGTTCGCCGAGCTCGGCGACTTTAGGGGTGGTCCGCACGTGCAGGCGGGCGTCGTCTTCGGGGACAACGCGCTCGAGAATGAGCTCGGAGCGACGCCAGACCTCGAAGCCGGCGACCCTCTCGCGAGCATGTTCACGTGGCAGGCGATCGGTTCCTGGAAGGTCGATCTAGAGGACGGCTACTTCCTGACGTCGATCGAGCCGCTCCTGCGCGTTACGCGCGCGGACCCGAATCGAGACCTTTCAGACGACGCCGTGACGGCGTTCACACCAGGAGTGCAGTTCTTTTTTGGCGGGCGCAACAAGCTCGCGCTCAACTGGGATTTCATCTCGTTGGGTGGCGGACTGGACTCGGAACACTCGTTCAAAGCGGCCTATCAATTTCACTTCTAGAGGTTCAGACGATGAAGTACCAGCGGTATTTGAGTTCACTCGTGATCGGATCCGGCCTCCTGGCCGGGTGCGGAAGTGGAGAGACTACGGAAGAAGGCGGTCTTTCCGGACTCGTCTCGCTCGATGGGTCGAGCACCGTGTTCCCGATCAGCCAGGCGATGGCCGAGGAGTTCCAGATCGCGCAACGCAATGCGGTCCGCGTCACCGTCGGCGTCTCTGGAACCGGGGGCGGTTTCCAGAAGTTCTGCAACGGCGAGACCGATATCAGCAATGCATCGCGCCCGATCAAAGACTCGGAGGTCGAGGAGTGCCTGCGAAACGGCATCACTCCCATCGAGCTGCGCATCGCTTGGGACGGTCTGACCGTGGTCGCCAACCCCGAGAACGACTGGGCGACGTGCATGACCGTCGAGGAGCTCCGAAACCTGTGGGAACCGAGTTCGACGGTCCGAAACTGGGGCGCGATTCGGGCGGGTTGGCCAGGCGATGAAGTCAAGCTCTACGGACCCGACACGGACTCGGGTACGTTCGACTACTTCACCGAAGCGATCGTGGGCGAAGAAGACGCGAGTCGCGCGGACTACACAGCCAGCGCCGACGACAACGTTCTCGTTCTCGGCGTTAGCGGAGACCGGGGGGCCCTCGGGTACTTCGGCTATGCATACTACGAGGAGAACCAAGACAAGCTCAGGGCCATCGAGATCGACGGCGGGGACGGCTGCGTCGGACCCTCACGCCAGACGATCGAAGACGGAACATACCAACCGCTTTCTCGGCCCATGTTCATTTATGTTCACCAGGGTGCGCTTGGCCGCCCTGAGGTCGCCGCGTTCTTGGACTTTTTCTTCGACAATGCGGAGACTCTGATCCCGGAGACGGGCTACGTGCCGCTTAGCGCTGGCGACTATGACGAAGGCCGCTCGAAGCTCGGCACTCAGTGACATCGAGTTCGACCCGCGTCGCGAGTGCTCGACCGGTGCTCGCGACGCGACGCCGATTGGTGATCCAGGAACGGGTCATCGGTGTGCTCCTCCTGGGTTGCGGGATCATCTCGGTATTGACGACGATCGGGATCGTCGTGGTTTTGCTGAGTCAATCCTTCGGATTTTTTGCCGAGGTATCCCCCGCGGCCTTCCTGACCGGAACGCGGTGGTCTCCCCAGCTCGTTCCGCAATCCTTCGGCGTTCTTCCGCTCGTCAATGGCACGCTATTGATCGCACTCGGATCCTCCGTCATCGCGATTCCGATCGGTCTCGCAACCGCGATCTATCTGGCCGAGTACGCGTCGCCCCGGGCGCGCAAAGTGATCAAACCGATTCTCGAGATCCTTGCTGGGATTCCGACGGTGGTATACGGGTACTTTGGGATCATGTTCGTGACACCGCTCCTACGAGCGGTGTTTCCGGACGCGGGCATCTTCAACGCGGCCAGCGCTGCGATCGTAGTGGGGATCATGATCCTACCCATGGTTTCCTCACTCTCCGAGGACGCCTTGAGCGCCGTCCCACGTGCGCTCCGCGAGGCTGCGTACGGGTTGGGCGCCACCAAAT
>JAJCZV010000253.1 GCA_029262175.1 Gemmatimonadota bacterium
AGCAGGAGAATACTCTGCACGATTTCCCACGCCGGTCTCTAGTGGACTCGGCGAAGGCGCACATGCAAGGCCCGCTCGCCCGCCACTCTCTCCACGCATTCGTAGGAATCTTGCAGCCGGGATAGGCCTTCAAAGAGACGCGCGCCATCGCCTAGGAAGACTGGAGCGATGACGAAGTGCATTTCGTCGATGAGGCGCCTGCTCAGGTACTGCTGCACGGTTTCCGCACCGCCGCTAATTCGCACGTCCTGACCTCTGGCAGCTGCGCGAGCGCGCTCCAATGCCTCTTCCACTCCCGTCGTAACAAAGTGGAACGATGTCCCGCCCTCCATCTCGATCGAGGGGCGCGGATGATGAGTGAGTATGTATACCGGATGGTGGAACGGTGGCTTGTCACCCCACCATCCCGTCCAGTCGTCACCCTGCCAGGGGCCACGTATGGGGCCGAACATGTTTCGCCCCATGATCGAGGCGCCGATGCCATCGTCATGGCGCGACGCCCACTCGTTGTCGACGCCCTCTTCGCCCCCCTCCAAACCGTGGAGTAGACGCATCGATCTGGTGGCCCACGCCCAATCGTGAAGATCCCCTCCACCGACGCCCAACGGAGTCTCTTTGCTCTGGCCGGGTCCCGCGAGAAATCCGTCGAGCGAAACCGTAAGTGCGTGGGCCCGAACTCTCTGCATTAGATATCTCCTCCGTCTCGGGTCCTTCCAACTGATTGGGCTCAGGTTTATCATCTTCGCGTTGCTAGCGGAGCAAAATAGGAAGCGTTGAAGCAGACGGCGATGGTGTTGAGCCCACGGGAGCGGCTACGACCCAGTACATGTGTTTTGTGGGTTGCGTAAGCTTGAATTCAGATGCGACAAAGGCCCCACTCTCCGTTCTCGCCTCTCCACTCAGAAAACTTCGGAGATCGAATGCAGCACCAGAGTGGAGCACCTCTTCCGAGCCCGCCGGCGCGAGTTGAGACGTCTCGCCTTGTCTTGCGCCCTTGGACCCCGGCCGAAGCCCCGCTCCTGAAGTCCGCCGTGGACATCAGCGTCGACCACCTGAGACCGTGGATGCCTTGGGCGGCGAACGCGCCCTTTTCGATTGCGGAGACCGAGGAACATGTGGCTAGGCTCTCGACCGCCTTCCACGCCGGCGACGACTTTGCCTATGGCGTCCTCAGCGCAGACGAGTCGGAGGTTGTCGGTGGCTCGGGACTGCATCCCCGCATCGGGCGTGGCGGCCTCGAGATCGGATATTGGATTCGAGTGGACCTAACTCGACGGGGGTACGCAACCGAGGTCGCGCGGGCGCTTACCGAGGCCGGTCTCGCGGTCGCCGGAGTAGACCGCGTCGAGATCCACTGCGATCCGAACAATACGCCAAGTCGTCGCATACCCGAGCGGCTCGGTTACCGTTTGGTCGAGACGCGCCGCGCGGACAAGTTCACCCCCGCGGGCGATCCTCGTGACACGCTCGTATTCCGCATCTCAAACGGGGCGCAGCCGCCGCTGACGCGTAAGAACGCAAGTTGAAATGCGACGAGGGAGGCATGCGGGAATCTTCCGTTGAGTTCGACGGCACTCATCTTTTCGCGTGGGAAGATGGCGTCGGGTTCCCAATCGTGATGCTTCACGGGGGCATGGCGGACCACCGTGCGGTGCTACCCACAGTGCGGCCATTGATCGACCGTTACCGCATCGTCACACCTGACCTACGCGGCAGCGGCAAGTCATGGTTTGGTGGGGAGCTCACTTTCGATCTGCTCGCGGACGATCTGTTGCTACTCCTGGACCAGGCTGGCATCGAGCAAGCCGTGATGGGCGGCGTGTCCAGCGGATCGGGCGTCGCCCTTCGCTTCGCCCTCTGCCATCCTGATCGAACGCGTGCTCTCGCTCTCATCACGCCGATGTACGGGGGCGAGGCGATGGGCTATACGGACGCCCAACGGGCAGCCTTTATGGGTATGCATGCAGTAGCCAGCCGGGCGCTCCAGGAAGGCGTGGAGGTGCTTCGAGCGCTGTACGCCCGTCTCCCCGACCCACTGCGTGAGAAGGCGGTGGCCATGCTCGGCGGATGGGATGCCGCGAGCGTTGTTGCGACGAGCCAATTCCTCAACTCGGGGTGCCAGCCGTTTGTCGGCAGGGAAGACCTGGCGTCCTTGAGTATCCCAACGCTCGTCGTGCGGGGGAACGATGCCATGCATCCGTCGGCGGTTTCTGATCTATACCTCGAGAGTATTCCTGAATGCTCAACAGGACTCACCGTCGCGACCTCGGTGGCAGAGACGATTGGCGATTTCGTGGACGAGTGCCTGAGCGCGGCAGCCTAACGAGAACGGCCGCCGGCTGGGGATGAATCAGACACGCGGTCTCGTGCTATTGACATATAACCGATTGGATATGTAATCTGCGGGATGATCTCGACCCCGACAGCCACACCGACACCCGACGTCTATTCCACCATCGGAGACCCCACGCGCCGCGCGCTCTTGCTACGGCTTGCCGAGGAGGGCGAAAAGAACGTCTCCGAACTCGTGGAGCCTTTCTCGATCAGCCAGCCCGCGATCTCAAAGCACCTGCGCATCCTCCGCGACGCCGGCCTGGTGAGCTGCCATAAGCGGGGGCGACTTCGGCTCTATTCGATCGAGGCCGACGGCCTGCGTCAGGTCTACGACTGGGTCTCCCACTTCGAGCGGTACTGGGACGAGAAGCTCGATGCCCTGGGTGACCATCTGGACCGAAAGGCAAAGGACTAAGGCCGTGGCCGAGAAGTCGGTGACTATCCGCAAGGAGCGTTTCTACCCGCATCCGCCCGAAGACGTCTGGGTCGCCATCACCGACCCGCACGCGCTCGCCGAATGGATGGAGCCCAACGATCACCAGCCGGTCGTCGGCCACAAGTTCAACTTCATGGTCGACCCCGGCATCTGCGGTTTCGGCGTCAAGGAGTGCGAGGTCCTCGAGGCTGAAGCGCCGCGGCGACTTGTCTGGAGCTGGGTTCACGCACTTAAAGATCCCACCCGGCCCCGACCCGAGTCGATGCGGATCGCGTGGACCCTCATCCCCGAAGGCGAGGGCACTCGTTTGATCCTCGAGCATACCGGGGCTGAGCACATCAATTGGATCCTACGCAACATGATGCGCGTCGGTTGGGGCCACATGATGGAGCGGCTGATCCCGCGCATCCTCGGACGCGTCGAGGGCGCGAAGTTTACACCGGGAGCGATCCCCTTGAACAAACGAGCCTACCGCTTCAGGACCGTACCCGACCAATACGTTCGTTGATACTGCGCCTCAAGAGACGGAGAGCCGGATGGGAGATCCGATCGTTCACTTCGAGATCGGTTGTAGAGATGGCGAGAAAACCAAGCAGTTCTATTCCAAGCTGTTCGGTTGGACCATCGAGCAGATGGGACCGGCCGGGATGATCACGACCGGAGCCGGACAGGGGATCGACGGCCACATCACCGCTCTGGGACATGAGCCCCACAATTTCGTGACCGTCTATGCAGAGGTCGACGACATACCGGCCTGCCTCGCGAAATGTGAGAGCCTCGGCGGGAGCACCATGGTGCCGGAGACCGAGATCCCGGGGCAGGGGAGCTTCGCCTGGCTCAAGGACCTCGACGGCAACATCATCGGCCTGTGGAAGTCGGCCAGCTAAGCTGCTCTTTCGTCTCGCGGCTCGCTCCGCCAACCGATGCAGCCTGCCGACCCACTCCCCGCGTTCGTGCTGGACGCAGGACTGGGTCGGCACCGTTGGCTGCGGATCAGCGGTCAGAATCCGGAACTTCCTCCACCTTGCAACTGCATGACCTGATCGACCGTCTCGGCGACTTCCGTGCTGATGCGAACGACGGGTGGGACCCCAGCGGGGGGATTCTTCAGCACCCAATATTTCCCGCCCGAGCCGGCGGTACCGTTGACCCCGCCGCCAGGACTGAAGTCGTTCTGGTCTTTCCCCATCCCCCACCAATCCAACTCGACCACCCATGCGTCGTGCCGCGCCCCGTCGCCAAGGTCCACGGGTTCGGATCCTACGACGCGTGGTCGTCCGGTGACACGCCGCTTTTCTCGAACCGGAAAGCCGCGTTGCAGGAGCGAACCGGTCCCCGCTAAAGTTGAACCAACACTGGGAGGCCGATGAAACGTCCAGCACGTGTATCTCGATGTGTGTGGCTTGCACTACTCGTCGCCGCCCCCGGCGTGGCCCAGCAGGTACCCGACAGCAACTTCGATCCGCCCGTGGCTGCTCCGTCCTTCCCGTCGGGCACCGGACCCATCGTGGCCATCGATGCGGCCCATGTGAACTTCCACACGATGGAAGGGCGTTATCAGACCTTGGCGAAGCTCCTGCTCAAGGACGGCTACCGAGTCCAACCGAACAGGGCCTCGTTCAGTGCGAGCTCTCTTGCTTCGATCGATGTTCTGGTGATCGCGAACGCGATGCACGCGCAGAGCGAGGCTGGCTTCGCACCTTTGCCGAACGTTTCGGCGTTTTCGGAGTCCGAGATCGCGGCGGTGGAGCAGTGGGTGGCCGATGGAGGCTCGCTGTTTCTCATCGCCGATCACATGCCGATCGCGGGCCACAACGAGGCGCTGGCCGCGGCATTTGGGATCCGCTTTCACAACGGCTTCGTGTTCGATTCCACCGGGGCGGGACTGATCACGTTTCGTCGTTCAGACGGTACGCTCGGGTCGAGTCGCGTAGTCGAGGGTTACCACGAGTCCACGCGTGTCGACTCGGTCACGGCTTTCACCGGGCAGGCATTCCGGCTCGATCCTCACGTGGACGCCGAGCCTCTCTTGGTCATTGCGGACGGCCATACGGTCTTCCTGCCTTCCGTCGCCTGGGAGTTCTCCAACTCGACGCCTCGCATTCCCGCTGCACACCTGCTCCAAGGCGCGCTCGTACGGCATGAAGCGGGGAGGATTGCGGTGTTCGGGGAGGCGGCGATGTTCAGTGCGCAACTGGCCGGTGCACAGCAGCGACCCATGGGGATGAACCATCCTTCCGCGGCTCACAACTACCGGTTCGCGCTAAACCTCCTTCGTTGGCTGACCGATGGCTCGTGATGAGCCGGAGGACCGCCTCGTCGTTGCAGAAAGCAATCGGGGTTCCGCTAACGTTGCGTCAAGGCTCTCATGCTGTTGAGGAGGGGACGAAAGGCGACGCCTCCTTCGGAGGTGAATTAGCCGGCAGGTAGCTCTTCGAGGGTAGGCCGACACTGCCGAGTACGACTCACGGCCAGCACAGTACTGACCGAGCAAGGGTTCGGGTGTTTCCGCCTGGTGTCCCTCTAGGCACTATCCTGGGCGGTGTCGGGCTCCAGCGCGTCTGGCCATTCGAATCCTACTTCTCGCTCCAAGGCCCGATGCGCCAAGGGGCCGGCGCGCTCGTCATCTTGGGGGGTTTCCTCGGTCTGGGACTTTGGTCGGTAGTGCTGGTCCGCGTGTCCGGACAGGCTGAAACCCCTTGGACACCCACCACCGAGGTTATTCAGCGCGGTCCGTTTCGCGTGACCCGCAATCCCATGTACCTACAGAGGGTCCTGGGATCCATCGGATTCGGGATCCTCCTATCCAATCTCTGGGTGCTCATCCTGACACCCCTCGGTGCCTGGGTCCTGCAACAATTCGCCATCAAACCCGAAGAGCGCTACCTAGAGCGGAAGTTCGGCGAGCAGTATCTAGCCTACAAACGTCGCGTTCGCCCGTGGCTTTGAGCCCCAGCGTTCGCCACATAAGAAGCAATTGCTGCTGACGGGTGCGGCTACAGGTGTCGCGCGATGCGGGCGCCCTAGTCACATTGGTCCGCAGCAGAATCGCGTCTCCGCTAGGCGGTGTCTCTAGGAGCGTTGCCCGGCGGTCCCACAGCGCGAGTGCTCGGACTCGAGGAGGCGGGGATGTCTACACCGAGTTGTCGCGGCATTCTGGGCATCTTGCTCGTGTTCCTGGCCACGGCGTGTTCAGAGGGCGACCCCACCGTTTCCACTCCGCCACCGATGACGGACGCCGAGCGTTCGGCAGGCGCCCCGAACATGATCGTGGTGCTTGTCGACGACCTCAGGTGGGACGAGTTCGGGCTAGTCGGACATCCGTACGCGGAAACGCCCAATATCGATCGCTTGGGAGATGAAGGCGCTCGCTTCAGCAACGCCTTCCACGCCGTACCGTTGTGTTCCCCCAATCGCGCGAGCCTCCTGACGGGGCAGTACCCCTCCAGGCACGGGATCATCGACAACGTTGCGCGGAATCTGGCTAGTCATCAGTTGCAGACGTTCCCACAGGCTCTGCAGGCGCGAGGATATGAAACCGGTTTCCTGGGTAAGTGGCACATGGGGAATGACCCGACCCCCCGCCCAGGGTTCGACTATTGGGCGGCCTTGCCGGGGCAGGGGCGCACCACCAACCCGATCCTGTTTGAGAACGGCGAGTTGGGCGAGGTCGAGGGCTATGTGACGGACATTCTCACCGAGCGCGCGCTGAGCTTCATTGGCGAAGAGCGGGAGGAACCCTTCTTTCTCTTCCTTAGCCACAAGGGCGTCCACCCCGACGCCCGTCAGCTCGATGACGGTTCGGTCGATCTGAACTATCCCATGACCTATATCCCCGCGCCACGCCACCTCGGGCGATACGACGAAGAGAATTTCCCGCGCCGGGCCAACGTTCCGGCAGGCCTGGGCGACATCGAGAGTGTAGCCTCGCGTAGCGCTCTAGCGCGTCGGGCGAGCCCGGAGATCGCGGACGTATTCGGAGAGGACTTCCTCGATCCGTTGACGCGAGAGTCCACGATCCGGAGGCGGGCGGAGATGCTTCTGTCGATCGATGAGGGCCTCGGGCGGATCATGGCCGCACTCGAGGCGAGGGGGGTGCTCGACGAGACGCTGATCTTGTTCACCAGTGACAACGGGTACTTCTTCGGAGAGCACGGCTTCTCGATCGAGCGCCGGATGCCGTACGACGAATCCATTCGGAGCCCGATCTTGATACGGTACCCCCCACGCATCGGCGCCGGTCTCATGGTCGACGGACTGACCCTGTCCGTCGACGTGGCCCCCACACTCCTGGAATTCGCGGGAGCCGATGTCGGGGATCACATCCAGGGCCGCTCCCTTGTACCACTACTCACCGGCCAGGACGCTGAGTGGCGGGAGTCGGTCATGGTTGAGTTCTACACATATGAGAACCCGATGCCCTGGCTCACGGACATGGACTACCGCGCTGTTCGGACGGATCGGTACAAGTACATACATTGGGTGAAGCACGAGGACGAACTCTACGATCTCGTATCCGACCCCTACGAGACCACGAACCTCATCCGGTCTCCGGAATTGAGCGGTGTCGTCGACGAGCTTCGCACCGAGCTGGGCCGGCTCGCGCTTGATGCCATGGGGCTAGGCCCACCCCCGGCACCTGGCTGAGCTAAGGTTGGACATTGGCGTTTAGACGGAACAGGTTCGTCGGGTCATAGCGCCTCTTGAGTGCGACGAGGCGATCGTAGTTGACCCCGTAGTTGGCGTTCACCTGTGCCGCTGTCGTGTCCTCGGTTACGTCGTTCGAGTAGAACCCGGCGGTAAACGGCTCGAGTTTGGACCAGTAGCTTCGACTATACGCGATGTGCTCGGATCCGTCGGAATCGCTCGGCCACGATGTGCCCGCCATCATGGTCGCGAGGGCCCCCCTGTGAGAGAACGCGGTGGCGTCGTTGGCGACCCGGTCGATCGCTCCGCCGGCGTGCTGTAAGAAGAAGATGTTGCCTCGGCCCGGGTGGCTCTCGATGTTTTCGACGATCGCCGAAATCAGTCCCGGCGACACGTTCTTTACGAACCCGCCTTTCATATAGGTGCCCATCGCTCGCGGGTCGTCCACGTCGCCGGATCGCTGGAGCTCGACGTAGTCGACCGCCTTTACATCCTCCATCATTGGCGTCCCGAGCGCTCTAATCGGCGCGAGCGCGGCTTCCGCGCGGTCGGTCGGTCCCGAGTAGCAGATTACGAAACCGGCGAAGCCATCGCCGGCGGGAGACGTCGCCATCACGTAGTCGAGATACAATTCTTCGGGGGCGGTGACGGCGTAGTCGGCGTACAAGGCGAGGACCTCTTTGGCCCGACTCATCGGAAACATGACCGGACCTCCGACCACTTCACGCGGCATCGGATGTAGCTCGAACTCGAAGGACGTCACGATCCCGAAGTTGCCGCCGCCGCCTCGGAGCCCCCAATAGAGTTCGGGGTTTGTTTCCGCGCTTGCGTGGCGGAGCTCGCCGTCCGCCGTCACGACGTCGAAGGAGCGCACGTTGTCGATGGCCAGTCCGAATCGCCGGGCGAGGCGTCCGAACCCACCGCCCAACGTCAGCCCACTCACGCCCGTGTGCGACACCGTGCCGCACGTGGTGACGAGCCCGTGCGCCATCGCCTCGTGATCGACTGCGCCAAGGAGGGAACCACCCGTCACCCAGGCCCTTCGCTCCGAGGGATCGACGCGCACCGAGCGGAAGCGGGAGAGATCGACTTGCAGCCCGAGGTC
>JAJCZV010000254.1 GCA_029262175.1 Gemmatimonadota bacterium
CCGTCGAGGCCGCGGATGGTGTCCTCGCCCGCACCGCCAACGAGCAGATTATCGCCGAGATCGCCGGAGAGTTCGTCGTTGCCAGCGCTGCCATAGACGTCTTCAATACTGATCAGCGTGTCCGTCAACGCGCCGTAGGTCGCCGTCCCTGCGAGAAGGTCGACGCTCACGGCGCGCGAGCTCCAGTCGTAATTGATCGTATCCTTGCCGTCTCCGCCGTCGACCACATCGTTGCCGGTGCCGCTGCGCAATATGTCATTGCCGCGGCCGCCATTGAGTGTGTCGTCACCGCCATCGCCCCGGATATAATCCGCACCGTCGCCGCCGTCGATCACGTCATTGCCGTCACCGCCATCAAGCCAGTTGCTGTTGTCATCGCCGGTCAGTATGTCGTTGCCCGAGCCGCCGATAACCTGCTCGATGCTGATCAGCTTGTCGCTGAAGTTTCCATAAGTTGCCTTGCCTGCACTGAGGTCTACTGTCACCGGCCTGTTGGACCAGCTGTAATCGACCGTATCGTGGCCCTCGCCGCCGTCGATCATATCATTGCCGGTGCCGCCTTGCAGGACATCATCGCCCGCGTCGCCTTCCAACAGGTCGTCGCCGGTGCCGCCATAGAGTACGTCGTTACCCTCGCCACCGTAGAGGATGTCGTTGCGGGCGTCTCCGAACAGCGTATCGTTGCCGCCATAGCCCCAGATCACGTCGCCGTTACTGGTGCCAATGAGCGTTTCAGCCCATGCGTGTCCATATATTTTGGTCATGATAAACCTTCCCTTGATCCAGATGCGTATTGCAAATTCCCATATCGCTGAAATAATTATTAAATGAGTAACAAACTATGATGCACATCACAGCTTATAATATTTTTTTCCAATCCCCGGGATTTGATAGCAAGGGAGGGTAATACTGCAAACGCAACGACCTGAACGGCCCGGTACAGCCAGTGTCATCGGCCAAGGCACGCTTTCAAAACGCGACAAAACTTCAAACACTGGAGAGTCAGTTGTGGGTCATGAATCCCCTTGTCTGGCTTGTCAAATTGACGGCGAAAGTACACCCGAAAGCGGACATTCCCGCCCAAACGCGCTTAACATGTCTGTAGTGCCCTCAACTCCGGAAGTTGTCAGGCCAGGTGCGATACGGGATTTTGTGCCATAAGCTGCCGATCGAAACGGCCTGCAAACCCGTCAGGTATACTCCCAATATGGCCTCATAGTGTCCCGACCGTGCGCCTAAGCGTTCATGTCCTTGGGAAGCAATTCAATCTCCATTGTCGTACGCTGCCCGTCTATCCAAGCCCACTTGGCAACCGGTGAGGCGAACCAGCGCAAACGCATAGTAACCACCGTTAGGTCCAAAGGTCTTTGTGCCACTCAGGCGGCACCAAGCTGTCAGCTTTCGACATATACATCCGCCATTCCTCAGCCCGGGCGTTGTATGTACCCCACCTCATCCACGGTGGTTTGGGAGGTAAATCCCCTACACACCACCAAGCCTTCCGCCACTTATCAGGAGCAGCGTCCAAGAGATGTAATGAAATTTTGTGTGCTTGCTCTACCAGGCGGAATGGTCGTGTGAGACACTGACTGTGATATTGCATTTGATACGCCCTGCGTGATCGGAAGTACGTGCAGCCGAGGGGTAAAAAGAGACACTGACAGCGCAAGCCAGTATCAGGGCAAATGAGATACCAGCGCCATCCTCCATAAGGTTGTGGGAACGGCTCAAGACCGAAAGATTCCTCAACCCTGCACGTCGTCCTGCTCAAGCTATCTGTAACGTTGTATGACAATCTGAACCACGGGTTTTCCACCAGCAAACAATACGAGAGCTCCGCGGTATTGATCTTTTCTTGCGTGCAATTGTCGCTCCACATAATTTTGGTTTTGGCCTGTTCTTGGCCAGGCGAGAATATCCCGAGGCGGCGAAGTCTTCTTAGATCAAGCTTGAGCGCTCTCTCCGCAACTGGCCTCCAGCCCTTTCGTCCGGATCCGTATCCGCCCACTTTTATCGAAATCCTGTGGCTAACTTATCGCTGCGCAAATTCTGCTATAGATGCACAAACTGCCGCTACACAACGAGCATAACACGTGCAGACCGACCTTGGCAGCGTTGCACCTGCACCAGCCCGGCTTGTTCAAGCGCAAGTAAACCGCGGGATTTTGCGCTGCGCGAGATCAACCATTCTTCGAGCAAGTGCTGGGGAAGTGTAACCCATTGCTTACCGGTCATATCCGAGCGGTGTTTGACGAGAAGATACAATGGAAGAGCGGTCCAAGTTTGCTTGCTGGCGACCGTCGCCCGCTTGATCTGCTCCAAAAACATCGGCCCTTTGATGAATCGCCCTTGCTTTCTCCGAATTGCCTCACGAGAGACTGCCGTCTCGATTTCGACTGTAGATGGGGAGTGAGAACTGCTTTTTTTCATGACTTCAATCCGGATGGTATTAGTGTGAGAAATAAGGGAAGGATATAAGGAAAGGACCCGGAGTTGCTGGCGTGCGACGGATGTGTCGATTGTCTGCAACGGCAACTCAATTCAGTCAGTGTGATCATATTTTGCTCTATCCGTGCGGTCTTGCAGTGTGTGGTTCCACAAAAAACTTGTTTGGGGGGGGCAGGTCGCCGATGCTTCCAAGCCGTCCATAACCCGCAAGACGGTTCGCCAGAGGGCTTGGCCCTTTTCATCCCGGTACCGCTCAGGCCAACGGATCGTATGCACATCCGTCCTGATCTCGAAACCGCCCAAAACGGCCCTGCTAGCCTCCGCCATGATCTCACGCATGTGCTCGATGTTCGCATCGAGACGACTGAGAGGCGCATGTATCAGCAAAGCATCGTGGATCGGAGCGCAAATCGGGATTTCGGCTTCAGTCCCGGCAATGCAGGCCAAGCGAAGCATTTCAGCACCATTTGCTTGCATCGGAAAATTCCTCAAGCTGCGGGGATTGGGGTCCTGCCCAACTCTCAATGCCCATCCGAATGCAGCCGTGATACGCCCTCCTAGCATTGCACTATCAACCGCCGCATCTGACCACTCCCAAAACCGTGAGTAAGCTCGTTTGTGAAGTTGCAGAAGTTCGCGCGCCTCACAAACAGAAATGCCAACCGAATGTGCTAAAGTATTTGGCCCCATTCCGTAGTTCACGCCCAGAACCACAGCTTTGCACCGGTCACGCGCTTCCTTGTGCGTGGTTCTTGTTGCATCTTGGGGCACTAAGCCGATCTGTTTGGCGAAGGCGAGGTAGGGATCACCGGAAAGGTATGCGCTGATCAATGCGTTATCACGAGACAGAGCAGCTGCAATGCCGATCTCCTGGCTCGCGTAATCAATGTAAGCGAGGCCATGATCGACCTCGGGCTTGATCAAGCTTCTTATCCATTTGGATGGCCCGAATATGAACCGGGAATTGCTTGGCTGTTTGCGCCCGGTCTTGGATGCGAACGGCGATATCAGAGTACGATTGCGACTGTCAGAACCAATTGCCAAATCGTTCAAGCGGAGCTCCGATAGTGTGACACGAAGCTCCTTGAGAGGCCGGAGTTGCGGATACGCGTTGGTGCGCTCTTTGAACGTCTCGGCGTCGAGTTTGGGGATGCCCCTGTTCCCTCTCGGCCAACGCATTGCAGAACGCTCTAAGTACTCGGAGAAACGCCCAGTCTTGAACGTTGTTCCTTCGTATATCCCGAAGGCCTGATCGACATCCTGTATGAGTGCCAATTTGATCAAATCCCAATTCTCACAAATACGTTGGTAGGTCGATGAATCTACCGGTATCCCCCCCCACTCTATGCGAGCCACCGCCGCCATATAACGACCTCTAAGTAAAGCGTGCGGGAGATTGAGGTCAGGCATCATCTCTGGAAACAAACGTTCGAGCGCCACCACATCTTCCGCGCAGTATTGCAGAATGGCGCTCCGTTCTCCCCTGCCCCACTCGTTTTGGCGAAGAATGAGATCACGCATCTCATTCTTTTCCCCAACTGAGATAGCTTCGACACCGTAGTAGTTGAGCGCTCCCAAGAGACTTCGATTCAATGGCAATTTAAGTCCATTGGTCCTGACCCGAAATTCTGCATACAGATCGATTATATTGACTGGTATTGCCCAACCCAGCGCAAGGAAACAGCCAATTTCAGCGCTGGAAAAATATGCGACAACAGCAGAGGTTTCGTCGATTGGGAACGGTGGATCGTTGAGCCTAGACAATTCGTCCCGCCAGAGATGAAATTCAGTACCTGATAGAAGTTCCCGCGCGACCATGCAGACAGGGCTTGGCCGTTCTCCAACATCCCCGTTGAATTCGAAGTCGATGGCCCAAATGGACGAGAACGAAAGACCAGAGAGCAAAGCGGTATTCGTCTCATCCATCAGGTGAGACCTCTGAGCTTGCGGATTATGGGATGGTCCGGGCCCTCGATAATACGGCCGTCAAAGGCCATCTTGAGGATCTGCGTGAAGGACAATTCCGGCCATGTTGGGGGGGGGAGGTCGCCCTGTGCAGCATAAATCCTGTAGAACCCCGAGGACATATCTGGAACTACTCTCAGCCATTTGTCTTGCGCTTCCGCGGCCGCTGATCTTGCCGTATCTGCCCAGTGATTTGTGCGGCCGGTTGGATCTTCGATGGCAAGTGGCCAGAGGGAAATGTCGCCCCGTCTGTTGATTGTAGTCAGCAGTTGGATTGGCTTAAAGTCGCCTGTCTCCATAAGATACTCGCGCATCTCCGGAGGGACGAGGTAGGCAGCGGAAAAATCCTCCTTGTCTATGAACAAAGTTGACGTCAGCCGGTAGCTTTCGTCGTTATGGGTACGGATGAATTCATGGCGGTTCGGTTTGCGAACGGGCACGTGGGTAATGATGTGCTCTACTTCGCCCAGTTCAGTAAAGTCCTGACCAATACGCAACCTCTCCAGGTCATCAAAGACTGACCCCTTCTTTGGGTGATCGCCGATCTTGTTGTCATCATCGTCCATGTCAGTATCTCCATGCTTTGTTGAGTCCCCGACCCGAAATGAGGCCGGCGTTGGTGTCCTGATTAAAGAGATCACGTGGTCGGAAAACGAGCCGGTCATTTACAAGCCCGCGGCCGATCCGGGGGGTGATCGGATGATCGTCAATGAGATAAGACGAAGGGCCGGTAGTCTCGAGGCGCCCGCCTTTCTTAAGGATCTTGAGTGCCTCGTCGCGCTTTGTGATCATCTCGCCGGACAGCTCAACTGTCCTGCAGTGTCGAGAATTTCTGCTTAGAGATCCAAGATTGAACCTCCCGATACGACCAAGCCACACGATTGGCGCTAATCCGATGAGGCTTAGGGAAGAGGTCCTTCCCGATGTACTCGTAAAGCGCGCTTTTGGAACCAAACCCACTCAAAAAGAGGGTTTCTCTGAGCGGGCAGAACTTATCGTCTTCGGCTGAAAGATGCAGGATATGGCTGTTTTCCATTGAGACCACCGCTATGATTGCTACAAGTTTTGCTGAGCTTTTGGCTCAACTCGGTCTCGACGCTACAACTCTGGAATCTGCACACAAAAACTGCATAATCTGCTCAGTTTATTTTCTGGGCAGATTGTGCGTTCTGTTGCCTAAAATTAGGATTTCTTTTTTGGTCGCCGCCCAGCTTTTGTCCAGCTCTTGGGAGCAAACTCTCTTCGAACCTGCTGGATAATGTGGCTTGTGGGAGCCTTTTCTCGAAAGTGGCATTTGACGTCATCGTAATCATCCGTGCGACTCGGTGAGCGTTTGTTTTCGGGCCAATCCCTTACTCTTTTTGCGTACCACTTTCGAAGCCTGTCCACGGTAACCGGACGGCGCTTAGGGAGATCGGGTAGGCAAAAACTCCCGCCCAGAATCATCCTCAGTTTGACGCGGTCAATGACAATTGGATGCCAGTACAACGAATGATCGGTTCCGAGTGCTTGCGCGCCCGACCTGGTATTTACGGATTGGATTTGGTTTTTGATTGTGGGGACAATATCTTCATGATGGGGACAGAAAACATTCCAATGCGACGGCTCCGTCAACCAATAGGCCGGTTTTATTCTAAAAGTTACTCCATTCACGAGATGTGCAGCGTGGGCGGTTAAACTGCCTTGCGCCAAGGCGTTTATTAAGATTGCTTTCGCTCTATTCTCCT
>JAJCZV010000255.1 GCA_029262175.1 Gemmatimonadota bacterium
AACGGGATCGTCTGGGTGATTGCAGGCTCTTCGCCCGAATCTGCACGCATGGTCAGGATCGCTGATCGATCAGCGTCAACGTCAAGACGCCAGAATTGCAGCGAACGCAACCGGTCGTCATTGACCAGAGCCTTGGTCATTTTCCCATCTCCGAAGTAAGAAGCGATCGCATCGATGAGCCAGTACGCCCCGCCACGTTCGGCGACGAACTGTACACCCGGAGTAAAGATCACCTGCCGATTGAGTGCATGGCGGAAGCGATCCAAATCGCCGGTGAACTGCCGAAGATCAGCCTCCGTAAGCCGTGGTTGATTGGTTTCGTTCATTGTTTGGTCTCCTTCAAGTGTTGTTTCCTGGGATTGGCGACCGTCGCCTGGCCCCTCACCCCGTGCCGGGGGCCAGGTGACGCAGCGCAGAGACCGAGGGCGAAAATCAACGCGGAGACCTGACGGAAACAAATACAAGCCAGCGGGAAGCGGCCCGTGTTGCCGGGGCTCATGACACCGCCCCAGTTTGTGTGGATGAATTCGCGCGAGGCGCGGTTTCTGTGGACAGTGAAAGTAAGATGCTTGACGTGAAAATAGGAACAGAGCTAGGGTTGAGGGCAACAAGTATGGCTATGCGTTATGATCCATGTAAGGTTGGCGACTTCGAGCGATAGTGAAGATATATTTGAGTGGAGAAACGATAATCAGACTCGCCAAATGTCTCATAACTCCGAGTTAGTACAGTGGGCCGAACACTCACGTTGGTTTGAGAAAACCTTAGTAAACGAAGATAGGCGTTTGCTTGTTTGTGTTGAAGAAACAAATATAAGAGTTGGGGTTGTGCGGTTTGATGTTGGAGTAAAGAGTGCAGAAATTTCAATTAATATTGCTCCAAACAAGCGTGGGATGGGTATAGCAAAAGCTTGCTTGACAAAAGCAATAGAAGATTTTCAACGTTGTTTTCCAAAGCACAAGACACTGATTGCTGAAATCAAATCCAAGAACTTATCAAGTCAAACATTGTTTGAAGGCGTAGGTTTCACGTTTATCAAAGAGGCAGATGAGGTAAGACACTATAGCTTACCTCTATAAGCCCGCCCGATCCTCGGGCGGGCCGAAGCGGACACCCCCTACCCTTTGGCGTTTTGATCGCGTAGTTCGGCGGTGTAGTCGAAGGCCTTTTGAGCCAGGCGGGCGATGCGGAGCAATTCCGAACCGGAGTAGCTGTCGCTGTCGTGATAGTTGCCCTGGTCGTCGCGGTAAGAGCGGGTGAATTGAACGGTATAGAAGTCGCCCTTCTCACCTGTGTTTTTCCAAATCGTCGCCTTCAGGTTGCGATCTCGAATTGTCAAGGCTGGTTTCGTCTTCTGCGTGGTCATGGTCTTATCTCCTTTTAGTTTGTGGACCGATGCCAAGCCAAAAGCAACGGACAAGAGGGACGCGGGGAACCCGCGAGGGGCAAGCAGAATCACGGAAGCTTCGCCGCAGGTGAAAACCGTTATTGTTCTTGAGCCGTGCCCGCCGGTGCTAAGCTGAGCATCGTAGGACCACCAACGCTAAAAAAGGAGGTGGAAGCGGCTTACGACCACGGCAGGAAAACGGCATTTGACAGAAGTTCCGAGAGTGTGGCATGAAGTTGCGGATGGAAACACAGACGCTTGAAGAGCGAACCAGGTGCCGGCTATTCTCGCAACGGGTGATCGAAGCGGTTGCACAGTACCAATACGCCGATGCTCCGATGGACGATGACGAAGCCAATGATCTGGCGTTTGACATCATCGATCGTCTTCGCGATCGCGATCCCGCGATCATCATGCACGTCGTAACCGTGGTGGCGAATGATCTACTGAAAACCGAACCGAAACTGCTTGCTAAGTTGCTTGGCTACTTAGGATTGGCGTTGGACGTCGAACTACTGGACCGTGAGCAGAAATGGAACCGTTGAAACAGACATTCAAAGTGGTCAAGGCACCGCTGTGGAATCCGTATTTCAGGCAAGGATACAACCCACGGCCCTACCGGAAGCTGCGATCCGTGTTCAAACCGGCGTTTCGGAAGCCACGGGTCGCGGAGTGAATGTGGTGTTCAGAAATGGAAAAGGCTCAAAGTGTCCTACCGATCTACAGATGACTGATGCGTTTTCTCGAAGAGGCTCGGCTGAGTCGTTGCCGGCATGAAAAATTGGCTGTCCGAGAATAACTGACGAAATAGATCGATCTCAGCTATGGCGTCGGCGACAGCCTCAAAGTCCAGCCTACGAAGCAAGTCCACGGTGATTGGTCTCTTAGCATCCCAGAATACAAGTGATCTCAAGAAAGTCTGTGTCGACTCGTGATGGAGCAATCGTTCAAGTAGCTCGGCTTCGGCTTCGGTTCTGCATGGGATAAAGTAGGCTGTGTCGTCAAGCACTACTGGCTTGCCTCCCACCGGAGCCACTACGCGAAAACAAAACTCGCGGTAGAATCCAGCGACCGCCACCTTCCACGGGGCGAAAGAATAGTCCCCAACTCCAAATACCGAAAACCTCGGCTTACTACGATAAATAACGCTGCGGCGTCCATCGAGTAGTTCTGCGTAGCCGTTGAGGTATTCCCAGGTCTTCGGAGCTGTTTCGGCAATAGTCGATGTGTCCTGACCCACCTTCTGCTGGGTCACGATCATCGCTTTACGCGGGCAATCGATGCGTCCATTTGCCAGATCAGAGCTTTTGAGCATGGGGTACACGAAGTCTGACTCCAAGTCGACAACCTCGCCCAACCCGTTTTGGTAGCCGTTGTCACCCGGCGTCAACTCCATCACCTTGGAGCAGTCGTGTTTCACACCTGATCGCCAACGAAAACAAGACGGGCCATCGTACGATACATGCGCCGTATAGCCCTCCACATCTGCAAGGAGCCCGCCGTTTGAAAATCCCAAGCTGCTGCCTCGTCGCTTGGCGTGTAGATCAGGGAATACTGGACACGATAGTTTACTCGCTCGCGTTCCAGATCGCATCAAGAATAAGCATGCAGAGACAGACGCATCGAAATACCGAGCTGCGTCGATCTCGTATAACGCAGCCTTCGCCATCGGCGCGCCGTTCTCCCAGGCTTGTCTCAACACCTTCCGCGCGACCGCCGTCTTGCAGAGCATCGCAAGTGTGACGTCTCGGCCTTCAAACCACTGGAGCATTTCCAGAAGCATCCATTCCGATATGTCGAAGTTGCTCTTTCCGGTCACCGCGTCTATCCCACGGTGGCCTTGAAAATTCGTCTTACGAGGCAGGTTGGATGCCCCGATGGCACCCAAGCCGGCGTTCGTAACCCACGGTGGGTTACCAATAACAAGAAGCGGTTCTGGAAGTTGTGCCATGACGGCCTTCCAATCGATGGTGAAGAAATCGCCTGCTTCGACTTTCACCCGATCATGCAAACCGGTCTGCACAAGTTTGCGCCGAGCGGTGGCAACGTAGTCTGGGTTTATCTCAATCCCGAGAACATCTCTCGCACCGTCGAATCGGATGGCAGCCGCACTCAGGAAGTTACCCACTCCGCAGGTCGGCTCCATGATGCTGGCTGGTTCAGGGGCCCACTTGTGGACAAGATCAACAACGTCGGCGACAAGAACATCAGGGGTTTGAAAGTCCCCGAAGGCTATCCGATTATTCGATCGTTCTCTCGGTTTCTTGTTCATCGCACGCGTTCCACGCCATCGATCGAACCTGCGACAGTGATAGCGCGTGAATACTGCAGCCTCCATTGAAGGGCATTTGAGATCGTGAGGTAACCGAGCTCCGGTGGCTGGTGCAGCAATTCCTCTGCGATGGTATTCGCTTCGATTTCTTCGACCGGTAGCATCCGATCGCGCATGAATGCGATTAGGTCTTCCGAGTTTCCGTCACGTTTCAGTATTTCAAGAAGACCCTTTGTCGTCTGATGATCAGCCGTTCTCTTCGCCGCAACAAACACGGTATGTTTGATGTCAAGCCGTCCTGTGAGCGCCTCGGCGTCATCTGTCTTCTCGTAGACGAAAACAAGGAGCGAGTATCCGAGCCCGAAAATCTTCTGACGCGCTGATTTGAATGGGCAAGAGGATTGTGGTTGCCGGATACTGGTTACTTTCATGTCGACTTGGAGTTCCGGAAAATCCATGCCCTTGGCGGAGCTACCCTCATCGTAGGATGAGTGCTCATGTAAATATCTCTGGAACTTGTGCTCAAAGTAAGTGCCAACAGCTTTACCGTCCGTAACTCCGTGCAAGGTCGGCTCGTTATGGTCACTCTCAGCCTCCGCGAATAGTCGTGCGTGCTCACAGAGCATCTCTACCGTGAGTGGCTGCTTCATTGATCCTGGACGAGTCATGGAAGTCGCTTCCTTTTACAGTCGTGGACGCCAATCCCGGCAATCCAGTTACCCGGCGGCCTCTTCGGCCTGATCGAAATCATCAAAGCCACGGTTCTTTTCGTCCAGCTTCGGCAACTCGCCCTGCTTGCGGAGTTCCATCATCGCCGTCGCAAGCACGTAGGCGCGCTGACGCGTGCCTGTTTCCTCGAAAAACCGCCGTTCCAACAGAACTGCTAAATCATGATGATGGACGAACCGTTCAGGACCGTGGCCCAGTTCGGTGTAGAGTCGCTTCAGATCCTCCTTATGCTCTTCGTCTACGAGTCGACCGAGAACGACGGGAAGCCGAATGTGTGACCCGTTGAGCTTCGGAAATTTACCTGCTCGCCTCCGTTTCGTCTGTATGTAGTGTAAAATGTCCTCTGCGGGGTCTTCTCGGCCAGTCAGACCATTAAAGGCTTCCGCCAATTCTCGCAACTCATCGGGTCGGTGCATATACCGATCTGTTGCGATTCGCTTCTCGACGTACAGCCGAGCAAGCGTGTCGTGCTCAATGGGATTGAGCCGGATACAGTTGCGTCGCATAGAACTGTTCTCGCTTGTGGGCTCAGTGTCCCACTGATCGAAGAAACACGGCCAAACCCGCTGCTTGGCCGATAATGAGTCGTCAGTACACCAACCGCAGGTTCAGACGCTCTTTGTCCGCCTGCTTCGCGTATGGGTTCGACCGCCAGGCCACCAGGCCTAGCGCCCACTCAAGCCGTTCCCGCAATTCATCGATCCGCACGCCCGCCACTTGGGCAGCCGTCTCGATCGTGATCTTCTCATCGAGAATAGCTTCATCGAGCAGCCTCTCGAAGCGAACCGCCCGGTCCTCCGCAACGTGTCCCGGTTCGTTCTGCTTCCAGCCACGCCGATTGATTTCCACCCAGAGCCGTTTGGCCATCTTCTCGGCAAGCAAACCCGATTGCTGCGCACGGTAGATCATCGCTGCGACACTGATCCCGAAACGTTCCTTGAACTGAACCAGGCCAACCATTGAGCGCTCGCGGAAAGCTACCTCCAGCATCTCCTGAGTGAGCAGTAGGTGTGATGCGAAGTCGAAGGCGCGGTCTTCGTTGGGACCGCGATTGTCGATGTCGTTGCTGTCACAGTCACCGGCAAGCACGTGACCGACCTCATGGGCGGCGTTCAGGCGCGCGCGATCGCTTGGAACCGTAGAGTTGAGGGCGACGACATACTCCTCCCCCGCCGCAGCGGCGAATCCGTCGATCGCGAGCTCGGTGGGTAGCTCGATTGCCCGAATACCAAGGCGTTCGAGCAATTCCGCAACGCTGGCGATTCTGCGCTCAGGACCAAGTTCAAGTCGCTCACGCAGGCGACACGCTGCCGCAGCACCGGTCTCGTTTGGCTCGAATCGAAAGTCTGCCAGGTCCCCATCGAGCAGCTTATCCAGCGTTTCTTCCAGCGCCCTGTACGCCTGGAGCCACTTGATGCCATGAGCCTCATACCGAGCCAACTCCCCGGTACGAACGCGGGACTTGCGATTTCGGTAGCGGACATTGGTCAGCGTCATCGCTTCCGACAAGAACCAGTTGAGGGGGCGCTGATAGATACTCGCCAACGCGGCCAAGACCTCCATGGTCGGCTGGCTTCGCCCGGATTCGTAATTTGTAAGCGTGGCATGGGAAATCTTGACGCTAGGACGGACGTTCTCGCTTACCTTTCGAGTTGATTGACCGGTAGCTAGACGGGCCTGTTTCAGCTTTATCGCCAAATGATCCATCGCGACACACGACCTCCTTGTCGAATCTGTTTTACAGAATCACCATATAATTGTGTCCGATTTTACATCCGCCGCGAAGTACGTCAATAGCGTTAGTGTGCCAATCATCCTGATTCACCCTAAGCCGAA
This sequence comes from Gemmatimonadota bacterium, assembly GCA_029262175.1. Taxonomy (GTDB): domain Bacteria; phylum Gemmatimonadota; class Gemmatimonadetes; order Palauibacterales; family Palauibacteraceae; genus Palauibacter. The sequence continues at coordinate 6,225 of JAJCZV010000255.1, forward strand.
TCACGGGCCCACCGGTCGCGATCTTTCTGCTCGACGGCCGCGTGGATTTCATTCCAGTGATCACGGCCCCAGCCCCTGGCTTCACGAGCAAGTGAAAACGGATCACGGCGGGTCTGCTTGCCAACGCGAATGCAGGCCATCACCAGCCGCTCGTCATCACTCCATTCGACGCTAGCACGCCTTACGGTGGCTCGCTCCGGTCGGAATTCTTCACGGGGGCCGTTGCGATGTTCTCTGAGCCTGCCGGATGCCCGTTCTTCATCCGCGATGGTGATGAATTCAAACCGCCGGCGGGTGATCAGCCAGGCAAATAGCCGCGATGGGTCGCCGCCCTGCGACCTGGCCCGTTCGGCCAGGGCCAAGAAGTCAAGCCGCCCTGCTTCGCTGCCGTTGACCAAGCCGCGTGTCACCGCCTGGTCATGCAATTCAAGCAATCGATCCGTGTCGCGAAGATCGTCGTCGGTGATGTTCTTCAGCGTCGGCGATCGCCGTGCGGTAGCTCCGGCCGCTGCCGCGTTCTTTTTCCTACTGCCCTTCTCCCCTGATTTACAAAAACCAGATCGGGGGTCTGGGGTGGCCGAAGGCTCCTCCCCGGGTCTTCTGGTTTTTATAGTTCTTCTGAAAGAAGAAGCAGAACTGTTAAGACAAGGGCTAGCAGATTCACCGGAAATTTCGGCCAAAGGGCTAGCAGATTCACCGGATGGTCCGAAGGTCTCAAGATTGATTTGGAAGCGTTGGCCAAACTTGTTAAGCATCCATTGCGGAGTGTCGAGCGGCGTGATCCAGCCTAGCTCGATGAGCTTGGATCGTGCGTCCGTAACGCTACGACGCGAAATGCCAAACACTTCCGCAATCCAGGAGCACTTCGTCCGTCCGTCTATGCGGTAGCCCCCCTCCCCTGCTTTTCCGCCAGGCCGGTGCCAGTACAGCGAGCGAATCATAAGGGCGATCATCATCGCCATGACGCTTGTTTGGAAGCCGCCGGCCAAGGCCCGGCACGTTCGCCGCGGCATGGATACGGTGCGACCGCGATTGGCGATTTGATCGAACATGGACCAGAAGCCCGAGACGTCATCAATTCTGATTTGGTCAATGCTGACAGCGAAGCTAATGGCGTGGGATTCAATTTGGACCAAACCAAGCCGGCCCAAGGCTCGTACGTCGCAGCGAAGCTCGGCATCGGACTTGGCGCTGGTGCTGCCACCGATGAGTCTTCGGAGCTCTCCAAGCGTGTAGAGCGGCTTTCTGGCCCCCCTACCGCCCTCTTTTGGCATGTAGGACCGACGCTCAGCCATTTCGTGGGCTGCAAAAAAGATGCGAAGCTGACGCCTGCTGATGTGGTTGGCCTTGAAAAGCCACCAGGCCATCGCAAGCTGATGGACGGTGATCTTGCGAAACCGGCCGGGGATGTGGGTTTTCCACACGCCGGACCGCTCCTGTGGTGCTCGTGGTTTCGTGGGCTGTAATGTAGGCATGACGCGGAACTCCATTTCCGCGTAGGCATAGAAATACCGTTCGCCAAATGGGTTTTGTTCTTGACGAAGGATTGGAACCGCGTTACCGTGTGGCTGGTTAGGCGTTTTGGTAACGGGTTCAACCTGTCATCCCAATGACGTTTCAAAAGGCCGCTGCTTCAACAGCGGCTTTTTTTGTGTTCGTATCGCTACGCCATACGCTTTCCTTGTTGTTGACCCCCTCCCCGTTTCAGGACTGAACACGGGTCATCTGGGGGGTTTCGGGCACTTACTACACAACATGTTGCGTGAGTCGGCCATTCCCGTCAAGCCATAACTTCGCCGTCAGCAAGGACTTAGTGGCAGTTCGCGGCAACCCAATAGGGCCATATGACCTTATGGCCTTATTGAAAAGGTCATGTTGATGAGGTCAAATGACGATATGATCATATGGTCCGGTAAAGGCTGTGGATAGGTAAGCGGCGGGGAGAATAAGGACTTGCGAACGTGGCCGCATGAGGGTTATGCTCATATGGTCTAATCAAAGCGACCTTATGGTCGTAACGATGTGGTTATATGATCATCGGGTCATATAACCTTGACGTGTCCGAAAAAAAAATCTTTGGATCAAAGGAGTTAGGGATGGGCGAACGCAACAAAACCAGCAAGATCATAGCCGTTGGTAATCAAAAAGGGGGGGTGGGAAAAACCACCAACACGCTTCATCTTGCCGCCGCCCTCGGCGAACTCGGCAAGAAGTCGTTGATCATCGATCTAGATGCTAATTGCGGGTCAACGCGGGGGCTTGGCCTTGGCACCGATTGGCTAGGGGCCTTTGAAGTGCTCCTGGGCGATCAAGACCCCACCGATGCAATCGTAACCACCGATCCAGGGGAGGGGACGGAGTTACCCAAGAACGTCGATCTGATCCCTGCCCGGAGAAATCTTGAGGATTTTGAAGCCGAGTTTCGGAAACGCAACAAATTTGCTGACCCCACCCTGACACTTCAGGAACCGCTTGCCCGACTCGGCGGGACGTATGACTTCATTTTCCTCGATACGGCACCGAACGCATCGGCACCGACCATTGCGGCCTACCGGACCGCAGAGTGGTTTATTCTCTCGACCGAGGCCTCAAAGCTATCGGTGGACGGGCTGAACGATGCCCTGACGGACATTCTCGCTGTGCGTGAAGCCGGCAATGCCAATTTGCGGCTGCTGGGCGTCATCATGTGCAAAGTGGATAGCCGCACGCGGATCGCGACAACGTATGTGGAGAAAATCAGGAGTGAATTTGCGGCTGCCGGCGAGCTAGGCGCGTTCGAGACGCTGATCACGCGGGCGACAGCGTTAGAGCGTGCCCAGGGGCAGGGAAAGACCCTCTTTCAGACAGAACCAGACCACAAAGTTGCGGAGCAATTCAGGTCGCTAGCTCGTGAGTTCCTGGCGAGATTGGAAACTGCGGCGAAAATCAACGAGCCCAAGCCAGTGATGGCGAAGGAGGCCGCAAATGCCTAAGCGAGCCGATCAAAGCGATGCCGTCGATCCAGTACGCTCGCGTCTGGCTGCTGCTGCGGCTGCACCCGTTGCGACGATGCCGACCGTGGAGACGAAAGCTGAGACGCCACAAATGCCGCATGGTGGGGCGGCGGCTAACGCGAAACGTGCCAAGCCGGCGGCACTAAACGTCAATCGGAAGATCATGGTGACGGAAGGGGAGGCGGAGCGGATTGAGCAAACAACATCGCTCATTTCGGCGTCATTCGGGAGCAAAGTGAACTTCAGCCAGGTTTCCCGTGCGGCCTGGTCGATCCTCGCAGGTACGGAGGACGCGATCAAAGCCGGGGCACGCCGAGCACCTCGCCTGAAAGTGCCATCGAAAGGCGATCATGTGGGGATGGCAGAGTACGAAGAGGCCCTGGCTGATTTCCTTGCGACCGCATTGAAGCGGTCATAAGGTCATATGGTCATAACGTGGATTTCGTAAGGAACTTTAGCCAGATGGCGGGATGACACTGCGATGTGGACACGTTTACTGATTCATCAACTAGGCTGATTCGTGACTGGTCGTATAAGTAGCAGCAGCCTTTTGGCGTTGTTGGTAGATGATTGATCCCGCCGCTAGCAGGAGCAACAACATCGCAACCAAGCCCCACTCTGAAGTGGTTGGGACGGGCGGACCACCAAGGTCTATTATCTCTACTGTATCGGTAGTACCTTGAATAATGACAAAGTCACCGCCCCCAATATCTACGGCAAACGTAACCTCTTGAGTCGGGAAAGTTGGTGCAGCCGCAACGGCGGAGGCTAATTCATCCCCTGATAAGCTAGCCGAAATAGGATCGTTGAATGTGATGGATATATTGCCTACTACATTGGTATCGAACCCGGATGACGTCACACTGAAATCAGATATGAGCAAACGATCTTGTCCCAGGTTATCCCAAACGTCCACTTGCGATTGGTCTTGTGATAGGGACACCGTTAAGGCGCCGCCGTCAATAGTGAAATCACCACTCGCAATGGCCTCTGGGTAGATTCCTATTTGCGTATTCCCAGCAACGATATCTGGCACCGACGTATCCACGATACCGGTAAAGACATAGGGATCACCTGCGTCGAGATCGGTTCCCGCAAGGCTATCGTTAAACGTTCCTGAAAGTGTTATCTGCTTGAGATGCGAAGCATCTGCCGCCGGTGCCCATCCCAAGGAGGCGAGCAGTAGCGCAAGCGCAGCAAACGTTCCGTTATGAAATTGCATGGCCTAATCCCCTTTAGCATGATCAGGAAGATTCGACTATAGCGACCTAGCCGACAAGAATCAAATTGGAATCAGCATTCTTCCAAGCACTTTTCTTAGCCAAGACGCCAGTACGTGCGTAGGTAGCGGCTCTGGATGCCGTAACGGTCGCAGAGTGTACGAAGCCGGCCGGAGACACGATGTGCCCGGTTGATCCAGTTCCGTTTGTCGTAGCGTGAGCGTTTCAATTGCTTCTCGAAGAGTAGGGCGGTATCGCGATCGAGAAAGCAAATCGCCGCGAGCAAGTGCCATCGGCGGCCACGGGTCCATCCGCGATTGTCCGGGGCGTTGTGCTCCCTGAACCGGCGGCACAGATGGGCCGTGTAGCCGGTGTACACCTCACCGCGTTCGGACAAGAGCAAATACACGGTGAAGCGGGGGAGCCGTTTCATCAGGCCGGCCCAGGTGATGGGCCTGGCTGGCTCACAGAAGCCGCTAGGACGTTGTTCCAGTCTTGGTCAGCGGTGGGGGGGCTGTGACGCTTAAACGCGATGTCGGAGCGTGCTACGGCGTCAAACGCCTCTTTGATCTGCTCGGCCAACTTGTCACCGCCGGCGTCATGATCGACAGCCGCAACGATCTTCGCTCCTGCCGGCATGTTCTCGATGGCCACGCGAAGCAGGGCGGGTTGATCCGGGTTGAGTGCTCCGCCGGTGCTCAGCACACGCATCCGGTCGTGGCCTTCAAGAGCGAGATAGCTCAAAGCGTCAATCGCGGACTCCGCAATTGCCAGGTGCGTGTCACCTGTTTGTTTCCTACCGCCGAAGAAGCCTTTTGTTCCGCCGGGCGAGAAGGCTTTGAAACCTGCGTTGCTTGCTTCATAGCCGCACATGCCGTCCATGTTCCAATGCGGAAAGATCGCGTTACCGCGATCATCGGTGAAAACGTGGCCGGCCAAGCGATCTGAAGCCAGTAGGGCGGCTGGAATGTGCCTGGTGCCCACCAAGTAGGCGTGATTATGCGGAATGGTCTTCATCGCGGCGAGACGGGCACGGACCCCCAACAGGTCACGCGTGACCGGCTCTAGCCGCGTATGCGTACAGGCTAGTGGTGGGACGGCACCGCCGCCAGGCAGCCACGGGCGGAGTATCTTGCGAGCTTCGCCCAGGTTGCAGCCGTGCAAGTGCTGCACCAGGTCGATGATGCTGCCGTGGTTGCGTTCATCGTGAACTGAGAAGTAAATCCAGTGGTTGTCGTGGCCCATGCCGATGACGATCTTTTCGCCGGCGGGGTGCTTCATCGCGATCGAATTGCGACACGTTGATTTGCGGTCGATCTCGAAGCCTTCTGCCGCACAGAAATCGGGTAGGGCGATCTGCGTCTTGAAATCCTCGAGTTCGTGTTCGCGTGTGGTCATCTGTCTACCGTAACGCAGTTTTCGGCAGTGGGAAAAGAGGTTTCTTGGCCCGAGAGGGCACGGATAGCGATCGCCGCTATAATCATCGGGGTACTCGATGGCGAAGAATTGGAGGATCGATCATGTCTGAAAGTAACGACAGCGGCCCTGTCAGCAAGGTACAGATTAACGAACTTCAGAAAGAGGCGGCCGATCTCAACGCACAACGACCGAAACCAGAACATACGATGGAGCTTACGCCTAACGGCCCGGAAACGAAGCCCGTGATTACTGAAGAAGCCGCTAAGAAAAACGCTGAAATCGACAATCAAGTCGAAAAACGCGAAGCTGAGCAGGCTCGGATGCAGGAATGGCTCGATAAACAGAAAGGCACAGCCACGCGAGATTTTGATCGGGTTCGCGATCGCTGAATTTGCGCGAGGGGCATCATTAATGCTACGCTGGATGAATGCAGACCTACGATGAAGAGTACTGGCTGAGCGGAGAGACGCGCGAAATCCCGCTGCCGGGCGGCGCGCGGCCGTTTACCATGATGCGGATTCACTGGGGTTCGTTTGATGCCCTGATCCGTGAGCATGATTTCACGACTGAGAAACTGGTCGATCTGGGCGTGGAGTCGGCTTTGCACAACGGCAAAGATTTCGACACCATTTTTCCCGAATGTATTGCCTATCTGGATCGTGAGTTCAGTCGGATCAAGAAGCAATATCCGCAAGCGAAGCAGCCTCCCGAAAAGCGAGGCCGACCGGTCAGCAAGGTGCAGATCGAACAACTCCAAGCCGAGATTGACGAACTTGAGGCCAGCCGGCCAGAGGTTCCCGAGTAACTGCCTCAATCCTGCCATTCCGAAATTTGCGCGATCGTGCCCGGTCGTGCTACTATCAAAGGTGTTATTGAAAATGAACGCTACGGGAGACGATGCCGGGCCTCTATGCACCGAAAAGCCTGCGGGAGTGGCTACTCTACCCGCTGAAAACCAAATTCTTCACCGCTGCGATTAAGGAGCGGCCGGGCAAGCACGGCGTGAACGCCGCCGGCGAGGCGTATCTCTACGACGAATCCGATTTCTGCATCTTTACGGGAATCAGAATCTTCAAGGCTGAGCATAGCCGGCCACCGCAAGACGCGATCGAGCGACTCTTCGACAACAGCCGCGACCGGGTGTGGGCGGATTTCAAGGCCAACCCCAACACGATTTCCCCGTGCGGTATTTCGATCGGCCGTCTTGGTCTCTACGACCTAAAACCGGAGTTTTCCTGCCAACACACCGATCTCAGCGAACGTCTTGAGTTCCTAGAAGGCCAGCATGTGCGGCCAACCGAAACGCTGAAGGCGATCGCCGAGCTTGAACGTCAACTCGGCCCAGGCTGGGAGTTAAATCCGGTTGCAGAACGGCGGGATGATGCACCAACCCTGAGGTTTCGGCCCTCCGCCTGATAATCAACCTGCCCGCCGTTCGGGGATGTTCCGGTCGGCGTATTCCCAGATTTCATGGAGCAGCGGGTCCTTGCGAGTGCAGATGGTACGAAGCAGGGAACGAAGCTGGTCGTAGGTCCGGTCTTCGGATTCGGGGCGTTGCATCAAACCGTTGATTTTCTCACGGCCCTTGATGTCCGAAAAACTGCCGCGTTCGGGGTGAAAGCACTCGTCAAACACATCCCAGAAGTCCGTTGCAGTGGGTGGGGCGGAGCTGTCTCCTTCCTTCCTAAACACCCGGTGCTCTGCCTGTTCGAGCAGGAGAAGTTCCTCTTTGACAGCTTCCCCGTCTGGAATAGGACGCTTCCAAGGCCGTTGCCATCCAAGCACGTCATTACACCAAGCAATGAGCTGAGCCCAGGCGCGAGGGACGGTGCCAATGAGCCGCGAGCCGTCGATTGGCTGGATAACAAATAGAAAATCCTCCTCGTCCGGCCAACCGCGTTCAGTATCCCATGAAGAAGCCGGATCACAGGAACCCGTGGCGGTGATGCGGCCCGCGACCGGAGCGAACACGTCGATATGGCCGTAAGAAAGGACTGTCTGGCCAACGACGACTGTATCGCCCTTGGAGATGTGCCAGTGTCCGCGGAGATTCTTCCGTTTCTGGCTGAGGACGTGGAAGAGGAGGTTCGGCATGCGCGGGATCGCAATGGCGGAATTCATGAACGTGGCGGAATTAAGTGCCGCCTGTGGGTCGTTTCGGACGAGAAGCACTCCGTAGCGACGCAATATATCATCGCTAGTCAGGGGCCATTTATTATCCAGGCAAAAGGTGCCGTTCGCTGACCATAACTCGAAGGCATCCTTACGCCCGGAGAAATAAGGGAACAGCGCTTCTCGCGCTTTGCGAGAGGCATCATCCTCGCCCCAAACTCCCGGACGTGGGAAGCCGGAGGAAGTTCTTGGATCAACCATGCCAAGAAGTGCCAGCTCGGGTGCCGTGGCGAGCCGCCAGTCTGAGTGGCCACCGAGGGTTACACGGACCGTACCTGGCTTAAACCGCTCACGGTTTGTGGGGGGAACTTCATCACCACGGGCCTGGGCTCCAAATGTATTCATATCCGGTCCGCGACCAAAGAGCTTTACAGCTTCGATCTGACTTAGTTTGATCTGGTCGCCAACGAAACGGCCGTCTTTATAAACAGTCCCCCAAGGGGCACCCATGAAAACCAATCCACCATCAATGTATGTGACGGTTCCGTTCTGGTTATTGATGAAAGTACCGAGCGGAGTTGCAATGCAAATAGGCTCAGTAACAGGTTCGATTGGCCCCCTGGCAGCATAGCCAAAATCGGTATCGCGCAGTTTCCGAAGTTCTGTCGATTGTTCCTCAGCATCCAACGGAAGCCCCAGGTCGATTTTGGCAAGGCCCGTCATGTTGTCGAATACACTGCTGTATAGGAAATCCCAGAACCCCAGGTAACGGTGAGTTTTGATTTCGACATTCAATTGGCTTACGTGTTCGTCGTCGTCATCCGTCGTCAGCGTGTATTCGTGCGTTCTCCAGGGCTGATTTTTCGGATCAAGAAACGTCAACAACGCGTGCCCCTCGTGGGAATCCCACACATCAAGGCGCGCCTGCCGTTGAATTCCATTGTTTGAGGTGATGCTGAAAACAGTGCCGTGGCACAAGGGCTGCTCCGGGTTCAGACGCTCGAACAAATTCGCGCCGATGCTGACGAGGTTGTCGCAGTTGAATCTCTCTTCAAGCCATCGCCATGCAAGCCCCCGGTTGTCAAAGGGTTTGGTCGCAGTGTCAGTCTCCGTAACGATCCTTGATCGGAATAATCGAAAAAAAGCGCGCGTCAGTTCGCGTAGCGGGGATTCATCTTCGTTGGGATCAGGAGCGTAATAGTAAACGGGAAGCTCCTTGAAGTAATGCGGAACTTTCAGTCGGAACGCAGTGCTGTTGTCTTTGACGGTGACGAGCATGCGGCCGCGCTTCGGCGAAACGTATTTCACGATGTCCTTGGGGTCCATAACCGGCCGGTCTTCCAACTGAATACGCTTTTTGCCACCTGGATCACGCACTTTCGTCTTCCGCGTGCGCTCGCCAAGCTTTGCCGACAAGTATGCGACCGACTCGCTGTGATCGACATTCATCCAATAAGTCGCATCGGCGGAGGACAGGAATGACTCCCATGTTCCCGGATACGTCTTCTTGAGCATGCCGATGTCCTGAGTGACGCCGAGTAGCTGTCCGCCATATTTGCGAAGAGTTACCGGCGCGGTGGCCAAGGATTCTAAGTGGCCAAGAGCGGGCAGTTCGTCGATCGCAAAAAGCGTTGGCGGATTCGGACGGCCGGGCAGCCGCTCAAACGTGTCGAGTGCCATCACGGTCAGCAAACGAAACCAAGCGGTCATTGTGTCACGCACGTCTGCCAGCGGTGCACAGACAAAAAGCGTTAGATCGCCGCTCTTGAGCTCTTCAAACGAAAAATCAGATCGTCCCAAGATGGTTTCGACATGCTCGAAATCCATCCAAGTGGTTTGTACCTCGGCAGATGATGTGAGTTGCCCCTCACGATCGATCTTCAATGCCGCTCGTACCGGACCGGTGGCGTTTCGTATCGCGTTCTGGAATTTGCTACTGCTCTCCATGCAGTGCAGGAGCCATTGATATGGTTGCGGCATCGGAACATCGCCCGGTGTCATATCATCCGCGACCGCCGCAAATCTCTCTGCTGACGGTGGCTTCAGGCCATTGCACAGTAGCTCACGCCAACGCAGGAGCGTCTGATTCTCTCGCGCCTCGTTGGCGTAAATGTATAGGATCAAGGCATAGGAGAATTGCCGCGCGGCGTTAGACCAGAATTTCTGGCTTTCGCTGTCCGTAACGATAAGGGCCGCAGCCATTTTCCACGCCACGTCCTGGACCATCTCCTCGCCGCTGCTCTTCGCTACGGCGTGGAGTTCATCAAATGGATTCCAAGCGGCGCTTACCACGCCCGCAACCTGCTTTTTCGGGTCGAGGACCGCCACCTTACGCCTCTTGCCGATAATTCCATCTCCGCCTGCGCCGCAGCGTGCAAGTAGTGTGTGTGCAACTTGTCCGTTGGGGTCAATGACAAATGCGTTGCCCCGGTGTAGCGCAAGAAGGCTTGTGAGCGTGGTCGTCTTTCCTCCACCGGTATCAGCAACCATCATAAGATGGCGCTTAACCGAAACACCGACAGGCATCAGGCCGGGCAGGTTGAAGGCCATCATCCGACCGAGCAACGTCTTACCAGGTTTGTAGAGATGCGCAGCGACCTCGAACGGTCCCGCAAGCCGCGCCGTGCTTCTCTTCCCGAGATACAACAGATTAAGATGATCACGCAGCATGTCGAACGGTTCGTAGAGCAACCGCCAGGGGAGACGTGGAAACAGGTGATAATGGTTTGGGTTGTAAAGACCCAGTCTGCGGGCGGGTATGATCCATGCGGTGCGAAGAGCGAAACACCACAACCCAAATGAGGCGATGAGGGCGAAGTAAAACAAGACCGGATGCTGTACGCCGAGGCCCACCGCATCAAGCGGGTATTGAAGCGGCGTCATGAAGAATTCGCCGATTGGGTGGGGTAGAATTTCCTGCGTGGTCGTGCCGCCTAACGTGGGAACAGCGAATCCGGGCATAGGCATAGTAACGTCCCACACGAATTCGCCAGGTGGGGGCGGTGGAGGTGGACCGACGAAGAAGTCCCGCAAGGCCGCGTCAACCGGCGGGAATAGTGTTCTGGTGATGAATTGCCAGGTTGAAGAAATCATATCCACTGCGCTTATTCTCCGATGTCATGGCCCCGGTCATTGTTGCGATCAGGCTTTCTATCCTCGCTCAATCGTCCACCACCGTCGAGGAACCGCCTCAGGCGTTCCTGCTCACTCTCGCCAGGCGTGTCATCATGTTCGTCGACGTTGATCGGCTGCACGTCTGGCGGTTGCTGCTTTGTCAGTGGGCTAGCACCTTTCTTCTGATCCGATTGGCCAGAGCCGGCGATTTCCGGCGTGTCGCGATGGGGCGTGGTTCTGCTCTGCCGAGCCCGCTCATCGTCGATCGCGGTGGCCTGGCGATCCTGCTGCAGTTGGTGCCATTCCGCCCGTAGCTTGGCTCGGTCCATGTCTTGGCTCAGAATCAGATCGTTGCGGTTCTTGGCGTAGTCTTGCCGTTGCTCTTCAAGCCGGGCCTGTTGCTGGCAGCGTTGCTCGCATGCGGCGGTTCGTTCATCCATCCGGCGTTCACCGGCTAACGCCCGTGTTTCTTTTTGGTGGTGCTTTTCGATGTCGCGTTGCTGCAATCCTGAATCAAACGCCAGTTTGAAAGCCTGCGTGGTTGCGTGAAGCGGCCGCGATCGGATTTCAGTCATCCATTCCTTGGTTTTGAGGGCTTTCCAGGCGTTACGAACACGCCCGCGTGCGGTGCCCTTCGCGTCGTCAAAGGCCTGTATTTCGCTCTGCTGACGCTCGGTAAGGGCGTCAATCTTCGGGGCGAAACCGGCCCTGATCTTCGCCTTTTCATTCCGGATGCGTTCGGCTGTGAGCGATCGTCCGGCTCTTTCGGCCTGCAAGTGTTGGTCTTCGAGTTTGTGGGTTGCAGCCGCGTGCTGATTTTTCATTGCGACCTTCTTGGCCATCAACTCGCCCGCTCGCTTACGTTGCAATTCCAGAAACGCCTTCTTGCGGGAATTGGGATCGGCCTTTTCCTGCTCGTGCTCGGCCTCGTAGGCAGTGCGTGACTTCCGGCGATGCGAGGTTTTAAGACCCTGGGCTTTCTTTGCTGCGTTCTTTTGCCGCTCGGGGCAATAGTGATCTTTGCCCTGGGCCTGGCGGTACTCAAGTGCCCAGGCGGAAAGCTTCTCGTAATCCTTGCTGTCGGGAAGCATCACGCCGTGCTCGGGATGGACCCGGTTGAGTGCGATATGAACGTGCGGTGATTTGCCCGGCTCTTCATGGCAGACGATCACGGCCTGGTGCTCGTCGGCATACTGGGTCCGCTGTGCTTTCTTCTTGCCGAGCTTCTCGCCTTCATGGGTGCCGATGTAGCTCATCGACGCCATGGCCGCCTGGATCATCTCATCGCGGGTCAATTCCTTCCGCTCCTCATCGTGCCAGGACAAGGTGTAGTGCATGACGTGCTTGTTTGATTTGCGGCCGGTGTTCTTAATCCCGGCTTCGGCCTTCAAATCGGCCTGGCTCAGGGCGGTTGCTGCCATCGTCTTCCACCCCAATTCGGGATCGTCGGTTGCAAGATTGTGGGTCTCCGCCCAGGCCACGCGATCGGACGTTTGGGCATGATCGGGATCATGCATGAGGTAGGCCATCAGCCCCTTGAAGCTGGTCCCATGGTTGTGAATGACGCTGATCACTGGATGGCGGCTCCGACCTTCTTGAGAACGCGGCGAAGCTCAGCCTGGACGGCCGACCAGTCCACTCCGTGCTGGCCGGCTCGGCCGCTGTTCAGATTGCGGGCGATTTGATTGATATTCACACCAATGCTGTTGATCTCCCTTAGCAGGGTGGCATCCGCTTTTTCTGGTGCCGGTTGGACGGGTACGGAAAGGGCTCGCCGGCGAATGAATTCTGCAAGCGGAATACCGGCCGTCTTTGCCTGGCCTGTGACGAATTCAAACTCGGCCATCGTCAAGCGAATCTTCGATTGCCGGCATCGTCGTTCGTGCTCCGCCATGCGTGGTCGCCCGCCCGGTGGTCGTCCTGGTTGTCTCGTCGGTGTTGCCATCCGCTACTCACCTTCACTTCTACTGCCCGTTGACGCATCCAAGGACGCTTCCTTGGCCACATGCAATCCGGAGGGTTGCTCGTTTCCAGGGTCGAAACCATGGTCGCATCCAATCCGAAGGGTTGGTCGTGTTCACGTCGAAACGTGATGATCCAACGCATAGTTGGCTGCTCCGGGGCTGCACCCCGCCTGAAAGCTCCAGCGATCAGGCCGACGTACACGTCGGGTCGCAATTCAACGGGCGAAACCGTTGACCAGATCACCCGCAGGGTGAGTTTTTGGGTACCAAAAACATATCTGGCTATCCTCCGAAGAATTTTTACCATAAGCCTCCGCCATATGCAAGCATTATCGCAAATCGCCAGCCCAGGCTCCCTGGATTTCACGCTGTCTCACTGCTTCCAGGTGAACCCGATACGCAACGCCATCTCCCCAGACCGAACGCCGCCTCGTCGTCTCAGGCACGCTCGCAGGACGTGACAAAACCGCCCTTCCGCCCGCCTCATTTTATTCTTGATAAAATATATTATCCGTAGTAAACTTCGCCCATGAAAGATCGGGCTATCACGACCACCAAAACCACCGATCGTGCACTTACCGCACGCCAATTCCATGAACTGGCCGCTGTGCCTTCCGCCGCCGTCTGGTTCGCCAATATCGACAATCCCAATACCCGCCGCGCCTACCAAGCCGACGTGGAAGACTTCATCGCCTTCACCGGCATCAATCGACCTGACGAATTTCGTCACGTCACCCGTGCCCATGTCATCGCTTGGCGATCCACTCTCGAAGCCCGCCAGCTTGGCCCCGCAACCATCCGCCGAAAACTCTCGGCCGTCTCATCCCTGTTTGATCATCTGTGCGAAGAGAACACCATCACTCACAACCCGGTATCCGGAGTCAAACGCCCCGCCGCTGATGCCAACGAAGGCAAAACGCCGGCCCTGTCCGACGACCAGGCCCGCATGCTGCTGGCCGCACCCGAAGGTGACAGCCTCAAAGCCAAACGCGATCGAGCCATCATCTCGGTCTATCTGTTCCATGCCCTTCGCCGGAGCGAATTGGCCGGCCTCCTGGTCAAAAGCCTGGCTGAACGCCGTGGCGTTCCTCACCTGACTGTCTTGGGCAAAGGTTCCAAAACCCGGTATATCCCGGTCCACCCGGCCGCCCTCTCAGCCATGAATGATTACCTCGACGCTGCCGGCCACGCTGAGGACAAGAATGGGCCTCTCTTCCGCCCTACCCGCAACAATGTGACGGGCAGGCTCGACCAGGCCATCACCGGGGATGGCATCTACGCCATGGTGAAAGATTACGGCCGGAAAGCTGGCATCACCCTGGATGGATTATGTCTGCACGCCCTACGAGCCACCGCCGCCACCAACGCCTTGGAAAACGCTGCCGACCTGGCCTACGTCCAGGCTTGGCTCGGTCACGCCAATGTCAGCACAACCCGGCTCTACGATCGCCGGAAGTCCCGACCCGAGGATTCACCGACGTTCAAGGTTCGTTATTGAACGCCGGACCGCCCTGCCGGGCGGGGGCAGTAGGAAAAGAGTGCTTGCGGCAAGAAAAGCCTGCCCTGGAGCGGGCAGGCCGCGTGTGGCACTAATGCTCGGATGGCAGGTAGAGCGTCCAATGCGTGCCATCGAATCCTGCCCAGATATCGATCGTATCGAGCGGGAAATCCGTGAACGGGATCGTCTGGGTGATTGCAGGCTCTTCGCCCGAATCTGCACGCATGGTCAGGATCGCTGATCGATCAGCGTCAACGTCAAGACGCCAGAATTGCAGCGAACGCAACCGGTCGTCATTGACCAGAGCCTTGGTCATT
>JAJCZV010000256.1 GCA_029262175.1 Gemmatimonadota bacterium
ACTCCAAATAAGTTTGTAACCCACCAGAAAACCACTGTGACTTGACGGACAGTGGAAAGGTGCAGAGTCTTGCTTGAAAGGAGGAGCGACAGTGACGACTGGGTCAGGCTGGCTGTTGAAGCCGACGTCACGCCTGTCATGCTGTGCTCCGGTGAGTCAGCAGGGCGACTCACATGTTTCGATACGCCTCCATGACGTCAGCGCTGAAGATCAGTCAGCATGAGAGAGGTCAATCCGGTGAATCTTGGTTTCCCCAGAATCTTCGTAAAGAGATCGGCCAGGTTGTCGTTGGTGTCGACGTGGCAGGGTGTGACTACCTGTGCGTCGCGCAGCTGCAACACCCAGTTAAGCCTCACGTCGATGTGTTTCATTCTTGAGACTCCGGAGACGTTGCGCATGAAGAGCTCAGCGGCTGCGTTGTCGACGTACAGCGTAAACGGAGAAGGAACCCCTTGAATACCAAGCTCAGAACAGACGTAGCCGAGATGAATGAACTCTTGAACGGCAGTGCTTGCTGCGTAGACTTCGGCCTCGGTTGAAGACAGCGCAGTTGCAGCCTGAGCGGTTGACTTCCACTTGACGGGGACCCCGTTGAGTATCGCGACGATCCCGGTTTGTGATTTGCGCTGATTGCCAGTCTCGGAATTTCCCGCGTGGTCAGAATCTGAATAGAAACTGAACTCGTTTTGTTGTTTGACCAGTGAATCAAGAGACGCTTGCAGAGCGAAGTGAGTGGTGCCTTTGATATAGCGCAGTGTACGTCTCAGGGCTTGCATCGCGGAGGTGTTAGGTTTGGACAGATACTGTCCGAGCCTTGAGAAGGCATACGCGAGGTCCGGTCTGATTGTGCTGCAGAGCCAGCCGATTCCCCCGACGCCCTCACGATATCGGCGTGCCCAATGCTCGTCCAGGAGTTCTGATTCTTCAATCTGAGCGTTAAAGGCGGTTCCGAGAGGGTTGCAGAAGGTCATTCCCATGTTGTCGAGAAGCTTTTCGTGGTAGTCCGGCATCGATAAGCTGATGTGTTGATCGTCGAGTGCGATGATAATTCCAATAAAATCAATTGGAGCCTCTGGAGCCAGGAAGAGTGGTTCGTTGCACTCGAACCGCCCTTTGAGTTCCTCGAGGAAGTTGTGAACAGCAGCCTCGTCCCCGTCGATCAGAATATCGTCCACGTAGACGATCAGCGAGAGATCTTCCGCTGGATTGTAGAACGCGCTCTGGTCGTTGAGTCCTTGCGTGAATCCCGCTGAGACGAGCCATGGGAACAAAGTGTTTTCCCATCGGATAGGAGCGCTCCGTTGTCCGTACATGGGGCCCAGCAGCCGATAATAAAGCCACTGGTCGGTTGCTGCATCCCAGACTCGAATGTATCGTGCCGGCTCTTCTGGACCATACTTAGTCGATTGTAGAAACGCGGTCTTTACGTCGACGGTGGCGAGAATGCGTTTGCGTCGATCGTTGCGGAAAGTGATGAGCCTGAGTGAGTCCAGCTTCGCCACGTGGGAGTGGTTTGAGACATCGTCGAAGTTGCGCGATTCCCCGAAGCCTTGGACAACCCAGCGTGCTTTGTGGCGGCCGTCGCGCTTCTTGGTTAGCACGAATCGTGATCCGGTTGAGTGAGCCTCGGCTGCTGCGCGCTCGGGATGATATTTGTCGATGAGCGTGACCGTCTGTCCGAGCAGCGCGTTCGTTTCCTTGCGAATCGCCTCCACAAATTGAGAAGCGTCAGGGCCTGCCAGTGCCTCCTTGAGGGGAATCTCCTTCAGCGAAAGGTAGACGTAGGCGAGGTCGATCACGTCGATGTGCCGAACGCGGGCGCCGTCAATGATGTTTGCGGCGTCCACCTCCATCGGGTTGTTGTGCCCGTAGAAATTTGCCACTTCCAGAGAATCGGCCTTGACTTCAGTATCAATTTCTTGACTTTGAACCGTTGGAGGATCCTCCAATCCGGCGGTCATGGACGGCTCCGGTACGCGGGATGGTTCAGTTTCGCCGGGCGCGCCGATGACGGGAGCGGGAGTTTCGGACCACGGGACGGTCGTGTCCATCTCGGCGAGAGCTCCGTGTGCCTCGAACTCGATTCCAGCCTCTTGCGCGATCGCCTCCAAATGATCGAAGCTCAGTTGCTTTTCGATACCGAAGTCGTCCTCGTTCCAGTCCACGTGCATTGAGTGCTTCGTCCGCCCGGATCGGTCGATGACCTTCCACTGGTGGCTGAACGCTCCGCGGTAACCGATCATGATGACTTCCTCCGAGCGGTGCCCTGGTTGGAGTGCGCTGCGTCGGCCGGATTCTTTAGCGGCGTGCAGGTAGCCGATGCATCCGAACGGGATGAGGTGCGCGATCGACGGCTGTTGTCCCTTGACGAGCTCGTACGGGGTCTTACCCCTCGTGCCCACGATACGATTGTGGACGTGGCTGGCGGCGTCTGAGGCTTCGAAGAGATAATCGTTGAAGTCCAGATTGGCGGCGTCAACCAGGTTGCTTCGAGCCATGGAGTCGACCGCGAGGATGGCGCGTTCGGCCTTGTTGCACTGCGGCGTGTAGGGCGGCGTGTTGTCGTGAGCCAACCCCTGTTCTGCGCACACAGCGGCGTACTTTTCCCTGAAGACGCCGTCGCCGTCAGAGATGATGGTACATTGATAGGGCAGTTTGTTGAGCCCGTGGCGGATAGCGAGCGTCTCCAAGTGTTTGTTGACGTCCGTCTTCAGCTTGTTTGGGAAGACGTCGATGAAGTCGCTGTGCTCGTCAACGAAGATCTGGTACGATGTGTTGCCGTGCCGATCAGGAGCGTTCAGCGATTTGATATCGGTGTAGATGCGTTCAAATGGACGCGTGGCCTTGTTATCAGGGTCCCGAGCCTTTGAGATCCGCTGCTTGGCTGATTTGGCCAGAGCGCAGGCGGCGCAGAAGAAATCCGTGAGCTCAGCGCGATCAGCGGTCAACCCGTAAGTGTTGTTGACGGTGTCGATGAGTGCTTGTCCACTGCAGTGCCCCAGCTTGTTGTGAAGGCGCCTCCAGTCGACGCGCTGTTGTTTGGAGCGCACGTAGCAGCACAGCTGCTGGCACTCGATCACGTAGATGCCGCTCTGAACGAAGACTGGAATGTTCGTCCCGTCTTCGTGAGTCAGCGCGGCACCCGCGCTGTTGGCGGTGAACGTGAGATCGAGATCCTCGACGACGCGGGCCAACGATACGATGCCTTGGGGAAGCCCGTCGATGCGGTGCACCACGCTCAGATCCACCGTCGAAGCCCCGCTGGTCAAAGTCAAAGGCCCTGTTCCTTGGGATAAAGAACATGACTTTCCGTCATACGAAGATAGTGCCATATTCGCGGTTGGATCCGTGACGGCAACATCGCCGTCGAGATGCACGGGGGATCCTGAGTCGAGGACGCGCAATGAGCAGCAGCACGCAGTCTCAGGTGCTTCCTCGTCGGGCTCGGGGGGCTGTTGGTTCAGCCCCAGCAGCTCTCGGATGTCGTTGGTGATTGCCTCGGGTGTTCGCGTTGGGGCCGGTGATGGTTCACGATTGGTACAGAGCGCCTCCAGAGCCTCCAACGCCTCCAGGCGATCATTGGAGGCTGGTGATTCGGTGATGTGGAAGCAGGTTGCCTTCGCGACCGCTTCTTTCACGTCTTCGAACGTCATTGTTGAATTGACGCTCTGCGCGGCGGCCAGGATCTCAGATAGCTTCTTGTCGGTTTTGCCGTCGCCGTCGTCCTTGGTCTTCTTCTCCTCGTACGGCCACTTCGCGGGTGCCTTGTCGGTGAGCTTGCGCCCATTCCGGTGGGTCCTCGCGAAGCACTCGGTCCGCACGTGATTGGTTCCGCCACAGCGCGTGCACGCTGGCTTCGCCGACGGTGCGGGTTGCGCCACGTTGACTTGCGTTGGAGTGTTGCCCGAGACGAGTTCCACGGAGTTGCAGATCGATTGCACGAAGTCGAAGAGGTTGATATCCTCGCCTTGATCGACCCGCTGTGCGGCCAGGAGCTTGAAGCCTTGGAACTCGTCTGATTGAAGCGAGTGCAGGATGCACGTGATCATCACGTGGTCCATTTCCACCTTGGCAGCCTTGATGTCGCGGAGGAGGGTCAGAAGCTCTTGCTTGTAGACGTCGACCTTGCCGCCGTACTGCAGCTTGAAGAGCTTGTTGATCAGCTCGGTCTTGCGAAGACAGCTTGACGCGCTGTGCTCTTTTCCAAGAATCAGAAAAGCTTCCACGAAACTTTTGGAGTGCACGTGGAGGAGCAAATCGTGCGCGGGTCCCTTGATCGACAGCTTCAGGGCATGGTACAACTCCTTGTCCAGCTGTCGCTCCGCTACGGTGAGGTCCGAGTAGGCGAGTATGTCCGTCGCGGCGTGTGGTTCCGCCTCCGGAATTGATGTTGCGGCCTCGGCTCCCGCGGCCCTGGTCATGCGCCGTTGAAGCGGTGACCTCAGTTGATCCGTCTCTGCGAGCGATTGCGCTCGGACAGAGAGTGCTTGCGGAACCAGCGACGTCGCGCCGGCACTGTGATCGGCGTGCGCAAGCCTGACAAGAGACTCGCCGCCAAGGTACT
Source organism: Gemmatimonadota bacterium (assembly GCA_029262175.1). Lineage (GTDB taxonomy): Bacteria > Gemmatimonadota > Gemmatimonadetes > Palauibacterales > Palauibacteraceae > Palauibacter. Next base: position 4,565 of record JAJCZV010000256.1, read on the forward strand.
CGACGAAAGACTCGAAGTCGGTCTCGAACGTCGACCACAGTTCGCGGTGATTGGAATCCCACGTTGGTGGTTGAAGCTTGAATGCTCTCCTGGTGTAGCCTTCCATGATGGACACCGAAACGGTACTGCGTGCTCTGGGCTGCGCTGTTCCACTGAAGGAGTTGAGGTGTTTGTGTGGTCTGTGCTGATCAGCAGAGACACGGCTCTTAACCTGTTGAGATTAAAGGATGTAAGCTTGGTTGAGCTTAGATGCGGCACTGGTTGTGGTTGACAACTGTGCTTGTGAATGTTGGTTTATTTTCTGAACATTGCTGATTATATACTAGAACCAGAGTCATTGGAGTCCAGGACTCCAGAGACTCCAAATAAGTTTGTAACCCACCAGAAAACCACTGTGACTTGACGGACAGTGGAAAGGTGCAGAGTCTTGCTTGAAAGGAGGAGCGACAGTGACGACTGGGTCAGGCTGGCTGTTGAAGCCGACGTCACGCCTGTCATG